>CACYFF010000004.1 GCA_902773665.1 uncultured Eubacteriales bacterium | reverse complement strand
TCAAAAGGATTTGGGTAAAGAAAGAGCCCGGAAATGGCGTATTTCCGGGCTTTTTCGATGATCTCTTGTCCTCGATTATCTCTTGGAGAACTGAGGTGCACGACGTGCAGCCTTGAGACCGTACTTCTTTCTTTCCTTCATTCTCGGGTCTCTGGTCAGGAAACCGGCGGCCTTCAGGGCAGGTCTGTTCTCAGGATCGGCCTGGCACAGAGCTCTGGAGATGCCGTGGCGCAGAGCGCCGCTCTGACCGGTGGTGCCGCCGCCGTAAACGGTAGCGATCACGTCGAACTTGCTGTCGGCTGCAACCAGCTGCAGGGGTCTTCTGACCTCTCTCTTCAGCAGTTCCATTCCGAAATAGTCGTCCAGGGGCTTCTTGTTAACGGTGATGTTGCCGTTACCGGGGACGAGTCTTACTCTGGCGACGGAAGACTTTCTTCTGCCGGTTCCGCAATATTGCATTTTAGCCATTTTCTACTCCTCCCTTCCTTAGAATTCCCAAACTTCAGGCTTCTGAGCTGCGTGCTTGTGCTCGGGGCCTGCATAGACCTTCAGCTTCTTGTACATCTGGCGACCCATGGGTCCCTTGGGCATCATGCCCTTGACTGCGTGGCGGATGATCTCTTCCGGATCCTTAGCCTGCAGCTTTTCGAAGGTGATCTCTCTGAGTCCGCCGGGATAACCGGTGTGATGCTTGTAGATCTTTTCCTTTGCCTTCTTGCCGGTGACTTCGATCTTCTCGGCGTTGATTACGATGACATAATCGCCGCAGTCGATGTACGGTGTGTAAGTCGGCTTCTTCTTACCTCTGAGGATGGAAGCGGCTTCGGACGCCAGGTGACCGAGGGTCTTGCCTTCGGCATCCAGGATGTACCACTTTCTTTCGATCTCAGAAGGCTTTGCGATGTAACTGGACATGGTTCAAATACCTCCTTGTCTACTCATATGTGCGGGGCGTGACCCGCCCATAGATTTCGACGCCTACTCTGATGGGTCCAACCATCGGTTTCGGCACTACTACGAATAGCTCGGCCTAGGGCCTCTGGGGCCTGTGCCTTTGTTGTCACGCTCGATTATTTTATCTGTTTCGTCAAGGCATGTCAAGCCTTAATTACTCATTTTTCAATCCTTCCAGCACGGACATGTTCATGGCGCGCTGGGCCGGGCTGTAGCCGGACACGACGCCCACCATGGTGGAAAACGCCAGCGCCGCCAGCACCAGCCAAATCGGGATGATGGAGACCTTGCTTCCCATGCCGAAAGCGCCGCCGATGGCGCCGGCCAGGAAGCGGTTCATCACGTAAGAGATGCCGTAGCTTAAAGCCACACCGATGACCCCGCCGCCGAAGCCGATCATGCCGGCTTCCAGCAGGAACATCTTGCGGATATCCTTTAAACTGGCGCCGATGACCTTCATGACGGAGATCTCTCTCGTGCGCTCATACACGGACATGATCATCGTGTTGGCGATGCCGATGGCCGCGACCAGCAGCGAGATGCCGCCGATGCCGCCCAGCACAGCCTCGATCATGGTGGCGGTCTTCTGCATCTCCTTGAGCATATCGTTCAGGGAGAAGGTAGAGAAGCCGTAATCCGTGCGGATGGTCTCGCTCACGGAAGCGACTTTTTCCAGGTCCGCCACGTAGACCATAACGTTCTGGTATTCCGTCCCCTGGCTCGAATTGCCTACGGGGCGCCCGCCGTTCTGGGCCTTGTCCCATTCTTCCTTGAGCTTCTGAGCGAATTCCAGCGTGGTGTAGATGTTATAGGCGTAGTCGTTATCGGTGCTGGCCATCATGCCGACGCCCTGTGCGTCGATCTGAATGGGCACCGTCTCGCCCATGTTCTGGCCTTCCTGGTTCGTGCCATAGTCCCAGTCGTTCGTGATGATGAACTTTTGCAGCGGATCGACAGTCGGTTCGGTGTTGCCCCAGTCCATGCCCTGGGATTTGCGGGGGTCATAGAACGACGCTGCCGCGTTGCGGCCGAACAGAAGCGGGCTTTTATCGGATGCAACCGGCATGCGGCCCTTCTCCAATTCCAGATTCAGAGCCTGCAGCATCTCCGTCCGTATGCCGATGATCTGACATTCCGTGCGCTTGTGGTCTCCCGCAATGATCGCATACTGGGAGATCTGTGGAGATATGACGGTAACGCCGTCGATTTTTTCCATCTTGGCGATGGTGCGGTCGTCCAGCTTGCTGGGCTGACCTCCGGCGCCGCCCCCTCCGCCTCCATAGTTGTATACCTCCACCATGTGCAGGTTGCCGAAGGACTCCAGCTGTTCCTGGTAGCCGTAGGACAAGCCCATGCCGATGGAGATCATGACGATGATGGCGGTGGTGCCGATGATGACGCCGATGACGGACAGGATCGTCCGCGTGCGGCGGCGAAGGAGATTCCCGAAGCAGAGCTGCAGAATATCCTTGTTACTCATCGAGGGTCAGCGCCTCCGCTTTCGCTTTCTTGTGCTTCTTGATGCCTTTGATGACCAGGATGACCGCCAGCAGCGCGCCGAGCGCTACCAGACCCTTGCCCCAGATGGGCAGAGCTGCGAAGCCGTGCTTCTCCTCTTCCACGGGGAAATCCATATCTTCCGGATTGAACTCCGGCGCGGGCTGGATGTTGAAGGTGAATTCCTTCTCGATCACCTGTTCCTCGCCCTGGGAGTTCTCGTAGGTGAAGACGGCCTTGCCGTTCATCTCGCCCTCGCCGTTGGGAATGAAGTTGAAGGAGAAGTAGTCGCTTCTGCCGTTGGCCATGTTGCCCACGTACTGGCTGCTGTCGCCGTCGATGGTAAAGTCGCCGGACACCGCGATGCGCAGGTTGTTGAGGGTGGTCTGACCCATGTTATAGTATTTGATCTGGGCGTAGCCCGCCTCGCCGGCCGTCAGGTAGCCCGGATCCAGGATGTCGTCAATGACGAGGCGGTCCTGCTGGGTGACAGGCACCGTGATCGTATCCGAAGACGTAAAGGTGTGGGCATCCATATCCTCGTAGCTCATGTTGACCGCGATGGTGGAAACGCCCGCCTTGATGTCGTTGCTGACGGCCATGGGCATCAGTTTGCCGTAAGAGCCGCCCGCACCGATGCTGTTGATAAAGAAGCTGTTGCTGCCTTCCGCCGGCAGAATGGAGCCGGTGGAATCCTGCACCGTGACCTTGATGTTGCGCAGGGCCTTGGCCGAGGTATTGGTGATGGTAAGGCTAAGCGGGAACTGGCTGTTTGCCATGACCGCCTTATCGCTGCCAAAACTGTAGTTGGTGACCATCAGGATCGGATTGGCAACGCCTTTGCCGCTGGTGGTCGTCGCGTCTTCCAGGTTAATGGAGAACTGCGCGGTATTATTGTAATTCTTGCCGTCCTCGTCGTAGTAGCCCAGCGTCACGTTGACGTTGGCGATATTTTCATCCGAATTCTCGATCGCCTTCATGGGGATGGTCTGCGTGACGGTCTCCCCGGCCTTCATGGATTCCAGATAGATCAGTTCGCTGGAGGCCGGAGCGACAGCGCCGCTGGCATCGGAAACGGTGATCGTGATATCCTTTGCTGTCTTCGATTTGCCCGTATTCTTAAAGGTCAGATCCAGATTGAAATCCGAACCCTTCTTGATGGAACCGGTGCCGCCGCCGATCTTGTTGCCGATCAGTGCGATGACAGGGATGCTGGTGTCTTCTTCGGATTTTTCCTTGCCGACCAGCGGGATGTAGACGGTTTCCGTCATATCCGCATTAACAGCCTGTGTCTCCCCTTCCTCGCTCTTTTGGGTCGTCAGCGCACCAAAGCTGATCACGAAGGGATAACTGCCATTCTCGACGCTGGAATCGATCAGGATCGGATATTGAACGCTGACCGTATCGCCGATGTTAAAGCGGCCTACGTTTCTGGAAAGAGCGCCGGACTGGATCGTCATGCCTTTTTCCATGGAAACCGTTACCTTACCGTTGGAATAGTTCTTGTTGCCTCTGTTGTATAGAGTAAACGTAACGTAGTTGACCTGACCCGCTACAAGATGATCGTTCTCCTGCAGCGCATAGGTCACTTCCATTGCCGGTCCGTTCAGAGAGGAGTAACTATTCTTGTTCTCGGTGACGGATACAAACAGATTCTTTGCAGCCAGGACCTTGTTGGAGTCCTTCGGGTCAACCGCCTTCAGGACCAGATTATAGTTGCCGACTTCGGCCTGTCTTGCGACACTCAGAGACATCGTGTACTTTCCGTCTCCGGCCATCGTCCCGCTCTTGCCATTGGTCATGGTGATGTTGCGGTCCGCGCATTCCAGAACCAGTTTATATTCCGTGTCCGCAGGAGCCTTCGCTTCTACGTCTACGTAAGTGGACGCGCCCTGCATGACGAACAGTACGTTGGGTCCGCTCAGCTTAATACTGTCTGCCCCGAACACCGCTGCCGGGGTCATCCCCGCCAGCAGAACGGCCAGCAGCAAAACAGCTAAAATTTGTTTAAGCGATCTCATTCTTTTTCCCCTTTACTTCTACGTTGATGATATTGCCATCCTGGATCGTTACGATCTTATCCGCGTAATCGGCGATGCTCCTGTCGTGGGTGACGAGGATGAGCGTCGTGCCGTTTTCCTTGGTCTCCTTGGAGATGAGGTCCATGACGTCCTTCGTGGTGTGAGAGTCCAGGTTGCCCGTGGGCTCGTCCGCGAAGATGATCTTGGGCTTTACGACCAGCGCCCGGGCGATGCCGACGCGCTGCTGCTGACCGCCGGACATCTGGTTGGGCTTGCGCCCTTCGTAGCCCTTGAGGCCCACCTGCGCCAGCGCCTTTTTCGCCGCCGGTTCGCGGATCTCCTTGGGCACGCCTTTCAGCATTAGCGGCAGGGCGACGTTTTCGAGCGCCGTCATGCTCTGCATCAGGTGATAGGCCTGGAAGATAAAACCGATATTTTTCTGGCGGAAGATGGTCACCTGGGCCTCGTTGAGCTTGTGGATGGGCACTTTACCGATCCAAACTTCCCCCCGGGTCGGCTTTTCGAGCCCCGCGACCATGTTCAGAAACGTGGATTTTCCCGAGCCGGACGTGCCCAGGAAACAGACGAATTCCCCCTTGTAAATGTCGAGGCTGACGTCGTCCAGCGCTACGACCTTCTCCTCTCCCATCAGGTAGACCTTGCGGACGTGCCTGATCCGTATGAGTGCGTTGTCATCCATACGCATTCCTCCCTTTGTGTATTACCGTATAAGTGTACTATAGATACTAGCACAGTTCAATGCTCAAAAACTGGCAAGTTTGTCCAGCACGTCGAAAGCCGGGCCCCTTACAGCGCTGCGCTTGTAGGGCATGGTGGGCCGGTTCGGGATGCTGGCTTCGATGGCGTTTGCCAGGGCGCCGGTAAAGGCTTCCCGGTCGACTTCGCCGGGCTGTGACCCATCCAGCACCGCCGCCGCTTCGTCGCAGAAGAAGGGCTGCTGGCTGGCAGCGCCTACCACCACGGACGTGTTCGTGTAGCGGCCGCCCCGCAGGACGGACCGCACCGCCAGACTGATGCGGGCGATGGTGACGATGTCGCGGTCACCCAGCTTGGCGAAGGCGGACACCACGGTCCCCGACCCCGCCGAAGGCGTCTGAGGTGCCGGCAGCCAGAACCCCTTGATGCACACGCCGTCGATCCACTCGATCTCCGCGCCAAGCGCCATAAGGCAGGGCAGCGTATCCGCCGCGGGCGAGCCGTTGGCCACGTTGCCGCCGATGGTGCCGCGGTTTCGGATCTGTACGGAGCCGATCTGTTCGCAGGCCTGGGCCAGCGCGGTATAGTGTCTCCGCACTTCCGGATCCGCCGCGACCTGTGCGTGGGTGCAGCAGGCGCCGATAAAGTAGTCGCCGGTCTGGGGACCGACTCCCATCGCCTGCAGCTGGGGCACGTGGGTGAGGTCGATGATCTCGTCCACTTCCCAGGGTTTGCCCAGTTTTTTGGGCAGGATATCCGTGCAGCCTGCGGCAAAGACGAAGCGCTCGCTGCGGTTCGCCAAGGCGCTCTGCAGTTCCTCTAAAGTCTTCGGGACGGTGAAGATCATCGGGCACCTCCCTGCGCGCGAAGACGCGCCGCCGCATCTTTAACAGCCATCACGATCTGCCGGTAGTCGGAACAGCGGCAAATGTTGCCGGAAATGGCGGTGCGAATCTCTTCCTCCGTCGGGTCCGGGTTCTGCAGCAGCAGCCCCTTGGCCGACATGATCATGCCCGGCGTGCAGAAGCCGCAGTGCACCGCGTTGTTTTCGATAAAAGCCTGCTGCAGGATGTCGAGCTCGCCGCTTGCGGAGAGGCCCTCGATCGTCAATAGACGATGGCCGTCCAGCTGACCCGCCAACACCATGCAGGCATGCACGGGCAGGCCGTCCATCAGGATGGTGCAGGAGCCGCATTCCCCTTCCCCGCAGCCTTCCTTGGCCCCGGTGAGCAGGAAATCTTCCCGCAGCACGTCGATCAGACGGCGGGAAGGGTCGAGATCTTTGGAGACAGGCTGTCCGTTGAGGATAAACGTTACGATCATCTTGCCGCCTCCTTTCCGGCGCTTTCGAGGAACGAGAGGACTTTGTCCGGGGTCACCGGAACAGCGGAGAAACCGCTGCCCAGCGCATCGTTGAGCGCCGCCAGGATCGCCGGCACCACCGGCACCAGCGCGGCTTCGCCGATGGACTTGGCGCCGAAGGGGCCGTCCGCCGACTCGTCTTCGAGGAATTCCACCTTTACGTTCGGGAGCTCCGCAGCCCGCACCACGTGATAGCGCTCCATGCTGGTATTCTGGATGGCGCCGGTCTTCGGATCGATCCGGATCTGCTCGCAGAACACCATGCCCGCGCCGTTCTGCACCGCGGACCCGATCTGGGAGCGGCAGACCTCGGGATTGATGGCTTTGCCGATATCGTGGACGCAGGCGAAATCCGTCAGGCGGCAGTGACCCGTGTAGGTGTCCACTTCCACCTCCGCAAAGTCCGCGGAGACGGGGCCAACGTTGGAGGCGGGTTCGTAGGTATGAGTGACGAACAGGGCGCCGTGGGCCTTGTCCGCCGCGTAATAGGCGATATCGCTGTAGGAGAGGCTCTTGTCCGGATCCGCCGCAGGGAAGACGCGGCTGTCCTCGCAGACCAGCTCTTCTTTGGGCGTTTCCAGCAGTTTTTCCGCGTAGTCCAGGATCTGTTCCTTCAGTTCTTTGGCCGTTTCCATGACGGCCCGGCCCAGCACGAACACCGAGCGGCTGGTGTAGCAGCCGTTGTCGATGGCGTTGTAGAGGGTGTCGCCTTCGGGGATCGCGATCTTACCGGGATCCATGCACAGCACTTCGCCCGCGATCTTCTGGAAGGCCATCACGCTGCCGCAGCCGTGGTCGTGGATGTTTACATTAACAGATACGGAGCCGTCCTCCTCCATCTTCATGGAGAGGGTGCCCCAGTCCGGCCGACGCGGGAAATAGCCGGAAGTATGGGTGCAGATGGCCATGCCGACGCCGCGCAGATAGCGGCCGTTGGGGTCGGGGGTGCCGTCTTTATCGCACCGGTGACCCTGCTCCGCATACAGCTTCCTCTTTTCTTCCCAGCCGAACAGCGCAGAGCCTTTGCCCATGACTTCGGCGAAGGGCAGACTGCCCAGGTTGAAATTTAAGACTTTCGTCACAGACCAGGGCGGCAGGACGTTCTTTTTTCGGAGTTCTATGGGGTCAACGCCGTAGCGGCGCGCCGCCATATTCATAAAATTCTCCATGACGAAGCAAAGCTCCGGCCCGCCCCAGCCCCGGTAACTGCCGGAAACGGGGGTGTTGGTGCACACGGAAGCGCTATGGACCTCGGCGCTTTGCATATCGTAGGTCCAGTTGATCTTCTTGGCCATGGAGAGGCAGTAATCCGGGCTGATGGTCTGGTAGGCCCCCGCATCCAGCAGGATGTCCAGGCGCACGCCCTTCAGCCGCAGGTCTTCGTCGAATTTGCCCCGGGTGAGCACGCCGATGGGGTGGCGCAGCACCGTGCACATCATGACTTCCGCCCGGGAAAGTTCCAGTTTGACGGGACGTCCGGTGGCGATGGACGCCGCGGCGACCAGGGGTTCGAGGATCATCTCCTGCTTGCAGCCGAAGGACCCGCCCATGGGGCTCTTATAGACCCGCACCTTCTGCATGTCCAGACCGAACAGCGTGGCAACGGCGCTGCGGGCGCCGAAGACGGACTGGGTGGCGGTCCAGACTTCCATGGACTTGCTGGCCGGATGGTAGCTGGCCACGGCGCAGTGGGGCTCCATGGCGATGTGAGTGGTGCGTTCCGAGGAGCTGAGCAGCTGCAGTTCTTCGCCTTTTTCTGCTTCGTAATCGCCGAAAGCGACCACCTCTGGGACGATCACCTGATCGGTCTCGTGGATGGGCACCTTCGTGCCCGCCAGCACCTGCTGGGGCGAGAGATACGCCGGATATTCCTCGATGTCCAGCTTGATGAGGGATGCAGCCTCTTCCGCTGCCTCCTTCGTCTCCGCCAGCACCGCGCCGATGCGGTCGCCCACGAAGCGCACGTGATCCGTAAAGATCGTCTCCTGGTCGGGGATCTCTTCCGATGCCCGTACGCGGCCTCGGTTATACTTCGTCTGGGGCACGTCCTGCCAGGTGAGGATCGCTGCGACGCCGGGCACTTTTTCCGCTTCCGACGCATCCACGCTCCGCACTTTGCCGTGGGCCACGGGACTTAAGATGAGCTTCATCTGCAGCATGCGGGGCAGATGCAGATCGCAGGCATACAAAGCCGCGCCCGCGGCCTTGTCCTGAGTGTTGAATACGGAGTCGTCTTTGCCTACATACCGAAAGTCTGTCATAACACAGTGTACCTGTCCCTTTGTGTTGCAAAACCGCCGGGAATGTTGCTTCCCGGCGGCACAGATCTTTTAACTCAGTTTTACCTTCAGGAAGGTCTTTTTGCCTTTCTTGAACAGGATGCCGTCCTCACCGAACATGTCGGCGGTGATGGTCTGCTTGGGATCGGTCACCTTCTCGCCGTTCATCAGCAGGCCGCCCTGCTCGATGGTGCGGAAGCCCTCGCCGTTGGAGGGAACGAGCCCCACGGTCTTGATGAGGGTCACCAGGCCCATGCCATCGCCTAAAGCCGATGCAGCTATAGTCTTGGTGGGCACATCTGCCATCCCGGCGCCGCCGGCACCGAAGGCAGCTCTCGCCGCTTCCTGGGCCTTGGTGGCTTCTTCCTCGCCGTGGACCAGCTTGGTGACTTCGAAGGCCAGCACTTCCTTGGCGTGGTTGATCTCCGCGCCTTCCAGGGCGGACAGTCTCTCGACCTCTTCCATCGGAAGGAACGTGAGCATGCGCAGGCACTTGTTGACGTCCGCGTCGTCCACGTTTCTCCAGTACTGGTAGAAATCGTAGGGGGAGCAGCGGTCTGCGCGCAGCCACAGCGCGCCCTTCTGGGACTTACCCATCTTGGTGCCGTCGGACTTGGTGAGCAGCGCGAAGGTCATGCCGTAGTAGTCGTCCTTGCCCAGCAGTCTTCTGGCCAGGTCGCGGCCGCCTAAGATGTTGCTCCACTGGTCGTTGCCGCCGAACTCGATCTTGCAGTTGATGTCTCTGGCGAGACAGTAGAAGTCGTAGCTCTGCAGCAGCATGTAGTTGAATTCCAGGAAGGACAGGCCCTTCTCCATTCTCTGCTTAAAGCACTCGGCCCGCAGCATGTCGTTGACGGAGAAGTGTCTGCCGATGTCTCTCATGAATTCCAGGTAGTTGACGTTGCGCAGCCAGTCCGCGTTATTGACGCAGATGGCCTTGCCGGGAGCGGGTTCCTTGTTCTGGCCGCCCTTGCCCAGGACGCCTTCGCCGGGAACGTGCTTCCACTCTTCGTCGAACTCCAGGAACTGGTCGAACAGCTTCTTGAAGGCTCTGCCGTTCTCGTCGATCTGCTCCGGGGTCATCATGGGACGGGCATCGGTGCGGCCGGAGGGGTCGCCCAGCATGGTGGTGCCGCCGCCGATGAGAACGACCGGGGTGTGGCCGTACTTCTGCATGTACATCATGATGATGACCTGCATAAAGTGGCCTACATGCAGGCAGTCCGCCGTGGCGTCGAAGCCGATGTAGAACTTCACCTTCTCCTTGCCCAGCAGCTCGCGGATGCCTTCATCGTCCGTGGTCTGTTCGATAAAGCCGCGCTCTTTCAGCACGTCGTATACGTTGTCGAATTTGCTTACGTTGTCGGGAATTTGAAACATGGAAAAATTGTCTCCTTAATATGTTTTATTTAGTACCGTACAGGCGGTCGCCGGCGTCTCCCAGACCGGGCACGATGTAGGCGTGCTCGTTCAGGTGGTCGTCCTTCGCCGCGATGTAGATATTCACGTCGGGGTGAGCCTTCTGCAGCGCCTCGATGCCCTCGGGAGCCGCGATGAGGCACAGGAAGTTGATGTTCTGCGCATGTCTCGCCTTGATGAAATCGATGGCGGCGACAGCGGATCCGCCGGTGGCCAGCATCGGGTCGACGACGAAGACTTCTCTCTTCTCGATGTCGGCGGGCAGCTTGCAGTAATATTCCACGGGTTCGTGGGTCTCGGGGTCACGGTAAAGACCGATGTGGCCCACCTTAGCGTTGGGGATGAGGTCCAGCATGCCGTCCACGAAGCCCAGGCCTGCGCGCAGGATGGGTACGACGGCGATGTCTTCGCCTGCCAGCATCTTCATGGTGCACTTCGTCATCGGGGTCTCAATCTCCACGTCCTTCAGAGGCAGATCTCTGGTGGCTTCGAAGGTCATCAGGGTGACCACCTCTCTGGCCAGTTCGCGGAATTCCTTCGTGGAAGTGTGGATGTCTCTCATGAGCGTAACTTTGTGCTGGATGAGGGGGTGATCAAATACGTAAACTTTACCTTCTCTGTTCATTTTCGTCTCCTTGTATATCTTTAAATTCAACGAATATAAGTTACATCTCGTCCAGCATGGCCACCCGGTCGGCATGGTAGCTGCCCAGGAATTCGGTGTCCAGCCAGATATCCACATATTCGATGGCCTGCTCTTTGGTCAGCACGCGGCCGCCTAACGCCAGCACGTTGGCGTTGTTGTGAGCCTTGGCCATCTCCGCCATGAAGGGGGTCGTCGGGACCGCACAGCGGATGCCGTGCACCTTGTTCGCCGCCATGGAGATGCCCAGGCCGGTGCCGCAGCAGACGATGCCCAGGTCGGCGTCGCCCTTCATCACCGCTTCGCCCACGGCCTTGCCGTAGACCGGATAATCCACCCGTTCTCCATTGCAGCCCAGATCGATGCATTCGATGCCGCGCTCCTTTAAGTGTTCCATCACGGCCAGCTTGAGTTCGTAGCCGCCGTGGTCACAGCCCAGTGCGATCTTCATACGTACCTCCTTGATATGGTAACCCGCAGCCTTCAGCATGCGGTTCATGACCGAATAGTTGACGGATGCCTTTGACCCGTCCAGCGCCTGCGCCAGGATGACGTCCGCGCCTTCCTCGTCCAGCCGCCGCAGATCTGCGAACAGTTTGCGGGCCGCTTCTTCGCCGTTCTCGTAGAACAGCGTCTCCGCCAGCTTGCCCCGCTCCCGGAGCTCCTCCGCCTGCTGCAGGATGGCCTTGCGCACATCTGCCGGCCGGCCTTCGAAGAGGATCATCTCCGCCTTCGGGGCGTAGTGCTTGTATTTCATGCCCGGGGCTTTCGGCACCAGGCCTTCCTCCGGCTTTCCCAGAATGGCGGGGTCGTAGGTGCAGGGGATGCCCAGCACTTCCGCGATCCGCTCCGGGGTGATGAGCCCGGGACGCAGCACCTGGGGATGCGCCGGATCCGTCAGATCCAGCACTGTGGATTCGATGCCGCCGATGCAGGGGTCACCCATGATGCACGCGTCCATCCGGCCGTCCAGGTCGTGCTTTACGTGCTCCCACTGCGTAGGGCTTGGCCGCCCGGACAAATTCGCGGAAGGCGCCGCAATGGGCACGCCGGACAACTCGATGAGCCGTCTTGCCGCATCGTTTGCCGGACACCGGATGGCGACGGTGTTAAGACCGCCGGTGGTCTCGTCCGGCACGGCCGGGTTCTTGGGAAGCACCATGGTGAGAGGGCCGGGCCAGATGGCAGCCGCCAGCTTCCAGGCTTCTCCGGGCACGGTCTGCGCCAGATCTTCCATCTCCTTCGCCTTCGCGATATGCACGATGAGCGGATTATCGGAGGGTCTGCCTTTGGCCGCGTAGATAGCTTTGGATGCGTTCGGATCCAGCGCGTTTCCGCCGAGCCCATACACGGTCTCCGTGGGAAACGCCACCAGCCCGCCGCGTTTTATGATCTCCGCCGCTTTGGCGATATCCTCCTCTGCAGTTGTGAGATAGAGAGTCTGCATCAATTCTGCTCGTTCTTCATCTTCTCCGCCTGGTCGCTGGTGATGAGCGCATCCACGATCTCGTCGATGTCGCCGTCCAGGAAGCTGTCCAGCTTGTAGATCGTCATGCCGATGCGGTGGTCCGTCACGCGGCCCTGGGGGAAGTTGTAGGTGCGGATACGCTCGGAGCGGTCACCGGAGCCGATCTGGCTGCGGCGGGCGTCTGCCTGCTCCTTGTTCTGCTCCTGCTGCATCATATCGTACAGGCGGGCGCGCAGCACGCCAAAGGCCTTCTCTTTGTTCTTCAGCTGGGACTTTTCGTCCTGGCAGGTAACGACGAGGCCCGTGGGGATGTGCGTGAGCCGCACAGCGGAGTCCGTGGTGTTAACGCACTGTCCGCCGTGACCCGAGGAGCGGTATACATCGACCCGCACGTCGTTCGGGTCGATCTCCACCTCCACCTCGTCCACTTCCGGCATGATGGCGACGGTCGCAGCCGATGTGTGGATGCGGCCGGAGCTCTCGGTCTCGGGCACGCGCTGCACCCGGTGCACGCCGGATTCGTACTTCAAGCGGGAGTAGGCGCCTTTGCCCTTGATCATGACGACCGCTTCTTTGACGCCGCCGATACCGGTGTCGTTCATGTCCATGATCTCGGTCTTCCAGCCTCTTCTTTCCGCGTATCTCGTGTACATTCTGAGAAGGTCCGCGCCGAACAGGGCAGCTTCTTCGCCGCCGGTGCCAGCCCGCACTTCCAGAATGACGTTCTTATCGTCGTTGGGGTCTTTGGGCAGCAGCGCGATCTTCAGCTCTTCCGTCAGCTTTTCGGTCTTTTCCTTCAGCTCGGCCAGTTCTTCCTTGGCCATCTCGCGCATCTCGTCGTCGGAACCGAGTTCGTTGAGCATTTCCTCGGTCGCGGCCAGATCTTCCTGCACCTTCTTATATTCCTGATATTTCTTTACGATGGGCTCCATCTCGCCCAGTTCCTTGATCTTCGTCTGCCAGAGGGACTGGTTGGCGATGACGTCCGGATCGGACACCGTCATGCTCAGCTCTTCGTACTTTTCCAGGATAAAATCTAATTTCTTAAACATGGTTTTCGTTCCTTTTTCGCCATTGCTGCATAATCGATATATTATATCGTATTTCATAGAGCTCTGACAAGTATATATAAAAGTGATTGAATATATAAAATCGATCAATTTTACAAATGTTTTGTGCTCTGTTACGATAAATCCGCTTTAAGCGAAAGGAGTAAGATAAGTTCTTCGCTCATCCACAGTTAAAGTGAAAGCGTAAACAAAAAGAAGACCCCCATGCTTTATAAGCATGAGAGTCTGTCTTCAGGTTTGCCCTCGGCAATGCCTTAACTTAATGACATTGCCCCGAGGGGCGGCCTTATTTTTTATATCTTTCCGTCTTTGAACAGCTGCATCATCTCGCCGGTGAGAGAATAGTCCAGTTTCTGGGGCTCGATCTCCTCCCGGGTGGTCCAGGCGGCCTGCTTCAATTCGTTCTCGTCGATGCGGATCGTGTCGTCGCCGTCGACTTCGCAGAAGAAGCCCGCCAGGATATCCGCCGCGATGCCCCAGGGCTGGGACTTGTAGTAGCGGATGTTCTTCACCTTCAGGCCCACTTCCTCCATGACTTCCCGGGCCACGGTCTCCTCCAGGGTCTCGCCAATCTCGGTGAACCCCGCGATGAGGGCCATGCCGCCGTAGCCGGCGCGGTAGCGGATGGTAACGATCTTATCGCCGCCCGTGACCGCCACGATAACGGCCGGGTTGATCCTCGGATATTCGATCTTGCCGCACACCGGGCAGCGCATGCCCCGCTCCGCCTTGTCGTAGGCCGAGGGTGACCCGCACCAGCCGCAGTAACGGTTGGCATCGTACCAATCCGCCAGATGGTAAGCGGTATAGGCGGCGAAGACGTTCCGCCGCGGCTCCAGACGGCTTTTGCGCAGTTCGGGCAGCGTGTAGAACGCTTCGGCGCCGGGCGCATGAAGGATGTCCTTCGATCTGGCTTCCGGCCTGCAGCGATAGAGAAAATACCGGTCTTCGTCGATGGAAAACAGGTAGACCAGCTCCTGGGGGCTCACCTTTTTCAGATCCCGGAGGCGGGGATATTCCAGCGTCTCTTGTTCGAGATCCGCCGTTGCCAGGAACGCCTTGCCGTTCCAGACCAGCACCCGGTCGTCCGGGCCGGCGACTGCATCCGGCCGAAATTCGTTATGCATTTTGTGAGGGTAAATATCCTGTATCATTTGACTTTCCTCTATTTTGCCTGCTTGATGGACAGGGAGATGCGCTTCTTGGCGGGGTCCACGTCCAGGACCACCACGTCCACGATGTCGCCCACGGACAGCACCTCCGAAGGATGTTTGATAAACCGGTTTGCGATCTGGGATACGTGCACCAGGCCGTCCTGGTGGACGCCGATGTCCACGAAGGCGCCGAAGTCGATGACGTTGCGCACGGTGCCCTTCAGCTTCATGCCGGGCTTTAAGTCGCTCATCTCCAGCACGTCGGAGCGCAGCACCACGGGAGGCAATTCCTCTCTGGGGTCACGGCCGGGTTTGGCCAGCTCCGCCGCGATATCCATCAGCGTCGGCACACCCACGCCGATCTTCTCTGCTACCTTCGCAGGGCCCAGCTTTTCCACCAGCTGCACCATGTTGGGAAGGCCGCCCTTCTTCAGGTCGTCCTTGCCGAAGCCGCAGAGCTGCAGCAGCGCCGCAGCCGCATCGTAGCTTTCCGGGTGCACCGCCGTGTTGTCCAGAGGCTGTTTGCTCTCCGGCACCCGAAGGAAGCCCGCGCACTGCTCAAAGGCCTTCGGACCCACCTTGGGCACTTTCTTGATCTGCGCCCGGCTGGTAAAGGCACCGTTCTCTTCTCGATAGGCCACGATGTTGGCCGCCGTGGTCTTCGTGAGGCCCGCCACCTGCTGCAGCAGCGAGGGGCTGGCGGTGTTGATGTCCACGCCCACCGCGTTTACGCAGTCCTCCACCACGCCCTCCAGGGATTCGCGCAAGCGCGCCTGGGGCATGTCGTGCTGGTACTGGCCCACGCCGATGGCCATGGGGTCGATCTTGACGAGTTCCGCCAAAGGATCCTGCAGACGTCTTGCGATGGACACCGCGGACCGCAGATTGACGTCGTAATCCGGGAATTCCTCCGCTGCCAGCTTGCTGGCCGAATAGACCGAGGCGCCGGCTTCGTTCACCATGGCGTAGCTGAGCTTCAGCGGTTTGCTTGACCCCGCCAGGCCCCGGATCATCTCCACCGCCATGGCTTCCGTCTCCCGGCTTGCCGTACCGTTACCAATAGCTAGATGCTTAACGCCGTGCCTCCGCGCCATCGCCGACAGCGTGCGGATGGCCTCCAGCTTTCTGGCTTCGCTGAAGGTGGGATAGACCACCGCCGTGTCCAGCACCTTACCGGTCTCGTCCACCACCGCCACCTTGCAGCCGTTGCGGTAGCCCGGATCCAGGCCCATCACGACGGAGCCCTTCACCGGCGGCTGCATCAGCAGAGGCTTCAGGTTTAACGCGAAGTTGTGGATGGCGCCTTCGTCCGCCGCATCCGTCAACTGGCTGCGGAGCTCCCGCTCCAGGGAAGGCCAGATGAGGCGGTCGTAGGAATCCTCGCAGGCCGCCCGCAGGAAGGCCTCCGAGGGGCTTGTCCTTGCGATGACCCGCTTCGCCAGCAGTTCTTTCGCCGCTGCCTGGTCCGCTTCCAGGGTCACCTTCAGGAATCCTTCCTTTTCGCCCCGGTTGATGGCCAGCGTCTGGTGGCCCGCCATCTTCGAAAAGGCCTGGTTAAATTCATAGTAAGTACGGTAGACGGAGTCCTCCTCCTTGGCCGCCCGGGCACAGACCGTAACGGTTTTCTGCAGGTATTCCTTTAAGGCCTTGCGGTTGTCCGCGTCGTCGGATTCGATCTCCGCGATGATGTCCGACGCGCCCGCCAGGGCATCTTCGATCGTTTCCACGCCCTTCTCCGGGTCAACATATTCCGCGGCAAGGGTCTCCGGCTTATCTCTGCCCTGCAGCAGGATCTTGAAGGCCAGGGGTTCCAGCCCCTTCTCCTTCGCGATGGTGGCGCGGGTGCGCTTCTTCTGTTTATACGGCCGGTAGAGGTCCTCCACCTCGGTCTGGGTGGAAGCGGCTTCGATGGCGGCCTTCAGTTCCTCCGTCAGCTTGCCCTGCTCCTCGATGCTCTTCAGGACGGCGTCTTTGCGTTCATCCAGGTTTCTCAAATAGGTGAGCCGCTCCGCCAGGGTCCGCAGCGCCGTGTCGTCCATGGCGCCGTGCATCTCCTTGCGGTAGCGGGCGATGAAGGGGATGGTGTTGCCCTCGTCGATCAGAGACACGACGTTGGCGACGTACTGCGCCCTCGTGCCTAATTCTTTCGCCAGGGTCTTTATGATGCGATCTGTTTTTTCCGTAATGATTTCAGACATAGTCTCCTCGTTTCCTCGAATAAATTGCGTACTATTTTACCATGCTTTGCGGAGCTGTGGGAGGACTGCATAAAAGTGCTGTATACCGCAAAACTTTTTTATTTTTGAACCGCCCAAAATGCTTTATGTAAACCTCTCATCAATTGTTGAACACTTTTTATCCACAGCTTTTCCCCA
Organism: uncultured Eubacteriales bacterium; assembly: GCA_902773665.1. GTDB lineage: Bacteria > Bacillota > Clostridia > Peptostreptococcales > Anaerovoracaceae > RUG11894. The sequence goes on along the minus strand of CACYFF010000004.1, from coordinate 97,186 downwards.
CTTGAAAATTTCAAGGTTTCCGGGCTTTTTTGACAGGTGTCGACGGGAGATTTCTCCACCTTTTCCCCAGCGGCCTGTGGAAAACCAAAAACGCCCTCAGGCCTTGCAAAACAAGGCTTTCCATATTTTTTTACACCGGTCAACACAAAAGTTTTCCACAGGTTCGAAAGTTTTCCCAAGGCAGCATTTACCAAATCGCAAATTTTCAAGGGTTTTCGAGTTTTCCCCACTTTTTTCCACAATTCAGAAGCGTAAAACTTTCTGTTTCTGTGTTAGAATAGGGCGAAGACATCGTTGCATAAAACGAAGACAGGAGAACGAAATGAACTGGAATTATATGCAGCCCGTCACGATCCATTTCGGCGAAGGAAAGCTTGCACAGCTGCCGGAAGAGGTCCGCGGGCTTGGAAAAACAAGAGGCATCCTCATCACCTCCCCCTCCTTCGAAAGAAGAGGGCTGGTGAGCAAGATCACCGAGGAGAGCGGCGGCCTGATCGTCTGCAATTACGCGAAGATCTCCCCCAATCCCCAGGTCGCGGAATGCGAGGAGTGCATCCGCCTCATCCGCGAAAACGCCTGCGATTTCGTGGTCGCCCTCGGAGGCGGCAGCGTCATGGACTGCGCGAAAGCTGCGGCGGTCATGAGCACCGCAGATCTTCCCGCTGATGCCTATATGGACGGCGCAGCCCTGCCCGAAACGGGACTTCCCGTCATTGCCGTTCCCACGACGGCGGGCACCGGTTCCGAGATCACCAGCGTAGCGGTTCTTTCGGATCACGCCCGGGGCCTGAAGAAGCCGCTGGCCTGCACGGCCTTCTACCCAAAGATCGCTCTGGTGGATCCGGAGCTCACCTATTCCGTGCCGCCCCACACCACGGCCTGCACGGGCATGGACGTGTTCTGCCACGCCCTGGAAGCCTATTGGAGCAGACATCATCAGCCCATCTGTGACGCCCTGGCGCTGCACGCCCTCAAGCTGGTGCTGAAATACCTGCCCGCCGCCGTCGCGGACGGACAGAACAAGGAAGCACGGGAGAAGATGGCGGAAGCCTCCGTTATCGCAGGGCTCGCGTTTACCGTGCCGAAGACCACATCGTCCCACGCCTGTTCCTACCCCCTGACGAACCTGCTGGGCATCGCCCACGGCGAAGCCTGCGCCCTGACGATCGATCATTTTCTGCGGGTCAACGCCGCGAAGGACGACGGCCGCCTGGCGGCTCTGGCCAAAGAACTCGGCTTTGCGGACTGCAACGCATTCGCGGACTCGGTCGCTAAGCTGAAGGAAACCATCGGCATTATGAAGGACCTGTCGCAGTTCCATCTGACGAACGAGCAGTTCGAGCAGCTGGTGCAGGGCAGCAAACACCCGAACCTGCTGAACAACCCCGTGGAGATCTCCGAAGACATGCTCCGCGGCATGTACACGAAATTGAGAGGATGACCCATGGCAACGGAAAGACTGTATCAGAAAGACGTTTATCTGAGAGAAGCGGACCTCACCGTAACGGAGGTCCGGGAATATAAAGGGAAGATGCAGGTGGCCTGCGAGAGCACGATCTTCTTCCCGGAAGGCGGCGGCCAGCTGTGCGATCTGGGCACCCTGGGCGGCGTTGCGATCTCCGATGTAAAGGAGGACAAGGAGACCGGCACCGTCTGGCACACCGTGGCGGACGCGAGCGGGTTTGAGCCGGGCAGAACCGTAAAGGCTGTCCTGGACTGGCAGCGCCGCTTCGACCACATGCAGATGCACTGCGGCGAACACATCCTGTCCGGGCGGTTCCACGAGCTGTTCGGCGTGGAGAACCACGGCTTCCACATGGGTGAAGATTACATGACCATCGACATGCTGGCCAAGGACGGATCGCCTATTACCGATGAACAGATCCTCCAGGCGGAACTGGCGGCCAACGAAGTCATCTGGCGCAATGTGCCCGTCGTTACCACCTGGTTCGACACGGCGGAGGAAGCCCTCAGCATGCCCGTGCGCAAGGAAATCAAGTTCGGCGAGGACATCTCCGTGGTCACCGTGGGCAGCGTCGACGCCCCCCTGGACTGCTGCGCCTGCTGCGGCACCCACCCGTCCACGACGGGCCAGGTGGGCCTCGTGACCGTGCTCAAGGCGGAGAACTACAAGGGGATGACCCGCATGACCATCAAGGCGGGTAGACCTGCCTTCGAGGAAGCCCGTACGAGGTCGAAAATCGCCTCACAGCTGGCCCAAAAGTACTCCTGTGAGGTAATTACCCTACTGGACAGAGAAGCGGCCAACGACGCCAAAAACGACGAGGTGAGAAGAGAGTTGTCGGAGCTGAAGAGCGCCCTGTCGAAGCAGGAGGAAGAGAAGCTGAGAGAAGCGCTGCCCAAGGCGGAAGGGAGCCTGGCGGTCTTCCGCTATCCGCTGATGAGCGCAGACGATCTGCAGTCCATGGCGAGAAAAGCGGAGGACATCTTTACAAAGCCCTCCGCGCTGTTCAGCGAAAAAGATAAGACGGTGGTGCTGGCCACCCCGGGAACGCCCGCAGCCGGCCAGTTGGTGAAGGATTATGCCGGCATGTACGGCGGCAAGGGCGGCGGCAGCAAGACGCTGGCCCGGGCCATCTTCTCGAAGAAGGCCGACGCCGAACTGTTTATGGATCTGATCGAAAAGCACCTGAGATAGTGAAAAACAATAGAAAAGGAGATCCCGCGGGGGATCTCCTTTTTTCTATGCGATAAGGATCAGTACACGCCGCCGGTGGGGCCGATGGCACCCAGCAGATTCGTGACGAACACCGCAGCCTCTGCGCGGCTCACGAGCCGGGACGGACGGAACTGCTTCGCATTCGTACCGACCACGTCGTAGCCGGTAACGATGCCTGCCTTTGCCAGCTTCAGGATGTCGCCGCCGTACTCCTCGGTCGCGATATCCATCAGGGATACGTCTTCCTCTTCGAGATAATAGCGGTCCGGCAGCGCATGGGCGAAGTAGTACGCCATCTCTGCGCGGGTCACCTTCGCGTCCAGCTTGTTGTCGAAGCGGCTGTCGATGATGCCTTCCGCCTTGCAGTAATCGCAGTACGCTCTTGCCCAGTGGTCCGTGGGATTCGGCGCAGGCTGGAATTTCTCGCCCTTCGCAAGGGCATGCAGCTGCGTCACCATCACCATGATTTCGCCGTGCTTCAGATTGCCGGACGGATCGTAGCGACCGCTGCCCTTCCCGCCGACGATGCCGTTTTCGTAAGCGGCCTGCAGATAGGTCTCGTACCAGGCGCCCGCGGGAACGTCCTTAAAGATAGAAGATACTCTCGGCGTGCCCCAGGGCGTAAGCTCTTCTTCCGGCGCCGCGTCTTCGAAGCGGATGATGTATGCCTTGTTTCCCTTGCAGGCATAGACGATGCCCAGCTCCGGGCTGCTCATAAAGTCGTATTCGAAGGGAACGACGGGCTTATTGTCCGTATCGACGACGCCCCATTTGCCGTTTTTCTGTACGGTAAAGAGGTCATCCCAGTTGCCCTTGGCGTCTTCATACTGCTGCGGGATCACGATCAGACCTGCCGTGTCCATATAGCCATAGCCCTTGCCTTCGTCGTAAACGACGGGATAGCGGCCGCAATCGTTATAGATGCTGTCGTGCGTAAAGGGCAGCAGCACTTTGCCGCTGCGGTCGATCAGGGACTCTTTCTGCCTGTTGTTGCAGATCACGGCGACGCCGTTATTGAAATCCCCGATAAAAGCAACGTCGCTTGCATCGATCACGATCGCCGGATCTTCCGGATCGCGTCCGTCGTTGTTGGAGAACACGAGCACCTCGTTTCCGTCGAGATCCAGATAGCCGGTCTCGTAGAGATAATGCTCGCCTTCCCGGTCGTTGTATTCCTTCGTGAACCGAACCAGCCCTTCGCTGCCGCTGCCGAGGGTCATCTCGATCGGAAAGCCGCCGCCGGCGGTGAGCGCGATCAGCGGGGTCACGTAATGCACAAGCCCGCTTTGGTCGATGAGCGCGTAGAACTCGTATTTCTCCAGCTGGTCATCGCTCTTCATGGCTGCGGAGAACGAACAGGTGGCATAGGGGCCGGAGAACGGATAGGTGATCTCCGACTGCACGCTTACGACTTCGCCCATCGGATAATGCTCTTGCAGGAAAGCCTTTACGTTTTTCTCCATTTCGGGCATCGTAAACATCGTTCTGCCCATCGGATACTCGTAGTAACCCTCTCCGTTGACGATGTAGCTACCGGAGCCCGCCATATAATCCATCCAGGCTTTTCCCGAACGGTAGATGCCGCCGTCCCGGTCGATCAGATAACGAGTGCCGTCCTTGGCCTCGATCAGGCCCAGCCCGCCTCTGTTGAAGGCCATTTCTCCCGCAACAGGAGCCTCTTTGATGACCGCCTGCTTCGGAGCGGACACCGCGAAGCTCTGTGCAGGAATAAGACTCAGGCACATCGCCAGTGCCAGGCAAAGGGTCAAAATGCGTTTGTTCATGGTCCTCCCTCCTTCGAAATACAACGTTAGCCAAATAAGATCTCATCCAGCGTGCGGAACATGTCCTGCTGGTTCAAGGGCTTGGAAATATGGGCGTCCATCCCTGCGGCCCGCTCCGCCGCCACGTCCTCCGCGAACGCGTTGGCCGTCATGGCGATGATGGGCACCGCAGCCAGCGTCGCATCGGGCAGGCTGCGGATAGCTTTGGATGCCTCGAATCCATCCATCACCGGCATCTGGATGTCCATCAGGACGGCGTCGTAGGTGCCGGGGGTTGACCCCTCCAGCATCCCCACCGCTACCTGGCCGTTCTCCGCCGTATCCACGGCAAAACCAGCGTCCGATAGGATAGCGCAGGCGATCTCCCGGTTGATCTCGTTATCTTCCGCCAGCAGCAGTCTGCGGCCGGTATAATCTCTTTTTTCCGGTTCTTCCGGCTTCTCTTCGCAATGGCAGCCGTCCGTTTCGCCGGTCAGCACCGGGAACGTGAGCAGCACCGTAAACCGGCTGCCCTCGCCCTGTTTGCTCTGCACGTCGATGCAGCCGTCCATGCTGTCCACGATGGCCTTCGTGATGGCCATGCCCAGACCCGTGCCCTGGATGCCGCTCACCGTGGACGTGCGCTCCCGCTCGAAGGGTTCGAAGATCCGAGCTGCGAATTCCTCGCTCATGCCGATGCCGGTGTCCGCGACCGTCAGCTCGTAATCCGCCAGGTCGTTCCGGCGTCCGGTCTGCTTCAGGATGACGGAGACCGAGCCCCCTTCCGGCGTAAATTTATAGGCGTTGCTCACCAGATTGAGCAGAATGCGGTTGAGCCGGTTGGCGTCGCACAGTACCCGGCTGTTCTGGACGGCGTCACCGTCCACCGTAAAGGCCACGTTCTTCTGGCGCATCTGTTCGGCAAACATGTCCCGGACACTGTACAGCACATCGCACAGATCGGTCTCCGCCGGCTTCAGCTCCATGTGCCCGGTCTCGATGCGGCTCATCTCCAGCACGTCGTTGATGAGGGTCAGCAGGTGGTCGCCGGAGGAGCCGATCTTCTCCAGATAGCCGTGCATGGCCTCGGCGCTGGTGTCTTTCCGCAGGCCCAGCTGTGTGTAGCCGATGATGGCGTTGAGAGGCGTGCGCAGGTCGTGGGACATATCGGCGAAGAACTGGCTCTTCGCCGTATTGGCCTGCCGGGCTTCCAGCAGCGCTTCCTCGCTGTCCATCACTTTTTCGACAATAAAATAGAGCACCATTAAAATGATGCACACGAAGATACTGCCGCCAAGAAGGATAGAAGCTACGATGAGATCCGGCTTTCCGAACCAGGCAACGGCCAGGTAGCCGGCTAAAAAAGCAATCAAAAGCGTAATGGGCAGATAGAGCGCCCTGTGAATGCGGGGAGAGTTATCGATCCACCGCATCTTTTTGATAAACCCGGCGTAGCGCGCGATGTTGAAGATCATCAGCGCGCTGCCGAGATAGATCATGATCCGGATAACCGAAGAAACTGACATAGGACTTTTACTGATCGTTTTCGGTGATCTGCCGTAGCAGAATGACGAATCTGCCGTTTTTCACGTGGAAGGAACAGGTGGACAGAACCAGCAGGCGGTCGCCCCAAACGGGTTCCACGCCGGTGTCGTACTGGGATGCCTTCTTGCACTGGCTCACGTAATAATTAAACGTCTCCTCGTCGGGGAGGCCCGTATATTGGAAATAGCGGAACGTCGTGGTGTCGCTCACATACGGGATCTTGGTGTAGAATGCCGCCACCACTTCGTACTGCCGCCGCTCCGTCAGCGTGTCGAAATACACGATGGGGTGGCTGTTTTTGTATTCCTCATCCGCGTAGAACATCCAGTCGGCGCACTTGGTGCCGTCTTCCATGTGATGGCCGTAGATGATGCCGAAGTTGCCCTCCGGATCCCAGCCTTCGCCGAAAAACGGTTCGCCGCTGAGCGCGTAGTTCTGCGAGAAGTTCTTGCGCAGATACTTTTCGATGTTGTAGGGCGTGTACATCACCGGATAGTCGATGGCGCTGTCCGGGATGCGGATCCAACCCGCCAGGTCGTTGTTCTGCTCGTACAGCTTGTCGTACTGCTTTAAGCGGCCGGAGGGGGCATAGTGCGTAGGCAGGCCGTGGTCGATGACCCCTTCATCCTCCGCCTCGTCTTCCGCCTCGATCTCATGCACCAGCGCGGCCAACTCCTGGCTCGCCTTCTGTTCTCTGGCGTCCTGCAGCTTGTTGTACACCACCTTGCCGGTGGAAAAGCAGAAGATCCCTATTAAGATGATCAGCAAAATGCGCCGGACGGTTTTGTTCATAAGTATTTCCCCCTTTGAACTATCAATTTATTATATATCATTTAGACGTCCGGGCGGGAGAAAATGTTCCGTCCCTATTGCTTCCACATCGCACCCGCCCCGCCGTGCCAGAACAGCAGCACATACAGCGCCGCGATGTTCAGGAGCAGGCAGACCGGCACGCCGATCGTAAATAGGCGATGTTTCGTCTTGTGGTGGAACACCCGCATCCCAAGAAATGCGCCCAGCCCGCCGAAGAAAAAGGCCAGCAGGAGCAGCGTCTTTTCCGGGATGCGCCACTTGTCTTTTTTCGCTTTGTATTTATCCAGCCCGTAGACGCAGAACACGACTAGGTTCCATGCCGCCAGGGCGATCGCAACATATTTCATCCTTGTTTAATTCCCGCCGGGAACGTAGGTCGGAATGGGTTCCGTGCCCTTCGCACCCGCGCTGTAGCAATACCCGTAGGGGCTGATGGCGTAGACGCTGATCCAGACATCGTCCGGGTCAACGCCGAGCTTTTCTGCCGCCCGCTGGGAGATGCCCGCCAGGTCCAGCTTGATCTTGCCGCCCGCCATCATCTTCGTATAGCTGAAGGTGTTGTTGGCGTAGACCTGCATGGGCTTTTCGTAGACGATGGAACTTTCGGTCTCTGTGCCGCCGCCCGTGTTATCCGTGCAGACGCCGTCCACACACCAGCAGATAAAGCCGGCGTCGCGCTCGAAATCGTAGGGATCGACGGGCTCGAACTTGCCGTCCGCGCCAAGGCCGCCCAGCAGCTGATACTCGTTGTTTCCGAGCGCATCCAACTGTCCGCCGAAGTGCAGCATCGGGCTGTGCGCCGGGGTCACCTCCCGTTCCAGGGACGGGATAATGTAGACCATGCGCTTCGGCCAGCACTTCGACAGCTCCGTCCACTTGTAGCGCCGGTAGCTGGTATCGTCGCTGTCCGAGTAGGAGTCGCTGCTGTAGAAGTACAGGTGGTCTTCATCGCGCACGCCATCCTCGTACTCGTAGCCGATGATGGCGATCAGGTGGCCGTTCGTGCTGCCCGCGCAGCCCTCCAGGTAGGGGCAGCTGTCGTTCTTCCGGTTGGAATACGTTACGTTGATGCCGCAGGTGCGGCCCTGCGCCAGCTCCTGCATCAGGATCTCCTCGCTGCCGAACTGGCAGTAGGCTTCGTAGCCGTACAGACCGGCACCGGACACGGTAAAGGACCAGTTGCCGAACATGTCCTCGGCGTCGTCCTTCGTGAGCATCGCGTACATCTCCGGCAGCAGCACGGAATAGCGGGCAAGATCCGGGTCGGTCTCCCGGGAGAGCAGCATCACCGTCATGGTGGTGGGACTGCAGATGCTGTCCGCGATGGAGCCGTAGCGGATGCCCTGGGAGATGGCCGGCGCCGGGCAAAGGACTTTGTCGGGCAGCGTCTCTACAGGTTCCTCCGCGTAGGCCGCGCGCATGTCGCCGCCGGCAAAGGTCATGGTGACCCTGCGCAGCAGCGGGGTCGCCGCCGGATCGACCACCTGGATCGAATTTCCGGTCTGGATCTCTTCCGACCTGCGCAGCACCGCCTTCACCTGGACCTTCCAAGCCGTCTTCTGATCCTTGAGGATAAAGGTGTCCACGTCCATATAGGCCGTGTCGCACTTCTTATCTTTTACGCTGCCCCGCCGTTCGTAGGGGGTAAACTTTCCCCAGGTCAGCCAGTCCGTCCATTCGCCGTCCGGCCCGTCCAGCTGGGCTCTGGCCCAGATCTCCACGCTGGTCCCCCGGGGGATCTGCGCGTTCCAGCTGGCCACCATCTGGGTAAAATCGACCGCTTCGTACTCGTGGGAGGTAAAGGTGCCTTCGCTGACGCCGTCCGCCAGGGCCAGGGCCTTCATCTCTCCATCCTGCACGATCTCCAGGCCTTCCAGGGTGCCGTCGTAGAACGCATCCGCCTCTAGCTTCAGCAGGTTGCCCTGCACGCCGTACCAGACCATGCCGTCGCCGTCCATGATCTGGCCCGGGCCTGCGCTTGTGCAAGCGGAAAGCCCTAAAAGCAGGGCCAGGACGAGGCAAAACGCAATCCGTGATTTTTTCATAATGGTCACCCCCGTATCTTACCCTCTGTACAGATGCAGGAACTCCTGCAGGCACTTCTCGTCTCTGCCCCGGACACCCAGCGTGTGCTTGGCGTGGTAGATGGAGCTGATGAGGGCCTCTTCCACACACTCCACGGACGCCTCGAACACCGGAGAGATGTTGTCGTCATAGAGGAATTCGTAGGTCTTGAAAGGCGTTTCGTTAAAGTGCTCGACTTTGTTGGCCGTGGAGAAGGCGATGGCGATGTCGCCGGAGCCGTTGCCGGAATAGGAACCGGTGCGGGCCAGGGCGTGAGCCGCACGATTGGCCACTCTCTTGAGCTGTCTGTCCATCAGGGGGATGTCCGTTGCGATGACGATGATGCAGCTCCCCTTGTCTTCCTTGTGCCGCTCCTCGTTGATGCGCCGTCCGATGTAGTCGCCGCCAATCACGAGGCCGTCGTCGTTGCCGTAGTTGGTCATGCACAGCGCGCCGATGGTGAACTTGCGGCCGCCGATCGTCAGCACGCGGCTGGCGGAGCCGATGCCGCCCTTGAGTCCCATCATCTCCATGCCGGTGCCGGATCCTACGGCGCCTTCCTCGAAGGTGCCATCGGATTCTTCGGCCTTCTTCAGGGCTTCCAGAACGTCTGCCTCCGTTACGTGCAGGCCGCGGATATCGTTGATCTCACCGTCGTTGCACTCCGTTACGACGCAGTTCACCGTGCCGGTCTGCACGCCGATCTCGGGGTTCTTGTCCAGCATGTACTTGACCGCCGCCGTAAGCGCTGTGCCCACGGACAGGGTGTTCGTCATCAGGATCGGGGATTCCAGGGTGCCCAGCTCGTCCATCTGCACGAGGCCGACGCTCTTGCCGAAGCCGTTGATGACGGATGCCGCGGCGAACAGCTTTTCCCGGAACACGTTGCCTTCGTGGGGCAAGATCGCGGTGACCCCGGTATTTACGTTATGGTCTTCGCTCTGCAGGGTCACGTGGGCGACCTTTACGCCGGCCACGTCGGTGATGAGATTTTTAGGTCCCTTTTCGAATTTTCCGTGCAGATCAAGTTTGCAGTCTTTTTCCAGTCCCATAGTTTCCTCCTATTTTTTCACTTGCTTTCCCATAAACTCGATGGCTCTCTCCGCCATCACTTCCATGGGGTCGGTATAGAAATCGTCTAAGTGCTCGTCGGCTTTGATGACGGACAGCTCGGTGCAGGCCAGCAGCGCGCCTTTGCAGCCGGCGGCCTTCACCTCTGCATCGACTGCGGCCAGAGCCTCTTTATCTGCGGGAAGACCGGCCTTGATGCAGTCGTAGATCAGGTGCATTACGAGTTTCTGGCTCTCCGGTGTGCAGATATAGGGCTCGACGCCGCACTTCTCCAGCTCTTTTTGGTACAGGCCTGTCTGGATGGTGCCGTCCGTCGCCAGAACGGCCACCTTTTCGCCCTTGTGCAGGCGCCCCATCTCCTTCGCGGTCTCCCGGATCATGGAGATGATGGGGATCTTCAGATCGTCGAACTGGTGCAGGTAGTAGTGGGCTGTGTTGCAGGTGGTGCAGATGGCCTTGCAGCCCAGGTTCTGCAGCGTAAGGCAGTCCTCGTGCAGGCTGTCCCAGGCCGCCTGCCATTTGGCGAAATCGTCCGACAGGATGGCAGCCGTGCGGTCCGGCGTTTGGGCGTCGGAAAGCAGAACAATGTTGATGTGGTCCTGGTCCTTTTCAGCAACGGTCTTTTCCGTGATCATCTTGTAGAACAACGCGCTGGCCATGGGGCCCATGCCCCCCAGGATGCCGAGATATTCTTTCATAAAGTGCTCTTTTCGGTTCAAAAAGTGTTAAGGGTCACCCCCATTATATAACAAAAGAGAGAGTGCGGGGCACTCTCTCTTGCATCCTTGTGAAAGGGAATTATTCTGCTGCCAGGACCTTCAGGTCTTCTGCAACTGCGAATTCCGCTTCGGTCGCTTCCTTGATCTGTTCGAGGGAATAGTCTTCGTATCTTTCGGTCAGGGTGAGCTTGCCGTCGATGTACTTCATAACGCCCATTTCGGTGATGATCTCATCGACTACCTTTTCTGCGGTGAGGGGCAGCGTGCACTTCTTCATGATCTTGTAGTTGCCCTTCTGGGTGTGGGTCATCGCGATGATAACCTTCTTAGCGCCGCAGACCAGGTCCATAGCGCCGCCCATACCTGCAACAGCCTTGCCCGGGATGATCCAGTTGGCCAGGTTGCCTTCTTCGTCTACCTGCATAGCGCCCAGAACGGTTGCGTCTACGTGGCCGCCGCGGATGATGGAGAAGGATTCTTCGGAACCGAAGAAGTTAGCGTACGGAGTGTAGGTTACCCAGTTCCCGCCGCTGTCGATAACTCTGTAGTCTTCCTTGCCCGGTTCGGCCTTGCCGGAAAGACCGGTGAAACCGTTCTCGGACTGCAGGCAAATGTCTACGCCTTCGGGAAGGTAGCTGGTGCACATGGTCGGAAGACCAATGCCGAGGTTGACGACGTCGCCGTCATGGAATTCCTGCGCCGCTCTCTTGGCGATTCTAGCTTTTAAATCTCCCATGGTTTTTCTCCTTCTACGATCTTTTCTACGTATACGCCGGAGAACTGATATTCATCAGGATCCTTTTCGCCGATCTCGTATACCTTTTCGGATGCCAGCAGGGTGTGCTCAGCAGCCATAGCCATTACGTGGTTGAAGTTCTTGGTAGCCCTCAGCATGGTGAAGTTACCATACTTGTCGCAGTAGTCTGCTCTTACGAGAGCGAACTTCGGACGGAGGGGCTTCTCCAGCAGATAGCGAACGCCGTCGATCTCGATGATCTCCTTAGCGTTGCCCTGCCAGTCCTTTTCCATAGGAGTACCAAGGCCTACCGGGGTCAGAACGCCGCCCAGGCCTGCGCCGGCAGCTCTCAGCTTTTCAGCCAGAGATCCCTGCGGGAACAGTTCGTAAGTCAGGGTGCCTGCTGCGATCTGTCTGTTGATCTCGGGGTTAACGCCGATGTGGGAAGCGATCAGGTGGTCGATCTGGTGGTTAGCCAGGAGCTTGCCGATGCCCTTGAGCTTGCCGTTGGTCGGAGCGTTTTCTTCGTTCAGGCCACCGTCATTGGCGATAACGGTCAGGTGCTTGGTTCCCTGTGCTACGAGTGCATCCATCAGGATCTCGGGGGAACCGGTGCCAAGGAATCCGCCGACTGCGATCATGTCGCCGTCTTTGATGGCAGATACAGCCTCAGCAGCTGTTACCATTTTGTTTTTCATAAAAATCTCCCTTTAACTATATAAGATGCTTCTGAAGTCGACGGTCCCTGAGCCGTGCCGAAAGGACCGCCGCTGCAGAAAATTTATACCGAATGTTACTTTTTGTTGACCCATCCACGGGCGACGATCTCCTGCATGACGTAGGAGCAAACGTGTTCTGCATAGGTCTCGGGACCGAAACCGGCGTCGAAGCCCAGCTCCTGCGCCAGCTCGTGGGAAATACGGGGACCGCCGCACAGCAGCAGCATGTGGTCGCGGATACCTTCCGCTTCGCACAGCTCTACCATGTTGGTGAGGTTCTTGATGTGAACGTCCTTCTGAGTTACGGTCTGGGAAACGAGGATGGCGTCGGCGTTGACCTCGATGGCCTTTGCGATCAGCTCTTCGTTGGGGACCTGGGAACCCATGTTGATGGCGTTGACGTTCTTAAAGCGCTCCAGACCGAAGTGGCCGTGGAAGCCCTTCATGTTCATGATCGCGTCGATGCCTACGGTGTGGGCGTCGGAACCGGTGGATGCACCGACCATGGTGATGGTGCGGCCGATGTTCTTCGCGATCCATTCACCGCATTCTACGCGGTCGAATACGTGGGATTCTACCTTCGTAACGCGGATCTTGGTGTAGTCCACCGTGTGGTGAACGGGGCCGTAGACTACGAAGAAGGTGTAGCCGATGCCCAGGTCGCTGTGGTGGGTCACGGAGGGTTCGTCCATGCCCATCAGCTTCGCGTACTGGCGGGCAGCTTCCTGCGCTTCTTCGCCGTCGGGTACGGGCAGGGTAAAGCTCATCTGAACTTTCCCGTCGTTGTAGGTATCGCCGTAAGGCTTGATCTTGGTAAGATCGACGGTGCTTGTAGCAGTCGTGAAGTTACTCATTACTTGGCACCTCCCAGCATCTTTTCGATAAACGGATTGAAGTAGAAATCGTTGTCCTTCGTGGCTACGCCTTCCAGACCCTTGCCGCCGTCGAACGGTCTCTTGACTGCGGCGAATTTACCTGCCTCGATGGTCGGGAACAGGCCGTCCTTTTCGATCTGAGCCAGCAGCTCGTTTGCGTCGTGCAGAACCTTCTGGGCTCTCTTCTGGATGATGCCGTCTTTCTTATATTCGATCTCGTCGCCCAGGTGGCGTGCGTTATTGAATACGTACTTGGCGTTCTCGATGGACAGCATACGGTCCTGGAGGAACGGGGTGTGAATGGCTTCGGTGAGCATGCCCAGCAGCTGCAGGGACTGACCCGTCCAGACGGAGACCAGGTTGAACAGAGCATCCTGGATATGGCCGCGGAAGATGTTGCCGGTCATGAACTTCGTGGGAGGCATGTACTTCAGGGAAGCGTTGGGGAAGATCTCTCTTGCCATCTGCGCCTGGGACAGCTCCAGCAGGAAGCCGTCTTCGGTCATGGGATCCATTTCGAATGCGTGGCCCAGACCCATCTGCCATTCCTGGATGTTGGCCAGAACAGCGAACTGTTCGTTGATCATCTGGGAAGCCAGAACGGTGTGCGCCGCTTCGATCGCGTCGTCGGTCGTCAGGTAGTTATCTTCGCCGGAGTTGAAGATAATGCCGCAGTAGCCGATGATGACTCTGGAGAAGAACTGGTCTACAATGGTTCTCTGCATGTTGATGTCGCGGAACAGAATGCCGTACAGGGCGTCGTTGAGCATGACGTCCAGACGTTCCAGAGCACCCATGGCTGCGATCTCGGGCATGCACAGACCGGAGGAGTAGTTGCACAGGCGGATGTATCTGCCGATGTCTTCGCCGACTCTGTCCAGTCTCTCTCTCATGATGCGGAAGTTTTCCTGCGTTGCATAGGTACCGCCGAAACCTTCGGTGGTGGCGCCGTAGGGAACGTAGTCCAGCAGGGACTGTGCAGTCGTTCTGATAACGGCGATGATATCTGCACCCTGGCGGGCTGCAGCTTCTGCCTGGTTGACGTCTTCGTAGATGTTGCCGGTCGCAACGATGACGTACAGATACGGCTTCTTTCCTTCGCCGATCGTCGCCAGGTATTCTTCTCTCTTAGCCGTCTGCTTGCGGATCTTCGCAAGAGCTTCTTCTACGTACGGCTCGATGGCCTTGCGGGCCTCTTCCATGGAAACGGGTTCGAGCTGCATGATGTCCAGTTGACCCAGAGAAACTGCCTCAGCAATTTCCTGGGGCGTCTTGCCCGTTTTGATGATCGCGTTGCCCATCCAGTAGGCAATGCCCTTCGGAAGACCGCCGCCGTCCTTGATCGCGTCTACAAGAACATTGGGAAGAGGTCTTTCGACGTCGTCCACGCCGTCTACGCCCAGAAGTCTCAGAACGGTTCTTTCGGTAGAGACGGTAGTGTGCGCGTTGATGAACTCCTGCATGCTTTCTGCGATGTTCTTAGCATGGTTTCTTGCGCTCGCGATGACGTTTTGGTCCAAATTCAGTTTGCTTGTCATCCTTATTCTCCTTCAATATGTTAAATAATTAACTATGCAACCAACGTATTATATCAAATAAGTACGGGCTTCGTCTATAATTTCATCGTAAATTCCCAGTATTTTTGCGATATTTAACGCGTCCCGGGGCACTTCTCCCACGGTATCTACGGGAATCAGGCGATAATCCATGTATTTTCCCAGGATCTCGATGCGCTGCCGGCGGTTCGCAGTGGATAGTTCTCTCGCCAGCTTTCCGAAATCGGCGCCGGACAGGCCCCTCACCTGCAGATTGTGCACTTCTTCGCCGGAGGCGGCGTGGTCGAAGTGCGTCGTGATGATGGTGATATAGGGCTTCGTCGAAAAATACTTCATAAAGCTCTTCGTAAGAGCGAACCCTTCCGCCGGATTCGTGCCGGAGGCGATCTCGTCGATCATCAGAAGCGAGCGGTCCTGGGCGTTGTCCAGCATCTCCTTCAGTTCCTCCATCTCGCTGCCGAAACTGGAGAGGCCCCGCTGCACGTTCTGGGAATCGCCGATCAGCACGTGGATGTAGTTGGAAAGCCCCGCTTCCATGCGCTTCGCAGGCACGTACATCGCGTACTGCATCAGCAGGCAGCACTGGGTGATCATCTTCAAGCTGATGGTCTTGCCGCCCATGTTGGCGCCGGTAATGGCGGTGACCCCGTCAGCGAGGTCGATGCTTACGGGGATGTAGCTGCGGCGCTGCGCTTTGAGGGCATCTTCCACCTGAAGATTTCTGCCGTCTTCGATATGGATCGTATGCTCCTGGCAGACGACAGGCGCCGTGCAGTCGTGGCTTTTGGCGTACAGGCACTTCGCCATGTCCAGATCCATGCGGCCGATGGCACCGCAGTTGGCGGTCAGTTCTTCGGCATGCTCTGCGATCTGCAGGGACAGCTGCCGACAGACGACCTGCTCCTCCTCTTCGATGAGCCCGTTCAGCTCTCTTTGCCGCTGTTCGATGGCGAAGATCTCGTCGTTTGGTTTGATCTCGAAGATGACGTTCATGTAATCTTCGCTGGTGCGCTCCAGCTCGGGCAGGCTTTCCGCCAGCTCCAGCAGCGCCTTGTCGGACCGGGGCACGGACAGCTCGAATTTCGGGGTCATCATAAAATGATGCTCGCGCTGCAGCTGCTCGCGGATGCCCTTCTTCGCCCGTCTTATCTCCCGCTCGATGTCGCGGCTCTCGCTGCGGTAGGCGGCCAACGTTTCGGAAAACGCATCGTACACGAAGAACGTGTCCATGTATTCGCCGGTGGGATCCATGATGTCCAGCAGCTCCGTCGTGTCTCTGAGGGCGTAGCGCTTCGGCGCCTTGCCCATCTTTTCGTGCATCAGCAGACGGATCTTGCGGGTGTGCACGAGGAAGCTCTTGATGTTGAAGAGCTCGGGCACGCTGAGGGTCTGGGCCGCGCTGTTGGAAACGGACAGACCGATCTCCTTCAGCTCACACAGTTCGTTCAGCACGGCGCTTACGGTCTTTTCGTCCGCGCAGATCTGGTCGGCCAGCAGGGCCATATCCTGCAGGTGACCCCGCAGATCGTCCTCGTCTCCGGGCATATAGGGTTTAAAGTCCCGTTTCAGCTTGGCACCGTAGGGCGTATGGGGCCCGATCTCGTCCCAGACGTAGGCAAATCCTACGACCTGGCGGGTCGCGGTCTTGGAAAGAGGCGGTTTATAGGCAGTGCTCACAGATCCAGTCCTCCTACTCTTACGTCCACAACGGGAAGGCCGGGCAGGGCTTCCTTGACGGCGTTCAGCAGCTCGTCGCGGTCAAAGCTGTAGCCGTGGGGCGAGAACGGGTTGACCGTTACAGCGGCCACTTCGATGTTCTCCAGCACCTGCACGTGCAGTCCCATTTTTCTCAGCTGCTGCCAGCGCGTAGCGCCCACGAAGACCTTCGTCGGGTTGGGCAAAACGATGGTCACCTGCTTGAGCTTGGCAGGGCTGATATGGTCCAGGATACGTTCGGTGATGGCACCCGGAATATACACGAAACGGGTGTCTTCGCCGATGGCGTCGTTTACGATAGGACCTGCGCCCAGCGCGGTGCGGACCGGCACCTGGGCAACGTTATAGTCTTTATCGATCGTCAGGATGCGGAAGACGTCCCGGTCTTCCTTTTCCAGGATGGCGCGCAGCTTTTCGTCCTCTACGAGGGGGCTCTTGTAGACGCTCACCACGTGGACGGTCTCCTCCACCACGTTCTTGATCCGGCGGGAAATGACCGCGCCGGTGGACAGGATGATGGCATCGGAGGTGGCGGGGTCCGCGATGGATTTGCGGTCGATGGCGCCGTCGATGATGATCATGTCGATACCCTGTTCGAACATCTGGGCGCACAGCTTCTTGTGCTCCATGATGCTGCCCGGACCCGCGATCTGCACGTAACCGCTTCTGGCGACCCGGCACAGGAGCACCTGGCCCAGCGCCGTGCGGCAGCTCGTGCGTTTGAGGATCTCGAGGCTCGTCTCCGCAAGGCCGAACAGCTGCTCGGGAACGGTGACGATGGTGTCCTCGAACAGATAGACCTTCGGCTTATCCGTTTCGAACACCAGGTCGCTCGTCTCGCCGTCGCGGCCTGTGGAGGTCACCCCCATGCGCAAACCTTCGTCGTAAGCTTCTTCGAGCAGATAGTTGAGCGCCGTCGTCTTTCCGGCATTTTTGGCCATGCCGACGATGGAAACGGTCTTGTATTTTTTCTGGATATCGGCGATAAAGCCCATAAAAACTCCTGATACTTATTGGAAAACAAAGGGCGGAAATGATTTCCGCCCTCTGCTGGATAGTTGTTGCTGAAAACGCAGGAACTACTTCTTGTTTCTTCTGTGTCTGAGCAGATCCTGGGGTTCCATAGCCAGTCTCTGGCCTCTGTGGAGACCTTCGACGCCTTCGTATTCGTACTTCTTCTTGCCGGTGCAGTAGTCGCAGGTGCAAGGCAGCTTCGGCAGATCGGTCGGCTCGGTGTAAGTCGTGATAACGCCTTCGTAGTTGCGCAGAACGTACTTTCCGGGGCTCTGGGAGATAACGTACTGGGGCATGACAGGAGTCTTGCCGCCACCGCCCGGGGCGTCGATAACGAACGTCGGAACAGCGTAGCCGGAAGTGTGGCCGCGCAGACCTTCGATGATCTCGATACCTGCGGAAACGGGGGTTCTGAAGTGTTCGATGCCCAGGGACAGGTCGCACTGATAGATGTAGTACGGTCTGACTCTCATCTGGACCAGCTTCTGGACCAGTTCTCTCATGATGTGCGGGCAGTCGTTGATGCCGCGCAGCAGTACGGACTGGTTGCCGAGGGGGATACCGGCGTCAGCAAGTCTTGCGCAGGCCTGCTTGGAGTAGTCGGTGACCTCCTTGGGGTTGTTGAAGTGGGTGTTCAGCCAGATGGGGTGATACTTCTTCAGCATGTTGCACAGATCTTCCGTAATACGCATCGGGCATACGACGGGAGTTCTGGAGCCGATACGGACGATCTCCACGTGGGGGATCTCTCTCAGCTTCTTGATGATGTATTCGAGGACGTCATCTTCCACCAGAAGAGCGTCGCCGCCGGAGAGCAGAACGTCTCTTACGACGGGAGTCTTTCTGATGTACTCGATGCACTTATCGATATCTTCCAGGGAACGGGCGCCGTCCGTTTCGCCAGCCAGTCTTCTTCTGGTGCAGTGTCTGCAGTACATGGAGCACTGGTCGGTGATCAGGAACAGAACTCTGTCCGGATATCTGTGGGTGAGGCCGGGAGCCGGGGAGTCTTCATCTTCGTGAAGCGGGTCCAGCATGTCCGCATCGCTTCTGTGGTTCTCAGCGATAACGGGAACAGCCTGCATTCTGATCGGGCAGCGGGGATCGTCCGGATCCATCAGGGAAGCATAGTACGGGGTGATGCCCATACGGAAGTTCTTAGCGACTTCGCGGATGTCTGCTTCTTCCTGTTCGGTGAGGTTAACTACCTTCTTCAGGTCTTCAACCGTGGTAACTCTGTTCGCTACCTGCCAATGCCAGTCGTTCCACTGCTCTTCGGTAACGTCCTTCCACAGTTCGATGTCCTTGAAATAGCGTGCCATAAAAAATTTCTCCTTATTCTATGCGCGTTTGCTATATGGAATTATGCGTACATTTCTTCGAACAGCTTGCGGATGCCTGCGTGTTCTCTCAGGACCTGCAGCGTGATCTCTGCGTGACCCTTAGCATAGCCGTTGCCCATGATCATGGTGACGTCCTTGCCTACACCTTCTGCGCCCAGAGCTGCCTTGGTGAAGCTGGTCGCCATGGAGAAGAAGTAAACGGTGCCCCGATCCTTGGTGCACAGGATGGAAGCCATTTCGGTGTTTTCGATGGAAACGCAGTTGATAACAACGTCGAACAGTTCGCCGTTGGTCAGTTCCATAGCCTTTTCGTACATACCGACTGCATCGGTAGCATCCATGTGGAAGTATACGTCAGCGAGATCCAGATTTCTGGCTCTGTCTTCGGACTTCTGGGAACCTGCAGCGCAGACTACGAGACCGGTGACGCCGGCTCTCTTCTTTGCTTCGTACAGGCAGAGCAGACCGGACTTGCCGCCGCCGCCGATGACCAGGACCTTCTGACCGGACTGGACCAGTCTTGCAGCCTGAGCGGGAGCGCCTGCAACGTCCAGAGCGGACAGTGCGGTACCTGCGGGCATATCGTCGGGCAGCTTTGCATAGATGCCGGACTGGAACAGGATAGCCTTACCCTTGATGTCGACCTGGTCGATAGCCGGTCTCATCTCGAGGATCTCGTCGATTCTCAGCGGGGTGAGGGACAGGGAAACCAGAGTAGCGATCTTGTCGCCGGGCTTCAGGTCGCCAACATAGTTGTCGCCAACCTGCTCAACAGTGCCCATCAGCATGCCGCCGGAACCAGTCCAGGGGTTCTTGTGCTTACCGGCATGAGCGACGATCTCCTTCATCTTGTTGCCGATGGCTTCCATTTCTTCCTTGGTGGTGACTTCAGCGGGCTTCTTGTTCAGAACGCGCTTAACGATCTCGGTGAAGGAAGCGGAGTCGATGTTCAGGGTCTGAACGTCGATCAGAACTTCGTTGTCCCAGATCTCCATGTTGTTGTCGATGACATCCGCAGGCTGAGGCAGAACTCCCTTGGGGGAGATGACTCTATAAGTGCCGTACGGATTCGGTGCATGTTTCTGCATAGCTTTTGTCCTCCTTATAGATAAAAACTGAATCGTTTCGATAAGACTTTATATCGGAATGGGCGAACGCCCACTTCACCTAGTCTATCCTCATAGCATAATACCAATTTTTTCGGGAAAAGTAAATGGAAATATGGTTTTTTGTCACAAATGCTGTATACTATCTATGTTAGTTTCGGCGTTTTTATTAAAATGCTGGAAGTTTTGCCAAAAACATTTATGTGTTTTATACAAGGAGGATTTAGAAAATGGAAAAGATCACATCTATGATCAGAGTCAGAATGTCCGCTAAGGATGCCCACTACGGCGGCGAACTCGTTGACGGCGCACACATGGTACACCTGTTCGGCGACGTTGCTACCGAACTGCTCATCAAGCTGGACGGCGACGAAGGTCTGTTCTGCGCATACGACAACGTAGAATTCCTGGCTCCCACCTATGCCGGCGACTACATCGAAGCTTACGGCGAGATCGACAAGATCGGCAACACTTCCCGCCACATGGTATTCGAAGCCCGCAAGGTCGTCGTTTCCCGCAAGGACATCTCCGCATCCGCAGCTGACTTCCTGGAAGAGCCCATCGTAGTATGCAGAGCTTCCGGCACCTGCGTCACCCCGAAGGAATGCAAGAGAAAGTAAGTTCCACATTGTGACCCATACAAAAACCGGCTTTTCGAAGCCGGTTTTTTCGTTAGCAGTTCTTCAGATATTCCACCTCTGCCGGGGTCAGGCGGCGATACGTGCCCTCCCGCAGGCGGCCCAGCGCGATGTCGCCGACAGCCGTGCGCTGCAGATCCAGCACCGTGTGGCCCACGGCCTTGCACATGCGCCTCACCTGGCGGTTGCGGCCTTCGTGGATACGGATCTCGAGCGTCGTCTGGTCGCCCTTTTCCTTCAGCACCGTCACCTGCGCGGGGGCGGTCTTTTTCTTGTCACCGATATCCACACCGTTTCGCAGGGCCCAGACTTCGTCCTTCGTTACGTGACCCGCCACAACGGCGATATAGGTCTTCCAGACCTTCTGAGACGGGTGCGCTATATGATAGGAAAGATCGCCGTCGTTCGTCAGGAGCAGCAGACCCCGCGTGGGGCCGTCCAGCCGTCCTACGGGATAGACCCGCGCCGTTACGTCCGTCAGCAGCGACAGCACCGTCGGCCGGTCCTTTTCGTCCGACGTCGTGGTGATATAGCCCGCCGGTTTGTTGAGCGCATAATAGGCAGCCTTTTCGGGGGCGTCCACCGGTTTTCCGTCCACGACGACAACGTCGCCTTCCTGCACGTCGTAGCCGGGCGTTTTCATAACGGCTCCGTTGATCTTCACTTTGCCTGCCAGGGTCAGCTCGTCCGCCTTCCTGCGGGAACAGACGCCGGCCTGGGCGATGTATTTATTCAGACGCATCGCGTATCCCTCCGTTTTCGTGGCACTATTATACCTTAGAAATGCCGCTTCGCAAAGCCGTCCGTTTGTTGTGAGAAGTCTTCATGTTTACTATGATTTTTTGTCGTTTTACTTAATAACGGGATAGTTGTATATTGTATTTGCAAGGGAGATGTTAAAGAAATAACGATCCCGTTAAAATAAAAACGAATGTTGCAAATGCAACTGTTGCTTCAGAAAGAAGGAAGAAAAAATGAAGAAGAATATTATGTTTTCTCTGATCGTCGTACTCGCACTGGCACTCATGGTAGTCGCTCTGCAGCTCACCCCCGCAACCAGCACCAGCTACTTCATCGTAGCGCTCATCCTGATGGCAGCTTACTGCATCGGTCAGTACAGATTCAGCAAAGACTTTAGATAAAACACTCACCTCCAATGAAATTTAGCTAAGTCGAAAGCAACTTCAACCACCTATACATCAACTTCCTTACACAAAAGGCCGCCCGGTTCGCCGGACGGCCCTTTGTTTTATTCTTATGAAGTTAAAAGTTCTGTTTATACCGCTCGGGCCTTACCAGGTCTTGATGAGTTCGTTCGCGTCGGTCCAGGGCCGGTTCTGCTTCAGCGCGGTCTCCTTCAGGGTCAGATAACCGCCCCAGCAGGAAAGGCCCGCCCGCAGATACGGATCTTCTTCGATGGCCTTCTTCGGGCCCTTGTCGGCGATCGCCAGCAGCATGGGCAGCGTGGCGTTGGCAAGGGTGACGGAAGCGGTCTGTGCGAAAGCTGCGGGGATATTGTCCACGCAGTAATGCATGATGCCTTCCTCATAGTAGATCGGATCGGTGTGCGTAGTGCTTTCCGTCGTTTCGATGGCGCCGTGGTCATCGCAGGCCACGTCCACGATCATGGAACCCTTCTTCATGAGCCGGACGTCTTCTCTGTAAACGATGTGGTCCGTGCGTTCTTTCGCCCACTGCGTGCCGTTGAAGAGAACATCTGTCTCTTTCAGACACTTTTCCAGGTTTTCCCGGTTAGAGAACATGAACTTGACGTTGGGCAGGTACTTCTTTGCCTCCAACATCGCATCGATGTTGATGTCCAGAATACGAACATCCAGACCCCAAGCGGAAGCCAGTTCTGCGATGGCGGTGCCGATGTTGCCGCAGCCGAGGCAGGTTACGATCGGAGTCGGTACGCCTGCCACATTGCAGAGCAGTTTGCCCGGGCCGCCGTGGATCGTCTGCATAAAGTTGAGCGCCGCGATAAAGCCTCCCTTGCCTGCGATCTCGGACATCGGGCGCAGCAGCGGGAATTTGCCATTCTTGTCAGGGATGTCCTCATAGGCGATAGCGGTGCATTTGCTGTCCAGCAGCACGTCGGTCTCTGCCGGATGCGCATTGGTATGGATATAGGTGAACAGAATCTTGTCCTCCGCCATCCACTTGAATTCTTCGGGGAAAAGTTCCTTAACCTTGTAATACAGCTGGGCCTTCTCCCAGACTGTATCCTTGTCCGCGACGATGGCACCGGCCGCTTCGTAATCTTCGTCGCTGTAGCCGGAGCCGACGCCGGCGCCGCTCTGGACGTATACGGTATGGCCGTGCGCTACGATCTCCTTAACGGTCGCGGGGATCGCGGCAACTCTGTATTCATTGGGTTTGATTTCCTTTAATACGCCGATGATCATAGTGCTCTCCTTTCTTAACTAGTCGTACATCTTCATCTGACCGATCGCATATGCCATGTAGCCTATCATGGTGTTGACATCCAGCACAGGCACGTGGAAGCGCTCGCGGATCTGCTTCGCGTAGGGCGGAAGATCGGTGCATTCCAGAACGATGAAAGCGGTGTCGGGATGTTCTTCGAACCCCTTAGCGATGGCGCCGAGGATCTCCGCGGAGACGGCTTCCATATCGAAGGGTTCGTCCGGTTCGTCGAAGATCTTGCGCCATTCCCTGCAGTCTTCGAGCCCAACGACATAAAGGTTGCTCTCATCTGTGATGTTGCAGGCGCGCATGTGCTCGCGGGTCAGCGAGCCCTTGTTCGCCGTGATGATCCCGACGGAGTGGTTCTTGCCGATAATGGTCTGCACGAACGGCACCTGCAGGATCGAAGAGGTAAAGACGGGGATGTTCACCGCTTCCGCCAGTTCTTTCTGGAAAACGGCGTTGAAGCCGCAGCTGGTCGTGACCGCGCAGATGCCCTCTTTTTCCATCTCCTTGACGATCTCGATCATGCGGGACAGCACTTCTCTGCTGGGGTGGATGATGACGGTTTCCGTGGTCGCGCCTTTGACCTCCACCATCTTGACAGGGAAGGGATAGGACGCGGGATTCGTGCTGTTGCCGGTCATGCGTTCCAGTTGCATCAGTCCTTCGGGAACCTTGCCGCCTTCCCAGCGAAGGATGCCGATCCTGGGTTTACTCATATCCATTGGTAACACCTCCTAAAAGACTTCTCTACACTTTAATGATGAAATGGGTCAGAGGAAAAGTCAAGAAATAAATACAATTTTGTATACAAAAGTTTGATGCGCACGTCCTCCGGGACATGAAAAAACCCGCCGGCATGCGGCGGGCAGATGCGTTTACAGACCTCTGGATTTTTTGATATCGCCTTCGCCAAGACTGATATCCTCGAGCAGCGCTTCGACGCCTTTCTCCTCGTCCTGTTCGCAGAACGCCTCGAACATGCGTTTATGCGAACACAGCGAGCGGCTGTTGTCTGCGGACGTGTCCCAGAACAGCAGGTAGGTGGAGATCCGGTTGTACAGCTCGTCCAGATACTTTTCGTAATAGGGATTCCCTGCGTCGCGGGTAAGCAGCAGATGGAATGTGCGGTTCAGGGAGACGTATTCGTTCAGGTCGAAACGCTTCTCCAGCGCTTCCTGCTTCGCGAGATTCTCCTTCAGCAGTTCGACAGTCCCTTCCGTATGCGCGCGCAGCGCCTTGCGGAACGCCGCGGTCTCCACCAGTTTGCGCGCTTCGAATACGCTGCGGAAATCCTCTTCCGTCGGCTTCGTCACATAACTGCCCCGGTTGGGGATCTGCTCAATCAGGCCGTCGTGGGCCAGGCGGGACAGGGCGGTGCGGATCGGCGTGCGGCTGACCCCTACAGCCTCCACGACATCTTCTTCGATAATGCGGGTGCCGGGGTAAAGCCTGCGGGTGACAATCTGTTCTTTGATATAGTTATATACCTTATCGGCAGGTGTGATCTTGTTCATACGGGTATTGTAACACAGGGCGGCGCCTTTCTACAAATTCTGCTTGTACCGCTTTACCTTGCCCGTCGTCGTCTTTTCCATGGGCTCCGTCGTAAGATAGCGGCGGTAGATGCGCTTGTAGTGCGGTACTTTGCCATTGATGGCTTCGATATCCGCCTCTGCAGCCGCCTCGATCTGCTCTGGGGTCACCGCGCCCCGCGTTTCCTTCATGCGCTGCGGGTCGTACACCATGCGCACGGACAGCACGAGGTCCTTATGGTCGCCGTCCTTCGTCCGGGGTTCGCCGAACACCAGGCACTCCGTTACGTAGGGCAGATTGTCCACCAGCAGCTCGATCTCCTCGGGGTAAACGTTCTTGCCGTTCTTCAGCACGATGACGTTCTTCTTGCGGCCGCGGATGGTAAGGTAGCCGTCCTTGTCCACGCTGGCGAGATCGCCGGTGTGCAGCCAGCCGCCTTCGAAGATCTCGGCGGTCGCCTCTTCGTTCTCGTAATAGCCGAGCATCACATTGGGGCCCTGGGCCGTCAGTTCGCCGATGCCGTCTTCGTTGGGGTCTTCGATGCGGAGCTTTACGCCGGGCATCGAATGTCCGATGGAACCCGGTCTTACGTGGCCCGGATTCTCGCCCGCCAGCACCGGAGAGGTCTCCGTCATGCCGTAGCCCTGCACCACCATGATGCCCATGTCGATAAAGCCCTGTTCCACCTTCGGATCTAAGGGAGACGCGCCGGACACGATGTAGCGCAGGCCGCCGCCCAGCTTTTCGTGGATCTCGGAGAACAGGCTGCGGCGTTTGTCGACGCCTACTTTTCGCAGCGCGTTGGAGATCTTGAGGCCCGCTTTCAGCTTCTTCATCTTGCCCTGCTTTTCCACCTCCGCCATGATGCGCTTGTAGATGGCTTCGATCAGGAGCGGCACGCAGATGAAGACGCTCACCTTGTATTCCACGATGTTCTTCTGGATGTATTTTAAGCCGTCGCAGTAGACAGACTTCATGCCCGCCGCGTACATCATGGTCTGGCCGGTGGAACCGAACGTGTGGTGATAGGGCAGGAACGCCATGTTGACGTCGCCGTGGCGCAGGTCCTCCGCGGAAAGCACGGACCAGATGTTATGGGTCATGTTGAACTGGGAGAGCTGCACCGCCTTGGCCAGGCCGGAGGTGCCGGACGTAAACAGGATGACCGCGAGAGCTTTGCCATCCACGGGCAGGCTGCGGTATTCCGTCTGCGCCACGCAGTCCGCGGCACCCTCCGCCAGCAGCTTCTCCGTGCTGTCGAACCCCGCCACATCGTCCATGCAGTAATACTGCAGGTGCGCAAATTCCGGTTTTTGCTTTAAGGCATCCACCAAAGGCATATGGGCAAGGTCGAAATACAGCGCATCCGCCTTCGCCTTGCGCAGAGACTGCTCCAGTTCTTCCTGAGGCAGATCCTTATCCAGGGGCACGGCAATGCCGAGGCCGCACAGGTGAGCCCAATAACCCAGGATCCACTCGTAGCGGTTCTTGCCGATGATGGCCAGGCGCTTGCCGGCCATGCCGCGGCGCAGCCATGCGGCGCCCAGGGCGTCGACGTCCTTCTTTACTTCGATAAACGAGCGGGTGCGGTATTCCGCCGGCGCCGTCTTCGTCTCTTTGCGGATCTTGATCTGAAATGCGATATCGTCTCCGAAGCGGTCGGCGCAGCCGTTGATCAACGCCCGGAAATCGCTATATAAAGGTACCTCTCTGATCGGTTTCAGTTCGGGTACTGCGATCGTTTTCATATCCCGTCTCCTTCACTATGAGGCATTCAAGAAATTACACAGTTAAGATAAAAATTATTTTATCATATACTTAAAAGAATTACTACACACGGTAATAATATTACAATTCAACAGTTGATGAAAAAAATGACTGCCGTTTCCGGCAGTCATTGAAAACTTATGGTTTATCGGTTTTGAACGATCAGGTGCGCACCTTTTTTACGAACGCAGGAGGCTCCTTCAGGAACATCTGCTCCAGCAGTTCTTTGCCCGTTTCGGTCTTAAAGATATTCCGGCAGGCGGCCTCGACCGCCTCTTTCGGCGAATCCTCTTCGAACAGATTTACGAGGAAATCCGCTTCCACCAGGATCTGATAATCCGGTCCGTCGATCCCTTCGTAGGTGTGGTGATGGCTCACGACGTAGGCGGCCCGGTCGATGATGGCGGGGTCAAACCCCAGCTTGCCCAGCATGTCCCGGACGAGGGGATCGCTCACCTTTTCCTGGAACTTACCGCTCCCCTGGCCGAATTCCTTGCGGGCGGGAATGATGCCGATGTCGTGGAGCAGCGCCTCGGTCTCGAGCAGGTACAGGGTGTCCGCGGCCAGGCCTTCACAGGTGCCGATGAGCCGCGCAAAACTGTGCACTTTCGCGAAGTGCTGGATGAGCTGCGCGTCGCCTTCGTCCCACTTCCACATCGCCAGATACAGCTGTTTTAATTTGTCTTCCATAATTGCTACCTCAGTACCTTCGGATCCAGCGCCGCTGCGATGGCGATGGACAGGGATTTGTCCACGACGGGGGAGGAGCGCGACGTGAGGATGACGGGGACAGATGCCCCCACCACCAGGCCCGCCAGCACCGCTTTCGCCGTGTACATCAGGCTCTTTACCAGGAGGTTGCCCGCCTGGATGTCCGGGGCCACCAGGATATCCGCCTGGCCCGCCACCGGGCTCATATAGCGCTTCGTTACCGCCGCCTGCGGCACCATGGCGAGGTCGTAGGAGATCGGGCCTTCCACGATGCACATGGGCATCTCGCCCTTTTCCCAGCGCCGCTTGATCTCCGCCGCATCTACGCAGGCGGGCATCTTCGGGTTTTCCACCTCGACGCAGGCCAGCATGGCGACCTTCGGCCAGGGCACGCCGATGGCGTGCATCAGGTTAACGGCGTTGCGCACTTCCTCCATCTTCTGTTCCACCGTGGGATAGGTGAGCAGCGCCGCGTCGGTGACCGCCAGCAGCCGCTCCAGCCCCGGGACCTCCATGAGCGCTATGTGGCTCATGACGCCCCGTTCGCAGATGCCGGTCTCGTGGTTGACGATGGCCCGCATCATGGTGCTGGTCTGGATCAGGCCCTTAAACAGCACGTCGCATTCGCCCGCCTTTACGAGATCGATGGCGATGCGCACGGCCTGCTCGTCCGTCGCCGCATTTATGATGCGGAATTTTGTAAAACAGTTCTGCTTCGCCAGCAGCATGCGGATCTCGTCCTCGTGGCCGATGAGGATGGGCTGCACGTCGTAGCGCTGGTGTACGTCGATCATGGCTTCGATCACGTGGTCCTCGTGGGCACAGATCGCCGCCACCTTTTTATTGCTCGCTACCGGATACGCCTCCAGCAGCTCCACGAAGTTTTTGTACATGTTTCCAACCTTTTAACACATAACTTATTTCTTCGGGGTGAGGACCTTCTGACCGCCCATGTAGGGCCAGAGCACCTCAGGAATGGTAACGGTGCCGTCCGGCTGATAGTGGTTCTCCAGGAACGCGATGAGCATTCTGGGCGGCGCGACGACGGTGTTGTTGAGCGTATGAGCGAAGTAGTTGCCGTTCTCCTTGTCGCGGACGCGGATGCCGAGGCGTCTGGCCTGCGCATCGCCCAGGTTGGAGCAGCTGCCGACTTCGAAGTATTTCTGCTGTCTGGGAGACCAGGCTTCGACGTCCAGAGACTTCACCTTGAGGTCTGCCAGGTCGCCGGAGCAGCATTCCAGCGTACGTACGGGGATGTCCATGCTGCGGAAGAATTCCACGGTGTTGTTCCACAGCTTGTCGAACCACATGGGGGAATCTTCGGGTTCACAGATGACGACCATCTCCTGCTTCTCGAACTGGTGGATGCGGTAGACGCCTCTCTCCTCGATGCCGTGGGCGCCGACTTCCTTGCGGAAGCAGGGGCTGTAGCTCGTCAGGGCCTGGGGCAGCTGATCCTTATCCAGTATCTGGCCGATAAAGCGTCCGACCATGGAGTGTTCGGAAGTGCCGATCAGATAGAGGTCTTCACCCTCGATCTTGTACATCATGTTCTCCATTTCCTTGAAGGACATAACGCCCTTTACCACGTCGCCGTGGATCATGAAGGGCGGGATGAAGTACTCGAATCCCTTGTTGATCATGAAGTCGCGTGCATAGCTCAGGATGCTGGAGTGCAGTCTGGCCACGTCGCCCTTCAGATAGTAGAAGCCGTTGCCAGAGGTTCTTCTGGCGCTGTCCAGATCCACGCCGGCCAGGCTTTCCATAATGTCGATATGATAAGGGATCTCCCATTCGGGAACGACGGGTTCGCCGAACTTTTCGAGTTCCACGTTTTCGGAGTCGTCCTTGCCGATGGGCACGGAGGGGTCGATCATCTGCGGGATGACCATCATGCGCTGGTTGATCTCAGCAGCCAGTTCTTCTTCCTTCTTTTCCAGGGCTGCCAGCTCGTCGGCCATCTCGGTGACCTTCTTCTTGGCCTCTTCCGCCTCGTCCTTCTTGCCGGCCTTCATCAGCTGGCCGATCTGCTTGGACACGCTGTTGCGGTTGGCTCTCAGCTCGTCGCCGCGGGTCTTGGCCGCTCTGAGTTCCTCGTCCATGGCGATGACTTCGTCCACCATGGGCAGCTTCTCATCCTGGAACTTCTTCTTGATGTTCTCCTTTACGGCTTCGGGGTTTGCTCTTACAAATTTGATGTCTAACATGCTCTCCTCCTAATAAAAAGGTCTTCCGACCCACATTGCTGCTTGGGACGGAAGACTCCGCGTTGCCACCCAAATTGCCGGGGTCCCTTCGGGGTGACCCGGCCACTCGTCCCGCGCTGTAAAGGGCGCGACCCTCCCGCTCCTCGCGGGCGGCTCGGAAAGTGGAAAGGCATCTTATCCCGCCTGCTCGCACCGGCCGCAGGCTCTCTGCAGGGCTTCGGATACCGAAGTTTTCGTCATCGCCGATATTTTATTATATATCCGCTCTTTTTAGATTTCAAGACTCTTCATCGCATCCAGGGTC
Source organism: uncultured Eubacteriales bacterium (assembly GCA_902773665.1). Classification (GTDB taxonomy): domain Bacteria; phylum Bacillota; class Clostridia; order Peptostreptococcales; family Anaerovoracaceae; genus RUG11894. The sequence goes on along the minus strand of CACYFF010000004.1, from coordinate 67,873 downwards.
TTCTGGAGCAGCTCGTCCAGCTCCCAGCCGAGCATCTCGGCGCCCTGCTGGATGACTTCCCGGCTGCAGCCGGCGGCGAACTTCTTGTCCTTGTATTTCTTCTTCAGGGACTTGAGTTCCATGTCCGCGCAGGACTTGGAGGGACGCATCAGGGCAGCCGCGCCGATGAGGCCTGTCAGTTCGTCGGTGGCGAAGAGCAGCTTTTCCATCTGGCTCTCCGGTTCGTACGGCGCACCCGTCAGACCCCAGCCGTGGGCGACGATGGCCCGGGTCATGGCCGGGTTAAAATCCATCTCCTCCATCCACTGCATCTCCTTGACGCAGTGCTCCTCGGGGAATTCCTCGAAATCCAGGTCGTGGAGCATGCCCACGCAGCGCCAGAATTCCTCGTTCTCCGGGTCATACTCCTTTGCGAAGTAGCCCATGACCCCGGAGACCGTCTCCGCATGGTGGCGATGGAACGCCTCCTGATTATGCTCTTCCATTAACTTTCTCGCTTCTTCCAGTGTCGGTGTGTACATGTTTGCCTCCTAATCCAGCGCTTCGGATACTTTTTTCAGGTGTTCGATGATGGGCAGATGCTGCGGACAGACGCTCTCGCAAGCCCCGCAGCCGATGCAGTCCTTCGCCGCGCCGCGGCCTTCCGTCATCTTTTTATACTCGGGCTGCACCTTCCATTTGTCGTCGGGCTTTGCCGCATATTCGTTGTACAGTTTAAAATATTTGGGGATCCACACCCGCTGTGGGCAGCCGGAAACGCAGTAGCTGCAGCCGGTGCAGGGGATTGCCGTCTTATCGAGGATGACCCTGGCAGCCTTCTTGAGCGCCATATCCTCCGCCTTCGACAGCGGTACAAAGTCGCTCAGATTGTCTTCGACCTGAGCCAGGATCTCCGAGGCTTCCTCCGGCACATTCGCCAGCATGCCGCCCTTGACAGGCTCCATGACGATCACCTTTTTGCCGAACTCCTCCGCTACTTCCAGGCATTTGCGGCTCTGGACGGAATCGCTCTCCCCGTCCATGTATGTCCAGGCGGTATCGAAATAGTTCTGCCCGGACGCCAGGAAGGCGTCCACCATTTTATTGAGATAGCCTCTCGGAATCTCCGCCTGACGAATCTGATCCAGCAAAGTTTCTGTTCACACTGTTCAAGGATCTTTTCCTGCATCCATCTGCGGATCAAGGCCTTATCGACCTGAAACAGCTGGCTCTCTCGGGTGATGGCACTCCTGTCCGTACCGGTGCCCGGGAAAGAAAGAAACGCCTTTGCTCTTGCCTTGATAATAGTATACACAATTGTGATTGCGACAGAAAGTACTCCCAGCCAGACTGTGACATCGGTTGGGACTCGCATAGGAACTGCTACTATTTCGGTTATGACCTATACATGCTTACTGCCAGCGATTCTGAAAGTGATCTTCCGGTTTTTCCGCTGCTTGGCCCCGCATCACGGCATGATCTCCACGGATTTGCTTATACTTTCTTTTCCATGAAGAAGTGTCTGCCTGATGTTAAGCTCTTCGTCAAAGCGTTTCCTCAAATGTTTTGCCGGATTTCCACATACGAAATTGATTATATCAATCTTGCTGTTTTAATTATCTAACGTCTTTGTCTCGGCACTCTTGATTGCCTCATCGTCTGCTCATGAGCATCAGCATCAGGTCGCACAGGCCCTGTGCCAGCTGCGAAGGTTTCCTGATGCGCACGCAGGAATGCCCGTATATCTGATGCAGATCGCCTATATGCGAACTGTTACCGTGGAACACCGCTCCCACCATGATGCCCTTGCTGCGCAGGATCCTGACAGCGTCCTCTGTTGCGCTGACCGCGACCGCTCCATCATACTCCCTGGTCAGGAGATGGCCGGCCTCGGCGACAGGCACTGAGTCATTAGGATTGGCATCCGTCATGATCAGTACGATCCTCTGCTTGCCGGTCATGTGCGGGTCATCGTCGAGATGCTCGATGAGCCTGACAGCCAGCGAGTCCCTGTTCCAGCCTCCGGCATAGTATCCGCATATGCCGCTGCAGTCATTGTCTCCGGCGTCCTTGAGGATCTCGAGGACAGTGTGGCCCCTGAGGCTCCTGAACGCCGACACCCTGACAGGCACATTTAGCGCGGCAAAACTTTTGGCTGCTATCAGCGCCTCGGCGGATATGATCTCCTGCGAATTCATCCTCGACTGCGATGCATCCAGAAGAATGTCTACGAAGACTTCCTTCTCTGTCTCTTCGCCATCCCTTGTGAACACCTTGCTGTCACCGAGTACAGGCAGCCTGTATACTTTCTCCGGCGCGAGTCTTCCTGCTCTTGACGCTTCCGGAAGATGCTTCAGATAGGATTCGAACACAGTCTCCATGCCCGCCGAAAGAGTCTTTACAGCGCTTCTGACGGCCGCGCGGTTGTCCGCGTAAAAGTTCTCGTTGAGCTCTCGCTGGCGTCTGCGCCTTGCGATGATGTCGGCCGCGTCCTTATAGTCCGCGTCGCTCTCCTCACCTTGCGTGACCCACACACGGCAATTCGCGTCCGCACCGGTGCAAATGTCATTGTTAAGTATCTCTGTTTCGGACTCCGGAAGCACGCTCTTTCCGAATACCGCTCGGATGTAGTCCTCATCCTCCTGCGTAGGCGGGACGAATCTGCCCAGTCCGTCATGCGTGAGTGTCACAGCCTTAGGATGGTTGCCCTCTCCGGTCCCGGTCCTGACGAGGAAGTGATCCTTCCTGCGCCTGCCGCTCCCTTTCGGTCCCCGCGATCCTCTCCGCCTGACACGCAAAGCAGCGCCATGCGGGGCCTCATACCTGAAGAAAGTCTTCAGGAAGTCTGCCATCTCCCGCAGCAGCTGATCCGTGTCCAGGTCTCCCGAGAGGCACAGCGCTTCCTGCATGCGCTTCTCCCTCGAAGTCATCACCGGGAGATTCCTGCCGCTGACGGAAGCCCACCTGGCCTGCTGCTGAGTGTATACAGGCATGCTCTGGTATTCCATCTGCTGCCGCGACATACCGGCCTGCTCCACATAGAACTGTTCGGCTCTCTGCTTTCTCAGCCTCTCCATGACAGGCCTCTCTGCCGACTCCTTCTCGTAGACGCAATTCTCCAGACCGAGCCACAGATACTCATCGAATTCATCAGACCGCCTGTCAGCCGCGTAGCTGTCAAAAAACTTCCCGATCCTGTCGATATCCAGCCATTTCCTGACGAGCCCGATTATCATATTGAAATAATGATCGGGTGCTCCGTTAGGGAAAAAGGCCATGAATGGAGGCTCGAAGTCATAGTCTCCCGCCGCGTTCCAGATTATATTACGCGCCCTTCTGGCGTTGGAAGTGAATTGTTTCTTGATCATTTCCCGAACACAGCGTCTCTTGTCAGATCATCAGGGATCCTCGCGGCGATCACGTCACGGATGAGTTTTCTCTCATAATCGTCAAAAGTCTTGTTGACTATACACATCTCGAGCGCCGCTCCGGACAGTATGCCCTGATCCATAAGCGCGATGGCATCGAGCAGGCCTCTGAGGTCGAGCGCAGAGTCAGATATCTCAGCGCTTTCGGCCTTCTTCTCCAGCTCCTTGTACAGCTTAGCGAGCTGTCCGCAGATCTTCATGTCGATATCCGGATACCTGCGCGCTATAAGCTTGACCAGGTCATCGTCTTTGATCAGCGGCATGTTGAGCACGGCAAATCTCGAGGTGAGCGCTTCGTTGAGCTCTCTCGTGCCTGCGTATCCGTAATTCATGGTCGCGATGAAACGTGTCCCGTCCTGCAGCTCGATCCGGTCATAACCCGGAACGTCTATGCTGCGGCGGAAGTCGAGAGCCGCGTGGAGGACCGCCAGCGCTTCATTTTTGGCCATGTTGATCTCGTCGAGTATGCCAAATCCTCCTACCCTGGCGCACATCCACACCGGGCCCGGGCGGAATACGACCTCGCTGCCGTTATAAGTGTCCGTCCCAATCAGGCTGGCCGCGTCAGCGTTCACATGGAACGAAACGTCCCATGTAGGGCAGCCGAAAAGGGCCGATAAGTTCTCTGCCAGGACGTTCTTGCCCGTCGCCTTAGGTCCCGCGAGAAGGAGGTTCTTCCCCGCGAGCAGAGCGGCAAGCGCCAGTTCCCAGGTGTTGTTGCCGTAATAATAGTATTCCGGCACCGGGATGCGATCCGTGTACTCCTGCGCAACCGGATGCGCTTCCCTGAAAGCCTTTACGCCATCAAGCAGGCGAGGCTCGACGCCCTCTTCCCTGAGAAAATCGAATAGTTCTTGCATTGATATTCTCCTTGGATATTATCTATGTCTTATCAGTCTGCGTAGTCACACACCAGGAACAGGGGTTTGATGTCTACTACATCATCGTGTATTTCCTGCGTGACACTGACGCTTGAATTCATGTTTCTGAGATCTGTTTTAACTGTCTCGAGAGCCTCTTGCGCAGTCTCTGCCCTGCTCTCACGCACGGCTCTGATCATCCATTTCAGGACGACAGGATGCGCATACTGCGCCGGGACTGGGAAATATCTGAATCCGGAAATGTATTCCGCACTTTCGCGCACTGCGCTCTCCCAGTCTTTCTGAGCATTAGCCTTGCTGCCCCATCTGCCGGGCACGAGGTTGGCAGAGAATACGGCAAATGCCGCCGCGCCGCCTCCGAGCAGGAAGTATACCGCGTTCGGCGTATGCGCAGACAGCCCGTACAGACCGTAAGCCACCGCGCACAGCCCCGCCAGGAACACTGCTGTTCCGCCAACGAGGACGGATGGTGAAAGATTGTCTACGATGCGCTTCTGCTTGGCTGCCGCTGTAAGATTTCTGTAGATGTCAGGCCTTAGTTCCAGATGCTCGACAGCGCCATTCAGTCTTTCCCATGTCTCCTCTGCCGTCTTGCTGAGCTTGCTTTTATATTTCGCGACCTCTTCTCTGGCCGCCGCAGCAAGTCTCTGCTCGGCCTGCGCGCTGTGGGTCGGAATGTCCGGATGCAGCCTCTCGATCTCGCTGAGAAGAGAATCCAGTTCTTTTTCAATTTTAAAATAACAGGTCTTTTCCTTGCCGTTCGCGCATTGTACGACAAGATACGCCATGGTGCCAAAGGCACCTCTCCCCGAGAATCCACCCGGGCTCATCGCTATGCGCTTATATACGCGCCGGACCTCATCCCAGCGGATATAGTACCGGCGGCTTATAAACCTGCTTCCTATATATAAAGCCTCATCGCCGAGCCCGCACGGTCCGGACCTGAGACAGTTTTTCTTATCTTTGCTTAAAACCTCGCCCGAAAGTGTATTATCTCCGAGCGGGACGGTAATTGTGAGCATTATCAGTACCCCTGTACATCGATCACCGGCACATCTTGCCGGCCTTTTGTCATGATGCCAGCCCTGTGACCGGCTATTATTTCCTCATGCAGCAAAGGGCAGGTCAAGGCCTGCCCTTTAAAGCTTGTGGATAAGTCGCTTAAACTTATGCGGATCGTCTGATCCGATTACGCAGCCTTCTTAGCCTTCGAAAGGAAGAGTGTAAGGAATGCGATAGCGACAACGATGCCTACAGGATAACCTACAGCAGCATTGTCTGTCAGTCCCGGGATGAGTCCCAGGCACTCCGGTGCCATTACGAAGTATGTAGCCGATACAGCGCTCATGAATGTAGCAGGAACTGCTGCGATCCAGTAGTTCTTCTTATTCTGAGCAAGGTACATAGCAGCAGCCCAGAGTACGATCATAGCGAGTGTCTGGTTGGACCAGCTGAAGTAACGCCAGATGATCTGATAGTCGATGAATCCGAGAGTGTTTCCGAATCCGAGGACAGCGCCAATGCCGAGTACAGGGATGCAGAGGAAGAGTCTTGTCTTCCAGTTACCCATGTCGAGCTTGAACCAGTCAGCAATGGTAAGTCTGGCACTTCTGAAAGCTGTGTCTCCGGAAGTGATTGGGCAAGCAATAACGCCGAGCATAGCCAGGATGATACCGACCTTGCCCATTGTCATTGTGCAGATGGTGTAAACTGTGGTTGCGTTTCCGCCGCCGAGCTCAGCAAGCTGCGCTCCGCCGAGGAGTGTGCATCCTGCAGCAGCCCAGATCAGAGCGATCATACCTTCAGCTACCATAGCTCCGTAGAATACGAAATGGCCCTGGCGCTCGCTCTTGAGGCAACGAGCCATCAGAGGCGACTGTGTAGCGTGGAATCCAGAAATAGCGCCGCAAGCAACTGTGATGAACATGTAAGCCCAAATGCGGGTTCCGTTAGGATGAACGTTACCGAGGTTGTTCCAGATCTCCGGAATAGGAGTGCCGCTTGTCAGGGTTCCGAAGCATACGCCAACAGCCATTACAATAAGGCAGATACCGAAGATCGGATAAATACGACCGATAACCTTATCAACAGAAATGAATGTAGCGATGAAGTAATAGATCAGGATGATTGCCAGCCAGAATGTAGCCTGAACAACAACGCCCGACTCAACTCCACTGTTCTTGAAGAGTGTGACCAGAAGTCCCGCAGGTCCTACAGCAAATACTGTACCAACCATGATCAGAAGAATTACTGAGAACACTCTCATGACATTCTTCATTGTATGTCCGAGATAGATACCGGTTACCTCAGAGATAGAAGCACCGTTGTTCCTCTCGGAAAGCATTCCTGCGAAGTAGTCGTGAACTGCTCCTGCAAAGACTGTTCCGAATGTGATCCAGAGGAATACAACCGGTCCCCACATAGCTCCGGACAGAGCACCGAAGATAGGGCCGAGTCCAGCGATGTTAAGGAGCTGGACGAGGAACAGCTTCCACTGTGGCATAACGACATAGTCGACACCGTCGTTAATGGCTACGGCAGGAGTCTCCCTGTCATCCGGATTAAAAATACCGTCTACGAATTTACCGTAGAAGAGGTATCCCAGAATCAGGATCACAAAGCAAATGATAAAACTAAGCATTTTTTAAAAACCTCCTAGCAATAAGTTATAATTTCGTTTGTCTGTTAAAGCACAAACAAAGTGATTGTATACCCATATAATAAATAGTGCAAGTACTGATAAATCGTAATTGCACTACTTTTTATAACAAATGCTTCTTATTTTGTAATGAGCAAACTGCCTGTCCCTGCTGTCAGAATTGGGTTGTATCCATCTGTTTCTTGCGCAGCGCGGCGTCGAGCAGCACATTCTCTTCGACCTCAGGAACCAGTCCGCTGCGTCTCAAAGCTTCTCTGGCTTCGGCCTCGATGCGGCCCGGGACCTCGACCCAGTATATCTCGCGGTCGATTCGACCCTGTGGCCCGAAGTCTCTTGGATCGAGCTTAGCGCCGCACCCGCCGCCCATAACGGTTTCCTGGAGATAATGGCCCGATCTGACGCCCTTGATATCTGCCTCCTGAAGGGCTTTGCAGATCTGCTCCCAGTCCTCGCGGTCACGCTTCTTGAACAGCGTAACCATATCGCTGCCACCGCGGGTTTTGACCAGCAGCGCGCAGGAATCAATGATCACCAGTCCGGCCGCCGCTCCTGCAGCCGCTATGTTACCCTTCACGATGAAGAACACTATCGCCGCTCCCAGCAGCACAGCCACGGCGGACAGTATTATCTCTACAGTTTTGTTCGTTTTATTCTCTTCCATGAATAGAAACCCTTTCTGTCAAATCTATATCCGGCTCAGGGAATACACTGCCATAATAATCGACATCTGCAACCTAACCAATCCACTCAAATCAATAGCCTCTCGGAATCTGTAACCCTTTCAATGCAACAGGTTGAGATTCCACTTTTCACTTTGGATAATATTCACTTGTCAAGGTTCGCTTATGCCGCCGTTTGGCAACTATTAGGCTCATGATTCGTCAAGATTCCGAGAGCCTATTGAGTTCTTCGTAGTCCGTCGTCTGGTCGTTCTTTGGGTCCAGCAACGGCAAACGCAGAAAACCGAAACCGATCTTATTCATTTAAAACGCTGCCTCCTGCTGGATCGCGATCTCCTCCCCGTCCGCCGGGATGAGGAGCTGTTCTTCGGAGATGCCGGCAGCCTCCGCCTTCGCCCGCAGCTCTGCCCGCGAAACGATGCAGTGGTCGCAGCACTCCATGTGCACGGCGATCACCTTGGCGTTTGGCGCCGCTTTGCAGACCGCGATCACATCCTCCGCGTTCATGATGATGGGTTCACCCGCCCACATGGCAGAGCCTGCGTGGACTACGATGACTTCCGGCTGGAAGGTGCGGATCGCCTTTTCGACCTCTTTGTACCAGACCGTGTCGCCGGCCCAGTAGATGGTAGGTTCCCCCGCCGCCATGAAAACGACGCCAGTGCCGGGACCCATGTCGTCCAGGACGGCCTGGGATGTGCCGTGACGCGCCGGGACCCGCTCGAAAGCGACCTCGTTAAAGATGCCGGAGGTTCCGGGACGCACGTCGATAAAGTCCTTCAGCAGTTCGTTTGCTTCGTCGCCGGACTGCACCAGAACGGGATGGTCCTTATCCAGCGCTTCGGCCGCTGCCGCGTCGAAATGGTCGGAGTGGATGTGCGACAGCACGATGGCATCCGTGCGGCTCTCCGCCTCCCACATCCTGCAGGGCATGTCCACAAGCGGGCTGTGCTCCTTGCCTGCATAGGACGGGCCGGTGCCCTTCTTGGCGAAGGCCGGATCCAGCAGGAAGACGGAGCCGCCGTAGAACAGCTTGGCCGCCGCGTTCCGTATCAGTTGATATTTCATAGCATGTTACCTTTCCTTCCTGCTCCATCTTACAATAAACCGCGGTGGGGTTGCAACAACACAGTGTGCCTGTCCCCTTGTGCAGGACAATAAAACCGGGCCCCGCAGGACCCGGTCGTTATTTACTTGTATTCAGATTACAGCTCCGCGATAACTTCGATCTCTACGAGAGCGTCCTTGGGCAGGCGGGCGACTTCCACGCAGCTTCTTGCGGGATAGGAGCCTTCCTGGAAGAACTTGCCGTAGATCTCGTTGACCTTGCCGAAATCGTCCATGTTCTTGATGAAGACCAGGGTCTTTACGACCTTATCCATGGAGGAACCAGCTGCTTCCAGAATGTTCTTGATGTTGGTGAGGGACTGGAGAGCCTGAGCCTGAATGCCTGCGGGCAGGGTGCCGTTGGGGAACAAGCCCAGCTGGCCGGAAGTATAGACCATACCGTTAACGATCTTAGCCTGGCTGTAGGGGCCGATTGCGCCGGGAGCCTTATCTGTTGCTACTGTCTGAATCATGGGAAACACCTCCAAATTCAAATGATTTCCAAATATAAAAGCCTTATAATAGGCGATTTGCCACTTCTGCAAATTCCGGGATGGACAGGGTCTCAGCCCGTCTCTTCGGATCGATGCCCGCGCCTTCCAGCGCCGCCAGCACCTTGTCTCTGTCCGCGCCCCGCACACCCGTGAGGGAGTTGGACAGGGTCTTGCGCCGCTGCGCGAAGCCCGCCTTTACGGTCTCGAAGAACAGCGCCTCGTCCTTTACGTCCGCGCACTTTTCTTTGCGCACGTGCAGCGTAAGCACCGCCGAATCCACCTTCGGCTGGGGAAGGAATACCTCCTTCGGTACTTCCATTATATATTCGATCTCGCAAAAATACTGCACGTGGATCGAAATTACCCCGTAATTTTTTGCTCCGGCCTGCGCCATCATCTTTTCCGCCACCTCTTTCTGCACCATGATGGTGAGGGAGGTGAACAGATCCGGCAGGGCCATCAGTTTGTTGAGGATGGGGGTCGTAATATAATACGGAAGGTTGCCGATGAGCCGCACATGCTCCGCCTGTGACCCGTCCGGCAGCGTCCGCTCCGCCGCCACGATCTGCTCCAGATCCGCCTGCAGGATGTCCTCGTTGATGATCTTGACGTTGGGCTGCCATCCGACGGTCTCCGCCAGGATGGGGAGCAATTTCTTATCGACTTCGATAGCCACCAGTCTGCCGCAGCGCTGGGCTGCCTTCGAGGTGATGACCCCCAGACCGGGCCCGATCTCCAGCACCAGGTCCTTCGGACCCGCGCCGGCCGCTTCGATGATCGCTTCCGTTACGGATGGATCCGTCACGAAGTTCTGACCGAGGCTCTTCGCCGTCTTAAAGTCGTAGCGCCGCTCCAGCGCCGCTACCTGTTTTCTTGTGAAATCCTGCGCCATGCGGCAAGGAACTCCTCTCTTGATATGCCGAAAGCCGCGAGTCTCCTCGCAAAGGCTTTCGCGTTGCAGCTGCCGATGCCCAGCTCTTTTCCGAGAGCCTCCCGCAGCTGCGTACTGCCGGATCCACCGGCCAGGCCCAGCGCGATGAGGTCTGCCTGGGTCACCGTTTCGGCAGAAGGACCGGTCTGCACCTGCGCTCTCGCGGCCAGCAGAGCCGCTTGGATCGCCTCCGGCGCCGCATTCTCCACGCCGATGTCCACCACCCGTTCCCCTTGCCTTTTCGATGCTTCAGGGCGGGCCAGATAGGCGTGTTTGGCATCCGGGAACTGTTCCGAAAGGCGCCTGCGGATGTTTTCGCCTGCGAAGTCCGGATCCGTCAGGATAATGATGCCGGTCCGTTCATAGGCGGCGCGGATGCGTTCGACGTTCCCTTCCGGCAGGCCCCATCCGTGGGTGGAGATGACCGCGGCATCCACAGCCCGCAGAACGGCTGCCTCGTCGTCCCGGCCTTCCACCACGACGGTCTCCAGAAGTCTCAGCTTTTCCATCAGGGCTTCGCCTCGTCCACGGCGGGCGCTTCCTCCGGTGCTTCCTCTTCCTCCGGTTCGGACGTCGTATACTCCGTGCTGCTGGGCACGATGTACAGGACTTCGCCCGGCTTGATCATGTGCAGCTGGCTTCTGGCCTGCTGCTCCACGTATTCGTCGGAATTCACCATCAGGAGCTCGTTCTCCAGCTCGCTGCGGCGCTTTTCCAGTTCGTCCAGCTGCGCCTGCACGCGGGCCCGCTCCTGGGTGAGCGCCACCATGCGCTGTACGGACCGCACGGTGAACAAGCCTGCCAGCGCTACCATCAGGAACAGCACCAGCATGGTCCGCCGCCGGCTCCTGGCCCGTTTGGCCTTGCCGGGGTCATCCTTTACTTTTGCTCTGTCTTCCAGCTTCTTTCTGCGGACTTCCCGGCGCTCTCTCTGCTCGTCGGAGCTGTCTTCGCGCTCGAGAAGGTCGTACGTAAAGCTGCTGACTTTCTTGTCTTCTTCCATGCGTCCTCTTACTCGATGTTCGGGGTGCCTCTGTGCGACGCCACCCGAAGGGCGATAATGAATTTCGTACCTTTACCCAGGGTGCTTTCCGCGGTGATGGTGCCCTGGTGTTCTTCCACGATCTGTTTCGTAATGGCAAGACCGAGGCCGGTGCCTCCCATCTTGCGCGAACGGGCTTTATCCACCCGGTAGAACCGCTCGAAAATGCGGGGCAGTTCCTCTTCGGAAATGCCGATGCCGTTGTCGGAGACGATGATCTGCACTTTCTTGCCGTCGGAATCGATGTCTACGTCGATCCGTCCGCCGTCCGGCGTGTATTTGATAGCGTTGCTCAGGACGTTGAGGATGACCTGCTCCATGCGGTCGCGGTCCATGAGCACGCGGATGTTCATCTTTTCGTCGAACAGCGCGTTCAGCTGGTGCCCTTTCTGCTGGGCGGTCATTTCGACCTTTACCATGCACTGCCGCACGAGGGCCACGATGTTGCCCTCCAGGAAATGCATGCGTTCCTGGCGCTGTTCCAGACGCGACAGCTGCAGCAGGTCCTTTACGAGGCGGTTCATGCGGTCCGCTTCATTGTCGACGATGCCCAGAAAGCTGCGCGCCATGTCGGGGTCTTCCACCGCACCGTCCATCAGGGTCTCGGTGTAGCTCTTGATAGTCGTGAGCGGCGTCTTCAGCTCGTGGCTCACGTTGGCCACGAAATCGCGCTGCATGTCCTCCAGCTTCTGCCGTTCCGTAATGTCCTGGATGAGGATGATGATGCCGATATCCTCGCCGTCTTCGTCCTTAAACCGGTCGTAGTGGATCGCGAAGATGCTGCTGCCGTAGGAGAAGATGTCCTGGGCACCGTGGATCTCGCAGTTGCCCTTGATGCGCGACAGGCTGATGTTGTCGGAGATGTGACCCATCAGCGCGTCGTAATCTTTGGGCAGCGGATCCGCCGGATCCAGGCCCAGGATGGCCCGGGCTGCCGGATTGACGTGGATGATGCCGCCCTGCAGGTCGATGGCCACCAGGCCGTCCGCCATGTATTCCAGGATGGTGGAGAGCTTGTTCTTCTCTCCCGTGATCTCGGACAGCGTGTCGGAAAGTTTCTCCCGCATCAGGTTGAACATCTCTCCCAACTGCCCGATCTCGTCGTCGCTGTTTACCTGAACGCCTTCCGAAAAATCGCCGGCCGACATCTTTAAGACCGTGTCCGTTACGTCGTTGATGGGTTTCGTAATGCTGCCCGCCAGGGCGAAGCCCAGCACGACGGTCGCCAGCAACGCGATGAGGATGACCCGGATAAAGATGAGTTTGCTCTGCGACACGAAGGCGTTGATGCTCGAAAGGTCGGCCCGCACGTAGATGACGCCGGGATCTTTCGCATTCTCTATGCCGTAGCACAGATTTTTGACGGGGATGCCGCCGGAGAGCACGGAATCGGACTCGCCGGAATCTCCCGTAAGCAGGCAGGACGCGATGATGGACGCGTCGAACACGTCCGCAGCGGACCTGCCCACCAGATTGGAATTGGTGGACGCGCAGATCTGCATCCGCTCGTCCACCACGGATAATTCTTCCGAAAAGCTGCTCCAGCTGGAATCCAGCACAGCCTGGATCTCTTCCCCATGGGAAGACAGCGAATCGTAGGCCCCCAGATAGGATGGGAGATTGCTTTCGCTGATGGTCTTAGCGATATTCTCTTTTAGCGAAGACAGCTGGTACTGCTCGATGCGGTTCACGAGGAACACGGATACGAGGGAAAGCACCGCGAAGAACAGCATAAAGTAGATGAGCGCTATCCTCCAGCGTACGCTGCCGCGTCTGAAAATATTCATACTGCCCAGGACCGATCTCTATTGCTTGCTGAAATAGTAGCCGATGCCGCGTTTCGTAATGATGTACTTGGGATCGCCGGGGTCATCCTCCAGCTTCTCCCGCAGACGGCGCACCGTAACGTCCACCGTCCGGATGTCGCCGTAGTACTCGTAGCCCCAGACGTCCTCCAGCAGCTGCTCTCTGGAAAAGACTTTGTCGTCCCTCGTGGCCAGATATTTCAGCAGCTCGAATTCCCGGAGGGTGAGGTCCAGCGGCTGGCCGTCCTTGCGGACTTCGTAGCGGTTCATGTCGATCTGCAGCTTGCCGAACTCCTGGATGTCGGCGGGTTCCTCCGCCTTGCCTTCCAGGAACTCCGTGCGCCGCAGGTTGGCCTTGATCCGCGCCAGCAGCTCCCGCATGCCGAAGGGCTTCGTAATGTAATCGTCCGCGCCGAGCTCCAGACCGAGCACCTTATCGGCTTCCTCCTCCTTTGCGGTGAGCATGATGATGGGGATCTCGCTGTGTTCGCGGATCTTCTTGCATACTTCGAAACCGCTCATGATGGGAAGCATGATGTCCAGCAGTACGAGATCGCAGCCGCAGGAGAGGGCCTTGTCCAGGCCCTCCTGGCCGTCGTACGCTGTTTCTACTTCATAGCCTTCCTTCGTAAGGTTGAATTTGATAATGTCGGATATGGGCTTTTCGTCCTCGATGATGAGGATCTTTCTGCCGTTTTCGGTCATCTCTGACGCCTCCTGTAGAAATACGTATTTTTTTCCGTCCTTAGACTCTCTTTACCAGATCCTTGGGAATGGTCGGGGTTCCCTGGCCGTAGTACTTGAAGACTTCGATGGACTGCTGGATCTGCTCCGGGGTCATCTGCTTCATCTCGCCGCAGGCCTTGGCAGCCAGGTAGCACTTGGCGGCCTCTTCCAGATAGACGGCGGCGTACAGCGCCTGCTTGAGTCCCTTGTCCTTGCCGACAGTCATGACACCGTGGTGGGCCATGATGATGGCCAGGGAATCGCCGATGTACTTGACGGTATCGATGCCCATGTCGATGGAACCGGCGGAGCTGTAGGGAGAAACGCGGACCGGACCTGCCGTAGCGTTGGCCAGCGTCGTGAGGTTGACTTCGAATTCATCCTGCACGAGGCCGATGGCGGTGGCGTAGGGCTGGTGGGTATGGATGACCGCGGTGACCTCGGGCATCTCGCGGAAGATGTAGAGGATGGCTTCGGTGTCGGAGCTGGGCTTGCGGGTGCCTTCGATGATCTTGCCCTGCAGGTCCATGACGAGGATGTCGTCTTCCACCAGATCTTCATAGATCATGCCGGAGGGGGTAACGAGGATCTCGCCGGAAGGCATGCGTACGGATACGTTGCCGCCGGAGAGGGCGATCAGGCCATAACGGTCCAGGCTCATGCCTGCTTTGATGATTTGTCTTTTGGTTTCTTCGAACATTGATGATCTCCTTGAAAAACTTATGCTACGCCGTTGAAATCTTCGAAGCGGACAGCCTCGATCTCGGACTCGTCGATGCCAAGGTCTTTTCCGATGAGCTTTTCGACGGCCTTGATGCAGCTCATGGCGTCGCAGTTGTACTTCTTGAGCAGGAACATCTTGGATGCGCCGTGGGTGTACAGATCGTTTACGCCGACCTTGATGAGCGGCTTGCCGATGCCGTTCTCCGCCATGACTTCCGCCACGCAGGTGCCCAGACCGCCGATGATGTTGTGGTTCTCGTAGGTAACGGCGCCGTACTTCACCTTCTTTAAGGCATCTACGACCTGGGGATCGGTGAAGGGCTTGAGGGTGGAAACGGACAGCATCTGCACGGATACACCGTGGTTCTGCAGCACCTTGACCGCCTTGAGACCTTCTTCGGTCGCGATGTTTTCTGTGAACAGCGCCACGTCGGAGCCTTCTGCAGCGATACGGGCGTGGTTGAACTGGATCGTCTGATCCGCCGGGAACAGTCTGGGAACAGACTTACGCAGCATTCTTACGTAGAACGGACCGCCGGCTTCGTATGCCATGGGCAGGAAGCCTTCGATATCCGTCGCGTCGGCGATGGAGTAGATGCGCATGTTGGGTACGCTGCGCAGCGTGCCGATGTCGTTGGTGGACTGGTGGGATACACCGCCGGGGGTGGTGAGGCCGGGAACGAAGCCCACGAGGCCTACGGGCAGATTGCCGTATGCCACGGACATCTCCACCTGGTCCAGAACGCGTCTGTACAGGAAGACGCCGAAGGAATGCAGATAGGGCAGGAAGCCTTCTCTGGCAAGACCGGCAGCCCAGCCGATCATGTTCTGTTCGGCGATGCCCAGGGAGAAATAACGGTCGGGATAGTTCTTCTTAAAATCCATGATCTCGCAGGAGGTACCCAGGTCCGCAGAAAGAACGACGGTCTCCGGGTGTTTTGCGCCCCATTCTGTGATGCTCTTGGAGTATACGTTGGTTTCCATGATCATAATAGCGCTTTCCTCCTATTCCATGCTGTCGTAGAAAGCCTTGGCTTCTGCGATCTGTTCGGGTGTCTTGACGTTCACGAAGTGCAGTCTCTCCGTTCTGTGATCCAGGAACGGCATGCCGTGCGTAGGTTTGGTGTTGCAGAGCACGACGAGGGGCTGACCCGGGTGAGCGGTATGGCAGGCGTCCTTGATCGCCTGAATGTTGTGGCCGTCGATCTCCACGGTCTTGGCGCCGAAGGCGGTGAACCGGTCGTACAGCGGCTGCGTGTTCATGATCTCCTTTGTCGGTCCTTCGATCTGCTGACCGTTGATGTCGCAGACGAGGACGAAGTTGTCAAGCTTATAGAAGGCTGCGGCCTGAATGGCTTCCCACAGCTGACCTTCTTCCAGTTCGCCGTCGGACATGAAGCACCAGATCGTGCCTTCTTCACCCTTCAGCTTTCTGGCGTGAGCCGTGCCGCACGCGACGGAGATGGTCTGCGCCAGCGAGCCCGCGGTGGTCTCGAAACCGGGGGAGTGTTCCGCGCCGATCTGTTCGAAGATCCAGCCGTCCTTGTTGAACCGTTCGATACCGGTCTCGGAGATACGACCGACGGCAAACAGTGTGCAGTACAGGGTGCAGGCGTAGTGAGCCGGAGACAGGAAGAATCTGTCGTAGGGCGCCTGCGTGGGGCCGTTATACAGGCTTCCTCTCGGGAAATCCATATTGTCGGGACCGGGAACGCCGGGGAACAGGATGCCATCCGGATCGCCGAGGCTCTCGCCCAGGTTCATGACGTCCAGATACAGCGTCGCCAGTGTTTCTGCGGATGAATTCGTCTGCGTGATATAACATCCGCCTCTTTCGATGGCAAATTTGAGAACCTGTTTGCGGATCTTGTTGGCAGTCCGCTGGATCTCTTCGTTGGTATAAGTTTTCTTTGCCATTCTTAACCTCCTATTGCTTCCTTACTGTGTATAGAGAATGTGGCCGAAGCCTTTTTAGCGACTCTTTAACCAGTTAATTATACCATAAAAGAGGGGGTTGTCCTGCGCTTTCCTCCACTTTATTGTATACAATGCGTTCTGCAGGTCATTTCATTGCGGATTACCTTGCTCCCGCCCCGGCGGCATTGTGCCCCGCCCCCTTCGCTGATACAATAAAAGCTGTAAAACGTCTCAGACATATCGTTTTTGTGCGCATCAGCCGCATCTGCCAGTATATCTACCAGAACTACGCCAGCAACATCACAGGATAGTCAGCAAGCCGGGTCTGCAGGTGCAGGGCCGGCTTGTGTTATGATAGTATTTGGTAAAGTATTTCAACAGTCGACAAGGAGCGTGTAGTTATATGAAATTAGTCGTAGTAGGCGGCGTTGCCGGCGGCGCATCCGCAGCAGCCCGCGTGCGCAGACTGGACGAGTCTGCGGAGATCGTCATGTTCGAACGGGGCGAGGACGTCTCGTATTCCAACTGTTCGCTGCCCTATTATCTGGGCGGGCTCGTGGAGAATTCCGAAGCGCTGGTCCTGATGACCCCGACAAAATTCAAAGGCGAGCATAACATCGATGTGCGGGTCAACAGCGAGGTGACCGCCATCCATCGCGAAACGAAGACCGTTACCGTAAAGAATACGAAGACCGGTGAGACCTACGAGGAAAGCTACGACAAGCTGGTGCTGTCCCCCGGCGCCTCTCCCATCATGCCGAAGAGCATTAAGGGCATCGACCGGGAGAACGTGTTCTCCGTGCGGAACGTTACGGATATCGTAGGCGTTAAAAGTTATATCGATAAGACCGGTGCCAAGGACATCATCGTGGTCGGCGGCGGCTTTATCGGCATCGAAGTGGCGGAAAACCTGAAGCATGTCGGCAAGAACGTTACGGTCGTGGAAGGCCTGGGCCAGATCCTGGCGCCCTTCGATCTCGACCTGGTGCAGATCCTTCAGAAGGAACTGTACGACAACGGCGTAGGCCTGTGCCTTTCCAGCACGCTCACGGCGATCGAAGACGGACAGGTGGTCTGCACGAAGGACGGCAAGGAATTCACCCTGCCCGCGGATGCGGTGGTCATGTCCATCGGCGTGGCGCCGGAGACGAAGCTGGCGGCCGAAGCCGGTCTGGAGATCGGCGCCACCCGCGGCATCAAGGTGAACGAGCACATGCAGACGGCTGACCCGGACATTTACGCTGTAGGCGATGCGGTGGAGATCACGAACGCCCTCACCGGAAAGCCCGGCAGACTGGCGTTGGCAGGGCCCGCCCAGTGGGAAGCCAGAGCGGCAGCGGACCACATGTGCGGCCGCAATGCCTCCTACAAGGGCTTTATCGGGTCATCCTGCATCCGGGTGTTCGGCCTGAATGCGGCTTCCACCGGCCTGAATGAGAAGACAGCTTCCGCAGCCGGGATCGAATTCGACTATGTAAACGTCTATCCCTACGACAAGGTGAAGATCATGCCGAACGCGGAGCCCATGGCTTTTAAGCTGGTCTATTCCGTGCCCGACGGCAAGATCCTCGGCGCCCAGGCCATAGGCAAAGGTGACGCCACGAAGCGGGTGGACATCATCGCCGCGCTCATCAAGATGGGCGGCACGATCTGCGACCTGATCGAAGTCGAACACTGCTACGCGCCTCTGTTCTCCACGGCGAAAGATGTGGTGCACATGGCGGCGCTCACCGCGGAAAACATCCTGGAAGGCCGCTTAAAGCAGGTCCACGTAAAGGATGTCCGCGGCATCGTGGAAAGCGGCGCCTATATCATCGACGTCCGGGAAGCCTGGGAATACGAGCTGTCCCACATCAAGGGCGCGCACAACATCCCGCTTACGGAGCTCAGAGACCGGCTGGACGAGATCCCCAAGGATATCCCCGTCTATCTGCACTGCCGCACGAGCCAGCGTTCCTATTACGCATACTGTGCGCTGAAGGCCAGAGGGTTCGATAACGTGGTCAACCTGAGCGGATCGTTCCTGGGCGTCTGCCTGCACGAGTACTTCAACGATAAAACGACCGGCAGAGAACCGATCGTTACGGATTACAACTTTAAATAAACGATAAAAACTGGGGGCGGTCCTTTCGAAGAACCTCCCCCGTTTTTCTTTTCCTGCTATTCTCTTACGGCTTTGCTGCGCTTTCCGGCTGCGGCTCTCTTCAGTTTATCCAGGCCGCCTTCCGGCATGTCCTTAAACTCCAACACGCCTTTTTCGCGGGCCAGCTGCAGGAGCTTCGCGCCCTTCTCGCTACGGACGATGAGCTCGTTCCAGCCCTTGTCCACATCCCAGCCGTCGGCGGAACGTCCGCTTCCGACGGAGATATCCGCAAATTCCGCGGTCATGTCGTCGCAGGCCTTGCAGGCGAGCCGCACCAGCGGGGTCACCTCGTCCAGGTCGACGCTCACTTCCCGGCCGTCCTTCGCCCGAATCACCAGGCTATGATACTTGCTGGGAGGAATGTCCATGTGGGCGATCTCGTCCAGCGGCACGTACTTCGCCGCCAGTTCCTTTAAGCCGTCCCAGTCCAGGCCCCAGCCGCAGAACAGACCGATCACCAGACCGATGTTGTCCGCGTTGTTGTCCCGGTCGGGATAGGGCTTCGCCAGCATCTTATAGGTCGCCAGGGTCTTGCACGCGGTGCCGACCACGGCGATCTTTTTGTATTCGTCCGCCTTCAGGGCTTCGTTCAGCTTCGCCAGTGTCGGTGCGATGCGGAAAGAACTGCCCCGGCAGGCCATGATGTCTTCGGCAGACGTGGCCAGGAAGCCTTCCGGATCGTCGCCGTTCATATGGTTCAACACCGCGGCGTCGATCAGACCTTCGGCCAGCGCCAGCTTTAACAGCGCCGTTACCGTGCCGCCGTGCTGGGCGCCGTCTCTATCCGCCGGATCCGCCGACCGCACCAGATACAGTCCCTTGCAGGGACCGATGTCCGGGTCAACGTCCGCAGCGTCGAAAAACCTGCCCCGCAGCGCCTCCCTGTCGTAGGGCATGCGCGGACAGAACGCCTGGCAGCGGCCGTCT
The DNA here is from genome assembly GCA_902773665.1 of uncultured Eubacteriales bacterium. Lineage (GTDB taxonomy): Bacteria > Bacillota > Clostridia > Peptostreptococcales > Anaerovoracaceae > RUG11894. The sequence continues at coordinate 48,431 of CACYFF010000004.1, read as the reverse complement.
TTGCGGTCGCAGTCGAACAGCCACACCGTGCGGCCGTTCCAGCTTCCCCAGTAGGGGCACATTCCCTGGCAGGCGCCGCAGGAAGTGCAGAGATCTTTCTTCAGTACCTGGGTATCCAATGCATACGTACTCAGCATCGTCTCTCCTCCTTCCTAACCCTGCAGCACCTGGGGATAGGCGAAGATGCGCAGCTCGATCTTGTCCGCGCCATCCGGCATGTAGTCCGCCAGGGTAAATCTGTTGTTGCAGAGGTGACCCTCCGCAATATATCCGTAGCCGATGGGCTGAAACGCCTTCAGCTTCTTTTCGTACAGCAGGTCCGTAAGGGCCTCGATCTGCGTGGACACAGGCAGCGCGCCGGTCCAATCCGTGCCGGTCTCGGGGTCGTACAGCCGGACGTTTACGAGTCTTTCGCTCATCTTACCGCCTCCTTTGCCGCTTCGCACCCGAGGGCGAACACCTTCTGATTCAGGGCAAGCACGGCGCCTTTAAAGCGCTGCGCCACGACCTCTTCCAGGGCCTTTGTGTCCAAAGGTGCGCCTTCCAGGCAGCTGAACGCGCCGATGAGCGCGATGTTTGCCGCTCTCGAATCGCCGCATTCCAGCGCGATGTCCGCCGCGGGCACCTGGATCGCCTCCTTGCAGAGGCTGTCGATCTCCGCCTTCAGGTCTTCCAGATCGGGATAGACCGTGCGGCCTCTCAGCACGCTCTGGGGATAGACCGGACGCGGATCGTAGATGATGCGGGTGCCGGGATTGGCGTAGCGCCGCGCGATGCGCAGCGTTTCCAGCGGTTCGAAGCCGATGATGAAGTGAGCCTCCCCTGCGGGGATCAGCACTCCCAGATCCGTATCGGCGGAGACGCGCACGTGGCTCATGACGGAACCGCCTCTCTGGGCAGCGCCGTAGGTCTCGCCTTCCGCGACGCGGTATTCCAGGTCGTTCATGGCGCTGGCCACGAGTTCCGCCGCCAGCACGTTGCCCTGACCGCCGATGCCGCAGATGACGATGTTCAGCGGGTCATACATCAGTTTTTTCATGCTCTCGCCTCCTTCTTCACCTGGATGGCTCCCTGCGGACAGAGCTTGGCGCACACGCCGCAGCCCACGCAGCTCACGGGATCGATCACAGCCTTGCCGGCCTTGAAATCCCAGCTGTTGCCCGGGCAGCCCCAGACTCTGGAGCAGAACCGGTCGCAGCCGCAGTTGTCGCCGAGGCATTTGTCCTGATCCACCCAGACCGTCACCTTTTCCTTGCGGCTCTTCGCCATCAGCGTGGCGCAAGGCTGCTTCATGATGAGGACCTTCAGACCCGGGCGGTGGAGCATGTCGTTCAGCAGAGCCGTCGTCTCCTCGATCTCGAAGGGGTCGGCCTCCTCCACCGTGCAGTTCATGGCTTCGCAGATCGCGCGGATGCTCATGGGCTTTACTTCGTCGCCCATGGCCGTAAGACCGGTGCCCGGGTGGGGCTGGAAGCCGGTCATGGCCGTCGCAGAGTTGTCCAGCACGATCAGCAGCATGTTGGAATTATGATAGCTCGCGTTGCACAGACCCGGCAGCACGGTGTGGAAGAACGTGGAGTCGCCGCACATCGTAACGACGGGCTGGTCCATGCCGTAGGCGGACAGCTGGCCGAGGCCTTCCGCCACGTTGATGCCGCTTCCCATGCAGTTGTTCACCTGCCAGCCGTACTGGCCCGCTTCCGAACCTGCCATGTAGTAGCAGCCGATATCTCCGACGACGATACCGGGCACCTTTTCCCGGCGCATCGCCTGCTTGAGCACGAAGAACGTCGCTCTGTGGGGGCAGCCTGCGCAGAAGTTCAGATCGCGGGTAAGAAGAGGCACGTCGGACGTCTTCTGACGCGGCGGCATCGGCAGGCCTGTAAAGGCGCTCACCGCTGGCAGCACGTGATCCGGATCCAGTTCGCCGACCCGGTTGATCGTTCCTTCGTTGCGTCCCCAGATCTTCAGATCCAGGCCTTCGCGGCCTGCAAGCCGCAGGAGTTCGTCCTCCAGGAACGGGTCGACTTCCTCGACCGCCAGCACTTCCTTTGCCGTGCGAAGCTTATCCAAAAGCAGCTTCTCGGGCAGCGGCCAGACCGTGCCCAGTTCCAGCAGTCCCACGTCCGCAGGATCTCCCAGCAGATGCAGCGCTTCCTTCGTATACAGGCAGCCTGTGCCGCCCGCGACGATCAGCTTTTCCGGATGTTCCGGTCCGCTGTAGTGGTTGTAAGGGCTCTCTTCGAACAGCTCTCTGGCAGCCTCCAGCGTATCCAGCATCACCTGGTGGCGGAAGCTGACACACACCATGCGGTCCCATTCGTCCACGACGTCCAGTTTCCGCTGCGTTTCGGGGATCTGGCCCAGGGCCACCGAACCTCTGCCGTGGCAGACGCGCGTCGTGAGCCGGATGATGACGACCTGCTTCGTCCGCTCGGAGATCTCGAAGGCGTAGGGCACCATGTCCTTCGCCTCCTGCATGTTCGTGGGCTCGAGCATGGGGATGGAGGCGGACAGCGCCATATGGCGCGAGTCGAACTCGTTCGTGCTGGAGTGCGCGCTGGGGTCATCGCTCGTTACCACGACGACACCGCCCTTAATGCCGTGCTGCGCCGCACAGAACAGGGCGTCGGCGATGCACAAAAGGCCGTTCTGCTTTACGATGCAGATCGACCGGGCCCCGGCGAAACTCGTGCCCAGGCAAGCCTGGAACGCCGCGATCTCGTTGGTAGCCCACTGGGCGTAGAAATTGCGCTCTTTGGCGATCTTGCCCAGCATGCCGAGGATCTGCGACGAGGGTGACCCGGGATAAGACGCGGCAAAATGGATGCCGCTTTCCACGGCGCCGCGCACGATCGCTTCGTTGCCCTGCATCAGCACGATCTTGCCCGGCGCGTTTGTAGTCAAAGTCCAATCCATAGAATGTCTCTCTTTCATAATTGGAAATAATTGCTCTTTTAATTATACTGCATAATGGAAAAAATAGGTCTATACTTTAAAGCAAGATATTACAGTTTTATGCATTCATCAGAAGGGGGTCCGGTCATCACCAGACAGCCAGAAAGCGTGGAAGTCAACTATCCGGACGGCGCATGCCTGCAGAACTGCCCCTTCGGAGCCATTGAACCCTGCACCAGAGCGCAGATCGTAACCTTCCTGTATCTGCTCTTCGCAGAATAGAAAAGCATATAAAACATAAGGGGACAGGAACACTGTGTGCACGACACAGCGTACCTGTCCCCTTGTATTATTTTTTACTCCGCAAACGACTGCTGCAGCTGCTTCAAAAAGCGCTCTGCGATGGGGGTGAAGTTCTGATACTTTTTCCAGATCAGGTACATCTTCATCTCCAGATGGGGCGACAGAGGCCGGAAGACCATGCCGCTCTCCGGAGAGGTGTCGACCAGGTCGTTCAGCGTAAGGAGCAGTCCCAGCCCTTCTCTGGCAAACAAGGAGCCGTTGTAGGAAAGCCGGAAGGATCCTTCCATATGGAATTGGTCGAAAAATTCCTTTGCCCAGGGGCGGATGTCGTTCTCCCAGCTCTGCTCGGAACAGAAGAGAGGAAGGCCCGCAAGGTCCTCTGCCGTAATGGATGCTTTTTCTGCCAGAGGAGAGTCCTTGGGCAGAACGACGCCGAAATAGTCCGATTCCGGGAAGAGGATATGGTGATACTTGCGGTCATCCGGTGTTTCGCAGATCACGGCGAAGTCCAGGAGCCCCTTGTCCAGCTTTTCCGTCACCTGCTCGGTGTCGCCGCTGGTGATGTGGTAGCGCAGATCCGGATACAATTCCTTAAACCGGCGGATCTCCCTGGCGAGATAGCGGATCTGATATGTCTCCGCCAGTCCGAAATAGATGTCCCCGCCGGAGATATCATCCAGAGACAGAAATTCCTGCTCGATCTTATCCGCCATGCTCACCAGGTCTTCGGCCCGGTTGCGGAGCAGCACCCCTTCTTCTGTGAGCTTTATGCTGAAACTGTGCCGGGTAAACAGCTTCTTTCCCAGCTCTTCCTCCAGGGATCTTAACGCCTTGGATAGAGTCGGCTGCGAAACGTGCAGCTGCTCTGCCGCCCTTGTCATGTTCTCTTCCCTGGCAACTGCCATAAAATATCGCAATGTACGGATCTCCACGGGTCATGACCCTCCCTTTCTCGTCTCTTTTGATATTCCAAAAATGAATATCATGATATTCATTATAACCATTAGCGCGGATTTCTCCAAGCCCTTATACTGACCTTGTAAGAAAAACGTGCACAGGAGAAGAAATATGGAACAGGATTATAAACAGATCCTCACCGGGCTGGAAGATGCCGGATGCACGCCGAAAGAGATCCGGGATGCGGAAAGGCTCTGCGATCTGAAGGATCCCGACGCATTGGTCCGCCATCTTCGCAGGTGCAGATGCAGCCGGATGGAGGAGCTTCACGAAAGCCAGCGCAAAGTAGACTGCCTGGATTATCTGATCCGGCAGACAGAAAAGACAAAGAACACGATCATCGGATAAACAGCAAAGGAGAGCAAGACCATGATGTACAAAGAAGAACTCAAACTGACACAGGAATGGGACAAGACCTTCCCGAAGAGCGAAAAGGTCGACCATTGCAAGGTGACCTTTGTAAACCGCTACGGCATTACGCTGGCAGCGGATCTGTACGTACCCAAAGAGGCGGAAGGCAAACTTCCTGCGATCGCGGTCTGCGGACCCTTCGGCGCGGTCAAGGAACAATGCTCCGGCCTGTATGCGCAGACCATGGCGGAACGCGGTTTCCTGACGCTCGCCTTTGACCCCTCCTTCACCGGCGAGAGCGGCGGCAACGTGCGCTATATGGCATCTCCTGATATCAATACCGAAGATTTCATGGCAGCGGTAGACTTCCTGTCCATCTGCGAAAAGGTCGACCCCGACCGCATCGGCATTATCGGCATCTGCGGCTGGGGCGGGATGGCGCTCAACACGGCTGCGCTGGACACCCGCATCAAGGCGACCGTCGCCTCCACCATGTACGACATGACCCGGGTCAACGCCAAGGGATACTTCGATTCGGAAGACAGCGAAGAAGCCCGCTACCAGAAGAAGGCCGCCATGTGCGCCCAGCGCCTGGCAGATCTGAAAGCCGGCGAATACACCCTCGGCGGCGGCGTGGTCGATCCCCTGCCGGAAGATGCGCCTTACTTCGTAAAGGATTACTATGACTATTACAAGACCGGCCACGGCTACCACGCGAGATCCCTGAATTCCAACGGCGGCTGGAATGTCATCGGCTGCGAATCCTTTATCAACCAGCCGATCCTGCAGTATTCGAACGAGATCCGCTCTGCCGTTCTGGTGATGCACGGCGATGCAGCCCACTCCTGCTACTTCGGCAAGGATGCCTATGCCAACATGGTGAAGGACAGCAAGTACACGGACAACAAGGAGCTGCTGATCATCCCCGGCGCCTCTCATACCGATCTGTATGACGGCGGCAAGAACGGCGCGATCCCCTTCGATAAGCTGGAAAGCTTCTTTACGGAATATCTGAAATAAGGGGCGGCTCCATGGATAAGAAACGGCTGCTGCTCGTTCTGCTTCTGATCCTCCTGTCCTTTCAGACCGCCTGCGCGGCGGACGAGAACACCAGCGGATCGGGCGCTGGAACGGTTACGATAACAGAACCCGAAGAAACGGAAGAAGAGAAGGAAGAAACCACGATGATCTATGCGAAGATCGGCGATTCGGTGCTGGAGATCCAGCCGGAAGAGAACTCCTCAGCGGATGCATTTCTCGCGCTGCTGCAGGAAGGCGACGTAACGGTATCCATGCACGACTACGGCAATTTCGAGAAGGTCGGGCCCCTGGGTACGTCCCTCCCGACCAACGACGAAAGCATTACGACAAGACCCGGCGACCTCATCCTGTATCAGGGGAATCAGATCACCATCTATTACGACAGAAACAGCTGGCGGTTTACCCGTCTCGGCAAGGTGCAGGGCCTGACCCAGGCAGAACTGAAAGAGATCCTTGGCGACGGAAACGTGGAAGTTACGTTTTCGTTAAGATCGGAATAACAGAACACAAGGGGACAGGTACACTGTGTCGTACGACACAGTGTACCTGTCCCCTTGTGTTTTTTGTGTTGCTACAGTCCTTCCCGGATCGCAGACACTTCCTTTTTATAGGCGTCCGTGAAGATCGCGAAATCCAGACTGTGGGCGACGCCCGCATAGCCCTCTGCGAGGAGCGCATGCGCCTCCGGCGGGGTCATCGAGAGGATGTAGCAGGGTTTGCCTGCCGCTTGGCAGGCTTTGCGCACCCGCTCTTTCGCCGCCAGATAGCGGGGATCGTCAAACTGCCCCGGAATACCCAGGCAGGTGGAGAGGTCGAAGGGGCCGATAAAGATGCCGTCCACCCCCTCGATCCGGACGATGTCCTCGATCTGCTCCAGGGCTTCCGCCGTTTCGCACTGGGGGATGAGCATCAGCTTTTCGTTGCTGCGGTCGTAATAGTCCTGCAGCGGTCCCGCCGTCCATTCCGCATAACCGAAGCCTGCGCCTCTGCCCTTGATAAATCCGCGGTTGCCTGCCGGCGCATATTTCGCCAGATCCGCAGCCTTCTTAAAGTCGTCCAGCGTGCGCAGGCAGGGTATGATGATGCCCTGGGCGCCGCAGTCCGCAGCCCGCTGGATCTCTTTATGGGTCACGTCGGCAATGCGTACGACGGGCGCCAGCCCTCCGCTTTCCGCTGCGCGGATCAGCTCCTGCATATCCATCGTGTCGAAGGGACCGTGCTCCGTATCGATGACAACGTAATCCAGGCCGGAATAGCCCAGGCACTCCATAAAGGACGCGTTGCCCGCGGAGAAGAACGTGCCGATGGCAGGTTTGCCCGCCGCGTAAAGATCTCTGAGTTTGTTCATAACTACCACCTGCTTTCTGTGTACCGGTTCATTATATACCAGAGCAGCAACTTTTCGAGAAAAATTGTATACATGCGCGCTGCGGTCGTACGAACCCGGTAATTTTGTGTATAATAGACGGGAGAAAGGACTCCGGGCCGGTGGGCCCGCGATAAGAAGTTGAGTATGAAGGCATTAAAGTTAGTTGCTCCCGGCACGATGGAAGTGCAGGAAGTCGAGATCCCCAAGTGCGAACCCGGCGACGTGCTCATCAAAGTCGCTTACGCAGGCATCTGCGGCACAGACCTGCACGCCTACAAAGGCGAATATTCCCGTACCAAGTTTCCCGTCGTTTTAGGCCACGAGCTGTCCGGCGTCATCACCGCGGTCGGCGAAGGTGTGACCAAATTCAAGGTCGGTGACCGGGTCACCTGCGAATCCACCTACAAGCCCTGCGGCACCTGCCGTTACTGCAAGAAGAAGGAATACAACCTGTGCGGCCACCGTATCGGCATCGGCACTAACAAGGACGGCGCCTTTGAAGAATATATGACCATGCAGGAAGACAGAGTCTGGAAGCTGCCCGACAACGTATCCCTGCGCAGCGCAGCGATCTCCGAGCCTCTGGCCTGCGCCACCCACTCCGTCATGGAGATCGGCAACGTACAGGCTGGCGAGACTGTGGTGGTCTTCGGCGCCGGCGCCATCGGCCTGATGGTGGCCCAGGTAGCTGTTGCGGTCGGCGCGACCGTCATTCTGGCGGGCCTCACCATCGACGAGCCGAGATTCGGCATCGCCAAAGAGATGGGCGTACAGCGCTGCGTAGACCAGATGAAGGAAGATCTGGTGGAAGTCGTGATGAGCATGACCGACGGCGGCGCAGACGTAGCGGTCGAGTGCTCCGGCGCAGTCCCCGCATTTGCCAAAGCCTTCGACGTGCTGCACAAGGGCGGCCGCATCATCCAGATGGGTCTGTTCAAGGGCGATTCCATCCCCATGCCCTGGGAAAAGGTGGTCCAGAACGAGATCTCGATCCTCGGCAGCCGCAGCCAGAAGCCCAGTTCCTGGCAGAAGGCCATGGACCTGTTCGCCTCCGGCAAGATCGTTCCGGAAAAGGCCGTCACCATGGAAGTGCCCGTGGAAGAATGGAAGGAAGCCTTCGATACGCCGCCTTCTGGCAAGAAGTTCATCAAGTTCGACGATTTCGGCGAATAGCGATCTCCGGCGCAGGGTCTATCCCTGCGCCTTTTTGATTTGTTTCAGGAGGATGTCATGCAAGAGAAACCCTTAAGCGCAGCCGATAAAGGCCACGTAAATACCAACGGACCGGAGAAGGCCCCTCCCTATGTCCTTCTCCCCGGTGACCCGGACAGGGTCGTGACCATGACGCAGCAGTGGGACGGCATACGGAACGCCTCGGACAGAGCGTTAATGCCGCCGCAGGTCTGGACCCTCGCCCGCCAGGCGAAATGCGCCGTAGGCACCTATATGGGCGCACCGATCGGCGCCTGGTCCACCGGCATCGGCGGGCCGTCTGCGGAGTTTACCCTGCACGAGATCCTGGACAAAGGCGGGGAGACCTTTATCCGGGTAGGCACTACCGGTGCGATCCAACCGGATATCGCGGTGGGCGACATCATCATCAACGACGCCAACATCCGGCTGGACGGCACCTCGAATCTGTACGTGCCCGACCAGTTCCCGGCAGCCGCCTCCTACGAGGTGACCCTCGCATTGGTCCAGGCCTGCGAAAATTTGGGCCTGCGCTACCACGTGGGCACGGGCTGCACCTGCGGAAGCTTCTTTACCGGCCAATGCCGCCCGGCTTACAAAGGATTTTATCCATCGCAATTAGACGATATGCTCTCAGATCTCAAAGCTGCCGGCGTTCTGAACTTCGAGATGGAAGGCGCTGCCCTTGCCACCCTCTGCCGCCTGTACGGCAAGCGTTTCGGCATGTGCGCCGTGGTGGTCGCCCAGCGCTGCACCGGCGAATGGAACGAAGATCCCGAAGCGGAGAAGGCGGCCTGCTTGGCCGGCGCCGAGGCCGTCCGCATCCTGGCGGGCTGGGACGACGCCAAGAAAAAAGCCGGGAAGCCATACTACTTTCCTTCTTTATAACGAGATCAATGGACAACGAACCGTCCTCAGCAGTGTATCTAATCTCAGGTAACCGTGACCCGCGAAGCGCGGGGGCACGGTAAAACAGAGACCCAACCAGCTAAAGAGCCCAATGGGGCACGGAAAATCCATGTTTTTCGTGTCCCTTTTCTTGTTTTTGCTGTTTGGGTCACGCAAAAACCGTGACCCAGGCTCCCCCGGGTCACGGTCCATAACAATAATCTTATTTCGCCGGCTTCTTCGGCTTTTCGTAGTGCACGTGCAGCAGCTCGTGAGTGCGTCCCTTCAGCGGACCTTCGTACATCATGGTGATGACGGGGTTCTGCTCGGAGGACTTGATCATGGAACCGCGGTCGGTCTCATACAGGCCTGCGGTTCTTTCACGCTTCTGTGCCATGGTGACGGTGGGCTGTCCGGCGCCGCCGACGCAGCCGCCCCGGCAGGTCATGACTTCCACCAGATCGTAGTAGGCTCTGCCTTCCTCGATCTCGGTGATCAGCTTTCTCGCGTTGCCCAGGCCGTGGACGATAGCCACATGCAGATCTCTGTCGCCGTAGGGCAGCGTGACGGAACGGATCTCCTCCGTGCCGTGCAGACCGCTGTAGCTCAGCATCCGCAGGGTGTCCTTGGACTTATCCGGCAGGATGCGTCTTACGACCGCCTCTGCCACGCCGCCGGTGGTGCCGAAGATGGCGCCAGCGCCGGAAGCGATGCCGTAGGGCATGTCGGGAGACTCGCCTTCCAGCTCTGCGAACTGGATACCCATCTCCTTGATCATCATGGTCACTTCGCGGGTCGTTAAGACCAGATCCACGTCGGGTTCGCCGCCGCGGACGAACTCGGGACGAGCCGCCTCCATCTTCTTGGCGGTGCAGGGCATAACGGCGATGTGATAGGTCTTCTTGCCGTCTTCCTTATCCTTCTTCGCGCACTGATCCATCAGCAGCGCTGCGAACATCTGCATCGGCGACTTGCAGGTGGAGATGTTGCGCAGGTATTCGGGCATCTCGTTTTCCACGTGCTTGACCCAGGCAGGGCAGCAGCTGGTGAACATGGGGAACGGGCCGCCCTTCTTCAGGCGTTCCAGGAATTCCTTGGATTCCTCCATGACGGTCATGTCGGCACCCACGTTCGTATCGTACACCTCGTCGGCACCCATCATCTTGAGGGCAGCGACCAGCTTGTTGAGGCAGTTCTCGGTGCGGGGCAGGCCAAAGACTTCGCCGATGCCTACGCGCACAGCGGGAGCGATCTGGACGACCACGCGCTTGGTCGGGTCATGCAGCGCTTTCCAGGCCTGTCCGATCTGGTTGTTGATGTGCAGCGCACCCGTGGGGCAGATCGCCGCGCACTGGCCGCAGCCGACGCAGTTGGTCTCGGAGAGTTTGCGGTTGAAGGCGGGCATTACCTGGATCTCAGATCCTCTGTGAGCGAAATTGATGACGCCCACGCCCTGCACTTCGCTGCACATGCGGATGCAGTCGCCGCAGAGGATGCACTTGTTCGGGTCACGGCCGATGCAGACGGAGGATTCGTCCTTCTCCAGCCTGGCCTTCGTGTTGGCGAAGCGCACCTTGCGGATGCCGAAACGCAGCGCGAGTTCCTGCAGCTGGCAGCTCTCGGTCTTTTCGCAGATCGTGCAGTCCCGGTCGTGGGAGGCCAGGAGCAGCTCCAGGATCATCCGGCGGTGCTTCAGCAGCTTGGAGGTGTTGGTGCGGATCTTTAAGCCGTCCTTGGGCTCCATGGAGCAGGAAGCGTCGATCTTGCCCTTTTCGTCTTCCACGACGCACATGCGGCAGGCGCCGTAGGTGGACAGCTCGGAGTTATAGCAGAAGGTGGGCATATCGATGCCGGCCTTGCGGATGACCGCCAGAACGTTCTTTTCGCCGTCGAATTCGACTCTCTGGCCGTCGATGTACATAGTTCCTTTTGCCATCGGTTACGCCTCCTTTCCTGCGGGTTCAATGGCTCCGAAGGGGCAGTTCTGCAGGCATGCGCCGCAGTTGATGCACTTTTCGGGGTCGATCACGTGTTTCTGTTTGGGGGAGCCGGAGATCGCCTCCATCGGGCAGTTGCGCTTGCACTTGCCGCAGCCCTTGCAGGCGTCGGTGATGGTGGGATGGGGCTTCTCTTTATTGCAGATCGGGCAGTGGTGGTCCACTACGTGATGCAGATATTCGTCTCTGAAATACTTCAGGGTGGACAGCACCGGCTTGCAGGCGCTCTGTCCGAGACCGCACAGCGCGGTGTTCTGGATGGTGTCCGCCAGCTCTTCCAGCAGGTCCAGATCCTCCAGGGTGCCCTCGTTGTTGACGATGCGGGTGAGGATCTCCAGCATGCGCTTCGTGCCTTCCCGGCAGGGTACGCACTTGCCGCAGCTCTCGTTCTGGGTAAAGTTCATAAAGAAGCGCGCCACTTCCACCATGCAGGTGTCTTCGTCCATGACGACGAGGCCGCCGGAGCCGATCATAGCGCCGATCTTCTTCAGGGAGTCGAAGTCCAGGGGCAGATCCAGGTGCTCGTCGCTGGCTGTGGTAGCGCCGCCGGAAGGGCCGCCGATCTGAACGGCCTTGAATTTCTTGCCGTTCGGAATGCCGCCGCCGATGTCGAACACGACTTCGCGGATCGTAGTGCCCATCGGAACTTCGATGAGGCCGGTGTTGACCACGTTGCCGGTGAGGGCGAACGCCTTGGTGCCTGGGCTGGTGGGCGTACCGATGCTGCGGTACCAGTCCACGCCGCGGTAGATGATGAGGGGCACGTTGGCGAAGGTCTCCACATTGTTCAGCACCGTGGGCTTCTCCCACAGACCTTTTTCGATGGTTCTGGGAGGCTTGACCCGGGGCATGCCGCGGTTGCCTTCGATGGATGCGGTGAGGGCAGAACCTTCGCCGCAGACGAACGCGCCGGCGCCCTTGTTCACGTGGATGCGGAAATTGAAGTCGGAACCCAGGATGTGCTCGCCCAGCAGGCCCACTTCCTCTGCCTTTTCGATGGCTGTCTTTAAGCGGTTGACCGCCAGAGGATACTCGGCTCTTACATAGATGTAGCCTTCGTCCGCGCCGGAGGCGAGTCCTGCGATCATCATGCCTTCCAGCACGCTGTGGGGATTGCCCTCCATGACGGAACGGTCCATGAATGCGCCGGGGTCACCCTCGTCGCCGTTGCAGACGACGTATTTCTTGTCGCTCTTCTGCTTTCTGGCGCCGTCCCACTTCCTGCCGGCGGGGAAACCGCCGCCGCCTCTGCCGCGGAGACCGGAATCGATGATGGTCTTGCAGATCTCAGCGTCGGTCATGTCGAACAGAGCCTTTTCGAAGGCAGCGTAGCCGTCTCTGGCGATGTATTCTTCGATGCTCTCCGCATCGTTTCTTCCGCAGTTCTCCAGCACCACTCTGTGCTGCTTTTTATAGAACGGAATGTCTTCCTGGCGGGGGTAGGCCACGCCGTCCATGTGATAGACCAGACGGTCGATGATCTCGCCCTTCAGAATGGTCTTCTCGATGATCTCGTGAACGTCTTCGGGCTTTACGTGGCAGTACAGGATGCCGGCGGGCTCGATGTGGAGCAGGGGTCCCATCTCGCAGAAGCCGTGGCAGCCGCTCATCTTCAGGTGCAGGGACTTCTCCTCATCCGTATCGTGCTTTAAGCCGATGTATACGGGCACCTTTCTCTTTTTGCATTCCTTTTCCAGCTCTTCCTTGATCTTGAGCGCACCGCCGGCGATGCAGCCCGTTCCTGCACACAGCAGGATGGACGTGCACTGCTCGCTGCTGCGCAGCGCGTTCTTCGCCTTGGACTGGTAGACATGGAAGGATTCTCTGGTGAATTTCTTGCTTTGCATGGTTCTCGGCATGTCCTAGGCCTCCTTTCTGCGAATGTCGTTCAGAAGAGCGACCGCTGCTTCAGGGGTCATCTTGGAGTGGACCTCGCCGTCTATGGTCATGACCGGGGCAAGGCCGCAGGCGCCGAGGCATGCGACAGTTTCCAGCGTAAACATGCCGTCGTCGCTGGTCTTTCTCTTGCCGGTGAGTTTCAGATCTTCCTTGAGTGCGTTGTAGATCGGTTCCGATTTGCGAACGTGGCAGGCAGTACCGGTACATACCTTGATGATGTGCTCGCCCTTGGCTTCGAGAGAGAAGTTCTCGTAGAAGGTCGCGACGCTGTAGACCCGGGAGATGGGGATATCCAGCATCTCCGCGACTTTGGTGAGGGCCGCTTCGCTCAGGTAGTTGAACTCGGTCTGGATCTCCTGCATGATCGCGATCAGGTTGTGAGGTTCGCAGTCGTAGCTCTCCACGATCTTCACAACTTTATCCAGATTCTGCTTCATTCTTTACTCCTTGTTCCATCCGTAAAAAATACAATCAAACAAAACTATTGTAACAAAGGGGAAAATCCTTGACAACCCCACAAAATAAGGAGTTTGCTGGAATTTCGCCTTAAACTTTTAGACGAACGCCTACAAACTCCTTAAGTTTTCCATATCGTGGAAGCGGCTTTAGATCCTTGCCACACCTGTCGCTCTGGCGGCGTCGGCAACGGCCTTCGCTACGGCAGGGCCGACCCGCTTATCGAAGGCGGCCGGGATGATGTAATCTTCGCTCAGTTCCTCCGGAGAGACCAGATCCGCCAGGGCCTTGGAGGCCGCCAGCTTCATGGCTTCGTTGATCTCGGACGCTCTTACGTCGAAGGCGCCGCGGAAGATGCCGGGGAACGCCAGCACGTTGTTGATCTGGTTGGGATAGTCGCTTCTGCCCGTGGAGATGACCCTGGCACCGGCTTCCTTCGCTTCGTCCGGGAAGATCTCCGGCGTGGGGTTCGCACAGGCGAAGATGATGGCATCCTTATTCATGGTGCGGACCATGGCCTTCGTGAGGGTGCCGGGAGCAGAAACGCCGATGAAGACGTCCGCGCCGACGATGGCGTCCGCCAGAGTGCCTTTGCACAGTTCGGGGTTCGTCTTTTCCGCCATCTGCGCCTTGATCGGGTTCATGCCCTTCTCCCGGCCCTTGTAGATGGCGCCGGTGCGGTCGCACATGATGACGTTTTTCGCGCCCGCCGTGATCAAAAGCTTCACGATGGCGATGGCTGCAGCGCCTGCGCCGGAGGTGACGATCTTAACGTCTTCCAGCTTCTTGCCGACGACTTTGAGGGCGTTGGACAGGCCCGCCAGCGTGATGACGGCGGTGCCGTGCTGGTCGTCGTGGAAGATGGGGATGTCGCACTTGGCCTTCAGCTTCTCCTCGATCTCGAAGCACCGGGGCGCCGCGATATCCTCCAGGTTGATGCCGCCGAAGGATCCGGAGAGCAGATATACGGTGTTGACGAACTCGTCCACATCCTTGGTCTTGACGCACAGAGGGATGGCATCCACGCCGCCGAAGGCCTTGAACAGCACGCACTTGCCTTCCATAACGGGCATGCCGGCTTCGGGGCCGATGTCGCCGAGGCCCAGAACGGCGGATCCGTCGGTGATGACCGCGCACAGGTTATGGCGCAGGGTGAGGTCGTAGCTCTTGTTGATGTCCTTTTGGATCTCCAGGCAGGGCTGGGCCACGCCGGGGGTGTAGGCCAGAGACAGATCGTCCTTGGTCTCTACGGGCACCTTCGTAATGATCTCTATCTTTCCTTTCCACTGTTCGTGGAGCTTTAAACTTTCTTCTGCGTAATTCATGATCCGTCTCCTTAACATATCGATTGCATTAGCCTTATCAGTATACCATAAATCCTGAAAAATCAAAGGTTTTTGAATTTTGTTAGCACTCTCACTTGACGAGTGCTAATTTTGGTGCTATAACTATCTTGGGCCTTGGGATAAGGCCTAAAAAATAGAACTCAAGGGGGAAAATATAGATGGAAATGAGAATGAACCCGCAGGATCAGGACAACCGTACTCCGCTGGAGAAATACGGCCAGGACTTGGTGGAGCGGGCTAAAGAACAGAAGATGGACCCGGTCATCGGCCGGGACGAGGAGATCCGGAACGTCATCCGGATCCTGAGCAGAAAAACGAAGAACAACCCGGTGCTCATCGGCGAGCCGGGCGTCGGCAAGACCGCCATCGCGGAAGGGCTGGCGCAGCGGATCATGCGCGGCGACGTGCCGGAGGGCTTAAAGCAGAAGACCGTCGTGTCGCTGGACATGGGCGCCCTCATCGCAGGGGCCATGTACCGGGGCGAATTCGAGGAAAGACTCAAGGGCGTGCTGAACCAGGTGAAGGAGAGCGAGGGCAAGATCATCCTGTTCATCGATGAGCTCCACACCATCGTCGGTGCCGGCAAGACCGAAGGTTCCATGGATGCGGGCAACCTGCTGAAGCCCATGCTGGCCAGGGGCGAGCTGCACTGCATCGGTGCTACGACCCTGGACGAATACCGCAAGTACATCGAGACCGATGCCGCGCTGGAGCGGCGTTTCCAGCCCGTCATGGTGGACGAACCGACCGTGGAAGACACGATCTCCATCCTCAGAGGACTGAAGGAGAGATACGAGATCTATCACGGGGTCACCATCCACGACAACGCCCTGGTGGCCGCCGCCACCCTCTCCAACCGCTACATCTCCGACCGTTTCCTGCCGGACAAGGCCATCGACCTGGTGGACGAAGCCTGCGCTTCGATCCGCACCGAGATGGATTCCATGCCGGAGGAGCTGGATGCGCTGAGAAGAAAGATCATGCAGCTGGAGATCGAAGAGACGGCGCTCAAGAAGGAAAAGGACAACCTGTCCAAGGAACGCCATGCCAAGCTGCTGGAGGAGCTGAAGGAACTCCACGAGAAGTTCGACGGCCAGAAAGCCGTCTGGGAACGCGATAAGAGAGCCGCGGAAGATATCAAGAAGATCAAGGCGGACATTGAGCGGGTCAACGGCCGCATCGAGGCCGCCCAGCTGCAGGCCGACTACGAGACCGCAAGCCGCCTGCAGTACAGCGAACTGCCCCGCCTGGAAAAGAAACTGGCGGAAGCCAACGCCGCGGTCGAAGAAGGCCGCAGCCAGAGCCTGGTGCGCGACACGGTAACGGACGAGGAGATCGCCGCCATCGTGGCCCGCTGGACCGGCATCCCCGTGGCCAAGCTGATGGAGGGCGAGCGGGAGAAGATCCTGCGCCTGGACGAGATCCTGCACGAGCGGGTCGTAGGCCAGGATGAGGCCGTACAGAAGGTCGTGGAGGCCATCCAGAGGAGCCGGGCCGGCATCGCTGACCCCAACAGACCCATCGGATCCTTCCTGTTCCTGGGCCCCACAGGCGTGGGCAAGACGGAGCTGGCCAAATCTCTGGCCGCCGCGCTGTTTGACGATGAGAAGAACATGGTGCGTATCGACATGACGGAGTACATGGAGAAGTTCTCCGTGTCCCGGCTGATCGGAGCGCCTCCAGGATACGTCGGCTATGACGAAGGCGGCCAGCTGACGGAGGCCGTGCGGCGTAAGCCCTACTCCGTCGTGCTGTTCGATGAGGTCGAAAAGGCTCACCCGGACGTGTTCAACATCCTGCTGCAGGTGCTGGACGATGGCCGGATCACCGATTCGCAGGGTCGGACCGTGGACTTTAAGAACACGATCATCATCCTGACGAGCAACATCGGCAGCCAGTTCCTGCTGGAGGGCATCCAGGAGGACGGTACCATTTCGCAGGAGGCGAAGAACGGCGTGACCCAGCTATTGCGGGGCACCTTCCGTCCGGAATTCCTCAACCGTCTGGATGAGATCGTCTTCTACAAGCCGCTGACGAAGGAGAACATCTGCAAGATCCTCGATCTGCAGCTGCAGGACCTGACGAGACGGCTGAAGGAGCGTTCGCTGAACCTGGAAGTGACTTACGAAGCCCGCAAGTTCATCGCGGACAGCAGCTTCGATCCGCTCTACGGCGCGCGTCCCATGAAGCGTTTCGTGCAGAGCCACGTCGAGACTCTAATCGCGCACACCATCCTGGCGAGCGAATTGTCGATGGGCGACACCCTAATCGTCGATCTGGAGGACGGCAAGCTCGTGGTAAGGAAGAAATAGCCTGGTAAAAACAGTGCAAAACACCGGAGATTCCACATCTCCGGTGTTTTTTGTTACTAATCCGTGTATCTCTCTGTTATAATTAAATTGTACAACTGTATATTTGTTTTTCTTTTCCCATATGTTCCATAAAAGATTGGAGGTCTTCCCATGCGAAAACGCATCCTATCTATCGTCTTGGTTCTGGCCCTGTGCCTGGCGTATATGCCGGTGCAGGTGCTTGCGGCGGATCTGGAAATAGCGACCGTAGACATCTCAGGCAATCTGCCCAGCTTCTGCAGCAGTCCTTACGAAGTGACCTACGGCCAGACGATCACGTTCGATCTGCACGCAGCCGACCCTTCTGAAGGCTACACGATCAGCGAGCGCATCCTGGATAACGGCACGAACGAAGTCGTTTTCGATACGGCAACGGACGGCAATTCCTGGACGATCGATAAAGCGGCCGGTTATTACCGGTATCAGATCGTTGCCACGGTCAACGATCCCACCGATTCTTTTGCGGTGTCCATCACGCCTGCCATCAACGGAACGCCCTACGAAACATCCTTCATGGCGGGGAACGTCGCAGGCGAGGTCGTGACCCCCGGATCTTCCTTCACCTCCGTAGCCTATTCCAGCAGTTTCGAAGTTATGGTCGACGGCAAAAACAAGACCGTAACCTATAACGGCGAAGAACAGACCGGTGTGGATTACGAACTCTCGTTCGGTCCAGCAGACGTGCCGCTTACGGCCGATGATATCGCTTTCAGCGGCCCCGGCGCGAAAGGGACCAATGTCGGTACCTATTCAGCAGGTTTGGATGTTCCCCAATTCACCAATACGAACCAGAACGTGACCGGCACGATGACGGTATACATCGTTGGAGATTCCAATCTGGTCATCGAACCGGTCTCCGGAAACATCGTCGCTAAGCCGACCAACAAGACCATCTCCACCACCGACGCCCTTCCCACGAATTCCTACACGGTCACCGGCCTCGTGGGAGACGACGAACTGGAGGGGACCCCTGTCTATTCCTACGAGACGACCGGCGGCGCTGCCGTGGCTGACCCGAGAGAAGAGGGCGCAGGCACCTACCGCATCCTGCTGAGCGGGCTCAGCATCCCGGCTGCGATCGCCGGCAACTATGCCGCGACCTCCGTCACCTTCGAGACTGGCACGCTCACCGTCGAAGAGCCCGAGACCAGTTACGACTTCGAACAGCCCTCCAGCGGCGTCGGCGCAGGCAAAGTCGGCAAGAACTCCTGGACCTGGGGCGAACGGGCAAACCTGCCCGTGGAAGTCGCAGACTTCTACAAAGTCCTGGTCGAAAACTCCGTGCCCGCAGGCGAAGCCACCCCGGCGATCCCCGGCGGCAAGTCCGGCCACAGCATCAGCAACTTCCTGGCAAAGGACAACACCTGGGGCCTCCCCGCAACCGATCCCGCCGGTCCGACCTATAAAGTCGACGAGGCGCTGGTCTGCGAAGATCACGAACCCGACTATTACGCCAACGGCGACGGCAAGGTCGATCAGGAGACCTTCGGCAAGTCCGACTTCTACGTCGTAGGCGTCGGCACCGGCGACACCAAGATCGACTATCCGAAACTCACGACGGGCGACGTGGTGAGCAACACCAAGTTCAACGGCGTCTACATCACGAAATTGCAGAAGAGCGGCAACGCCACTTACGACGCAGATCTGGCCAAGCTGAAGAGCGACTGCATCGCCTCCTTCCGGGCCTTCGAGCTCGACCATCCGGAAGTCTTCTGGCTCACCGGTTCCGTTAAGCTCCGCGTCCTCACCGTTACCATCAGCGGCGTACAGACTTCCTACATCTTCATGACCCTGGTGGACGACGGCGGCTTTACGATGCGCATCTCCGAATATGCAGCAGCGGGCGCCATCGAGAAGGCGATCACGCAGAGAGATACGGCGGTCAACGCCATCCTTGCGCAGATCCCGGCAGAAACCACCGTGCGGCAGAAGATCGCGAACCTCAATAAGTGGTTCACCCTCCACAACGAGTACAACCGCAGCACCGACCTGAACAGCATCGGCTTCACTCCGCACCGCGCCCTTAAGTCCCTGGTGGGCAATGAAGGCGCGAACGGTCCCGTCTGCGACGGCTACTCCCGCGGCTTTAAGGTGATCTGCGACAAGCTGGGCATCCCCGTTGTTCTGGATACCGGCATGGCCAGCATCGGAAGCCATAGCGAGCTGCACATGTGGATGCGCGTGCAGGTGGACGGCGCCTGGTACGGCATGGACTGCACCTGGGACGATCCGATCGTATCCGGCAAGAACGGCAAGATCTCCGGCTATGAGAACGAAAAATACATGCTGGTAGGCGACGACACCGTGGTCGACGGCAAGAAGTTCAGCGTATCCCATCCCAGCAACAAGACCGCAGGCGGCACTACCGGCGTCCTGTTCGCAGGGCTCACCGTCAATCCCAAGGAGATCGACGATTATCTCGTTCTGCCCTTTACCGACGTGCGGTTGGCCGACTGGTTCTTCGACTACGTAAAGGCCGCCAACAGCAAGAATATCGTCGGCGGCATGACCCCGACCACCTATGGTCCTGCCGGACAGCTCACCCATGCACAGATCATGGTGATGGTCGCCAACCTGCACAGCAGACAGAAGGACGACAATTTCAAGAGTTCCCCGGTTCCCGGCGATCACTGGGCTGCCTCTTTCCGCAATTACCTCAAGAAGGAGGGCGTCATCGACGACCGCTTCGATGCGGTGCTGGACAAGCCCGTGACCCGCGGAGAGATGTCCTACTACTTCGCCAATGCGCTCACCAAGAGCTCCTACAAGAACAAGCAGACCATCTCTCTGAGCGACATCGCGGACAATCCGTATAAGGCGGAGATCGAACGTCTGGCCAAGGCCAACATCGTTGGCGGGTTCCCCGACGGCACCTTCCGTGCGGGCGAACTGGTGACCCGTTCCCAGGCCTCCGTATTCGTAACCAACATCCTCGAAGCGATCGGGAAATAATGACCTATTGAAGACCGGAGAGCGAACGCTCTCCGGTTTTTATTTTCCTCGGCCGCAAAGTTCTGCCCCACTTTTTTATGATTGTGTCCGATTTTATTTTTGTATCTGCTATAATAAAATTGTACTATTGTAATCTTATCCCACTTCAAATATTGCTCTTCTACAGATTGGAGGTCTTCCTATGCGAAAACGATTCCTATCTATCTTTTTGGTTCTGGCCCTGTGCCTGGCGTTTCTGCCGGTGCAGGTGCATGCAGCCACGATCACGACTTTGGAGATCGAAGGCGGCATCTCTTACAAAGCAAGAGTAAATGATCAGATCTATATCTACCGCGATACGATCCTTGTTACCGGAAATGGATCCATTAATCTCGATATCCCCTACAAAGCGCTTTCCATTGACGGCGGTACAGCAGTAGACCTCGACACGATAGCTCCCGCAGAGCAATGGGAAGCAGGACATACTTATGAAATCACGCTTCAGATCGCGACCACCGGAACGGATGAGTTTGACACGGGGATGACCTGCACGATCGATGGCAAAGATGTTGCGGTCAATGTCATATCCGTAGATACGGCTGAGTTGACCTATCGGGTATACCCCGCCACAGACGCCACTGTCGTCACGCCCCCGGCAGCGAAGACCGGCCTTGTCTATAACGGTGACTATCAGGAGCTGACCGATCCGGCGGTAGCGACCGGTGGAACGGTCCTTTACAGCGACTCCAATGCGGGGCCCTGGTCCGATGAGATCCGGAGCGAAAAAAATGCGGACACACATGACGTCTGGTACATGGTCCAGGGCGATGACAGCCAT
Organism: uncultured Eubacteriales bacterium; assembly: GCA_902773665.1. Lineage (GTDB taxonomy): Bacteria > Bacillota > Clostridia > Peptostreptococcales > Anaerovoracaceae > RUG11894. The sequence goes on along the minus strand of CACYFF010000004.1, from coordinate 27,615 downwards.
TTCGATACAACTCCGGCAGGCCCGGTATCCGTAACCATCGACCTGGCCCCGGCACCCGTGCTTACCGCAACCAATCCGACGATCGGCTACGGCAGCACCATCAATGAGGGAAGTCTGTATACCTATACCGGCCTGCAGGGTACCGATTCGATCACTCCAATCGTCACTTGGGCTACCCCGCTGGATACAAACACCGCGGAAGATTACGACTATACCGTAAACGCAACCTACGACGGAGGTGTAGACGGGAACTACACCGGTCCGATCGCAGCCGTGACCGGAACTCTCACCGTCTCCCCCCTACCCACGGCAGATTACACACAGAACCCCGTTCCGACGGTCCCCACCTATAACGGACAGGCTCAGGAGATCATTGCGGCAGCAACGGATCAGGGCGAAGTGCAGTACAGCCGGGACGGTGGAACGACCTGGTCTGCAGCAATTCCTACCGAAACCAATGCCGGCGACTATGATGTGGCAGTCAAGATCGTCGGAACGCCGGGAGCCTACGTAGACAGTGCTGTGTTCGGTCTCAATGCGCCGATCCAACCGGCTGCCGGCCTCACCCTCGCCGCCAAAAATGCAACGATAACGCCGGGGACCGCGATCCTCGACACACATCTCTATCAGTTAACGGCCGGAGAGTTAAAGGGCACCGACGAGATCGAGCTGACGGTCGACTGGGTGGCAGGTGCTGCGCCGGACGTCAACACGCCTGGCACATACGAATTCAACATTGCAGGCTATACCCTCGCGGCGCCTGGGCTGCCAACCAACTATCAGTATCTTCTGACGGGAGAGACCTACGGCATCCTTACCATCCAGAATTCCGGCGGCGGCAGCGGCGATACCAACAAGAAGAACTCCTACGACTTTACACAGTTTGAAGAGGGTCCCGGCTCCGGAAAGATAACCGACCTCCTCTGGAAGTGGGGCGATCGTGCCAATCTGTCAAAGGATGCGGCAACCCTGTACATGGTCCTGTCGAACAACTCCGTCTCCAAAGAGGAAGACAAACCGCTGTATTACCCCCACCTCGGAACGTATCACTTCCTGGCCTCCGACGAAACCTGGAAGCTGCCGAGCGAAGATCCGGATATCGAGCCGGCTAAGGTAGTCGACGTCCGGGTCTGCCAGGATAACGAACCCATTTACACCGCCAACGGTGACGGCAAAGTCGATCAGAGCACGTTCGGCAATTCCGACTTCTACACCGTGGGCGTCGGCACCGGCGACACGAAGATCGACTACGCGAACCTGAAGACCGGCGACGTGGTCAGCAACACCTCGTTCAACGGCGTGTTCGTCACGAAACTGCAGAAGAGCAACAATCCCACCTTCGACGCCGACCTGGCCAAGCTGAAGAGCGATACTATCGCCTCTTTCCGCGCCTTCGAGCTCGACCATCCCGAAGTGTTCTGGCTGAACGGCTCCGTCAAGCTGCGCGTTCTGACGGTCACAATGAGCGGCGAACAGACCTCCTTCATCTTCATGACCCTCGTCGATGATAAGGGCTTTACGATGCGCATCGCTGAGTATGCGGAAAACGGCGCCATCGAAAAGAGCATCCAGACCAGAGACGCTGCCGTTGCTGCCATCATCGCGCAGGTTCCGGCAAACGGCACGGCAAGAGAAAAGGTCATGAACCTGAACAAGTGGTTCACGCTCAACAACGAATACAACAGAAGCGCGGATCTGAACTCGATCGGCTTTACACCGCACAGATCGCTGAAGTCCCTGACGGGTAACTTCGGTATCAACGGGCCTGTGTGCGACGGCTATTCCAGAGGCTTCAAGACCGTCTGCGACCGCCTCGGCATCCCTGTCGTCCTCGAGACTGGGGTTGCCAGCATCGGATCTCACAGCGAGCTGCACATGTGGATGAGCATTCAGATCGACGGCACATGGTACGGCACAGACTGCACCTGGAACGACCCGATCGTGAAAGGCAAGGACGGCAAGGTCTCCGGCTACGAGAACGAAAAGTACCTGCTCGTCGGCAACGATACCGTCGTGGACGGCGCGAAGTTTGGCGTGTCCCACCCGGCCAATAAGACCCCGGGCGGCACGACGGGCGTTCTGTTTGCAACCCTCATCCTGAATCCGAACGAGATCTACGGCTATACTGCGATCGATTACGACGACATTAAATCCACCGACTGGTTCTTCGATTACGTGCAGGACGTCTCCGCGCGCGGCCTGATGAACGGCACTTCCCCGAACCTCTTCAGCCCGCAGGGCACCGCGACGAGAGGCCAGATCGTACAGATCCTGTACAACATCGCGGGACAGCCTGAAGTCGAAGATGTGAAGGTCGAAGGCTGGTTCGGCGTTCCGGCCACCTGGGCCATGGACAAGGGCATCGTGGCGGGCTATCCCGACGGAGACTTCCATGGCAACGACCCAGTGACCCGCGAGCAGCTGGCCACGATCCTGTGGGCCTTCGAAGGCGCGCCCGAACAGTCCGGAGAACTGAGTTTCGCAGACGCGGACAAGGTCTCCTCCTATGCGGTCAACGCGATGCTGTGGGTTAAGAAGGAAGGCATCCTCGGCGGAAAGCCGGGCAATCTGGCCGACCCGCAGGGAACGGCTACGAGAGCCGAGATCGCCACGATCTTCTCGAACTACATGAAATAAACGCTGATGGCGTAAAGCGAAGACCGCAGCCCCGAAGGGCTGCGGTCTTCTTGTCTTCTATCGATTCAGTGTGTATTGAGGAGAATTTGCTTATTTGCTGGCCAGCGCCTTGTAGCTTTCCAGTCTTTCCTTGGCGTCGCGCTCTGCCTTCTCGAAGAGTTCCTTCGCGATCTCGGGGAAGGTGATCTCCAGGGATGCATAGCGGTTCTCGCCGCGCAGGAAGGTCTTGAGGTCTGCCGTGGGCTCCTTGCTGTCGAGCTGGAACGGGTTGAGGCCCTGTTCCTTACGACGCGGGTCGTAGCGGTAGCAGTGCCAGTAGCCGGCTTCGACGGCTGCTTTTTCCTCGAGCTGGGACTTGCCCATGCCGCACTTCGGGCCGTGCTCGATGCAGGGGCAGTAGCAGATGATGAGGGACGGTCCATCGTACTCTTCCGCTTCGCGGATGGCCTTTAAGGTCTGCTCGGGGTCATAGCCCATCGCGACCTGTGCCACGTAGACGTAGCCGTAGCTCATGGCCATCATGCCGAGGTCCTTCTTCTTGGTCTTCTTGCCGTCGGCTGCGAACTTGGCGACCGCGCCGGCTGCAGTGGACTTGGAGGACTGACCGCCGGTGTTGGAGTAGACTTCGGTATCGAGGACGAGGCAGTTGATGTTCTTGCCGGAAGCCAGGACGTGGTCCAGGCCGCCGTAGCCGATATCATAAGCCCAGCCGTCGCCGCCGAAGGCCCAGTAGCTTCTCTTGCGCAGGTAATCCGTGTTGGCCAGGATGAATTCCTTAGCTTCCTTCTGGATGTCGCTCTTGGGTTCAAACGCCGCAACAGCATCTGCGAAGGCCTTGGAAACTTCCTTGCTCTTGGCGTCATCCTCGCGGTCTGCCAGGTAGGCGTCCAGAGCGGGCTCGACCTCGGTGCCGCGGAAGTTCTCCGCATAGCCCTTGATGGTCTCGTTTACCTTGGTGGAGCCAAGCAGCATACCGAAGGAGTATTCGGCAGCATCTTCGAACAGGGACATGGCCCATGCGGGACCTTCGCCAGCCTTGTTCTTGGAGTAGGGAACTCCCGGGGGCGATCCGCCGTAAGCGGTGGAGCATCCGGAGGCGTTTCCTACGGTCATATGATCACCGAACAGCTGCGTGACCAGCTTGATGTACGGGGTCTCGCCGCAGCCTGCGCAGGCGCCGGAGAACTCGAACAGGGGCTGAGCGAACTGGCTGAACTTGGTGTTCTTGTTGGAGACAGCGTCCTTCTTGATGGTGACTTCCTCTACGCCGAACTCCCAGTTCTCGGCCTGGGCAGCCTGGCTGTCGAAGGGCATCATCTTGAGCGGAGCCGGATCCATCTTGGAAGCCGGGCATACGTTGACGCAGCTGCCGCAGCCAGTGCAGTCGTACAGGGATACCTGCATTCTGTACTGGTACTTCTCGAGTTCCTTGCCCTTGGCGGGTACGGTCTCGAAGGCAGCGGGCTTCTTGGCCATTTCTTCGTCGTTAAGCAGTATGGGACGGATGGCAGCATGCGGGCAGACCAGTGCGCAGCGGTTGCACTGCAGGCACTTGGCGGCATCCCATTCGGGCAGGGTGACCGCCACACCGCGCTTCTCGTACTTGGTGAGGGCGCTGGGGAAGGTGCCGTCCGGCATGTTGAACTTGTCGTACATGGAAACGGGGATATCGTCGCCTTCCTGACGGTTGACGGGGATGACGACTTCCTGTACGAACTGGGGCAGGTGGCTGTTGTCTGCGGGAACCACTTCGAGATCGGCCCATGCGGCGGGAACTTCGACCTTTACGAGGCCGTCCACGCCCATGTCGACTGCTTTGTAGTTCTTTTCGACGACGTCCATACCCTTCTTGAGGTAGGTCTTCTTAATGGCATCCTTCATGTAGCCGAGGGCTTCTTCCATGGGGATGATGTCCATCAGCTTGAAGAAAGCGGACTGCAGGATGGAGTTGGTTCTGTTGCCCAGACCGATCTCGGCAGCCAGGTCGACCGCGTCGATGATGTAGAACTGGGCGTGCTTCTCAGCCAGGCCCTTCTTCAGGTCTGCGGGGAGTCTGTCTTCCAGTTCCTCGGGCTTCCACTGGCAGTTGAGGAGGAACACGCCGCCGTCCTTCAGGTCCTTGGTCAGGTTGTACTTGTGGACGTAGGTCTGGTTGTGAACAGCGACCAGGTCCGCATTGCTTACATAGTACGGCTGCTTAATGGGAGAGTGGCCGAAACGCAGGTGGGACTGGGTGAGGCCGCCGCTCTTCTTGGCGTCATACGCGAAGTATGCCTGGGCATACATATCGGTGTTGTTGCCGATGATCTTGATGGAGTTCTTGTTTGCGCCGACCGTACCGTCTGCACCCAGACCCCAGATCTTGCAGGACGTGCAGTCTGCGGGAGTGATGTCGATGGGGTCACCCAGGGGCAGGGACAGGTGCGTAACGTCGTCCACGATGGAGATCGTAAAGTTGTCCTGCGGGCAGTCCTTGGCCAGGTTGTCGTAAACGGAGACGATGTGCGCCGGGGTGGTGTCCTTGGAGGACAGACCATAGCGGCCGCCCACGATGATGGGAGCGGGCTTGCCGGACATGTGGTATGCGTTGACCACGTCCAGATACATGGGTTCGCCGATGGAGCCGGGTTCCTTGGTCATGTCGAGGACTGCGATCTTCTTGCAGGTCTCGGGCACGGCAGCCAGGAAGTGCTTCATGGAGAAGGGTCTGTACAGGTGGACGTTGATCATACCGACCTTGCGGTCCTGCGCGTTCAGGTAGTCGCAGACCTTTTCCAGCGTGTCGCAGACGGAGCCGTTCGCGATCACGACCTCGGTGGCATCGGGTGCGCCGTAGTAGTTGAACAGCGTGTAGTTGCGGCCGGTCAGCTTATTGATCTCGTTCATGTAGTTCTCTACGATCTCGGGAACAGCGTCGTAGAAGCGGTTCTGCGCTTCTCTGCCCTGAAAGTAGAGGTCGGGGTTGATGGTGGTGCCGCGGATGCAGGGATGTTCGGGGTTGAGGGCGTTCTTGCGGAACGCGTTGACCGCATCCATGTCCACGAGCTTCTTCATGTCGTCGTAGTCCAGGCATTCGATCTTCTGGATCTCGTGGGAGGTCCGGAAACCGTCGAAGTAGTGCAGGAAGGGCACTCTGGACTTGATGGCGGACAGGTGGGCAACAGCGCCCATGTCCATAACTTCCTGAGGATTGGCGGAAGCCAGCATCGCGAAACCGGTCTGGCGGCAGGCCATAACGTCGGAGTGGTCTCCGAAGATGGACAGACCGTGAACAGACAGGGAACGGGCGGATACGTGGAACACGCCGGGGAGCAGTTCGCCTGCGATCTTGTACATGTTGGGGATCATGAGCAGCAGACCCTGGGAAGCGGTGTAGGTGGAGGTCAGCGCGCCGCCCTGCAGGGAACCGTGGACCGCACCGGCTGCACCGGCTTCGGACTGCATCTCGACCACCTGGACCTTCTGACCGAAGATGTTCTTACGGCCTTTGGCCGCCCATTCGTCCACCATTTCTGCCATGGGGGAGCTGGGCGTGATCGGGAAGATACCGGCGACTTCGGAAAATGCGTAGGATATGTACGCCGCCGCGGTATTTCCGTCCATTACGTCGAATTTTTTAGCCATTCTTTTCTCCTTATATGATTTATGTGTTAGATAATTGGAGCCTTGTTTATTAGATGGTCTTCATGAACCGCTCGAGTCTGTCCATACCATCGGCGATGTTCTCGTCGTTGGTGGCATAGCAGAAGCGGACGAAGCCTTCGCCGCCTTCGCCGAAGCCGACGCCGGGGATAACGAGCATGTGCTCCTGATCCAGCAGCTTAGCTGCGAAGGTTCTGGAATCCAGCCCGGTCTGCTTGATGTTGGCCATCAGATAGAACGCGCCGGCGGGATCTTTGCAGGAGATGCCGGGGATCTTATTGATGCCTTCGACCAGCAGAGCTTTTCTGTGCCGGTACAGGGCCTTCATGTCCTCCACGCACTGCTGGCTGGAGGTGAGAGCTGCCACACCGCCCCACTGCACTGCGGTAAAGACGGAGGAGAATACGTTCTCCAGCAGCATGATCATCTTGGCGATCATTTCCTTGGGTCCTGCGGCGTAGCCCAGTCTTGCGCCGGTCATCGCATAGGTCTTGGAGAAGCCGTCCACGATGATCGTTCTTTCCTTCATGCCGGGGAAGGAAGCGATGGATACGAAGGGCTTGCCGGTCCAGTTGAGTTCTCTGTACATTTCGTCGGTGACGCAGAAGATGTCGTTCTCCACGCAGATCTCCGCCAGGGCTTTCATGTTGTCGTAATCCGCAACGCCGCCGGTGGGGTTGGAGGGGAAGTTGATCAGCATCAGCTTGGTCTTCGGGGTGATGGCTGCTCTTACCGCTTCGGGGTTGAACATAAAGCCGTCTTCTTCGAAGATCTTGACCCGCACAGGCTTGCAGCCCAGCATGATGATCATGCCGTCGTAGGCAGCGTAGCAGGGGTCGGAGATGATGACCTCATCACCGATGTCCAGAGCGGCTTCCAGCGCCAACAGCAGAGCGGAGGTGCCGCCGATGGTGACGACCATCTCGTCGATCCCGTAGGACAGGCCTCTTTCCGCATAGGACTTGGAGATGGCTTCTCTCAGGGGGAGAATACCGGTGTTGGGGGCGTAGAAGGATTCGCCTCTGTCGAGAGATTCCTTCATAGCGTCCGTGATGTGCTTCGGGGTCACAAAGTCGGGCTGGCCGAAACCGAAGGACAGCACGTTGTCGTACTTGTAGCTCATGCCAACGAACTCACGGATGACCGATCTCGGGGTGTTGGCACTCTTTTCAGACATGAAATTTCTCATATTGCCTCCTTATACTATTCTTCGATGCCGGCGATCTTTTTAGCCAGCTTTTTCTTGGCTTCGATGTTGCCCTGACGTGCGATCATGATGCGCTGGGCCTGGGGAGAACCGGCACCGTGCAGGGATTCCGTTCTGTAACCGACTGCGGAGGAACCCAGGCAGATGTTCTCCAGGAAGCGCAGGATGCGCATGCGGTCCATGGTGTCCACATCGTCCTTGGTGCCCAGCAGAGAGGTGCAGAATTCGCCGAGGGTCTCGCCGTTCTTGCCCACGACCAGATCGGACTTGAAGTCCTTTTCGGAGGGCATGGTGACCATCAGACCGCCTGCGATGTCTTCCGCAAGTCTTGCGATCTCGTAGGGGAATCTGGTGACGTTCTGCTTGCAGACGTTGGCTTCCAGCAGGTTGATCTCGTAGTTGCCGGCCTTCGTCTCATGGCCGTCTGCAGAGCAGGCGATGCCGCAGCAGTACATGGTCTCGTTGAGGTGGGTCATCTCTACCAGCTTATCCTTGACGGCGGAAGCCTTCTCGCAGCCGTTGTATTCCGCGGCCAGCGCGGCAGCGCCAATGATGACGTCGCCTACGCCGACCTTGCAGCCGCCGTAGCTCTGTCTGTGGTAGCCCGCGAAACGTTCGACCAGCATGCCGGCGAATTCGGTCTCGCCGTTCATAAAGATGTATTCGTTGGGGATAAAGACGTCGTCCAGGATAACGAGGGCTTCCTGGCCGCCGTATTTCTTATTGCCCAGGTCGATGTCCGCGCCGTCTTCCAGCTTGCGGGTATCGCAGGACTGTCTGCCGTAGACCATGAAGAGGCCGTCCGCATCGGAGGGGCAGGCGAAGCACAGGGCGAAATCCTTGTCCTCGGGCTTCATGGAGATGGTGGGCATAAAGATGTGCCAGTGGGAGTTGACGGAGCCGGTCTGGTGGGCCTTGGCGCCTCTTACGACGATACCGTCTTCCCGGACTTCCTTGACGTGCACGAAGACGTCGGGATTGGACTGCTGGCTGGGGCTCTTGGAGCGGTCACCCTTGGGGTCGGTCATGGCGCCGTCCACGGTGAGGTCGTTGTCCTGGACCATGATGAGGAAATTCTTAAAGCGTTCGTGATAATTCGTGCCGTACTTTTCGTCGATCTCGAAGGTGGTGGAATAGACGGCGTTGAACGAGTCCATGCCGACGCAGCGCTGGAAGCAGGAAGCGGTCTTCTGACCCAGCATTCTCTGCATCTTGACCTTCTTGCACAGGTCGTCGGTGCTCATGTGGATGTTGGAAAAGCGGTTGATCTTGTGGCCGGTGAGATTGCTGGTCGCGACCATCAGGCCGTTTTCGCCGGCTTCTGCGGCGGCATCGTAGGTGGCTGCCACGCAGTTGATGGACGGACGGATCATGGGATGATCCACCCAGTTCTCGATCCTTTCGCCGAACATGTAGACTTTGGTGTTCAGTTTACGCAGAGATTCGATATACTCTGCTCCGGTCATTAATGCCATTGGGGTCTCTCCTCCGTTAAAATATCAGTACTTTGGTGAATCGATTTTCAGCAATCAATATATTTTGCAAGAAGTGTGCCAAAGACCACGGAAGGAAAAAGTAAAATTTTTTGTGGATTTTTTGACCCTGGGAGCTCCAACTGTCCTGTTTTTTGAAGGGTTGAAGGCGTTTGCGGTTAGCGGTTGCTAACATACGAACCACTTTTGCGGTTCACTTGAACCGGTATCGGTTCTATGATACGATAAAGGTGCAAATCCCACGCTGAAAGGCCCCACCATGAAACACCTGCAATATTCCTTCCTCATCGACCGCGCCGGCGACCTCTTCCCCTGCGACACCGCCTCCGAAGAGTTTCTGGCGGGCATCGATCCCGACGATTTCCAGGCTCACGTCCAGAGCCTCGAGCTCAACAACGCCAATCTGGCGACCACTATCCTGCTCAACCACACGAGTTACACCCTGCGCCTCGTGCCGGTATCCGCCGTGCGCAGCGCAGCCCAGGCGAAGATCCTCGACAACTGGAACGGCGCCTATATCGCCGTGCTGCAGGACCAGGTCTCTCTCTCCTCCGTTCTGTATACGCTGAGTAAAAACGCCGGCGCCGACAGCGTTACAGCGGACATGTTCGAAGATTACGACACCGGCATCTACGTTACCCGGGCCGACGGCGTGTCCATGTTCATCAACTCCCGCTACGAGCAGATCACCGGCATCCGCCGGGAAGATGCGGTGGGTCAGACGATCTTTACCCTGCACAATCAGGGCATGTACATGCCCCTGGTGACCCCGGTCATCCTCCGCATCAACAAGGAATACACGGTGCTGCAGAGCTTCGCCGGCGGCCGCTACGGCATCATCTCCGGCACGCCGATCTACGACGCGGCGGGCAAGCCCTACTGCGTGCTCATCTGCGTCAACCAGCTGGAAGAGAAAGCGATGCGGGTGATCGAAGGCACGTTCCGGGAACAGGTGAACCCGCGGAACAAGCATAACGCCCTCTCCTACGTGCAGGAATCCCCCGTCGACATCATCGCCGAGAGCACGGCGGTGCGGCAGGTGCTGCAGGATTCCATCCGCGTGGCCCACTACGACGTGCCCGTGCTGCTTTTGGGCGAATCCGGCACCGGCAAGGAGATCTTCGCCTCCATCGTCCACTCCTCCAGCCAGCGCCGCTACGAACCCTACGTCACCCTCAACTGCAGCGCCATCTCTACAAATCTGCTGGAAGCGGAACTGTTCGGCTACGAACCCGGCGCTTTCACCGGCGCTTCCGCCAAGGGCAAGCCCGGTTTCTTCGAGGTGGCATCCAAAGGCACGATCTTCCTGGACGAGATCGGCGACATGCCCCTGGAATCCCAGGCAAAACTGCTGCGGGTGCTGCAGGACGGCGAGTTCTATAAGGTGGGCGGGGTGGAACCCATCAAGACCAATGCGCGGATCATCGCAGCCACGAACCGCGATCTGCAGGCCATGGTGGAGCAGGGCACGTTCCGCCGCGACCTGTACTACCGGCTCAACGTCATCCCCATCCATATGCCGGCCCTGCGCGACCGCAAAGAGGACGTGGCACCGCTGCTGCTGCATTTTCTGTATATCTACAACCAGAATTACGGCACGAATAAGCGTTTTTCCGAAGATCTCATCCGGCTGCTGCTGGATTACGACTGGCCGGGCAACGTGCGCGAGCTGAAGAATCTCGTAAAGCGCCTTATCATCATGAGCGTAGACGACGAGATCGGGCCGGAGCATTTCTACCGGATCTGGTCCGGGGAACTGAGAGCAAAAGAAGAAGAGTCAGTGCAGCCGCCGGCGGAGGGCGTCGTCGTCAACGGCCTGCCGCCATTGAACAAAGCGGTGGAAGAGGTGGAGCGGACCCTGGTGGAGCGGGCCCTGGAAAAGGGCGGCACCACCCGCAAAGCCGCGGAGTTGCTGGGGGTCAGCCAGTCCTCCATCATGAGAAAGATCCGGGAATACGGCCTGGGCGAACGGTCGGAAGGCTAGAAAGGCGGGGCTTATGAAAGTAGCATTAAATCCCGCAAAGACTGCCGTCCTCTGCTGCACGTCGCTGGCGGGCTTTCTGGCGGAAGCGCAAAAAAGAGCCGGAACAGCCCTTCCGGTGTTCTATCTGGACCGGAAGCTCCACATGGACCCAAAACGCATGCGAGAGGCAGTTTTAGAGGCTTTGGAGGCCATGCCGGAAGACATCTCTACCGTTCTCGTGGCCATGGGCTATTGCGGCGGTTCCTGGGATGCCGTGCCCTGCGGGCGGCTGCGCATCGTGACCCCGGCAGTGGACGACTGCATCTCCCTGCTGCTCACGACGGATGACCGCGAACAGTTCAACCGCAAGGACGATACCCATCTGTATCTGAAAGACCCCGACCCCAAGGAGGCTTCCTTTAAGGCGCTGTTCGACCGCTACATAGCGGACAAGCCGGCGGAAGTGGCGGAAGAGATCCATGCGCGCTGGAAAGAGCTGTTCCGGGGCGTCGACATCGTGGATGCCAGCGTATACGACACCCATACGGCACGCTACGAGGCCGTTGCGGCAGAAGATGCTGCCTTTCTGGACGTGCCCTGGGCCCACGTGTCGGGTTCTGTGCTGCTGCTCGAAAAGATGCTCCGGGGAGACTGGGACGGGCAGTTCCGGGTGTGGCAGCCGGGGGCTGTGGTAAGAAAGCCGGAGCCCTATTTTGTGTATTCCGAAGAAGCGCTCGAATATCTGAAGAAAAAAGACAGGAAGCTGGGGGCGGTCATCGACCGCATCGGACCGCTGTACCGGCCAATCGATACAGATCTGTTCGAATCAGTCGTACATCAGATCGTTGGCCAGCAGATCTCCACGAAGGCGCAGAAGACCATCTGGGCCCGCATGCAGTCTGCGCTGGGCGAGGTGACCCCGCAGACGATCGCTACCGCCGCTCCGGAAGATCTGCAGCAGCTGGGGCTTACGTTCCGGAAAGTCGGCTACATGCAGGATTTCGCCCGCAAGGTCCTGAACGGTTCCTTCGATCTGGATGCCGTACAGCATATGAGCGACGAAGACGCGATCGCCGCGCTCGTCTCACTGAAAGGCATTGGCGTCTGGACCGCGGAAATGTTGCTTCTTTTCTGTCTGCAGCGCCAGGACGTGTTGAGCTACGGCGACCTGGCCATCCTGCGGGGTATGCGCATGGTATACCGTCACCGCAAGATCGACAGGCAGCTGTTTGAAAAGTATCGAAGACGCCTTTCGCCCTACGGCAGCGTGGCCTCTTTATACTTCTGGGCCGTTGCAGGCGGAGCCATCCCGGAGCTTACCGATCCGGGTGCGAAGAAAAACTAGCATAGTAAAACCCGGCTATCCGGCCGGGTTTTGATTTGGACTAGCGCTCTTTTGTCATCTTCTCGATATACTTCGCCAGCACATGCTCGGCCTTGGCAAGCACCTGCAGATCGCTCTCCGGGTCACCATATTTGGCGGCAGATTCGGCCGCGCCGACAGTCTGCGGCTTTGTAATTTCATAGCGTGCCGGAGCCCGATCCAGCTTTTCCTGGATCGCTTCTGCAACGAATTGGTTCAGGCTGATGCCCATCTCTTCGGCACGCCGCACCGCCGCACCGTGGACCTGCGGCGTGACCCTCACATTAAACGTGCCCCGGTATTCCCGGTCCGGCTGCTTGCCTGTTTCCCTGCACATCTCGAGGTAATCGTCGATGGATTCGTGGAACATCTGTTTTAATTCCGATACTGTATCGCCATCGAATATCAGCGTGTCTCCTATGCCAAGGACTTTGCCGATAAAACAACCATCTTCTTCGCTGTAGGAAGCACTAGCCCGATATCCCTTGTATTTCATGATATTATTCATCACTACAGCCTCCCGTCTTTTTCCAGATGCGCAATCAACTCGCGGACCACATAAGGCTTCAGCACATTTCCCGGATGTGGTTTGTGCAAAGAGAACACTCTCCCATTTTCAGGATCCATATACCCTACTTTAGAGCCTGTTGTTTTTCCATGTTTAAGGCGAACATAGCCCAAACCCAACAAAAGCCTGTCCAGCTCCTCCATCGAAAAGTCCTTAGGTCTGCTCAATAGCCGTTTTTTCAGTTTTTCGATCGTACTCATGCCGTTGCTGGCTCTCGCAAGAGTACAATAGCACATTAGTTGCAATTTTGCAACTATCTATCGGTCAAAAGAGAGGCTGCATTGCTGCAGCCTCATATGAATTACTTTGTGCCTTTCAATTTTGCCTCTACCGAATTCATCGTTTCTTCCAACGTTTTCTTCTTCAGTTCGCATTCCCAGATTACAATTACCTTCCAGCCTGCATCCTCCAGAGCCTTTATATTCTGCCGGTCACGCTCCACATTCCGCTGGATCTTTGGAATCCAATAATCCTGATTCGTTTTTGGAAGTGTTGACCTTGAGCATCCATGTTGATGCCAAAAACAACCGTTTATAAAAATTACCGTATGATATTTCGGCAGTACGAGATCCGGTTTGCCCGGGTATCTGGTGTCGTTCTTACGATATCGGAAGCCCCTCGCGAAAAGATACTTTCTTACGATTTCCTCCGGCTTCGTATCTTTGCTCCGGATATGCGACATATTGATGCTGCGTTGTTCGGGAGTTTTGTCGTCCATGGGTAATTACCAACTCTACTGCAGATCACTAATAAGCACTTGCCGATTCAGACCGAAGATCTGCCGCAGTTTTTCATGAGTATAAGGGGTCGTTTCACTATTTTCGACCATACGGATAATATTTGAAACGGTAATACAGGAACCGTTTATGCCGCCATCGTGCACGATCGACTGGATCTGAGGGTCAATATTTGAGCCAAATCCGCCTGCAATATAAGAGAAAAATGCAAGAGGATACGGCGACGTACTATAGTGGGCTTTATCACGGATATAGTTATCGACCATACGATTATGATGATCGTTAGAGACCGTATAACGGCTGTATGCTTTATTATCCAGAATAGCCTGATAGTGCGCTGACTTTGATTCTAAAAGGACATCTGGAGACCTGCCGATCGGACCAACATGAGATGCCTCATATCCGAATACATTTTGGAACAATTCTACCGTGGCTTTTTCAAAGTCCGCGGCCTCCTCCCGCCCTTTGAACGCCATACCGAAATATTCGCTCATAAAAGCGCTTGGCGAGCCGTGAGGATACTTTTCAATCAAGATCTCTTCGACAAGCTGGGAATCGATACCTGTTTTCTCCACAATATAGTCCACAATTGGAGCAGAAATCTTTGTAATAGGCTGTTTTAAAGACAGCGCAATATATGCCTGCTGAACTTTCTGCGCGGCTATCATTTTTGGCGTTATGGTCCGAGATTCCGTTAAATTTCGCGTATCTTTTGTGTGCTTTGGGTCGATTCCGTACTTTCGTTGAAAGTATTCTTCCTGTGTGGGTTTATCGATAAAGGGTTGTTCTTTACTAAGTATTTGCTGTACATCATCCTGTTTCTCAGGAAGCAGACGGATACAATCCCGTTCCCGGCTGATCAATTGCGTATACTCAAGCCAGTTGATAATCGTATTTGCGAGATCTGTCAGATGGCTGAAAGGTTTAGCCAAGTTTATTTCACCCTTTGAGGATTGGTACTTTAGGAAAAAGTCTGGATCCAAGCATTTGTCTCCTTCTGCACGAAACTGCAGCAGACGAGATACAATATGTTCATAACAATTTTCCGATTCGTTATCTGCTTCTGTTACAACAATCTTGGCAATTTCTTCTTCGCTTAGCGATTGAATACGATCGTCCGAAAGCAATCTTAATAGAAAGCGAAACGGCCTAATTCGAAACCTGGCGGCGACACCGACTCCTCTGCCAACAGAAAAAGATGAAGGAAATTGGTATTTCAAAATCTGATTTGTCAACACCGGCACAGGCGGATCTCCATTCATCAAGGCCTCACCAGCCAGTGTTAGCCGTATTAAACCCGTACTCTCCTGCGTAAAAATCAATCCAAGACTTTTCAACCATGCTTTATAAGTCCTTGCACCGCCGCCTGTCTGATCTCTCCGATCTCCAATACGCTTTAAACCCGCCTTCTCTAAGGCAGTTTCATATGCCAAGTGGTATTCTCTTTGTCCGGTCCATTCCTGATTCAGCGATATTTCTGCGAACTGCGCGAGTACTTCCGGAATAGAATCTAGTTTTCTTTTCGGTCTGGTAACCCACCAGTAATTCAGCATTCTAATCCTCCCCGCTTATATACGGATCCATCCATTCATATGGAATTCCGGCAAAGGTTTTCAATATTGCTTCGAATATGACTTTTGCACCTGCTACAGGAACAGCCATTCCGATCTGTTTTCTAACGGATTCTTTGCTGCCGCAGAATCTAAACGAGTCCGGGAAAGTCTGCAGGCGGGCCCGCTCACGGTTTGTCAGTGCTCTAGGCTCCGAATAGTGATAAATATGCGTTCCACCTCCACCCGAACCGGTTACTGTATACGAAGGTTTTTCCGGATCAAGCCGTTTATATATCTGGCTGATTTTTGCGCCTTTCACATTCAATCTCAGCTCTTCAGGCAGATCTGCATTAAATGCGTTCTGCCCAGGCTTGATGTACTTCAGTCTTTCAACAACTTTCGCAGACTGCTTTGTCAACTCGTTGTTAAACGCCTCTGCAGCAATCGGCGGCACTTCTATTGCAGTCCGGCAGCTGACATCGCAGTTCACATACGGCTTTGTGCTTGGAATCTTAAACTCATAAGGAAGATCTTCACGGATCCCGACAATGATCATTCTATGTCTAGCCTGAGGGACTCCATATTCCTCAAACTTATATAAGTTTGGATAGATTCGATATCCAGATGCCCGCATATCTGACTGGATCTTTTCAAAGGCTTTCCCTTCGTTTGCACTGCGGAGACCTCCAACATTTTCAGCAAGGAACCAAAGCGGGTTATAGCGCTCCAATACTTTAATTCCATAGGTGTATAACGGGCCGAATGTTCCAGCAAAACCTTTCTGTTCACCGACAACAGAAAAGTCATTGCACGGAAATCCGAAAGCAAGTGCATCGATAGGGCCTAAAGACTCAATATCAAGCTGTCTGACATCCCCGCAGATCACACTATTAGGATCCTGAGGACAGATATTGGTGCGATATGTCTCACAGGTGTCTGCATCATAATCATTCGCCCACTTGTGAACAATCTGATACTCCGGATGATCCGGGATTGATGCGTGCAAAGCACCCCAGGCAAGTCCGCCGGGACCGCAAAACAGTTCGCCTAACGTGAACACTGTCTTTTCCATAGTCAGATACCCCTTCCTTACGGGCTCCGACATATGCCGATCTCATGAAGGCTGAGGTGCCGGAATCCGTGTTAAAAACTTTTCGGAATACACCAAAGCCTAATATTCATGGATGTTAGAAATTTAATAATCCAAGAATATTAGACGCACCTCAATAATACCCTATATTTTTGGATATCGCAAACGATGGAAACGAAGATTTTGCGACCAGTCAGTCGGTATGATGAATGGAGAGGATGAAAGATGGTTAAATACGAAGACTTTGTAAAAAACAGAATTACCGAGCTGCGGATGAAGGAAGATATCTCCGAATACACGCTCAGCAAACGGCTGGGGCACAGCAAGGGATATATCTACAACATTTCATCCGGCAGGGCTTTGCCGCCCCTCAAAGAATTTTTTGAGATCTGCAGATACTTTAAGATCTCGCCGAAGGAGTTCTTCGACACAGAAATGGATGACCCGCAGATGGTCGCCGAAGCCATGGACGGCTTCAAACAGCTAAGCGAGAAAGATCAGCAGACGATTTTAGACCTGATCAACAGTTTAAAAGAAAAAGACAAGTAAAAAACCCGACCGTCCGGCCGGGTTTTGCTTTATATTCTTAGCCTATGTGTTTATTGCGGTCTTGCCGCTTATGGAGAAAGCGCCTTACCTGCATTATCTTTTCTGACCCCAGATCGAGCACAACATAATAAATGATGTAGTTGCCTACGTAGATCCGGTAATAAGGATGTACGTGTTCGTACCTGGAACGATATGGTTCAAACATCTCCGCAAATGGCAATCTTTCAAGGATGGCAGCCTGCACCATATTAAGAAGATGCTCCGCTGCACCGGGATTCTGCAGGGTTTGGGCGATATAGAGAACAGCGGATTCTAAATCCGATTGAAACCTGGGCAAATACTCAAGTTTATACGTTTTCTCCGGCATGGATCTTTTCTCTGATCGAATCGAACACTTCCTCATGAGAAAGACGTCTTGCATCGTGTTCCGCTTCGTAATCCGCCTGGAAGAGAGCCGCTTCGATGGAATCGGTCAGCCGGCAATAAGCTTCCAGACTGAGAACGACCATGGAACCATAGCCGTTTTTCGTTAGGAACACCGGGGATCCATCGCTTACAACACGTTCGATCTCAGTAAACTTATTTCTTAAATCGGAAACAGGACGAATCTGCAGCATACTGGCCTCCTTATCAATAAATTATCTTAATTATGATAATATATTGTACAAGCCATGTTGTCAACAAATTTGTTTCTGCATTTCCATTATTTTCTTATTTACTATAGCAAGCGCCGGCCCATCTGTCAACCAATATATGTAAAAATCCCGGCCGCCAGGCCGGGATCTGCTTTATACATATTCCTTCGTTTTGCACTACTCTCCTGCGATCAGCGCCATGTTGACGTTCACGATCGTCTCGATGCCGTCGTCCCGGAAATCGTAGGCCTCCGTGTGGATGGCCGGATAGTCCAGTCCGAAACTGCAGTAATAGTGGCAGCCCTTCGTCGCCTTCAGGAAATGACCCATGTCCTCGCTGCCGCGCCGGGGCTCCGGCACCTCGTAGAAGGGATAGCCGCAGGCCTCGACGGCTTTCCGCAGCTTATCGTAACTGGAGTCGTGGTTGCGGGTCATCGGGAACTCGTCGCGGTACTCGAAGCGCACCTGCAGCCCTTCCGCAGCAGCCAGCTCCTTCGCCTTCGTCTCCATCTTTGCCTGCAGCTCGTCCAGTTCCGCCTCGTCCTCCGCCCGGATCGTCAGGAGCAGCCGGCCGTGGCTGGCACTCATGCCGAAGGCTTCGTGCTCGCCCACGTCGATCTGCACGATGGTGGCGAGGATAAAACTCTTAAACGACGGATCCTTCAGGACCTCTTGGCTGTATTCCGCCAGACGGCACAGAGCCAGCGACGGATTGATGCCGTCCTGGGGCGTCGCCGCGTGGGCCTGCTTGCCGGTCATCTCGACGATCATGCCCTTGCTGGCGCACTGGATGGTGCCCCGCTTGGAGGCGATGGCTTCGGGATAGTATTTGCCGTGGCCGTGAGCCGCAAAGATCTCCTGAATGTTGTTGTCCGTAATAAAATCCAGGCAGGATCTGGCGCCGCTGCCGTTTTCCTCAGCCGGCTGGAAGATGAAGAACACGTCCCGGTCTGCGCCGTAACGGTCCACGGACAGCACAAGGGCTGCGAGCGCTGCGGTATGGCCGTCGTGCCCGCACTTGTGTCCCTTGCCGGGGTACACGGATCTATAGGGTTTATCGATCAGATCCTGCGCCTTCAGGGCATCGCAGTCCGCGCGGAAAGCCATGTTCGGCTTTACCGGGTTGGGGCTGCGGTAGGCGCACCACACGTAGTGGCCGGCGTCGTGGATCTCGATGTTGCTCGTATTATCTTTTAAGAATTTCATGACCCGCTCCAGGGTGGGTCTTTCTTCGTTGGACAGATCCGGATACTTGTGGATCTCGTGCCGCAGTTCGACTGCTTTATCAAATATGTCTTTGTCCATGGGTCACCTCGAAATGCAAATAAACGTTACACCAGTATTATATAACGAAAATGACGCTGCTACCCCGTTTCTTTGCGCGCTTTTTCCGAATAGGTTAATAGAAAACGCATGAGAAAGGGGTTTTATATATGAAACAAAAGCGAAAGAGATGGAGCTTCGGCGCTGTGACGGCGCTGGCGCTTACGGTATTTACGGGTTACGCGCTGCTGGATACCTTCGTCATCCCCCGCAGCTACGGTACGATGCCGCAGACCGTAGATATCGCGGCGGAAGAGGTGCAGGCGGCTGTCCAGGAGACTTCCGTGCAAGAAGAGATCGAACAGGAAGAAACCACACAGGACGGCATCACCGTCGAACTCACCGAATACCGGGAAAATGACACGACTATCTATGTGGCGGATGTGTGGGTCACGGATCCGTCGCAGTTGAAAACAGCGCTCGCAGGCGGTACCTATGGCAAAAATGTAAAGGATGCGACCTCGGACATCGCGGAGGATGTGGATGCGATCCTGGCCATCAACGGGGACTTTTACGGCGCCAGGAACAGCGGCTATGTGATCCGAAACGGCGTGCTGTACCGGAGCACTTCCTCCGGTGCCGAGGACCTGGTGATCTATGAAGATGGTTCTTTTGCCATCATCGACGAGGATGAGGTGACCGCAGAACAGCTGCTGGCGGACGGCGCGGTGCAGGTGCTGTCCTTCGGGCCGGCGCTCATCGAAGATAGAGAGATCGCCGTAACGAAGAGCGAAGAAGTGGGCAAGGCCATGGCCTCCAACCCCCGCACGGCCATCGGGATCTGCGAGGACGGCCACTACGTCTTCGTGGTGAGCGACGGACGCACCGACGAGAGCGAAGGCCTCAGCCTGTACGAACTGGCGGAATTCCTGCAGGAGCTGGGCGTGGAGACCGCCTATAACCTGGACGGCGGCGGCTCGTCCACCATGGTCTATCAGGGGGAGGTCGTCAACAATCCGACGACCAGCGGAAATTCCGCAAAAGAGAGGAGCGTGAGCGACATTGTTTACATCGGTTATTAGCGATAGACGCACATATTTCAACTGTTTTGATGCCGCAAGGCTCTACGTTCTTGCCGCGGTCAACGTAGCGGTCTTCAGCGCGATCTACGAGCACTTCAGCTTCGGCGTCTACTCGCCCTTTATGATCTTCGCCTTCGCGGTGCCGCTGCTGATGGGCGCGCTCCCCTTCCTGCTGCTTGACAGGGCACTAAAAAAGACGGGGAGCACGGTCCCCGCCCTTGTCTGTAAATTCTGGCACGCAGCTGTCGCCACGCTTACGGTAGGATTCCTGTTCCGGGGCGTTTTGGACATCTACGGAACATCCAGCTCCCTGGGAGCCGTCTACTGGACCGCATCGGCGGTGCTGGCCGCGCTGTCCCTGCTCGCCCTGGCCATCACATCTTACTGGCGCTAGCACCGCGGATCCCCGCGTGCTGTTTGGAAAAGCCGTTCATCAGTTCCATGGTGATCGGCTTTTTAGATTTTAACGTAACGCTGTAGTGGGTGGTGCTGCCGTTGACCGCATAGCTGTAGCTGGAGATCTGCCCATCCAGGCTTTCCACAAATCCGCTCAGCAGCGGCTGGAAATCCACTTCGCTGTCCACGTCGAACTCCAGAATGCTGTTCTGGAACGCGTCGGAGCCCACGGTAAAATGGTGCATCAGATACTGCATGATGCAGATGATCGCCGCGGCAACGATGCCCAGCCAATACATGCCGGAACCGACCGCGAGGCCGATGCCCGCCGTAGCCCAAAGTCCGGCTGCCGTGGTGAGCCCCTTTACGACGTTCTTGTTGCGGAAGATCGCGCCAGCGCCTAAAAAACCGATGCCACTTACGACCGCAGCGGCGATCCTGGCGGGGTCAGCGCCCCGGGTGCCGGGGAAAAAGCCGCTCGCCGATGTCCCCAGATCCACAAATCCGTATTTGGACACGATCATGATGAGGGACGCCGCACAGCAGACGATCACGTGGGTGCGGATGCCAGCTTCCTTAAAGCGGCGGCTGCGCTCGTAGCCAATGGCAGCGCCGCAGGCGCATGCGACGAGAAGACGCAGCAAAAAGTCCAGGTTCTGTGCCAACGTAAAATATTGCATTGTGATCTGGCCAAAAGGCATACAGACTCCTTTCCGGACGATCCGGCGTCCCGCCTAGCGCGCGAACCAGACTTCCGGCTCGCGGGTCTCTTTTCCGAACGTCTCCTCGCAGTTCTTCGCCACGGCGATAAAATCCTCCTGGGCAAACTGCATGGCGCCCACCGGACAGGTCTTAACGCAGGTGTTGCATTTGAGGCAGCCCGGCTTAATGTCGTCGCTGTCGTTGACGTTGATGAGCCCCAGAGGGCACACCATGGCGCAGGCGCCGCAGTGCAAGCAGTGCGGCAGGGGCGCCGGCCGGTTCGGCGTGAGCCGTCCAAGCCTCTCCCGGTGCATGCCGATGGCATCCAGATCCACGTCCCTTTGCGGGATCTCCTCCGCCTTCATGGGCATCATCGTACCCGCAGCCAGGCGCCGGCGCACCTCTGCGCCGAACTCCTGCGCTTTCTGCAGGTCGTCTCCGTCCGGCCTTCCGGTCTGGATCTTCTTCGAGAAGCTGTGCTCGCCGACAAAGGCGCCGCAGGCGACCACCGTAAAGCCGGCCTTCACCGCCGCCTCGTACAGATCCGCCAGGGCCATGTCGTAATGCCGGCCGCCGTAGGTGCAGATCAGCACCGCTGGGCGGCCGTTTCCGTCCACCTTGGCGATCGCGTTCGTGAGCATCTTAAAACTGCGGCCGCCGTAGACAGGACCTGCCAGGACGGTCAGCCGGGAGAAGGTGCTGGAGGGGTCATCCAGCGGCTCCGGCATGGCGCCGCCGGTCCGCACCAGAAACGGATTTGTCTGGTCCTTGCGCGCCTCCGGCAGCGTGATATCAGTTTCCGTAAGCCCGCCGCCGTAGCCCTTCGCAAAAGCCTTTACGACTTTGCGAGTGTTTCCGGTGGGGCTGAAATATAACGCGTTCATTTCGTGCGGATGGCCATCATCCAGTAATGGTTATCGTTGAAGTCGAACTTGCCGATCTCGGTCATGTGGGCCTTGCGGGTGTGCGCCGCATAGCTTCTGGGGTTGATCTGGTTGATGAAGGTGACCATGACAGGATAGCGGTCCTCGTAGAGTTTGAGCGCTTCCTTGAAGATCTCCTCGAACACACCGGTGCCGCGGACGGACACGTCCACGCAGACGGGGCCGTACTGATAGGTGTTGGTCTCGTCCAGATGCATGCCTTCGAAGGGCATATCCGGCAGGACTTCCGTCATGCGCTGCATGATGGGCACCTGCTTCCAGTAGGACCAGGGCGCGTGCAGCGCGAAGGCCTTGACTTCGCCGTTTTCGTCCTTTGCCAGGGTCACGCCCTTTTGGACCTCGATCAGATCCTGGAACTGCTCGTCGGACAGCTTGGTCGTGACGAAGCCGCCGGGCATATCCTCGGGCTTGATGGTGTCTTTGTGATATCTGGCCAGCAATTTGCGGATCGCGGGCAGATCTTCCATGGTTGCGAGTACGTATTGCATGTGTGTCTCCTTATTTTGTATAGCTGATGACCGCTTCGGACAGGCCGGGCACCTGGACCAGACCCAGGACGACAACGCGTCCGGTGGCCTCGTTCCGGTAGGCGTACAGCGTGGTGTCTTCCCGGCCGATCAGCTGCTTGCTGTCTTCCTTGCTGAAAGTGAACCCCGCATCGAACAGATAAGCCGTATACAGCTGCAGATCGCTTGCTTCGGATCCCTCTTTGGGCGTTCCGGTATAATTGTAATAGTTGTAGACCATCAGGTCGTCTTCGCCGCTCTCCTCCGCCTTGCCCAGACCGCAGAGCTTTCCGAAGTCGGGTACGTCCGTACCGGCATAGACCGGAAGCGCGGGCCGGTCGAGCACATACGCCGTATAGGTACCGCCGTCCCAGGAAACGTTCTTGCCGACAAGCTGGCAGACCGCCGCCAGAGGCAGGTAGGTCGTGCCGCGGTACAGCAGGCTGTAGGGCACGGAAAGTCCGCCGCCGCGGTCGTAGGAGTCGCCGGGGCGGGCAAAGGTCTGACCGCTCACAACGATCGTCAGGCTGTCGAACACGCAGTCGATGGAGACGTCCTGGAACGCAGCAGGTTCTGCCGTGCTGGCAGCCGGCGCTTCCATGGGGGTCTCCGGGTTGGAGATGTAGATCGTGCGGGTATTGCCGTCCCAGCGCACCGCTTTGCCCACGAATTCGCAGACCTTGGCCAGAGGCAGGTAGGTCGTGCCCTTATACAGGATGCTGTAGGGCACGTCGCCCGTCGTGCGCACGAAGCTTTCTCCTTCCACCGCCGTCTGAACGCCGTTTACCTCGATATTGATCTTGTTGAAGCTCGCGTCCACCACAGATGCAAAGGCGCTGGCAGTCGAGACCGCCAGTGCCAATGCGAGGGTCAACGCAATCCGAAGAGTGCGTTTCATTTACAATTCCTTTCGTGGGACTAAAACCGTCCCCGTGCTTTACAGCTTAGCAGCGGACTGCTCGAAGTCTGCGATCAGGTCTTCGATGTCTTCGATACCGACGGAGAAGCGGACCATACCATCGGTGATGCCGGCTTCCTTGCGGCCTTCCGGCGTAACGTTGGCGTGGGTCATGCTGGCCGGGTGCTGGATGAGGGAGTCGGTGCCGCCCAGGGAGACGCCGATGCCGGGGATCTGCAGCGCGTTCAGCAGCTTCTTGGCAGTTTCAAATTCGCTCATGCCCTTGTAGGCTGCGCATTCGAAGGTGATCATACCGGTGGTATAGCCTTCGTGGAACTGCTTCTTGGCAACTTCGTAGTTTCTGCCGTTGGAGGGCAGGGACGGATGATAGACTGCCTTGATGTAGGGCTGCTTTTCGAGCCATGCTGCCATCTTGGTAGCGTTCTCGCCGTGGGCCTTCATTCTCAGACCGAGGGTCTTCAGGCCGCGGACGATCAGGTAAGCCATCATCGGAGCCATGGAGGAACCGGTCATCTTGCCGACTGCTCTGGACTTGATGGTGTGGATGAGTTCCTCATCCTTGGAGCAGATAACACCCGCGATAACGTCGCCGTGACCGTTCAGGTACTTGGTGACGGAGTGCAGAACGATATCTACGCCGAAGTCGAGCGGGGTGCATACTGGAGGAGGAGTGAAGGTGTTGTCTACGATGACCTTCGCGCCGCCTTCGTGGCCGATCTTGACCATTTCAGCGATGTCGGTGACTCTCATGGTCGGGTTTGCCGCAACTTCGAAATACAGGATCTTGGTGTTGGGCTTCATGGCAGCCTTGACTGCTTCGGGATCGCTGGTGTCGACCAGAGTGGTCTCAAAGCCGAGGCTGGGCAGGATGCTTCTCATGACGACGTCGGTGCAGCCGTAAACGGTATCGGAGCAGACGATATGATCGCCGGCCTGCAGAACGCCCAGCAGAGCGGAGCTGACAGCGCCCATGCCGGAACCGGTAGCAACAGCAGCATTTGCGTGCTCCAGAGCGCACATCTTTCTCTCGAAAGTGGCTACGGTCGGGTTAGCGGTTCTTGCATACGGATACTTGGGAACGGTGCCGCTGAAAACGCCGCCGCCTTCTTCCAGGGTCTCAAAGGTATAGGTCGAGGTCTGATAGATCGGCGTTGCTTCTGCGCCCCATTCCTTGTCTCTGATGTAGCCCGCATGGACTGCAGCAGTACAGAAACCGGTCTTGGTGTAGTCTAAATTGCTCATGATTACCTCCTTAGCAATATAACCGGCGGCTTAAAGCCGCATATTTACCTTCTTATAGTTTATCCCCTTTTGAGGGTCAATGCAATTCCCAAGAGGCCCTTATTTTATCCTAAAATCTTACACTTCCACCGCTAATTCTTCGATGGAGGCGTTGATCCCCAGGATGCCTTCCGCAATATTTGTGGCGTGGTCGGAGATACGCTCCAGGTCGCTCACCATGTCGGTGTAGACGACGCCTCCTCTGGGATCGCAGATCTCGGCCTTCAGGCGTTCGATGTGGTTTTCGGTCTTCTCTTCCTGCATGGCGTCCACCTGCTCCTCGACCGCTCTGGCTTCCGCCAGCAGCTCCCGGCCTTCCTTGTCGTAGCACTTCATGGACAGGTCCACCATGTATTCGACTTTCTCTGCCATCTCGCCCAGGTCGTCCAGGGCGGCAGGCGAGAACTTCGCCTTGTTGCTGGCTGCGATCTGGGTATATTCTGCGATGTTCTCCGCCAGGTCGCCGATGCGCTCCAGGTCGGATGCCACGCTCAGCATGGTGGAGACGCGGCTCACGTCGCTTTCGTGCAGGCCTTTGCCGTACAGGCTCACGAGATAGGAGTTGATCTCGTGGTTGAGGAAGTTGATGGTCTTTTCGCGTTCGATGACGGCTTCCGCCTTGTCCTCGTCGCGGTCAAAGAAGCTCTCCAGCGCAGTGTGCAGGTTGGCGCGGCAGATGTCCGCGAAGCGCATGATCTCCTTGTGCGCCTGGGTGATCATGATGGCAGGGCTCTTGGAGACGTCGTTGCTGCAGTAGAGCAGCTTGCGGGAATAGAACTCGTCCTCCGCGGAATCGGGCATGAGCTTTTCCGCCAGCTTCGCCACGGGTTTGATGAGGGGGAACATCAGCACGGCGCTCACGGAGTTGTAGATCGTGTGGAAATTCGCCACCTGACGGCTTACGTCGTTGGGGGACAGATTCTTGACGAAGGCGATGATCGCCGGGAAGATGAGCATGAGGATGCTAAAGGAGATGGCGCTCAGCAGCTTGATGGCCGTCTGAGATGCCGCCGCCCGCTTGCTTAAGCGGTTGCCGGACAGAGCCGACAGCACGAGGGGCGCCACCGCGCCCACATTCATGCCCATGATCATATAGACCACTTCCTCCAGGCCCATCGATGCGCCCAGGCTGCTGGCCACGATGACCTGCAGGATACCGACGGCCGCGGACGAACTCTGGATGACCAGCGTAAAGACCGCGCCGAAGAGCAGCGACAGCACGGGGTTGTGCACGTTGTGCAGGAAGCCCGCCACCATGCCGCCCAGCTCCATGGCCTTGACGGCGTCACCCATCAGGTTGATGCCCACGAACAGGATGCCGAAGCCCAGCACGATGGCGCCGGCCTTTTTCGCCGTGCGGTTCTTGATGAACTGGGTGAGCAGGATGCCGATGAACAGGATGAGCGGAGCCCAGGGATCGATATCCAGCGCGATGATCTGCGCTGTGATGGTGGTACCGATGGACGCGCCGAGCATGATGTACAGGGCTTGCGAGAGGGTCATCATCTGGGCGTTTACGAAGCCCACGGCCATGACCATCGTAGCGCCGGAGCTCTGGATGGCCGCCGTCGCCAGCGCGCCTACCAGGACAGCTTTGAGGGGGCTGGTCGTCAGCCTTTCCAGCCAGACGCGCAGGTTGTCGCCTGCGGCCTGCTCCAGGCCCTTGCCCATGTAATTGATGCCGAATAAGAAAAGTCCGATGCCTCCCAAAAGGAGAAATACGTTATATGCTTGTTCCATTGTTTCCTTTCTGTAGGTTGAACTGTTGGGGACGGTTCTCTTTAGTTCTTATAACGCTTTGAAAAGCAGGCGGTTGTCTGCGATCTCCAGGGAGATCCGGCCGGTGTCCGCGAGCCAGGACAGGTACGACCGCACGGTCGATCCGACCAGCGCATGCTGACCGATGTTCATTTCCAGACCATAATGGGTAAAGACGCCCGCCAGAATGTCCTCGAAGCCCTTGCCGTCTTCGCAGAGCTGCAGCAGCAGGTCCGCAACTTCCAGCATCTTGGCCCGGTTGGCCTGCGCCAGAGGCTTTATGTCCTTGCAGGGCGCCGCGTGAGCCGGCACAAACCAGTCTGCTTCCAGAGTCTCCAGGTAGTCCAGCGTTGCCAGCGCCTGGGCGATATCGTACTGGAAGTTCACATGGTATTTCTGGGTCGTCTCCTCCGAGAACACACAGTCCGCCAGGAACACGACGTTGTCCGGGGTGCGGATGCCGATCATGTCCATGGAGTGACCCGGCAGCTGCAGCACTTCTAGACCGCCGAGGGCCGCAAGATCCGCTTCTTCGATGGGCTTTACCGCCGAGGGCTCCGCCATCAGGAATTTGTTGCGCAGCTGCTTGGGCGGATAGCCGCCGTACAGCACCGTGGGCTCCAGGATGGGATGACCCGCGACAGCCGCTGCGATGGAGGGGCCGTAGATGGGTGCGCCGGTACGGTTTGCGACGAGCTTGTTGCCGCCGATGTGGTCTGCGTGCAGGTGAGTATTGATGACCGCCTTGAGCGTCCAACCCTTGGAATCCAAGGCTTTTAAGGCTTTCTTGCCCGCATCCTTGTCGCTGCCGGCGTCGATCAGGACGGCGCTGGAGGGGTCACATAAAAAGACGCCCATTTTGGCAGGGCATTCGATGTAGCCGGATCGTTCCGTCAGCATAACCAGTTCGTACATAGTGCACCTCCTTACCCAATTTATAGTATAACATAGCGGGGCGCAAGATAGGCGGCCGATCTGCTCAACAGTTGTTTGAGAGGCGACGCGCAAAGAGCGCTGCGCTACGACAGGCTTTCTCTTCCGCCTAAGCGAAACCTGTAGAATGCGAGTTGGCTTAGGAATCCGTATAGCGACCCTGCGTTTTTGCCTCTCGGCTTAGGGGCGATCGCTAGTATTCGTCATATTTCCCCTAAGCAACGGACTGTAACTGGCGGATGGCTTAGTTTTTCCTAAGCGAAACGCCGGTTGCAACAAACCGCTTAGAGGATCTTTGAACTGCTACCCGTCAAGTGGACAGTGAAAAATCATAAGATTTTCGCAGCCAGCAACAGCAATGTTGTTGGCTGTTTTTATGCAGCCGGACTACCCC
>CACYFF010000003.1 GCA_902773665.1 uncultured Eubacteriales bacterium | reverse complement strand
ATCGCATCGATGCAGGAGGACTTCCTGAAGAACCGCGGCGGCCTCGTTCCCATGACCCTCGCACAGATCGCCCAGATGGCCGGCGTGCACGAATCCACCGTAAGCCGCTGCACCAGCGGCAAGTTCGTGCAGACGCCAAGGGGCGTGTTCGAACTGAAGGATCTGTTCCGGGGCGGCTACAGCGCAGGGAGCGGCGAGGTGTCCACCGAGAGCGTAAAACGCCAGATCCGCGCGTACATCGAAGCGGAAGACGGCAAACATCCTCTGAGCGACCAGACGATCGCGGAGAGGCTGCAGGAGGAAAAAGGCGTAGAGATCTCCCGCAGGACGGTAGCGAAATACAGGGAAGCCCTCGGCATCCCGTCGTCCTCGGGCAGAAAGCGCTTTGAATAAAAGGAGATCTATCTATGAAAAAGACTGTAAGAGACGTGGAACTGAAGGAAAAGCGGGTCATCTGCCGCTGCGACTTCAACGTACCCATGAAGGAAGGCGCCATCACGGATGACACCCGCATCCGGGCTGCGCTGCCCACCATTCAGTACATGCTGGAAGAAGGTGCATCCGTTATCCTGATGAGCCACCTCGGCCGTCCCAAGGGCAAGCCGAATCACGATTTTACGCTGGAGCCGGTGGCAAAGCGCCTGGAGGAACTGCTGGGAAGACCCGTGCAGTTCGCACCCTCCGACACCGTCGTGGACGACGGCGTGCGGGAGAAGGCTGCGGCGCTTAGACCCGGCGACGTGATGCTGCTGGAGAACGTCCGCTACAGAGCGGAGGAAGAGAAGAACGACCCCGGTTTCAGCAAGGAACTGGCGGATCTCGCCGATCTGTTCGTAAACGACGCCTTCGGCACAGCGCACAGAGCGCATTCTTCCACCGCAGGGATCGCAGACTTCCTGCCGGCCGTAAGCGGATTCCTCATTGAGAAGGAACTGCAGTTCCTGGGTGAAGCCGT
The DNA here is from genome assembly GCA_902773665.1 of uncultured Eubacteriales bacterium. Classification (GTDB taxonomy): domain Bacteria; phylum Bacillota; class Clostridia; order Peptostreptococcales; family Anaerovoracaceae; genus RUG11894. The sequence continues at coordinate 123,093 of CACYFF010000003.1, read as the reverse complement.
GGACGATCCGAAGCGGCCCTTCGTCGCCATCCTGGGCGGCTCCAAGGTGTCCGACAAGATCGGCGTCATCGAGAACCTCATCGAGAAGGCGGACACGATCCTCATCGGCGGCGGTATGGCCTACACCTTCATCAAGGCGGCAGGCTGCGGCATCGGCACGTCTTTATGCGAAGAGGATAAACTGGAACTGGCGAACGAGCTGCGGGCGAAGGCGGAAGCGAAGGGCGTAAAGCTCCTCATTCCTTCCGACAGCAAACTGGGCGACAAGTTCGCGGCAGACTGCGAGACGCAGTTCGCGGACAGCACAGCGATGCCGGACGGCTGGATGGGCATGGACATCGGTCCGAAGACCATCGAAGCCTACACGAAGGCGATCGCAGAGGCCGGCACCGTGGTTTGGAACGGCCCCATGGGCGTGTTCGAATTCCCCGCGTTCGAGGACGGCACGAAGGCTGTGGCCAAAGCCATGGCGGAAAGCGGCGCCGTTACCGTCGTGGGCGGCGGCGATTCCGCTGCTGCGGTCAAGCAGTTCGGCTTCGAAGAGGGCATGACCCACATCAGCACCGGCGGCGGCGCATCCCTGGAATTCCTGGAAGGCAAGGTCCTGCCCGGCGTCGCATGCCTGCAGGATAAATAGGAGGCAGCTATGAGAAGAAGGCTTATCGCCGGCAACTGGAAGATGCACAAGAACAGCGAGACGGCCCGGGGCTTCGCAGAAAAGTTCCTGAAGATCTACAGGGTCACCCCGGATCTGGACGTGTGCATCGCCGCTCCCTTTACGGAGCTGCTGGCGCTGGAAGAGATGTTCAAGGGAACAGACCTGTTTACAGCGGCCCAGAACATGCACTACGAGGACCAGGGCGCCTTTACCGGCGAGATCTCTGCGCCTATGCTGGCGGAGATCGGCGTGGACTACGTCATCCTGGGCCATTCGGAACGCAGAGCCTATTTTGCGGAGACAGATGAGGTCATCAACAAGAAGGTGAAGAAGGCCTTTGAATGGGATATGATCCCCATCATCTGCTGCGGTGAAACGCTGGCGCAGCGGGAACAGGGCCTGGAAGGGCACATCGTACGGCATCAGGTCGTCATGGCGCTGGCGGGCCTGCCCGACGAGCTGGTGAGCAAGGCTGTCATCGCCTACGAACCGGTCTGGGCCATCGGCACCGGCAGAGTCGCGACCCCGCAGCAGGCGGAGGATATGTGCAAGGTCATCCGCGACGTGGTGCGGGTGTATCACGGCAATGCAGCGGACGACGTTAAGATCTTGTACGGCGGCAGCGTAAAGCCGGAAAATGCCAAAGAGATACTGGATATGGAGGATATCGACGGGGCCCTGGTGGGCGGCGCAAGCCTGGATCCGGACGATTTCCTGAAGATCATAAAGCAAGCGCAGCTATAACGGAGGTAAGACTATGGCACGCATCGACGAAGTATACGCAAGAGAGGTCCTGGACAGCAGAGGCAATCCGACGGTAGAGGTCGAACTCTGGCTGGACGACGATACCATGGGAAGAGCGATCGTTCCTTCCGGTGCCAGCACCGGCGTCCACGAAGCGGTGGAACTGCGGGACGGCGACAAGAAGCGCTACGGCGGCAAGGGCGTACAGAAGGCTGTCGATAACGTCAACGATATCATCGCACCGGCCATCGTAGGCATGGACGTCATGGATCAGCCCGCACTGGATGCTCTGCTCCTGGAACTGGACGGCACGGAAAACAAGGGCAACCTGGGCGCCAACGCCATCCTGGGAGTCTCCATGGCCGCAGCCCACGCTTCCGCAGACTGCCTGGGCCTGCCCCTGTATCAGTATCTGGGCGGCATCAACGCCAAGGTCCTGCCCGTTCCCATGATGAACATCATGAACGGCGGCGAACACGCGGACAACTCCCTGGACATTCAGGAATTCATGATCCTTCCCGTAGGCGCCAAGAGCTTCTCCGAAGCGCTGCGCATGGGCGCTGAGACTTTCCACGCCCTTAAGAGCACGCTGAAGGCCGACGGCCTCAACACCGCAGTCGGCGATGAAGGCGGCTTCGCACCCGACCTGAAGACCAACGCGCAGGCTCTGGAATATATCATCAAGGCCATCAAGAAGGCCGGCTACAAGCCCGGCAAGGACATCTACCTGGGCATGGACGTCGCGGCTTCCGAATTCTACGATGCCGAGACCAAGACCTACAACATGAAGGGCGAAGGCGTGACCCGCACAGCCGAAGAGCAGATCGAATACTACAAGGAACTGTGCGCCAAGTATCCGATCATCACCATCGAAGATGGTCTTGCGGAAGATGACTGGGCCGGCTGGAAGAAGCTGACGAAGGCTCTGGGCAAGAAGGTCCAGCTGGTGGGCGACGACCTGTTCGTTACGAACACCAAGCGCCTGGAAGAAGGCATCAAGAAGGGCGTAGCCAACTCCATCCTCATCAAGGTCAACCAGATCGGCACCCTCACCGAGACGTTCGACGCCGTGGAGATGGCCAAGAGAGCGGGCTACACCGCCGTGGTCTCCCACAGATCCGGCGAAACGGAAGATACCACCATCGCCGACATCGTCGTGGCCCTCAACACCGGACAGATCAAGACCGGTTCTCTGTGCCGCACCGACCGCATCGCGAAGTATAATCAGCTGCTGCGGATCGAGGACATCCTGGGAGATTCCGCCCAGTACGCCGGCATGGACGCATTTTATAACCTGAAGTAAGAAAAAGAACGAAATATCAATTGCTTTTGTAGATGGCCTGTGCTAAAATTTATTGGTCATTCTACAAGGAGGTATCAGAAATGAAGACATTTCTGTTGATTCTGCTAGCACTGGCATCCCTGGTACTCATCGGGAGCATTCTGTTCCAGTCCGGCAACAGCGCAGGACTTTCCGGCTCCATCGCAGGCGGCGCGGAGCAGTTGTTCGGAAAGAAGAAGAGCAAAGGATACGACGCGATCCTGTCCAAGGTCACCGTCATCGGTGCCGTGGTCTTTATCGTCGTCACGCTCATCCTCGTTACGATCGGCTAGGAAAGACAGGCGCTTTCATACAGGCAACTGCGTTAAGAGGCAAGCCTTTTGGCCTTGTCTCTTAACGTTGTATTTTAAAAACTTTTTATTACGTATATTCCAAGGAGGAATTTCAAAATGAACGGATTAGTGTGGATTGCTCCTGTGGTAGGCATCGTCGCCCTGTGCGTAGCATACGTGCTCGCCAGCTGGATCGGGAAGCAGTCCACGGGCAATGAACGCATGACCGAGATCGCCGGATTTATCCATGAAGGCGCTATGGCGTTCCTGAAGAGAGAATACAGAACGATGGTCATCGTCGTTATCGCCCTCTTCATCATTCTCGGGCTCGGAATCAACTGGGTCACCGCAATTCTGTACGTTTGCGGCGCAGCATTCTCCGTACTGGCAGGCTTCTTCGGCATGCAGGTCGCTACCAAGGGTAACGTCAGAACTGCATGGGCTGCAGAAGAAGGCGGCATGAACAAGGCTCTGAAGGTCGCTTTCCGCAGCGGTTCCGTTATGGGTCTGTGCGTCGTCGGCCTGGGCATCCTGGGCGTAGGCCTCGCATTCGCGCTGCTTGGTCAGGAGACCGCAGCAAACTGCCTCACCGGTTTCGGTCTGGGTGCTTCTTCCATGGCTCTGTTCGGCCGTGTCGGCGGCGGTATCTATACCAAGGCTGCAGACGTAGGCGCCGATCTGGTCGGTAAGGTCGAAGCAGGCATCCCCGAGGATGACCCCCGCAACCCCGCCGTTATCGCAGACAACGTAGGCGACAACGTAGGCGATATCGCCGGTATGGGTTCCGACCTGTTCGAATCCTATGTCGGTTCCATCATTTCCGCTATCACTCTGGCGCTGGCTCCCAGCTTTGCCTTCGACGGCGTAAAGGGCGCGATCTTCCCGCTCATCATCTCCGCTGTCGGCATCCTGTGCTCCATCGTCGGTATCATGTCCGTTAAGGGCGACGAAAAGTCCAACCCCGCCAAGGCGCTCAACATGGGCACCTACGTAGCAGCCATCCTGTCCGCAGTCGTTGCGGTCATCCTGTCCAAGGTCTTCTTCGGCAGCTTCAACATGTCGCTGGCCGTTATCGCAGGTCTGGTCGTCGGTACGCTCATCGGTAAGATCACGGAAGTCTACACTTCCGCTGATTACAAGAGCGTCAAGAAGATCGCAGAGCAGTCCCAGACGGGTGCTGCCACCACGATCATCTCCGGTCTGGGCGTCGGCATGATGTCCACCGTATGGCCCATCCTGATCATCGCAGTCGGTATCCTCGTTTCCTATAAGTTCGCAGGCCTGTACGGCATCGCGATCTCCGCAGTCGGTATGCTGTCCACCGCTGGCATGACCATCGCAGTCGACGCTTACGGTCCCGTATCCGACAACGCAGGCGGTATCGCCGAAATGTCCGAACTGCCCGAGCACGTTCGTGAAATTACCGATACGCTGGACTCCGTAGGCAACACCACTGCCGCTATCGGCAAGGGCTTCGCCATCGGCTCCGCTGCCCTGACTGCTCTGGCCCTGTTCGCTTCCTACTCCGAAGTCGTTCAGCTGGCAGGCATCAACCTCCTCAGCCCCATGGTCATCGCAGGCATCTTCATCGGCGGCATGCTGCCGTTCATGTTCTCCGCCTACACCATGAACTCCGTTGGTAAGGCTGCGAACCAGATGATCGAAGAAGTCCGCAGACAGTTCCGCGAAGATGCCGGCATCATGGCCGGCACTTCCAAGCCCGACTATGCCCGCTGCGTAGACATCTCCACCGGTGCTGCACTGCACGAGATGATCATTCCCGCAGTCATGGCTGTTATCGCACCGCTGCTCGTCGGTTTCGTTATGGGGACCGAGGCTCTGGGCGGCATGCTGGCCGGCGCTCTGGTTACGGGCGTTCTGCTCGCCATCATGATGTCCAACGCAGGCGGCGCTTGGGACAACGCGAAGAAGTACGTCGAGAGCGGCGTTTACGGCGGCAAGGGTTCCGAGACCCACAAGGCTGCTGTCGTAGGCGACACCGTTGGTGACCCGTTCAAGGACACCTCCGGCCCGTCCCTCAACATCCTCATCAAGCTGATGACGATCGTTGCCGTCGTATTCGCACCGCTGTTCCTCAAGGTCGGCGGACTGCTGTAATCGAATCGGATAAACCAATATACGCAACAAAGACGGTGGAAATCCACCGTCTTTTTGTGTTAAAATAAATAAGTCAAGACTTAAGAAAGAGGACTATATATGATCGGAGCCATTATTGGAGATATAGTCGGTTCTGTTTACGAACGCAACCCTATTAAAACCAAGGAATTTGAATTGTTTCAGGACGGATGCCGCTTTACGGACGACACCGTCATGACCTGCGCCGTTGCCTATGCGGTGCGGGAATATAAAGCAAGAGACAACGTCAACGTCATCGGACTGTTCCAGAAGCGCATGGTGGAGCTGGGACAGAAATACCCGGACGCCGGATACGGCGGAAAATTCGCCAAGTGGCTGCAGAATCCCTATCGCCGGCCCTACAACAGCTTCGGCAACGGATCCGCTATGCGTGTCTCCGCCTGCGGGCAGCTGGCGGATTCTTTAGAGGAAGCGCACAAGCTGGCCGTGTACTCCGCAGAGGTGACCCATAACCATCCGGAAGGGATCAAGGGCGCCGTTGCAGTAGCGGAGGCTATCTGGCTGGCCAAGAATAAGAAGAGCAAAGACGAGATCGAAGAACATCTCTCCCAGTATTACGATCTGGACTTTACGCTGGACGAGATCCGTCCAACCTATGAATTCGACGTGACCTGCCAGGGCAGCGTGCCCCAGGCGATCCGCTGCTTCCTGGAAGCGGAGTCCTTTGAGGACGCTGTCCGCAACGCCGTCTCGTTGGGCGGTGACTCCGACACCCAAGCAGCCATCGCAGGCAGCATCGCAGAAGTATATTTCGGCATACCCGCCCGTTTGAAGGCGAGAGCATATAATTATCTGACGCCAGATCTGAGGTCGGCTCTCGGCATCTAAAAAAGTTTTTCCTTGAACACAGTTCATTTAAAAACTTGCTTTCTAAGGAGGAAATAACAAGCATGAAGGACCGCAAAGAAAGAATCTACCAGTACCTGACAGAACTCGTAGCCTGCGACTCTGTCAGCTGCACCCACCACGAATATAAGGCCGGCGACTGGTTCGCAGAGTTCTTCAGAAATATTCCGTATTTCAAGGAACACCCCGAACTCACCGGCAACTTCATGATCCCCGGAGACGCATATCACAGATCCGTACCCTGGGCACTGCTGCTGGGCAACTCCAAGAAGACCGTTATCTCTTCGGGTCACTTCGACGTCGTCGGCACCGATAACTACGGTCCCTTAAAGGACATGGCCTTCCACGTAGGCGAAGAGCTCGAAAAGGCTCTGGCAACCAGAAATCTGGATGCGGAAGCCCGTTTCGACATGAACAGCGGCGAATGGATCTGGGGCCGCGGCGTAGGCGATATGAAGGGCGGCCATGCCGTTCATCTGGCGCTGTTCGAAGAATACGCCGAGATGGCGCAGAAGGGCGAACTGCCCGGCTGCTACATGTATCTGCCCGTACCCGATGAGGAAAGCTTCTCCGTCGGTATGAGAGAGGGCGCCAAGATCATCCGCAGACTGGTCGAGCAGTATCAGCTGGACGTTCAGCTGATGATCATCCCCGAACCCTCCAACTGGGTAGGAGGCAAGCAGTCCTTCTCCAGAGGTACCGTCGGCAAGCTGATGCCCGTCGTCATGGCCCAGGGCGTCACCGCTCACGTGGGTCACTGCTTCAACGGCATCTCCCCCATGAACTTCCTGGCCGGCATCTATCAGAGAACCAACAACGCGCTGGAATTCTCCGATTCCTACGACGGCGAGGCAGCCTGCCCGCCCACTTGGCAGAAGTTCCGCGACAATAAGGAACTGTACGACGTAACCATTCCTCTCCGCGCTTACGGATACTTTACGCTGCTGCACTTCGACAGAACGCCGGACCAGATCATCGCACGCCTCAAGGAGATCTCCATGGAGGTCCTGAAGGAAGAGTGCGCCAAGATCGACGCTACCTATCAGGAATACAAGAAGATCGACAAGTCCGCCGATAAGGACCACCTGGTCTACTATCCCGAGGTCTACACCTTCGAGGAACTGGTCGCTAAGATCAAGCAGACCGACAGAGAAGGTTTCGAGAAGTTCTTCGCGGAAGTCTACAACGGCATTAAGGACGACATCGAAGCAGGCCGCATCAACTTCCCCGATGCCACGGTAGAGATCATGCAGAAGGTCATGGACTACGCAGACCTCAAGCAGCCCACCGTGCTGCTGGGCTTCGCGCCTCCCTATTATCCGGCTGTCAACGGCGACGCCGTCAAGGGCAAGGAAAACGCCGCCCTCAAGGCTTACGAAGTCGTGGAGAAGGCTGCCAAGGAAAAGTTCGGCAGAGAATCCTTCAACGAACACTACTTCATGGGCATTTCCGACGGTTCCTATACTGCGGTGGGTCACCCCTTCGATTACGACAAGTTCTCCCTGAATACGCCGTGCTACGGCCAGCTATACACCGTGGACTTCAAGACCATCGAAGCGAACAACATTCCGTTTATCCTGTACGGACCCATCACGAAGGAATATCACCAGTGGACCGAGCGTGCGCTCAAGAAGAGCCTGCTGGAAGAACTGCCCGCCGTGACCCAGGAACTGATCGAATCTCTGTGGAGATAACAACATGATATTTTCCGACATTACGATTATTGACGAAAACTTTGCGGTCCGCGAGCATCAGTTCGTGGGCGTAAAGGACGGACGCGTCGCGTATGTGGGAGCTGCAGAGCCGAAGGAAGACTTCGGCTCTGTTTATAGCGGAAAGGGAAAGCTGCTGATGCCGGCTTTCTACAACGCCCACACCCACAGCGCTATGACCCTCCTGCGGGGCTATGCCGAAAACATGAACCTGCAGGACTGGCTGAACACCAAGATCTTCCCCTTCGAGGCGAAGATGGTGGGCAGCGATATTTATACCGGCGTAAAACTGGCGATGGCGGAGTCCATCCGCAGCGGCATCGTGTCCTCCACTGACATGTATTACTGGCTGGACGACGCTGGCCGGGCAGTGGCCGAAGCCGGCTGCAAGATGAACCTGAGCAATGCCGTGCTGTGCTTCGACGATTCTTCTTTCGAAGATCTGCCGGCGTACCAGATCGCCTGCGATGCCTATAAGAATTGGCACGGGGCGGCAGACGGCCGCATCTTAACGGATCTGGCGCTGCACGGCGAGTACACCTCCACCGAAAAGGTGGCAAGGGGGCTCGCGGCGCTGGCGAAAGAGCAGGGCGTGCATCTGCACATCCATGCGGCGGAGACGAAGAGCGAAGCGGCGGAGTGCAAGGTGCGCCGCGGCGGCCGCACCGACATCGAATATCTGGCGGACTGCGGTCTGCTGGACGTGCCTGCTACGCTGGCCCACTGCGTGTGGATCGAGGAGAGCGACATGGATATCATCCGGGAGAAGGGGGCGACAGTTGCCACCTGCCCCGTGTCCAACATGAAGCTGGCCAGCGGCATCGCGAACGTGCCGAAGATGCTGGAAAAGGGCGTGAACGTGGCGCTGGGCACCGACGGCGTCTCCTCCAACAACAGCCTGGATCTGTTGGCAGATGCCAAGACCATGGCGCTGGCTGCCCGGGTCAAGGCCATGGATCCGGCCGTGCTTACGCCGCAGCAGGTGCTCCATGCGATGACCCGCGCAGGCGCCCTGTCCCAGGGCAGAGACGACTGCGGTCTGCTGAAGGAAGGCTTTAAAGCCGACCTCGTCGTGATGGATATCGATGCACCCAACATGCAGCCGGTGCATAACCTGCTGAACAATGTGGTCTGGTCCGCCTCCAACGCCAATGTCGTGCTGACGATGTGCGACGGACGCGTGCTATATAAAGACGGCGAATTCATGACGATCGACGTGGAAAAGGCGATCGCGGAAGCGAATCTGGCAACGAAGAAGATATTGGAGAAACTCTAATGCTCGTAAACATGAAAGACATGCTGGCGAAGGCGGCCCGGGAGGGCTACGGCGTCGGCAATTTCGACGTATTCAACACGGAACTGCTCAAAGGTGTGATGGAAGCGGCGGAAGAAGCAGCTGCGCCGGTCATTCTGGCCTACAGCCCGCCTTTTGAGAAATACTCTCCCCTGGCGTATTTTGCCCCCGCCATGAAGGCCTGGGCGGAGGACACGGACCTGCCGGTGGTGCTCCACTACGACCACGGCACGAGCCTGGAAGGGTGCATGCATGCGGTGGCCTGCGGCTGCAATTCCATCATGATCGACGCGTCCTCCAAGCCTTTTGAGGAGAATGTGGCCACGGTGAAGGCCGTCGTGGACTACTGCCATCCGCTGGGCATCCCCGTGGAAGCGGAGCTTGGCCACGTGGGCGACGAAGGCGAATATACCCTGGAAGGCTACGGCTACACGGATCCTGCCCAGGCGGCGGAATTCGTGCGCCGCACCGGCATCGACTTTCTGGCGGTGGCCATCGGCAACCAGCACGGCGTCTACACCGCAGAGCCGAAGATCAACTATGAGGTGCTGCAGGCCGTGCGCGAGGCGGTGGACGTGCCCCTGGTGCTCCACGGCGCTTCCGGCATTCCCGCGGAGGACATCCGGCGCTGCTGCCGGGAAGGCATTACGAAGATCAACATCCATACGGATATGCTGCTGGAGGCCATTGCGACGCTGAAAGGCGATCTGGCGGCCGGCGAAAAGAGCTATCATACGATGTCGGCGCACCATACGGCGGCGGTAAAGAAAGTGGCGCTGGAGAAGATGCGCCTGTTCGGTTCGGACGGCAAAGGACGGTAAACGATGAGTAAAGCGGTGTGTTTCGGGATCGCATGCCTGGACCTGCTGGTTCCGGGTCTCGATCCTGCGGATTTTTCCAAGGAGACCATACGGGTCGGAGACTTCTCCTATTCCACCGGGGGCGACGCCATCAACGAGGCGGTGACCCTGGCAAAACTGGGCCACGAACCCATCCTGATGACGGTGCTCGCGGACGATGCCATGGGGCACGTCTTAACGGATCTGGCGGAGAAGGCCGGTGTGGGGATGGGTGCAGTGAAGCGCTCCCAAACGCATCAGACCGCGGTCTCCATCGTGTGCGTGCATCCGGATGGTGAACGCAACTTTATCGTGAACGACGGCTCGGATAACGAGATCGGTGCGGACACGGTGGACTGGGAGGCTGCCGCGAAGGCGCAGGTGTTCTGCGTGGGCAGCGCCTACGGTGCGAAGGGCCTTACGGAGTGCCTGCCGGAGGTCTTAAAGAAGGCGAAGTCTTTGGGACTTACGACCTGCGTGGACATCATGATCGGCTCGGAATATGTGGGCCTGGAGAGCGAAGCGGATCCGGGGGCGTTCCTGCAGTACGCGGACTATATCTTCCCGAACAGAAGTGAAGCCCGCTGGATGACCGGCGAGAGCGAACCGGATGCCATGGCGGAGAAACTGCTGGACATGGGCTGCGGCTGCGTCGTCTTAAAGGACGGCGAGAACGGCTGCGTGCTGTGTCGGAAGGGTCCGGAAAGCCTGCGGAAAATCTTCGTGCCGGCCATCCGCTGCGAGGTCGTGGATACGACCGGCGCCGGCGACAATTTCCTGGCCGGTTTTACGGCGGGATTGCTGGAAGGCCTGGACGACGAGTCCTGCGCGAAACTCGCGACAGCGACGGCTTCGGCTTCCGTGCGCTACATCGGCGCGGCAGGTTTAAAGAACAGGGCAGAAGTGGAGGAGATCCTGCATGAAGGACTACAGTAAACTGCAAAACGGCAGCGACGTAAGAGGCGTCGCATCGGACCTGCTCGGAAAAGAAGTGAATCTGACGGTCGGCGCTGCGGAGGATATCGCCTACGGTTTCGGCTTCTGGCTGTCGGATACGATAGGCAAAGCGCCCACGGACTGCCGCGTGGCGGTGGGCCGGGACTCCCGCTTTACGGGACCTGCGCTGCAGGCGTCGGTGTGCAGCACCCTCAATCAGATGGGCTTTACTGTGCTGGACTGCGGCCTGGCTTCCACGCCGGCCATGTTCATGAGCTGCGTGTTCCCCGAGACAGCCTGCGACGGCGCCGTGATGATCACGGCGAGCCATCTGCCTCCGGACCGGAACGGCCTCAAGCTCTTCGAGAAGAACAAGGGCGGCCTGGATAAGGCGGACATCAAGGAGATCCTGCAGATCGCCGGGATGGGCCACCACGGCAACGAGATAAAACAGGCGAATAGCGAGTGGAGATCCTGCGATCTGATGAGTTTGTACTGCGCGCACTTAAAGTCGCAGATTTCGGCGATTTTAGGCCTCAGAGAGGACGATAGACCCCTGGGTGGACTTAAGGTCTGCGTGGATGCGGGCAATGGAGCCGGCGGCTTCTACGCCGGCGGCGTATTGGAGCCTCTGGGCGCCGACATCCGCAGCTCGCAGTTCCTGGAACCGGACGGCATGTTCCCCAATCATGCCCCCAATCCGGAGGATGCAGCGGCGGTGGATTCGCTCAGCAAAAAGGTACTGGCAAGCGGCGCGGATCTGGGCATCATCTTCGACACGGACGTGGACCGGATGGCGGTGGTCGGGTCAAACGGCAGGGATATCGCCCGCAACGGCATCGTGGCCCTGGCGGCGCTTCTGTGCCCGCCGGATGCGGACGGCAGCCGCGGTACCATCGTGACCGACTCCATCACCAGCACGCAGCTGGCGGATTTCCTGGCGGCGAAGGGCTTTACCCATCTGCGGTTCAAGCGGGGCTATAAAAACGTCATCAACAAGGGCCGGGAGCTGAACGAAGCCGGCACCTACTGCCCCCTGGCCATTGAGACTTCAGGCCACGCAGCCCTCAAGGAGAATTACTTCCTGGACGACGGCGCCTACCTGGCGGCGAAGGTCGTAGCAGAAGCGGCGCGGCTCAAGAAAGACGGCCGGCACATCGAGGATCTGATCGCAGATCTGGAAGAGCCGGCGGAGGCGAAAGAGTTCCGTCTGGCGGTGAACGCCTCGGATTTTGCGGCGTATGCCGATACCGTTCTGGCGGGGCTGGAGGAGGCGGTGGCCTCCGGTAAGGCGCCCGGCATGACCCTGGAGCAGCCCAACTACGAAGGGGTGCGGGTGAACTGCGAAGAGGGATGGTTCCTCATCCGCAAATCCCTGCACGATCCTCTGATGCCGCTGAACATCGAAAGCAACGCGGCCGGCGGGGCATCCCGCATCGCAACGCAGGTAAAGGAACTGCTTGCCCCCTACGATCAGTTGGATCTGAGTATTCTGAAATAGACTTCGAAGACGTCTTCCCTTGAACGGGGAGACGTTTTTCTTTATAATGCGGTTAGTTTTCGCTAACTTCAAAGGAAAGAAGCAACATTTATGAGAGATTACGAAGGATTATCCAGAAAACATTTCAATCAGCAGGCCGCTGTCTACGACGAGAAGAACACGGTCTATTACTCCCGGGAGGGAAAGATCAGCTGCAGGAACATCGCGGAATATCTGCGGGATAAAGAGTGGAACTCCCTGCTGGACGTGGGGTGCGGCACCGGCTGGCTGATCGACCTGCTGCGGAAAGGAAGGATGGCGGATTACCACGGACTGGATCTGGCGGAGAACATGATCGAGGTCGCCGTCAGCAAGAACATCCCGGACGCGCAGTTCGTCGTGGGAAAGGCCGATGAACTACCCTACGATAACAACCGGTTCGACGTGGTCACCTGTTCCCAGAGCTTTCACCACTATCCTAACCAGAATGCGGCCATGGCGGAAGCGTACCGCGTGCTGAAAAAGGGCGGGCTCTACATCCTGTCCGACACCGGCATCGGCGGCGTCGGGGCGTGGCTCGACAACCATATCTTCTTTAAGCTGGCGCCGGGCGGCGACTGCTTTACCCAGAACCGCAAAAGCATTGCCAAACGCATGCAACGGGCCGGCTTTACGGTCATCGACTGCGTGCAGCTGCAGGGGATTATCTACCGGGTCATCGGGAAAAAAAAGCACAAAAAAAGACCGGAGCGATCCGGTCTTTTCGTTTTAATACAGCATCGTGTCCGCAATACAGAAGAAGATGCCCTGACCCGCCGCGACCAGTGTGCCGTCGTCCGACGTGATGCGGTACTCCGCCACGGCTGTCCGTCTGCCGCGGTGGATCAGCTTCGCTTCGGCATACAGTGTGCCCTCCGTTACGTTGCTGATGAACTTGCAGTCCAATGACTGGGTCACGTAGGTACGTCCGTCGCCGTGCACGCAGTTGCCTGCCGTTTCGTCCGCCAGCGCTGCGATCGCGCCGCCATGGATAAATCCCCGGCTGTTCTTGTGCTCTGGGTGGATGGGCATTTCGATGCGGGTCGTCGTTTCGTCCCGGTAGATCACCTTATAGTGCTGCGATTGAAAGAAACGGTCTATTTTATCGGGTTGAATGGAGGCCATTACTTCGCCTCCTCTGCGACCGCTTTGACCCGGTTCACAGCCGCCTGGACCGCACCGGCCGCGATGCCGCGGATCGCATGCTGCTCCAGATAGATGCAGCCGGCGATCGTGCTGCCGCCGGGGGAGCATACGCCGTCTTTGAGGATCTCGGGATGGACGTTGCCCTCCAGCACCATTTTTCCGGTGCCTGCCAGGGTCTGCGCTGCAATGCGGATGGCGATGTCTCGGGTGAGACCCAGTGCTACGCCTGCATCCGCCAGACCGCAGAGGAACTGGGCGCAGAAAGCAGGGCCGCAGCCGGAAATACCGGTGAGGGCCTCGATGTTCTTCTCGGGCAGCACGACGGCGAGTCCCAGATTGGAGAACATGGATACGACTTCCTCCACCTGTTCGGGGGAGGCGTTCTTTCCGCCGCAGATGCCGGTGACGCCTTCCCCCACACTCAGCGGGGTGTTGGGCATGACGCGCACGATGGGTGTTTTGCGGATAAACTGTTCCATATAGTCCGTCGTAACGCCTGCCATGATGGAAACGACCAGATGGCGGGCCGGATCCAGATGGCGCTCCATCTGCTCCATGATGGCATTGCCCTGGTCGGGGTGCACGGCGATCACCAGGATGTCCGCGTCCGCCGTGATCGCAGCGACGCCTTCCTCATCCGTCGTTACATAGGTATAGATGCCGGGGTACTTTGCCTCCAGCATGCGGCATTTCTCCGCGCTTGTGCAGGAAACGGCGATGTTTTCCACGCTGCAGGCGCCTGTGCGTACGAGTCCGGCGAAGATCGCTTCGCCCATCTTGCCGCCTCCGATAAAACCGATCTTTTTCATGTTTGTCTCCTTTTATTCTGCTGTGACCCGGTCCAGCGCCTGGGCCAGATCGGCAATGATATCTTCTTTGTTTTCTATGCCGATGGACATGCGGATGAGATCCGGCGTAATGCCGATCGTCTTCAGCAGTTCCTCGCTGCAATCGTCGTGGGTCATGGTGGTGCCGTGGGCGATGAGGGTGTCCGCATCTCCCAGAGAGACGGCCACGGCGCACAGGTCGCAGGCCTTCAGCATTTGCTTGCCTGCCGCAACGCCACCCTTGAGCTCGAAGGCCAGCATGCCGCCGAAGCCTCGCATCTGCCGGCAGGCGATGTCGTGACCCGGAAAGGATTCCAGCCCCGGATAATAGACTTTTCTCACTTTCGGATGGTTTTCCAGGAATTTCGCCACGGCGAGACCGTTTTCATTGTGCCGGATCATGCGCAGCTCGAAGGTCTTCATCCCCCGCAGGATCTGATAGGATTCCATGGCGCCGATGGCCGCCCCCGTCATGTGCAGCAGGGCGTCTTCGCGGATCTTCTTGATGAAATCCGCCTTGCCGATGACGGCTCCTGCGATCACATCCCCGTGGCCGTTGATGTATTTCGTGACGGAATGGATGACTACGTCGGCTCCCAGCGATAGCGGATTCTGGTTGTAGGGCGTCGCGAAGGTGTTGTCGCAGATGACCCGGATCTCCTTGTTCGCGCCGTGGGCGATGCTGCAGATCGCCTCGATGTCGCAGATATTGCAAAGCGGATTGCCGGGGGTCTCCAGGTAGACCATCTTCGTGTTCGGCCGGATCGCTGCCTTCAGCTGGTCCAGATCGGAAAGGTCGATAAAATCCACTTCGATGCCGAATTCCGTCAGATATTCGCCGAGCAGGGAGTGGCTGTTGCCGTAGATGACCGGAGAGCTGATGACGTGGTCACCGGGCCGCAGCGCCGTGAGCAGGCAGGAAGCCACCGCCGCCATGCCGGAACCCGTTACGACGCAGCTTTCTCCGCCTTCCAGGAACGCCAGTTTTTCCTCCAGCACCGACTGCGTGGGGTTGCCGCCCCGGGAATAGGCATAGCCGGGCGTGCGTCCGAAGAAGACGGCTTCGGCTTCGTCGATGCCGTCGAATTCGTAGGTGACCGCCGGAACGATGGGGGTGCCCATGGATCCGTAGAGATTGCGTTTGTTCCCCGCATGGATCGCTTTCGTCCCGAAACCCATATCTTTTGTTATTTTCATAGATGCCTCCTATTAGTCTTTTGCTATTATAACACGAAAGCGGATAAAAAAACTCCCGGTCCGAAGACCGGGAGCGATATTGCAGTTTCTAAACGATTTAGAAGAATGCAGCCCAGCACAGGAAGCCGCCGCAGGCGATGATACCCGTGAAGAGCAGAACGATTACGAGGAATCCCATGATGTCTCTTGCAGACAGACCTGCAACGCCGAGTGCGGGCAGAGCCCAGAACGGCTGGATCATGTTGGTCCACTGGTCACCCCAGGCGATAGCCATACCAGCGCGGCCGGGTTCGATACCCATCTTGGCTGCTGCGGGCATAACGATCGGGCCCTGAACTGCCCACTGACCGCCGCCGGAAGGTACGAAGAAGTTTACGATACCTGCGGACAGGAATGTCCAGAGCGGGAAGGTCGTGTCGGTGGAGATGTTTACGAAGAAGTCGGAGATGATGCCTGCCAGGGAAACGCCGTCTGCGTTCTTGGCGACCATCATGCCCATGATACCAGCGTAGAACGGGAACTGGAGCAGAACGCCCGCAGAACCGCCGGCAGCTTCGCCGATAGCATCTACGTATCTGCGGAGATCGCCGTGCATCAGCAGACCCAGGAACAGGAAGATGAAGTTAACGACGTTCAGGTTGAGTGCGTTAGCAACGGAACCGCCGCTCTTAACGACGCCTGCGAAGTACTGGACAGTCCAGACGATGCCTGCGAGAACGGTGATCGCCCACAGGATCTTGCTGTGTTCCATCTTGTCCGCAGGAGTTTCGATGCGGTAGGTTCTCTCTTCTTCGTTCTCGAGCAGAGAAGGATCTACGGTGATGGTGTGTTCTTCATCGGGATGCATTGCATAGTTGACGAAGGGCATCAGGACGAGAACGAGTCCGCACATGATGAGGTTCATCGGGTGGAAAACGGTCTGGTTCATGCCAGCCTGATAGGTCTCTTCGCCGATGGTGTATCCGCCGGAAATGGTGAGGGGGATGGAGCCGGACAGACCAGCGTGCCAAATAACGAATCCGGAGTAAGCGGATGCGATCAGCAGTCTGTAGTCGACGTCGCGGATCCTCTTAGCCATTTCCTTTGCCAGCAGGGCGCCTGCGATCAGACCGAAGCCCCAGTTGAGCCAGCAGCAGATAACGGATACGAAGGTGGTGAGTACGATAGCGCTCTTCTTGTCCTTGGCGACCGCCGCGATGCGGGCCAGGAATCTCTTGAAGACGGGAGCGGAAGCCATGGCGGAACCCAGAACGAGTACCAGAGCCATCTGCATGGCGAATGCGAGCAGGCCCCAGAAGCCGCTTGCATTACCCCAGGACTGGATCATCTGGATCGGGCCCATACCGGTTCCCAGCATCGCGAATACGAATACGACGATGCTCAGGATGATAGCGAACAGGAACGGATCCGGCAGCCATCTGTTGATTACGTTAACGCAACCATTGGTGAATTTTTTGAACATAAGTCCTCCTGAAGAAATGATTGATAAGTATCGCATGTGTCGGCCTGTTAAAACCTTCACAAAATAGCACTCTAATATACTATTCTCAAGGCCCTTCTTTGTCAATGGATAAGCGCAAAAATTATAGTGAATTTTTCCAGTTTCCGCAGGTTTTCCTACAACTGCAGGGAAGACGCTGCATTTTTTCGACATATGGACACCGTTTCCCAGGAAGGCTGCCCCTTCATTTACCGCCCGGGTTATGGTAAAATATACTGTCTGGGAACGACGATCCCCGGGTCAAAAAACGGAAAGAGAACACTATGGCATTCACCCATTTACACGTACATACGGAATACAGTCTGCTGGACGGCGCCTCGCGCATCGATAAGCTGGTCGCCCGGGCCAAGGAGCTCGGCCAGACCGCCCTGGCCATCACGGACCACGGCGTGATGTTTGGCTGCGTGCAGTTCTACGAGCAGTGCCAGAAGGCAGGCATTAAGCCCATCATCGGCTGCGAGGTCTACACGGCATCGCGCACCCGCTTCGACAAGGACCCCGTGCTGGACAAGCACCAGGGGCATCTCATCCTGCTGGCGAAAAACAAGACCGGCTACGAAAACCTCATCAAGATCGTATCCGAAGCCTATAAAACAGGCTTCTACTATAAACCCAGGGTAGACCACGAACTGCTGGCGGCTCACAGCGAGGGCCTCATCTCCCTGTCCGCATGCCTTGCGGGCAAGGTTCAGCACTGCCTGGTGAAGGACGACTACGAAGGGGCGAGGGAAGAGGCGCTCTGGCTGGAGAACTGCTTCGGCAAGGGCAACTTTTACCTGGAGATCCAGGATCAGGGGCTGGACGAAGAAAAGAAGATCAACCCCATGCTCAAGAAGCTGTCCAAGGAGCTGGACATCCCCCTCGTCGCCACCAACGACGCCCACTATATCTATCAGGAGGATGCGGCGGCTCACGACGTGCTGTTGTGCATCGGCACGAAATCCAACTATACCGATCCCGACCGCATGCGCTTCGCCAACGACCAGTTCTATCTGAAGTCCGAAGAGGAGATGCGGCAGATCTTTGCGGATATCCCCGAAGCCTGCGACATCACCCAGGAGATCGTGGACAAGTGCAATTTCGACTTCGAGTTCGGCAACTACCATATTCCTGTCTGCACCGTGCCCGACGGCTACACCCAGCAGAGCTACTTCGAATATCTGTGTTGGTCGGGTCTGGAGCACCGCTATGGCAAGGCAGAGCCCCATCCTTCCAGCAGCCGGCCCTATCCGCCTGCACCGCCCGAGGATATGGAGGCCCTCGCACCCAACGTGGATCCTGAACTGAAGGACCGCATGCGCTACGAGGTGCAGACCATCGAGACCATGGGCTACGTGGGCTACTTCCTCATCGTGTGGGACTTCGTCAACTGGGCGAAGGGCCACGGCATCATGGTAGGCCCGGGGCGCGGCTCCGCCGCAGGCTCCATCGTGGCCTACACCATGGAAATTACGGACATTGACCCGATCAAATTCAGCCTCATCTTCGAGCGTTTCCTCAATATCGAGCGCGTTTCCATGCCCGATATCGACATGGACTTCTGCATCGAGAGAAGAGGCGAGGTCATCGACTACGTAAAGGAACGCTACGGCGTGGACAACGTGTCGCAGATCTCCACGTTCGGAACGCTGAAGGCCCGCGCGGTCTTCAAGGACGTGGCAAAGGTAATGGAAGTGCCGTTCTCCCGGTCTCTGGAGATCTCGAAGATGATCCCCGAAGATCTGAAGATCACCCTGGACAAGGCGCTGGAGCAGAGCCCGGACTTCCGGGGCGTCTACGAAAGTGACCCCCAGATCAAAAATGTGGTCGACACGGCTAAGGTCCTGGAAGGCCTGGCCCGGCACAGTTCCACCCACGCCGCTGGTGTCGTGATCTCCAAGGATCCGGTGGATACCTACGTGCCTCTCATCATGACGGATAAAGGCCTGGCGACCCAGTTCACCATGACGGAGATCGAGCACCTGGGCCTCTTAAAGATGGACTTCCTGGGGCTGCGCAACCTGACGGCCATCCGGGAATGCCTGGAACTCATCAAAAAGGATACGGGAGAAGACATCGACCTTCACGGCATCGACTACGGAGAACAGGGCGTCTACGATCTGATCGCCAGCGGCAACACGATCGGCATCTTCCAGCTGGAATCCGGCGGCATGACCCGGTTCATGAAGGACCTGGGCCCCACCTGTCTGGAAGACCTGATCGCAGGTATTTCCCTGTACCGGCCCGGTCCGATGGACTCTATCCCGACCTACGTAAAGTGCAAGAAGCATCCGGAGCAGATCTCCTATCTGTGCCCGGAACTGGAACCCATCCTGGCGCCCACCTACGGCTGCATCGTGTATCAGGAGCAGGTCATGGACATCGTCCGTAAACTGGGCGGCTACTCCTACGGCCGCGCCGACCTGGTGCGCCGCGCTATGTCCAAGAAGAAGGCGGACGTCATGGCGAAGGAAAGAGAGTACTTCGTCCACGGCAAGCTGAACGAGGACGGTTCCATCGACGTGCCCGGCTGTATCCGCAACGGCGTGAACGAGAAGGTGGCCAACACCATCTTCGACGAGATGACCAGTTTCGCGGCCTACGCGTTCAATAAATCCCACGCGGCGGCCTACGCCGTCGTAGCGTACCAGACGGCCTGGCTGAAGTACCACTATCCGGCCCAGTTCCTGGCCTCCCTGATGACCTATCCCGCGGACAACAAGGCCGTAGCGATCCTCATCGGCAACGCCAAGGACATGGGCATCGAGACTCTGCAGCCCGACGTCAACAAGAGCGCCAAGCACTTCTCCACGGAGGACGGCAAGATCCGCTACGGACTGCTGGGGGTCAAGCACGTGGGCGAAGCGGTGGTGGAAGAGATCATCGCGGCCCGCAAACGCCACATGCCCCGGGACATCTTCGAGTTCGTGGATGGACTGGACGTGCACACCATCAACCGGACCGCACTCGAAAGCCTCATCAAAGCCGGCGCCATGGACTGCTTCCCCGGCAACCGGGCCCAGAAGCTGGCGGTCATCGGCGAGCTCATCGACTCCGCCCAGTCCAATGCCAAGAACAATCTGGAAGGCCAGATGTCCCTGTTTGCGCTGCCCGGCGACGACGGCGGCATGGCCGGCATCCACATCGAGCGGCATCTGCCTCCTGCGGCGGACTTCAACCGCCAGGACCTGCTGCAGATGGAAAAGGAGATGCTCGGCATCTATCTGACGGGTCACCCCTTAAACGACGTAAAGGCCCGCATCATGGAGCTGACGGACATGGATACCCGCCGCCTGTACGACGAGGAGGACGATTCCATCCGGGACGGCATGACGGTGACCATCGCCGGCATCATCTCCGCCAAGAAGAACCTGGTGACGAAAAAGGGCGCCAATATGGCGTTCCTGACGGTGGAAGACCTGTACGACGCACTGGAAGTCGTGGTGTTCCCGAAATCCTACGAGAAGTGCCGGGACTGCCTGGAAGTGGACAACATCGTCCTGATGAAGGGCAAACTGGACATGAAGGAGGAGGGCGCGCCCAAGCTGCTGGCGGACGAGATCCAGCTGCTCTCCGACATTCCCGAAGGAACGGCGAAGGCGGAGGGCATCCCCAAAGCCAAGATCCTGAAGGTCGTCATCCCTGCGAGCTACACGGAAGAGGACGGTCTCAACACCTTCCGCAACCTGGCGAAAGCCCACCTCGGAGACATGCCGGTGGCGGTACTGGTGATGGCCACGGGTCACAAATACAAGCTCGGCTACGATCTGTGGGTCAACCCGGACGAGAGCTTTCTGGGCGAGGTAAAGCAGCTGTTCGGCGCGGACTGCATCCGCCCGTAGGCTGCGGAAGGGAGGAGACTGCATGGACAGGACCATCCTTCACTGCGACATGAACAGTTTCTACGCCAGCGTGGAGCTGCTGGAACATCCGGAACTGGACGGCAAGCCCGTAGCCGTCTGCGGTGACCCCCACAGTCGCCACGGCATCATCCTGGCGAAGAACGAGGAAGCGAAGAAATACAAGGTCCAGACGGCGGAGACCATCTGGCAGGCGCGGCGCAAGTGCCCGGACCTCATCCTGCTGGCTGCCCATCATTATAAATATGAGCGGTTCAGCAAGATCATCAACACCATCTACCTGCGTTACACGGATCTGGTGGAGCCCTTTTCCATCGACGAATCCTGGCTGGACGTTACGGGCAGCTTGTCGAAGTTCGGTATGACGGGGAAGGAGATTGCGGACGAGATCCGCGAGACCGTCAAGACGGAGACGGGGCTGCGGCAGTCCGTAGGGGTCTCCTTCAACAAGATCTTCGCCAAGATGGGAAGCGACTACAAGAAGCCGGATGCGACGACGGTCATTACGCGGGAGAACTATAAGGACATCCTGTGGCCGCTGCCGGCGCGCGACCTCATCTTCGTGGGCAAATCCACGGCGGCAAAGCTGGAGAGCCTCAACATCCGCACGATCGGTGCCATTGCGCAGGCAGATCCTTCGATGCTGCACCGGGTGTTCGGCAAGCACGGCGACGAGATGTACCGCTATGCCAACGGGCTGGAGGATTCGCCGGTGGCGCGTTACGACGCCGCCCGGGAATACAAATCCGTAGGCAACGGCATCACGTTCCGCAGAAATCTGCAGGGCAGGGAAGACGTGCGCACGGCGGTCGTATCCCTGTCGGACCGGGTGTCCGTGCGGCTGCGCAAACACGGGCTGCGGGCCAGCGGCGTAAAGGTGGACATCAAGGATCCGAACCTGCGCACCATCTCCCGGCAGATGCAGCTGGAGAGCTCCACGAACAGCTCCGCAGAGATCGCGAAGGCCGCCATGGATCTGATCGACCGCAACTGGCGCTATACGGATCCGATCCGGCTCATCACCGTTACCGGGATCAACATTTCCGAAGGCATGCCGGAGGAACAGATCAGCCTGTTCGAACCGGTGCTCGAGGAAAAACGCAAACAGAACGAAGCCATCGATGCCGCGATGGATTCCATACGGGATAAATTCGGCAAATATTCTATTATGCACGGAGGCGCCCTGGGAAATGACATGGGCATCTCCTATAAGGAGTCCGAGGAGGAAGAGATCGAATATGAAGAACGTTAACATGAAAAAATGGATGGTGCTCCTCTTGAGCATCGCGATGGTGCTGTCTGTTCTGGCAGGCTGCACTTCCGGCGGTTCCGGCAGCGGCAAAGCCGAAGTGCCCGAATCCATGACGGCGCCTTTGAACATCGGCACCCTGATGGGCCCCACCGGCATGGGCATGGCCGGGCTCATCTCTGAAGAAAATGCACCTATGATGAACGTGACCGTCTATGACGCGCCGGACCAGGCCATGGCAGGCCTGCTGAACGGCGATCTGGACGTGGCAGCCATCCCGTCCAACGTAGCAGCCGTACTCTATAATAAGACCGAAGGCGGCGTGCAGCTGCTGGGGGTCAACACCGGCGGCGTGCTGTATCTGCTCTCCAACAACGCAGAGAGCGTAAGCAGCCTGGCGGATCTGAAGGGCAAGACCGTGTACGCGTCCGGCATGGGCGGCGTGCCCGAATACGCCTTTAAGGCCCTGATGCAGAACGCGGGCCTTGCGGAAGACGACATTGAACTGGTATGGATGAATTCCCACGCGGACGTAGTTTCCACCCTGATCTCCCAGGGCGGCTACGCGCTGGTGCCCGAACCCCAGGTGACGGTGGCGGGCTCCAAGGCGGACACCGTCTCCGTGGATCTGGACATCAACGCGATGTGGAAAGAGGCCTTCGGCTACGATCTGCCCATGGGCGTCGTGGCCTGCCGCAAGGAAGTTGCGGAGACCCGGCCGGGAGACCTGCTCTATTTCCTGAACGAATACAACAAGGTCCTGGAAAGCTACAACGCAGATAAGGATGCGGCAGCGGAGACCATCGCGGCGGCAGGTATCCTGCCCGCAGCAGGCATCGCAAAGCAGGCCATGCCCCGCTGCAACATCATGCTGGAGACCGGTTTCGAAGCGGCCAAGGGCATCCTCACCCCGCTGTACGAGACGCTGTTCTCCTACAATCCCCAGGCTGTGGGCGGCAAGATCCCCGAGGATGATTTCTATTTCGCCAAGGATCACGAGTCGAACTTCAGCATTAAACTGGAATTTTAACGAATGAAACCAAAGACCGGCGAAAAGCGCATAGGAAAGAAGACCGTCGCGGTCCTGCTCTGGCTTGCCCTCTGGCAGCTGGGCGCCATGACCTTCGGCAGATCCTTTGTGCTGCCTTCGCCGGTCTTTACCTGTAAAGCGCTGCTGGATCTTCTGGTCCAGCCCCTGTTCTGGCGCTCCTGCGGCGTAACGATGCTGCGGGTGGCTGCGGGGCTCGCGCTGGCATCCCTGCTGGGATTCCTCGGCGCCTGGGCGGCAACGAAGAGCAGCTGGATGAGGGCCATCCTTTCGGTGCCGGCGGCGGTCATCAAGTCGGTGCCCGTCATGTCCGTCATCCTCATCGCGCTCCTTTGCCTTGCCAGCAGCATCGTGCCCACGTTCGTGTGTTTTCTGATGTGCTTTCCGGTGATGTATACCAATATCCTGCAGGGCTTCGACAGCGTGCCTGTCGAATACCGGGAGCTGGCGCAGGTCTACAGGATCCGCGGGGCGAAGTATTTCGGCCGCATTCTGGTGCCGGCCAGCATGGGATATATCCGGGCGGGTCTGCTGCTTTCCTGCGGGCTGGCCTGGAAGAGCACCGTGGCGGCGGAAGTGCTCAGCAGCCCGCGGGTGTCCATGGGCTATCACCTGCTGTCCGCCAAGATGTATCTGGACGGACCGTCTCTGTTTGCCTGGACCGTAGGCATCGTGCTGCTGTCCATGCTGTTCGAAAAGTGCGTCCGGCTGGCGCTGCGGAGGTGGTAGCATGAGAGACGGCATTGTATTGAGCGGGGTCAGCAAGACCTACGAAGGCAAAACGGTGCTGCAGGACGTTTCTTTCCGCTTCGAAGAGGGAAAGGTGACCGCCATCATGGGTCCCTCCGGGCAGGGAAAGACGACGCTTTTAAAGATCCTGCTGGGTCTGGAGGACTGCGAAGGCATCGTGAGCGGCATGGAAGGACGAAGACCTGCCGTCGTGTTCCAGGAGAGCAGGCTGCTGCCCTGGCTTTCGCTAAAACAGAACCTGGAGCTGGTCTGCGGCCCCGGGAAAGACCGGGAGATCACAGAGGCTCTGGCCCTGATGGAACTGACGGATGCGGCGGACAAAAAGCCGTCGGAGCTGTCCGGCGGCATGCAGCGAAGAGCAGCGCTGGCGCGAGCCATCGCGTATGGAGGCGACATCCTGGTGCTGGACGAACCGTTCACCGGCCTGGACGAAGCGCTGAAGGAGCGCATCGCGGGCAAATTGGCGGCGCAGTGGCGGGCGGAGAAGAAGACCGTCCTTTTCGTGACCCACGACAGCGCCGAAGCGAAAGAATACGCGGATACGATCGTAAAACTGAACGAAGGAGGTAGTTTATGAAACTGCTTTATACGGATTTTGCGGACAAAGCGACGCTGCGGGATCTGTCCAAACGGTACCAGATCCCGGGATTCAACTATTGCCTCATCAAGGAAGGCGTAGCCCAGCCGGTCCACGCCTACGGCGTGCAGAATGCGGAGACGGGCGAGCCCATGCTTCCCTCTACGATCTTCGAAGCCGCGTCTCTGACGAAGACGCTGTTCGCCTGCCTGGTGCTGCGGCTCGTCGACCGCGGCGTGCTTACGCTGGACGAGCCGATCGCAAAGCTGGCGCCGAACGTGCAGGTCTCCCAGGATGAGCGCATCCAAACCATCACCGCCCGGCAGGTGCTGTCCCACGGCACGGGACTCCCCGACTGGGATAAGAAACCGTATCTGAAGTTCCTGTTCGATCCCGGCACCTCCTATTCCTACTCGGGAGAGGGCTATTACTATCTGCAGAAGATCGTTAACGAGATCACGGGAAAGGATTTTACGGACCACTATTGGGACGAATTCCTCAAACCCCTGGGCATGACCCATTCCTTCCCGGTGTGGGAGCCGGCGGTCTCGGAGATCGAGAGCCGCAAGCACGACGCAAAGGGCGCTCTGCTGCCGGACCGCAGACACCTGGATCTGGAAGGGGACGCGCCGGAGCCCAACGCGGCCTGGTCGCTGTACAGCGGGGCGGAGGATTACACAAAATATATGCTGGAGATCCTGAACGCCCACGGGCATCTGAGCGATGCTATGTTCCGGGAGATGACGACGCCGCAGAACAAGGCGACGGACGGTGTGTTCTGGGGCCTGGGCTGGGGCATTCCGGCCAAGGACCCGAATGTCATCTGGCACTGGGGCGACAACGGAGGCTACCGCAGCTTTACCGTGATGGACTTAAAGACGAAAGACGGCGCCTGCATCTTCGCCAACGGATTCCAGGGCAACGATATGGAGATCGAATTCCTGGACTATCTGACGGACGGCGATTTTTGGCCGGACGTGGCGGATTTTGTAGCGCATGCAGAATAGAAGAATGAGGATCGGGATATTATTATGTTGGATCTGATCATTAAAAACGCAACGATCGTAGATGGAACCGGCGCAGAGCCTTTCGAGGGGTCTATCCCCATCCGGGATGGCAAGATCCGGGCGATCTGGCATGGCGGATTTCCGGCAGGTGTCGAAGCAAAAGAGATCTACGATGCCAAGGGGCTGGTGGTAAGCCCGGGCTTTATCGACATCCACTGCCACAGCGACGAGACATTCTATAAGTATCCGAAGGAGGAAGGCAAGATCCTGCAGGGGGTCACCACGGACGTGGGCGGCAACTGCGGCATCTCCCTGGCGCCGGTGCGTCAGAAGACGAAGGAACTGCTCCGCTCCTATGTGGGCGAGGCGCCCTATGCCTGGGGATCCTTCGGAGAATTCCTGGACTATGTGGAGAAAGAGGTGCGGCCCTCCGCGAATTTCCTGTGCGGCGTAGGCCACGGCGCCCTCCGCATCGCTGCCATGGGGTTTGAACCGCGGAAAGCGACGGCGGCAGAACTGGAAGACATGAAAGCCATGCTGGCCGAAGCGTTCGAAGAGGGCGCAGCGTTCCTGTCCTCCGGTCTCATCTACGCGCCGGGTTCTTTCTCGGACGAAGAGGAGTTGATGGAACTGGCAAAGGTCGCGGCAAAATACGGCAGATATTACGCTACCCATATGCGCAACGAGAACCTGCGCATCTTCGACGCGCTGCCCGAAGCCATCCGCATCGCGGAAAACAGCGGCGCATCGCTGCAGATCTCGCATCACAAGCTCATCCGCCGGGAGATGTGGGGCAGATCCAAAGAAACGCTGCAGCTGATCGAGGAAGCCAGAGAGCGGGGCGTGGACGCCTGGGCGGACCAGTATCCGTATATCGCCAGCTCCACGTACTACGCCAGCAACCTGCCCAACTGGGCCTTCGAGGGCGGCATCCCCGCCCTGATGGAGCGGCTGGCGGACGCAGATACCCGCAAGAAGATCCTGGACGAGATGGAGGCCATGTGCGGCGGACGCTGGGGCGACATCTTCCTGGGCTATGCAGCGCATCCGGAGGATAAGCAGTACATCGGCAAGAGCACCGAGGAGATCGCGGCCATGATGGGCGTATCCGCAGCGGAAGCGGCGCTTTCCATCATCGCGCGCAACGGCAACGACGCCAGCGAAGTCAACTTCGGCATGTGCGAAGAGGATGTGGAGCGCATCATGCAGGCACCCTTCGTGATGATCGGCTCCGACGGCTGGGCGTACGACCTCAACTACCCCGGAAAGCCTCATCCCAGAAGCTTTGGCGCCTTCCCAAGGGTCATCGCCCATTACAGCAGAGAAAGGGGCCTGTTCCCCCTCGAGACTGCGGTCTACAAGATGACGGGACTTCCGGCCAAACGGCTGGGCCTGACGGACCGGGGCGTTCTGAAGGAAGGCTGCTGGGCGGATCTGTGTATTTTTGACCCGGAAAAGATCGCGGACGATCCCACCTATCTCGACCCCTGCAAACCCTGCAGCGGCATCTCCCGCGTGTACGTAAACGGCGTGCTGACGGCGGAGAACGGCGTGCACACCGGTGCCAGAGCGGGCATGGTCATCCGAAAGTAACATGAAAGAGGTCCGTTTGCATACGCCCCGCCTTCTGCTGCGGGAATACCGCTGGGAGGACCTGGCGGAACATAATAAGCTGATCACCGATCCGGATGTGATGTATTACATCCAGGACGTCTTCTCCCGTTCCTTTGCGGAGAGCCTGGACAATCTGGCGGTGGCTGCCGCCTCGAAATACGAAGATCCGGCGGAGCGGGAGTTCGTGTTCCTGGTCATCGCCGATCCGGAGACGGAAGAATATATGGGCGGCATCGGCTACACCGTGTTGGAACGGAGCCCCGCCGGCAAGCGGGTGGAGCCCGGCGCGTTCCTGAAGAGGGAACACTGGGGAAAAGGATATGTAACGGAAGCCCTGGAAGAGCTGCTGCGCTTCGCCTTCGAAGAGGACGGCGTGCGCCGGGTGGATTCCTGCTGTCTGTCCGACAACCTGCGTTCCGCCCGGGCGATGGAAAAGAGCGGTATGATCTTTGAGGGGGAACGGCGCGGGTTCGAATGGCACGTGGACAGCGTCAAGAGCCGCAAGTACTTCGGGCTTTTAAAGGAGGAATGGGAGGAACAGCATGGAAAGAGATGAACTGAAACGCATCCTGGAGAAGCAGCGCGCCTTCTTCGCGACCGGCGCCACGCTGGACCCGGACTACCGGACGGAAGCGCTGTATAACCTGAGAAAGACTGTCCTCGACTGCCAGGGGGAGATCGCCGCAGCGCTTCGCGAAGACCTGGGCAAATCAGAGATGGAAAGCTACATGTGCGAGACCGGTATGCTGCTGTCGGAGATCGACTGGCAGATCCGGCACGTGGACCGGCTGTCCAAAAACGCGAGAAAACACACGCCGCTGGCGCAGTTCGCGGCGAAGAGCTACGTGCATCCGGAACCTCTGGGCAACGTGCTCGTCATGAGCCCCTGGAACTATCCGCTGCTGCTGTCGCTGGAGCCTGCGGTGGACGCCATCGCAGCAGGCAACACCGTAGTCATCAAGCCTTCCGCGTACTCGCCGGCAACGAGCCGCGTGGTCGCGGAGATCGTGGAGACGGCGCTGCCCGAAGATTATGCGGCGGTCGTCACCGGCGGACGGGAAGAGAATGCCGCGCTGCTGGAGGAAAAGTGGGATAAGATCTTCTTTACCGGCAGCAAGGCCGTGGGACGTACCGTGTTGGAGAAGGCGGCGAAGCATTTAACGCCCTGCACCCTGGAACTGGGCGGCAAGAGCCCCTGCATCGTGGACCAGGACGCGAAGATCGAACTGGCGGCGCGGCGCATCGTGTTCGGCAAGTTTCTCAACTGCGGCCAGACCTGCGTGGCGCCGGACTACGTGTTCGTGCACAAAAGCGTCGCAAACGAGTTCGTGGATGCCGTGCTGCGCCAGGTGAAGGGGCAGTTCGGGGATTATCTGGAGAACAAGGACTACGGGAAGATCATCAACGAAAAGCATTTCGACCGCATCGCGTCCCTGATCGACCCGGAAAAGACCGCTTACGGCGGCCGGCTCAACAAAGAGCTGCTCAAGATCGAACCCACGGTGATGGTGGGGGTCACCCCGGAAGACGCCGTGATGCAGCAGGAGATCTTCGGTCCCATCCTGCCCATTCTGGAATACGAATACACCCAGGACGTGATCGAATACATCGACGCAAACGAAAAGCCGCTGGCGCTTTACGTCTTTACGGAGAACCAGGGCCTGGCGAAGTATATCGTGGATCACGTGCGCTACGGCGGCGGATGCATCAACGACGTCATCATCCATCTGGCGAACAGCTCCATGGGCTTCGGCGGTGTAGGCGAATCCGGCATGGGTTCGTATCACGGCAAGGCGGGCTTCGACTGCTTTACCCACCAGAAGAGCATCGTGGACAAAAAGACGTGGATCGATCTGAATATGCGGTATCAACCCTACAAAAAGAGCATGCAGCGGCTCGTAAAGCTGTTTCTGAGGTAACCTATGGGCATCAAGCGAATCTGGAAAACGGAAGAGGTCTTTCATCTGCTGGACGGCGACTTGCGCTATTACGGGCATCTGGGCATCCCCCATTATGAGGAGATGGATGACGGTAGCGTGCAGGCTTCCATGCCCGTCACCCACGCGCTGCTGAACGGCCACGGCACGGTGCAGGGCGGGGCGGTCGCTTCTCTGTGCGACATCGCAGGGGCTGCGTACATGCGCATCCTGGTGGGCGACGAGGTGACCCTGAACAGCTCCATGCAGTTCTACCGTCCGGGGAAGGAAGGGTCCGTCCTGACGGCCCGGGTGACGCCCCGCAAACTCGGAAAGACCATCTGCACGCTGGTCTGCGAAGTGACGGACGAGAGCGGCACGCTTATCGCGGATTCCGTGCAGACGTTCTACCGGATCTGAATCAAAAAAAAACGAGCCGGAAGGGAATATTCCTTCCGGCTTTTTGCTGCGGTCCTTATCCGTTATATTTCCTTACGTCCGCCAGGTTCGTGTGCTGGGGATTGGCCCGGGAATAGGGCGTGGGCACGGTATGGGTGAGCACGTTGATGCTTCCCCGTTCGTCGACGCCGTCCTCGCCCGGTTTATACCAGACGCCTTCGCTCATGGCGACGACCCCGGAGATGATGCGGTCGGTCACGAACGCCGTGGTGCGGCATACGCCGCGGTCGTTGAACACCTCCACCCGGTCTCCGTCCGCGATGCCGCGTGCGGCTGCGTCTTTCTGTGAGATCCAGATCCGGGGCGGATCCAGCTCCTCCATCAGCACGTTGTTGTCGTGGATGGAATGGGCCCGGCGCTTCGTGTGGTATGCGATGAGCTGCAGGGGGTAGTCCGCCTGTTTCGGGTCGCGCGGGCCTTCGTAGCAGTCCAGGAAGCCCGGGATCGCCGGCACGTCTTTCCAGTTCATGTCCCACAGCTTCTTGCTGAAGATCTCGATCTTGCCGCTGGGCGTCTTAAAGGGTACGCCGTCTTTGATGTTCTCCTCGAAGCTGATGTTGCGTTCCGGCAGTTTCCACACGTGGATGCCGTTCTTCTGAAATTCCTCGAAAGGCACCAGTTCCGGGCGGTCCGGGAAATCCGCCGCCATCTTTTCGTATACGTGTCTCAGCCAGTCCTCCGTCGTCTCTTTGCCGTCCCGGAAGGCTTCGCCGTATCCCAGCAGATCTGCGCAGTCCCGGATCCAGTCGTGTTCGAAGCGGCAGCCGAACAGGGACTGCATGCAGTGGTTGTTGTACAGGAAATAGTAATTGTTGTCCCAAGAGGGCACGATGTTGTCCTGTTCGAAGAACGAGGGCGCCGGCAGCACCACGTCGGCGAAGAGGGCTGCGGGGGTCATGAACAGGTTGGAGAACACCAGCATCTCCAGTTTGCCCGGCGTCTTGTACATCTCGATGGTCTCGTTGATGTTGGAATGCTGGGAGAGCGTCTGGCCGTTGGCCAGGGAGAACACCAGTTTGACCCCGGTATCGAGCTTTTCACCGCCCCAGAGCTGCATCTCGGGCGAGAATATCTCCGGCTCCATGACGGCTCTCGTCCACAGGAACGACGGGATGCTTTTCCCGTAGGGGTTCTCGTATTCGCACACGTCGGGGGATGCGGTGCGGTTCGCCTGCCAGCCCGTGCCGCCGCTGTTGCCGCCGGGAACGCCCACGTAGCCGCACAGGCAGGCCAGCGCCATGAAGCAGCGGGCCGTCTGTTCGCCATTACCGGTGCGCTGGGGCGCAAGGCCGGAAAGCAGACAGGCGGGCTTTGCCTTCGCAAAGCGGATCGCCAGATCTTCGATGATCTTCGCCGGTACGCCGCAGATCGCCTCCGCCCATTCCGGCGTCTTTTCCACGCCGTCCTTTTTCCCGAACAGGTAGGAATGATAGGACTCGCCCGCCGGTACGCCTTCGGGCATGTGCGCTTCGTCGAATCCGATGCAGAACTTGTCCATGAATGCCTGGTCCTGCAGGCCGTTTTTCCATATGACGTAGCACATGGCATCCGCCATGGCGCCGTCGGAAGACGGCCGGATGGGGATCCACTCATCCGCCAGGGTAAGCACGGTCTCGGAGACTCTTGGGTCGATCACGACGATGGGGATGCCCTTTTCCTTGCACTGGGCCAGGGCGTTGTTTACGAAGGGGCCGAAGTGGTTTTCCGCCGGATTGTGACCCCAGAGAACGATCAGATTCGAGTTCAGAACGTCGTACACGTCGTTGGAGCCGCCGCCCGGCCGTCCGTAGGTGATCTCCATCATGTCCATGACGCAGGTACAGCTGTAGCCGTTGCGGGTCTCGAGCCAGCCTCCGTCCAGCCCCAGGAGCCGGCGTACAAAGCGGTCTCCTCTTGCGCTGGCAGAAACGCCGGATGCGTTGGTCACATAGCGGGCTCCGGGACCGAAGCGCTCCTTCGTGCTGCGGATCTCCTCCGCCACGGTCTTCTCCGCCTCTTCCCAGGAGACTCTGCGGAACAGGCCTTCGCCGCGTTCGCCTCTGCGCACCATGGGATAGCGCAGGCGGTCGGCGGTCAGGAAGGTGTAGCGGTAGGAACGGCCGCGCTGGCAGCCGGTAAAGGGCAGGAACGTCTTTTCCGGTTCCGTGGAAAGCACGCAGCCCTCTTGTACGACTGCAAGCATCTGGCATTTGCAGCCGCAGTCGTTGACGTTGGCGATCCGGACTTTATGGACCGGTTCGACAGGGATGGCGGGAAGACGGGTGAAAGAAAC
Organism: uncultured Eubacteriales bacterium; assembly: GCA_902773665.1. Taxonomy (GTDB): domain Bacteria; phylum Bacillota; class Clostridia; order Peptostreptococcales; family Anaerovoracaceae; genus RUG11894. The sequence goes on along the minus strand of CACYFF010000003.1, from coordinate 91,372 downwards.
TGCAGGTCCTTCGACGGACGCAGGGAAAGAACCCTTTACCGCACAGGTCAGCAGACCGGAAAGGCGGGATAATTCCTCAAGTCCATCTGCGGAGATCCACTTCCGGACCTCCTCCGTTTCCAGCGCAGCGCAGAACGCCTTTACGGTGTCGTTGAGGTAGAGGTCGATGAACTGCTGCGGTTCGTCTGCAAAGCTGGAGGGGTCACCGTCCAGGCAGCCATAAACGTAGGCCAGAAACGCCAGCTCCTCGCCGAGGTAGTCGGGGGGATTGCCGTCCATGTGCCGGGGCTGCCAGCCGCAGGCTTTATAGAATTTGATGACGTCCAGGGTGACCTCGCTCATCAGAAGCTTTGTGCCGCTCTTGGCGCAGGAGGTCCAAAGAGGCACGTACATGTGGGCGTTTGTACCCTTCAGAAGATCGTCGTATTCGATCTGCGTCAGTTTGGAGTCGATGCCGAGGGCCGGCGACGCTTTGTGCCAGGCGTCTAAACTGTCGAAAAAAGAAGAAAGATGGGAGAAGAGCTGGGATCGTCCGGTGTTCATAGGGTTCTCCTTATCGTATCGTTTGCAATGTTTTCCAGTCCGCCCGTGTAAGGCTGCGCTATTCGATCGTCATCTTTGCTTCCGCCAGCTCCCAGGCTTTGGCGGTCAGCTCGTTGCCGATGCCGGGTTCCGTGGGCACGGGCAGACAACCGTTCTGCGGCTGCCAATTGTATTTGGTAATGGGGTATTTGATGTTGCGCAGCAGCGAATGATGTTCGTGGATGGCGAAATTGGGGATGACCGCCTCCAGCTGCAGCGCGATATGGGTGGACAGGGGACTGCCGCACGTATGGATCTGAACGCCCACATCGTAGGCATGCGCCATGTCGCACACTTTCTTCGTTTCCGTATAACCGCCGCAATTGGAGATGTCCGGCTGGATAATGCGCAGCGTGCGGTTCTCCAGGTAGGGGATATACTGCCAGCGGGTATAGATGCGCTCACCCATGGCGAGGGGGATATCGATCTTTTCCTTCAGGTATTCCGCCGTATAGGCAGACGGCGTATTGGGCTCTTCGAAATACAGGATGTTGTAATGCTTTGCGATCTCTGCGATCTGGCAGGCGCCGAAGCTGTCGAGACGGGAGTGGTTTTCCACGATCAGCTGCACGTCCGGACCGATGGCCTTGCGCACGCGTTCGATCCGCTTTTGGAACAGGTTCAGGTAATCCGGCTCCAGCATCTGCTCGCGCATGCCGCGGGTGGGACGCACGCCGTTCGCATCGTAGTTCAGGCAGTCGATCTTAACGCAGTTGAAACCTTCCTTGACTGCCTGTTTGCAGCTCGCTTCGATCTCCGCCAGGGTTATGGCGGTGTGCGGTTCACTGTAGCCGTTTTCGTCCAGTGGCCACCAGCCGTCCTGCAGCTGGCTCGCATAGCAGCGGATGGAGTCCCGGCTGGCGCCGCCCAGCAGCGTGGATACCGGAACGTTGAAGAATTTGCCCTTGATGTCCCAGAGCGCGATGTCGTAAGCGCTCATGGCGTTGAACACGGCAGGACCGCCGTTCTGCCCCCAGAAGCTGGTCTTGAACATGTCTTCCCAGATCAGTTCCGTTTTCATGGGGTCTTTTCCGATCAGGTATTTTGCGAAATCCTGCAGCATCGCAAACGCGGCGTGGCCGCTTCCGTGGATGCCCGCGACTTCTCCGTCGCCGTAAATGCCTGCGTCTGTGTAGACGCGGCAGAATGTAAAGCTGATGATGTCCAGACCTCCTACGGTGAGCAGGTCGATCTTCGTGATCTTCATGGGATACCTCCTTGTGCCGGCTCATTATGCTCTTTTTATGATACAATAAAGCGGTAAGTTTGTGCAAAATGTTCTCGATTCGGAGGCACTATGAAAAGTTTGACCGACCTGTACCGCATCGGCTACGGACCGTCCAGTTCCCATACGATGGGACCAGCCCGGGCTGCGCGGATCGCGAAAGAAAAGCATCCGGAAGCAGACGGCTTCCGGGTCATCCTTTACTCCTCCCTGGCGAAGACGGGGAAGGGGCACATGACGGACGCCGTCGTGCGCAAAGTTCTTTCTCCCGTTCCGTCCGAGATCATCTTCGATATGGATACCCCGACGCCGGAACATCCCAATACGATGGAGATCATCGCCTACAAGGACGGCGCGGAGCTGGAGCGCTTCCATGTGCGCAGCGTGGGCGGCGGCGCCATCCAGATGGACGGCTTTAAAGAGGCCGAAGCGCCGGAAGTCTATCAAGAGAAGAATTTCGAGGAGATTTATCAGTACTGCAAGGAGAACGGCCTGCGGCTGTGGCAGTACGTGGAGCAGAACGAAGGCCCGGAGATCTGGAAGTTCCTCGGCGAAGTCTGGAAGACCATGAAGACTGCCGTGGAGAAAGGCATCAAGAAAGAGGGCACGCTTCCCGGCGGGCTCAACGTGCAGCGCAGAGCGTCTTCGCTCTACAATCAGTACAATCCCAACGAAGCGCCGGAGACCCGGGAGAACCGCATGGTCTGCGCCTATGCCTTTGCCGTGAGCGAACAGAATGCCAGCGGCCACCGGGTGGTGACCGCACCCACCTGCGGCGCCTGCGGCATCGTTCCCGCCGTGCTGTATTATTACCAGCAGAAACTGGGGCTGCCCGATCAGGTCATCCTGCAGGCGCTGGCAACGGGAGGGGTCATCGGCAACGTCGTAAAGACGAACGCCTCCATCTCCGGCGCCGAATGCGGCTGCCAGGCAGAGGTCGGCACGGCCTGCTGCATGGCAGCGGCGGCTCTCGCGGAGATCCGGGGTCTGGAGCTGGAGCAGATCGAGTACTCCGCGGAGGTTTCCATGGAGCATATGCTGGGGCTCACCTGCGACCCCATCGACGGCCTCGTGCAGATCCCCTGCATCGAGCGCAACGCCGTGGCGGCCATGCGGTCCATCAATGCCGTATCCATCGCCACGTTCCTCACGAGCTCCCGCAAGATCTCCTTCGACACCGTCGTGGAGACCATGTATCAGACCGGTCTGGACATGAACGCCCGCTACCGGGAGACGGCAGAGGGCGGTCTGGCGAAGTTCTACCGTCCGGGAGAGTAGCATGGCGTTAAAAGATAAAAAACTGTTTCTGCTCGACATGGACGGCACGCTCTACCTGAGCGACCGCCTGTTCGATGGCACCTTGGATTTTCTGGACCATGTTAAAAAGACGGGCGGCAGGGCGGTCTTTATGACGAACAACTCCTCCCGGGGACTCGACGCCTATATCCGCCGTATGGCCGAGTTTGGCATCGCGTGCGGCCCGGAAGATTTTGTGACGTCGACGGACGCCACGATCCGTTACCTGAAAGATGCGTACGGACCGAAGACCCGCTATTTCGTCTGCGGCACGGAAAGTTTAAAGCAGCAGTTGCGGGCTGCCGGGCTGATCCTCGCGGAGGAGAACGGCGCGCCGGAGACCGACCCGGGCGATCTCGCGGACGTCGTGCTGCTGGGATACGATAAAGAGCTGACGTACCGCAAACTGGAGGTCTGCTGCATTTTGCTCAGCCGCGGCGCGGATTACATCGCGACCCATCCCGATCTGGTCTGTCCGACCTGGTACGGCAGTGCGCCGGACTGCGGCAGCATCATCGCGCTGCTGAAGACGGCGACCGGCAGGGAACCGCTTGTTCTGGGCAAGCCTCAGCCTGCCATGGTGCAGCTCGCCATGGAGAAGACCGGTTTTTCTCCGGATCAGACCGTGGTCATCGGCGATCGCATCTATACGGATATCGCCTGCGGCGTAAATGCCGGCGTCGATACCATCTTCGTGCTGTCCGGGGAAGGGGTGCCTTCGGATATCGAAAAATATGATATACACCCCACCTATGTGTACAACGGCATCCGGGACGTGCTGAATGCCCTGGAGAAGGAGTCTGACGTATGAAATTGAACAACAAACGAACGGTGCTGGTCGGCCTTGCCTTCCTGTCCATCTGCGCCTTCTGGCAGATGTACGACAACGTCGTGCCTCTCATCCTCACGAATACGTTCCACCTGAACGAGACGTTCTCCGGCGCCATCATGGCAGCGGACAACATTCTGGCGCTGTTCCTGCTGCCGTTCTTCGGCGGCCTGTCCGACAGGACAGATACGAAGATCGGCAAACGCATGCCCTATATCCTGCTGGGAACGGCGGCAGCTGTCGTGCTCATCAACGTGCTGCCGCTTCTCGACAACGGTTATTACGCAGCCCCCAGCAGTTTTAAACTCGTGTCCTTCGTCATTACGCTGGGCCTTTTGCTCGTGGCCATGGGCGTCTACCGCTCTCCTGCTGTAGCGCTCATGCCGGACGTTACCCCCAAGCCTCTGCGTTCCAAGGCCAATGCCATCATCAACCTGATGGGCGCCGTGGGCGGCATGATCTATCTGGCGATCGCTGCGGTACTGTATCCCAACGAGAAGGTGAAAGGCCTGGCTCACGTGGATTACCGGCCTCTGTTCGTCATCGTCTCCGCCATCATGCTGGCGGCGGTCATCATCCTGTTCGTCACGATCAAGGAGCCAAAGCTCACGGCGGAGAACCGTGCGCTGGAAGAGCAGCATCCCGAGTGGAACCTGGCGAAAGACGACGGGTCCGGCGGCGAGATCCTTCCTCCGCCGGTAAAGCGCAGCCTGGGCTTCCTGCTGGCATCCATCGCGCTGTGGTTCATCGGCTACAACGGCATCACGACCTGGTTTACGACATATGTGAGCCAGGTGATGGGACAGGCGCTGGGCGGCGCGTCCAAGTGCCTGCTGATCGCCACAGTCGGCGCCATCATCTCCTATATCCCCATCGGCGTGCTGGCATCGAAGATCGGCCGCAGACGCACCATCATGGGCGGCATCGTGCTGCTGGCTGTGTGCTTCGCTCTGGGTTACGTGCTCACGACGACCTACAGCTCCATCAACGCGATTATGTTTATCGTGTTTGCGCTGGTCGGCCTGGCCTGGGCTGCCATCAACGTCAACTCCCTGCCCATGGTCGTGGAGATGTGCAAAGGCTCGGATATCGGTAAATTTACCGGTTACTACTACACCGCGTCCATGGCGGCGCAGATCGTAACGCCTATCCTGGCGGGCACGCTGATGCGCAACATCAGCTACAAGATCCTGTTCCCCTACGCGGCGCTGTTCGTGGCGCTGAGTTTTCTGACGATGACCCAGGTGCATCACGGCGACAACCGCCCGGAAGCGAAAAAGGGCCTGCAGGCGTTTGAGGAGATGGACGACTGATGATACGCGACTTCTTTCTGAGAGGCAGAACGGGGCATCCGCTTCTGCCGGAATTAAAGCAATACCGCTACGCCCACCGGGGCTATCACGATAAACCGCAGATCCCGGAGAATTCGCTGCCGGCCTTTCGCAGAGCCATCGAAAGGGGATGGGGCGCGGAGCTGGACGTGCATCTGCTGAAGGATGGCACCCTGGCTGTGTTCCACGATTCGGACCTGAAACGCTGCACGGGCGAGGAGGGCACGATCGAGGATCTGGACCTCGCACAGCTGAAGCAGCTGCGGCTGGAAGGCACACAAGAGCAGGTGCCTCTGTTCGATGAGGTATTGGCGCTATTCGAGGAGACAAAGCCGCTCATCATCGAACTGAAGACCTACAAGGGCAATCACCGGGCGTTGGCGGAGGCGGTCTGCCGGCGGCTGGATTCCTACAAGGGGTTGTTCTGCATCGAATCGTTTGACCCCAGAGCCGTTGCGGATGTAAGGCAGCTGCGACCGGACATTGTTAGGGGTCAGCTCGTATCGAACTTTCTGAAGGATCCGGAGGGTCTGCCCCGTTACCAACGCATCGTGCTTACGAATCTGCTGTTCGACTGCAAGGCGCGTCCGGATTTTATCGCCTGCAAGTTCGAAGACCGCGGCGTATCCAGCATACGCAGGACGGTGGACAAACTGGGCGTGCAGGAGGTCTGCTGGACGATCCGGCGCATGGAAGACCTTAAGACTTGCGAAGCGGCAGGCGCCATCCCCATCTTCGAGAAGTTCGATCCGGAAGGGTAAGATCAAAAGCATAAAAAACCGGCCAAACGGCCGGTTTTTTCGTGTCTATGATCGGTGTGCTGTTTATTTCAGCGATTCGGGCATTACGTCGCAGCAGATCATCTGCTCGTAGGTCTGCGGCTTTACCATCCATTCCGCCTTGCCTTTTTCCACCAGCACGACGCCGGGGATGGGGTTGCGGTTGTAGTTGTTGGCCATGGAGTAGCCGTAGGCGCCGGTGGAGAACACCGCGATGATGTCTCCGGTCTTCGGGTCTGCGAACTTGCTGTCCCGGATGATCATGTCGGAGTCACCCTCACAGCACTTGCCGCAGATCGTAACGGTCTCGGTGGGCTCTTCGTCCGCGCGGTTTGCGACGATACCCTTGTACTTGGCGCCGTACAGAGCCGGACGGATGTTGTCGGGCATGCCGCCGTCGATGGCTGCATATTTGCGGATGCCGGTAACGACCTTCGTCATGCCGACGGTGTACAGCTGCAGGCCGGCTTCCGCCACGATGGATCTGCCCGGTTCACAGATGACTGCGGGCATCTCGTAATCCTCCGCCTTGCACCATTCCTCGATGCGCTGCAGCACCGGCGTGTAGTAATAGCTGTAGGGCGGTCTCTCTTCGTTGATGTAGGTGACGCCGGGGCCTCCGCCGATGTTCAGTTCGTCTGCGACGAAACCGAAGCGTTCTCTCGTCTCTTTCATCAGGTCCAGCATGACGTTCGTCGCATCCATGAAGGGCTTCGCGTCGAACAGCTGGGATCCCAGATGGAAATGGAAGCCGTGGAACGTAACGTACTTGGAATCGATGGCCTTCTTGACATAGGGATAGATGAATTCCGGCTCGATGTTGAGGCCGAACTTGGAGTCCTTGCGGCCGGTCACGATATAGTCGTGGGTGTCGACCTCGACGCAGGGGGTGACCCGGATGAGGATATCGGTCTTCTTGCCGAGCTTTTCGCAGATCTGCTCGATGAGCGCCAGTTCCTGCTCGCCGTCGATGATGATGCGTTCTACGCCGTAGTCGATGGCAGCTTCCAGCTCCTTCGGCAGCTTGTTGTTGCCGTTGAATTCCAGCTTCTTCGGATCGATGCCGGCCTTCATGGCGGTGTAGAGCTCGCCGCCGGAGACGACGTCCATGCTGATGCCTTCGTTTTCGCACAGCTTATACATGCCCATGCAGCAGAACGCTTTGGCAGCGTACGCGATCCTGTTTTTCGGATAGGGTTTTACGAAACATTCCTTCAGCTCGTTGATGCGGCTGACGATATCCGTCTTGGACATGACGTACAGCGGCGTGCCGAATTCCTTCGCCAGTTCCACGGTGTCGCAGCCGTCGAACCACAGATGACTTCCTTTGATCTCGCTGACCATATTCATACGCATTCACTCCTTTTCTCTGCGAAAAACGAAAGGTTAAGCTCAATACATTTTTATTATATGCCTTGCGCCGCTTCTTCTCAATCGCTAAAATAGAGACGGTGTTTGTACCAGAAAGGCTTAATCATGAAATCATTCCAAATCATCGATCTGCATTGCGACACGATCGTCGAATGCGTCACGAACGGAGCCGATTTCCGCAGCGGGACCGGCCATATCTCTCTCGATAAGCTGGCGGCAGGCGGAAGCCTCGCCCAGTGCTTTGCCATCTGGATCCCCACGGGCAAAGCGGCGGAGCGCCACCATACCGCAGGCGTAGGGTATTACGATTATTACAAGACTGCCAAGGCGTTTTTTAAGAAAGCGATGGCGGAGAACAGCGACGTCGTGCGTCAGGCAAGAACGGTCGCTGAGATCGAACAGAACAAGGCGGACGGCAAGCTGTCTGCGATCCTCACGGTGGAAGATTCCATCTTCGTCGAAGGCAAAATGGAACGCATCGACGAGATGAAAGAGGACGGCGTGCGCATGGCCAGCCTCATCTGGAACAACGAGAATTGCATGGGCTATCCCAACCGCAGAGATTTTACGGAGCACATGATGGGCCTGAAGCCCTTCGGATACGACGCGATCGCGAAGATGAACGAATACGGCATCGTCGTAGACGTCTCCCACTTAAACGAAGGCGGCTTCTGGGGCGTTGCCAAGACCAGCAAAAAGCCCTTCGCGGCCAGCCATTCCTGCGCCAGAGCGCTGTGTGACCATCCCAGAAACCTGACGGACGAACAGCTGAAGGCGCTGGGCGAAGCCGGCGGCGTCGTAGGTGTAAACTTCTACGATGCGTTCCTGCACGAGGAGGAGACGGAATACACGTCCATCGCGGACATCGTAAAGCACCTGGAATACATGAAGGATAAGGCTGGCATCGAAGCGCTGGCCTTCGGGTCCGACTTCGACGGCATCAGCTCCAAACTGGAGTTCGGCGATTTTGCGGGCTTCCCGCAGATCGTTGCAGCGCTGGAAGGCAAGTTTACGGACGATGAGATCGACAAGATCAGCCACGGAAACTTCCTGAGAGTGCTGAAGGATAACGAATAAAAACGGATACAAAAAAGCCGGCCGCGCAGGCCGGCTTTTGTTTTACTGATGTTTCGTCCAATCCAGATTGAGGGATTGGGTAAAGCGGGTGGCTTCCTTGGGATCTTTCTCCCGCAGCGGCACGTAATCCTCGCCGAACAGGTCTTCCAGCTTTAGAGCTTCGAAGGGTTTGAAGGGGTCGTCCTTCTTGACTTCGGTCTCCAACTTTTCGATGATCTCCTGCCGTTCTTCCGCCTCGCCGCCGGTGGACTCCAGTTCCACGTCCGGCAGTTCCACAGGCTCGAACTCCACGCTCTCCAGACCTTCTTCGATCTTCTCGACGTTAACGGCGGCGCGCTTTGCCAGCGGGTCGGGCACTTCCTCCTCCGCCTGCGGCGCTGCCGGGGCTGCCGCAGCTTCCTCCTCCAGTTTCTTCGCACGGAGGGAGGGGATGTTCTCCGGACGGTTCCAGACCGGTGCCTTTGCCTTTTCCAGCGCTTCTTCCAGAGGCGTTTCCTCCGGGGCGGGCTCTTCCGGCTCGACGACCGTCTTCGGACGCAGCACTTCGGTAACGGGAAGTTCGTCTTCGACCGTTTCCTCAGGCGCATCGGCCAGGCGGTTGATCTCTTCGACTTCCTCCGGCGTAAACTGCATGGTGGCTTCCGCTGCGGGGCGGCGGGCCGCCCGTCTTTCCTGCAGTTCCTGCATCTTGGCAGCGCGCTGTTCCGCCAGTCTGCGCTTTTCCTGACGGCGCTGCTCGTCTCTCTGCTCTTCTCTTTCGTGCCAGCTCGTGCTGCGGCTGGCGTTGCGCTGTTTGCGTTCCTCCGCCTTTGCGACCTTTCTGGCTTCCGCTCTCTCCTGCGCTTCGATCTCCCGGTCCGTCAGCTCATGCTTTCTCATGTACATGGAGTAGATGAGCTGGGAGAAACCGTTGACGATGAATGCGGCGCCCACGAGGAACATGGGGTTCATGTAGTTCGTGAGGGACGGCATCAGCATGATGACGCCCAGGATGGTGCCGGCCAGCGCCAGCGGCATGATCTTTGCCCAGTCTTTCGGGCGGTAGCGGCTCACGGCGAAGCTCTGGGAGATACGGGTGACCCCTGACAGGGTCATCCAGGTGCCGAAGAACAGCGTGACCATGGCATCCATGACCTCGTTGTTGAGCACGGCAAATCCGAACAGCGTCGTGACCATGCCTTCCACCAGAACGGTGTCGGGCAGTCTGCCCACTTTCCCGGACAACACGTAGGCGCCCAGGATGCAGAGTCCCGAGATGAGCATGACGAGGCCCAAGATGAAAGCCAGGCCTGTAAACGCGTTGGAATAGAATGCAAATGTAAAGGCACCTGCTATGGCGAGCAGCATGCCGGATATGACGGTCAAAATTCTCATAGATCCAGCCTTTCTGAAAACTTAATTATTATATTAGAATACGGCTGATTAGTCAAATTTTGCGTCGCCTTGCAGTTCAAAGCCTTGCGCGCTTTCCCGCTTTGTATTATTCTATTTTTGTTAACGTTGCATTGGCAGGACAGGAGGGAACTCATGACAGAATATCAACCCATCAAAGAAGGCAAAGTCCGCGAGATCTACGACATCGGAGACTATCTGATCCTGGTCGCGACCGACCGCATCAGCTGCTTCGACGTGATCCTTCACAACACCGTAAACAAGAAGGGCACCGTGCTTACCCAGATGTCGAAGTTCTGGTTCGATCTTACCAGCGACATCGTGCCTAACCACATGATCTCCACCGATGTGCAGGATATGCCCGAGTTCTTCCGTCAGCCCCGCTTCGACGGCAACAGCATGATGGTCAAAAAACTCACGATGCTGCCCGTGGAATGCATCGTCCGCGGCTATATTACCGGCAGCGGCTGGGCCAGCTATCAGAAGGATGGCACGGTCTGCGGCATCAAACTGCCCGAAGGCTTAAAGGAATCCGAAAAGCTGCCCGAACCCATCTATACGCCCTCCACGAAGGCGGAGATCGGCGACCACGACGAGAACATCTCCTTCGAGCAGAGCATCGACTATCTGGAGAAGCGCTTCCCGGGTCACGGGGAAGAATACGCGACGAAGCTCAGAGATCTTACGCTGGCGATCTACAAGAAGTGCGCGGCGTATGCGTTGGAGAGAGGCATCATCATCGCGGATACGAAGTTCGAGTTCGGTCTGGACGAGGACGGCGACGTCGTGGTAGGCGACGAGATGCTTACGCCCGACAGCTCCCGCTTCTGGCCCCTGGAAGGCTACGAAGCCGGCAAGAGCCAGCCGTCGTTCGACAAGCAGTTCGCCCGCGATTGGCTGAAAGCCAACGAGCATGACTGGACGCTGCCGCAGGACATCGTCGACAAGACCATTGCCAAGTACCTGCAGGCTTACGAACTGCTTACGGGCAAGCCTCTGGAATAGGGCTCCAGGAACAGAATACGAAAAGACCGCTCCCCCTGTGTTTTTGTGCGAACAAATGATATAATCAATACGGATCCGGGCAGCGGTCTTTCTGTTGTCTGGATCATAGCATACGGAAAGTCCCATAAATGGGTCAATTCAAGAGAAAAGGAGTTAGAGATGGCAGGAGTAATCTTAGGAATCATCGTTGTTTTGCTTCTCATCATTCTGTGCATCCGCTGCATCTGCATCGTTCCGCAGGCCAGCGCATGGATCGTGGAAGCGTTAGGTCAGTATAAGGCTACATGGGGTGCCGGCCTTCATTTCAAGGTGCCCATCATCCACCGCGTCGTCAAGAAGGTGTCCTTAAAGGAACAGGTCGCGGACTTCGAACCGCAGCCCGTTATCACGAAGGATAACGTAACCATGATGGTGGACTCCGTCGTATTCTTCTACATTTTCGACGCCAAGCTGTTCGCCTACGGCGTGGAGAGACCGATCGCGGCGATCGAGAATCTGTCTGCTACGACTCTTCGTAATATCATCGGCTCCATGACCCTGGACGAGACCCTTACGAGCCGCGACGACATCAACAGCCGCATCACCGCGATCCTGGACAACGCCACCGACAAGTGGGGCATCAAGGTGAGCCGGGTAGAAGTCAAAAACATCGCGCCGCCCAGAAGCATCCAGGAAGCCATGGAAAAGCAGATGAAGGCAGAACGCGAAAAGAGAGAAGCGATCCTCACCGCCGAAGGTAAGAAGCAGAGCGCCATTACCCTGGCAGAAGGTGAAAAGGAAGCAGCGATCCTCCGCGCCGAAGCCGTTAAGCAGCAGCGCATCCGCGAGGCAGAAGGTGAAGCCGAAGCTCTGCTCGCCGTTCAGAAGGCCAGAGCCGAAGGTATCCGCATGATCAACGAAGCGGCTCCCTCCGCAGGCTACCTCACGATGGAGAGCTACAAGGCTGCCGAGAAGATGGCGGACGGTCAGGCCACGAAGATCATCGTGCCCTCCGACATTTCCAATCTGGCCGGTACGCTGAGCGCCCTGAGCGCCGTCGTAAAAGATCCGCAGGAGCCTAAGGGAGAGTAGCAAATGGATATCTTCGATATCGTTGGCGCGATCCTCGGTTTTATCGCGTCGATCATCCCGCTCATCGTCATCCTCTTCATCTTCAGCAGATTGGCGAAGGCAGCAAAGCAGAGCCAGAGGAGATCCGGCGGTTCGAACCCCTGGCAGCAGCCGGCTGCGCAGCAGGAAAAGCCCCGTCTGGTAAAGTCCCTGAAGAACAGCAGTTCCGGGGAATACAAAGCGGAGGACAAGCAGTTCGGCTTCGGCAAGAGCGCCTTCGCGGGCAGCCGCTCCACGAGCTCTTCCCTGAAGGCAGAGAAAGTCTCCCGTCTGTCGGAGACCTTTATGAAGGATGACCGCAAGAACGACTGGCTGGCCCGTCAGATGCGCGAAGAGGAGAAGATCCTGCGCCGGGGCGACATGCTGGATCTCGGCGCGTCCCATGCATCGAACTGCGATGCGGAGACTCTGAAGAAGTACCACCTGTTTGCCGAACACGACGACAGCGTGGACAGCGGGGAATATTAGAACAATTGCATCAAGAGACCGGAACCGGAAGCGGTTCCGGTCTTTTTATATTTTTTTAAAAAAGGATGTTGACAAGTATATCGGCATCCGATATACTCTAATCACGATATATCGGACAACGATATAACGGGTCACGATAGAAAGGACAGACATATGATCGAAAACATGGCGTTGACCGAATCCACCTATTACATCCTGCTTTCGCTGGTGAGTCCGCAGCACGGCTACGGCATCATGCAGCAGGCAGAGGCGCTGTCGAACGGCAGAGTGCGGCTGGCAGCCGGCACGCTGTACGGCGCGCTGAGCGCGATGGTGGACAAGGGCTGGATCCGGCAGCTGCCGGTGGAAGAGGGCAGCCGCAAGAAGGAATATCAACTGACGGAGAAAGGGCGCAGCGTGCTTGGCAACGAAGTGGCAAGGCTGCGGGAACTGGCGGACAACGGAGAGCGCATTCTGGGTATGGCGCAGGAGGAATAAAATGGGCGAGAGAAAAACGGTCAGAAAATGGTTCTGGGTCTGGGATTTCGATAAGGAAGAACGCTGGCTCAACGAGATGGCGCTGCAGGGCTGGGTGCTGGACGGCGTCGGCTTTTGCACGTATCACTTTAAGAAGTGCGAGCCCGGCGAATACGCGGTGCGGCTGGAGATGCGCCCCCACGACGAGTCGTACATCGCGTTTATGGAGGAGACCGGCGCCGAATTCGTAGGACGCTTTACGATGTGGATCTATTTCCGCAAGAGAGTCGAGGACGGCGCGTTCGACCTGTACTCCGACATCGATTCCAAGATCGCGCACCTGGACCGCATCGGACGGGTGCTGGCGGTCATCGGCGGGCTCAACCTGCTCTGCGCCTTTATGAACAGCGTCGGCGTGGGCACCTGGGTGGGCGTGCTCAACACGATCTGCGCGACTGTGCTGATGTACGGTCTGGGCCGCATCCACGGCAAGAAAGAATCGCTGCAGCAGGCGAGACAGCTGTACGAATAACGGCAAGGAAGACATACAAAAATCTCCGGGGGAGTCCCGGAGATTTTTTCGTTTACAGTTCGATCCAGTACCGCCGGGTGAGCGCGTATACTCCCGGTTCGATCTCGTTCTCGATCTTATCCTGCAGCACGCCGCCGTTCGCTTCGATCGTCTTCGCCGAGCGAATGTTTGTGTCGTCGCAGGTGACGAGCACTTTCTCGAACCCGAAATGCTCCCGGCAGTAATCCAGCGCCATGGCCAGCTGCAGTTTGCCGTAGCCCTTGCCCTGTTCGGACGGGCGTATGGTGTAGCCGATGTGGCCGCCGAAGCGCAAAAGGCTGGGGGTGAGCTGGTGCCGGATGTTGACCCGGCCGATGAAGCGGTCTCCTTCCACCAGCCACAGCGTCGTGGCCGGCACGTAGCCTGCGGGAAGTCCTTCTCCCTTGCGCTCCGACTCCGAGCGGGCGATGGCGATGTCCGGATGGATCAGCATCTGCAGTTCACCTTTGTTTACCGCAATGTCTTCCGCGTAAGCTTCGCGGTAGGAGTCCAGAGCCCGCTCGCAGGGAAACACGAATTCCATGGGTCACACCCTTATTTGCACAGCTCGCCCACGACGGCGGAGATGACCTTGCCGTCGGCCTTGCCCTTGAGGTCGGCCATGACAGTCTTCATGATGAGGCCGCGGTTCTTGGACGCGATGACTTCCGCGTATTTTTCGGTGAGGAGCGCCTTGATCTCTTCTGCAGACAGCTGCTTGGGCGCGAACTCCTCCACGACTGCCAGGTGAGCCTTATACTGCGCCAGCAGGTCTTCCCGGCTGGCGGGGCAGGTGTCTACCTGTTCCTTGGCGGTCTTGACTTCCTTCAGGATGGCTGCGTCCACCATGTCTTCGGGGATGTCTTCCCGGCATCCGGCGTCGATGGCTGCCTTCTTGACCGCTGCCACCAGCATGGAGATGGAGTCTTTTCTGTCTTTCTGACCCGCTTTGAGAGCTTTGATCATTTCTGCCTGTAATGCTTTGAATTCCATATATCAATACCTCCGTTACGCTTTGTATAGAAATTATTCTATCACGATTCCCGCGGATAGTTTAAAATAATCGTATGAGAAACGAAGTAAGTTACGATATCGCGATCGTAGGCGGCGGCGCGGCGGGTCTGATGGCTGCCATTGCGGCCAGAAGTTCCCGGAACCGGTCTCTGCGCATCGCGGTCGTCGAAAAAAATGAAAAAGCGGGTAAGAAGCTCTACGCCACCGGCAACGGGCGGTGCAATCTGCTCAACCGGATGGCTGATGCGAAAGACTACCGCAGCGGGAAAGGCGATGCGGCAGGTTTTACTGCGTCCGTCCTGGAAAACTGCGGCCCAGAAGCGATGCGGCAGATCTTTGCGCATCTCGGTCTGGATGCCGTGGAAGAGGGGGAAGGAAGGCTTTATCCTCGCAGTCTGCAGGCAGCTTCCGTGGTGCATGCGTTAGAGCGCGGCGCTTTCGGAAAAACCGGCAGCGGCAGCCCTGCCCAGTTGATCTGCGGATTCGAGGTGCGGGATATTACGAAGGCGCCGGATGGCAGATTCCGCCTCACCGCAGCGGATGATAGAGAGTTGCTCGCGGAAAGGGTGATCCTGACGACGGGCGGCAAAGCCGGCATCCAGTACGGCTGCGACGGCAGAGGCCTGAAGATCGCGGAGAGCCTGGGACATACGGTCGTACGGCCCATCCCTGCGCTGACTGGTTTTCTATGCGCCGAGACAGACCTTCTTGCGAAGCTGGCGGGCGTAAGAGCGCACGGCACGGTGCGCCTGCTGGCGGTCCCGGAGGGCGGCCGCACGGAAAACGGCATCTGTTTGTCGCAGGATACCGGAGAGATCCAGTTTAATAAGGATTCCGTGTCCGGCATCTGCGTCATGAACGTCTCCGGTTTTTACCGGCACCGGGAAGGCATGACCTTTGTGCTGCAGCTGGATCTGATGCCGGAGTGGCACGAGATGGATCTGATGATGAAACTGGAGGAACGAAAAGCATCGCTCGGCGACCTGTTCCTCGACGCGCTGCTTCCCGCTAAACTGGCGGAGGCGGTCCTGGAACTGGCTGGGGAGGGTCAAGCTCCCGAAGCGGCTGCGCACCTGCTGAAAAACCTGACATTTACGCCTGTTGCCAGCAAAGGCTGGAAGGAAGCCCACACGACGTCCGGAGGCGTAGCGCTGGCGGAGGTCGATCCGGTAGCACTGCAGTCGCATCTCGTTCCGGGCTTGTATTTCGCCGGGGAGATCCTGGACGTGGACGCGCCCTGCGGAGGCTACAGTCTTACCTGGGCGTTCGGCAGCGGCCGGACGGCAGGCCTTGCGGCAGCAGAGAGCATATAGGAGAAAAAAGGATCGATGCAGATCGTCAGGATACACGAAATAAAGATAAGAGCGGAAGAAGGCAAGGGACTGCAGCGGGAGGCGCTGGAGGCCCTTTTGCTGAAGAAACTGGAGCGGCGCCTGCGGCTGCCCGGCGGCAGCATACGGCAGATCCGCATCGCGAAGGAATCCCTGGACGCTAGGGAAAAACCGGATGTCTACCGGGTGTTCAGTCTGGACGTGACGGACAGCGAGTTTGCCTCTGAGGAACTGCTGGCGGAGGCCAGGCGCTCGCATTGCAAGGCTGCCGTTTTAGAGGAGACCGCTGTTTCTTTCCCAGAAAAACGCATGCTGCCCGAAGACGCGAAACGCCCTGTGGTGGCAGGGTTTGGCCCCTGCGGCATCTTCGCGGCGCTCACGCTGGCGAAGGCTGGCCTTCGGCCCATCGTGCTGGAGCGGGGCGCCTGCATGGAAGAGCGCGTGGCAGCCGTGGAGCGTTTCTGGAGCGAAGGCGTGCTTGACCCCCGCACGAACGTACAGTTCGGCGAAGGCGGCGCGGGCAGCTTTTCCGACGGGAAACTGACGACGGGCACGAAGGATCCGGTGCACAGACTGCTTCTGCAGTGCTTTGTGGATGCCGGGGCGGATCCGGACATTCTGTACCGGCAACACCCCCACGTCGGCACGGACGTGCTGCGGGGCGTCGTGGTGAACCTCAGAAAGCAGATCGAAGCCCTGGGCGGCGAAGTGCGCTTTCGCACGCAGTTGACAGGTCTTACGATCGAAGACGGCAAACTGACGGCGGTCGAAGCCGCCGGCCCGGAAGGAACAACGGAGCGGATCGTGACAGATGTCCTCATCCTGGCGCTGGGTCACAGCGCACGGGACAGTTTTGCCATGCTGCACGGACTGGGCCTTTGGATGGAACAGAAGCCCTTTTCCATGGGCGTACGGATCGAACACCGCCAGGCGGATATCGATAAGGCGCAGTACGCGGCGCTGCACGAAGAACTGGGCATAGGCGCGGCAGAATATAAACTGTCGGTGCGCACGAAGGCGGGACGGGGCGTGTACACGTTCTGCATGTGTCCCGGCGGGCAGGTCGTGGCGTCCGCATCGGAAGAGGGCGGTCTCTGCACCAACGGCATGAGCCTGCGGGCACGAGACGGCGAGAATGCGAATTCCGGACTGCTTGTCGACGTGCGTCCCGAGGATTTCGGCAGCGACGATCCGCTGGCGGGCGTGGCATTTCAGAGAAAATACGAGAAACTGGCTTTCGAACTGGGCGGTTCGTCTTACCGGGCGCCGGCGCAGAGAGTGGGAGAGTTTTTAGGATCCGGCAGCGGGGACGGTTCTTTGTCCCACTGCTGTGACAAAGAACCGTCCCCGTCCTACCGTCCTGGGGTCACCTGGACGGATCTGCACAAATGCCTGCCGGATTTCGTAAGCGCATCGCTGGAAGAGGCGCTGCCGCTGCTGGGCAGAAAACTGAAAGGATTCGACGCACCCGATGCCGTGATGACCGCGATCGAGGCGAGAAGCTCCAGCCCTGTACGCATCAAAAGAGACGCGGGCGGCTTAGCGCTGGCGTCTCCTGAAGTTTCCATAAAAGGCATCTATCCTGCCGGCGAAGGGGCCGGCTATGCGGGCGGCATCCTGTCTGCTGCGGCAGACGGGTATCATGCCGCGATGCACGTGCTCTCAGCGGAGTAGACTCTTTCCCGTCATGTCCGCGGGCTGCGGGATTCCTGCTGCGTCCAGCATCGTGGGCGCGATGTCGCACAGGGCGCCTTCCGCGAGTTCTCTCGGGGCTTCCCCTGTATAATCGCAATAGATAAACGGAACCGGATTGGTGGAGTGGGCTGTTACCACTTCACCTTTTTCGTCCAGCATTTCGTCCGCGTTGCCGTGGTCCGCCGTGATAAACAGCTTGCCGCCGGCTTTCTGAACTGCTTCGCACACCTTCCCCACACAGGTATCCACGGTCTCCACGGCCTTCACCGCTGCGTCGAATACGCCGGTGTGACCCACCATGTCGCAGTTGGCGAAGTTCAGTATGATAAAGTCCGGACAGTTCTCTTCGATGCGCTTGCACACCGCATCCGCAACTTCGAACGCGCTCATCTCGGGCTGCAGGTCGTAAGTCGCGACCTTCGGTGACGGGATGAGGATGCGGTCTTCTCCTTCGTAGGGCTGCTCGACGCCGCCGTTGAAGAAGAAGGTGACGTGGGCGTACTTCTCCGTCTCGGCGATGCGCAGCTGCGTAAGCTTTTGCGCCGCCAGCACTTCGCCCAGCGTGTTCTTCAGATCTTTGGGCGGATAGGCGATGAGGACGTTCGGGATGGTGGCATCGTAGGTGGTCATGCAGACGTAGCACAGGTCCTTCAGCACGACGCTACGCTCGAAGCCGTCGAAGTCCGGATCCACGAAAGCCCGGGTGATCTCCCGCGCCCGATCCGGCCGGAAATTTGCGAAGATGACGGCGTCGCCGTCTGCGATGGCATCGAATCCATTGCAGACCCGCGGCTGGATGAATTCATCCGTCTCTTCCAGGCCGTAGGCCGCCAGCACCGCATCTTTGCCGGAGATGTTTCCCGGCAGGACCGGCTCCGTCAGGCATTCGTAGGCCAGTTTGACCCGGTCCCAGCGCTTGTCTCTGTCCATGGCGTAGTAGCGGCCGATGACGCTGCCGACCGCGTACTTCGCGTCAGTCCCGAGGGCGCGCATCTCTTTCTGCACTTCGGCCAGATATCCTTCCATCTCTTCCACGTAGCCTGCGCCGGAGGTGGGCGGCGTATCTCTGCCGTCCATAAAGCAGTGGACGTACAGCCTTTCGACGCCGTTTTTCTCCGCGAGCCGCACCAGGCCCTTGATGTGCTCGATGTGGGAGTGCACGCCGCCGTCGGACATGAGGCCGAACAGATGCAGGGTGCTGCCATGTTTCTTTACGTGGCCGACGGCCTCGGCGAAGGCCGGGTTTTCAAAAAATGTTCCGTCTTCTATCTCGTTGCTGATCATGGACAGGTCCTGCCACACGACGCGGCCGGCCCCCATGTTGGTGTGTCCGACCTCGGAATTGCCCATCTGTCCGTCGGGCAGGCCGACGGCTCTTCCGGAGGCCTGCAGCTTCGTGCAGGGCATTTCCGCAAACAAGCGGTCCAGGTTCGGGGTGCGGGCAGCTGCGATGGCGTTGCCGGGCCCGTCCGGGGCCAGGCCGAAGCCGTCCATGATGCAGAGCATAATAGGTTTGTTCATAGGGTCAAAATCCTCCATATGCCTCGATTGTACCACAAATCACCCTTTTCGTAGTGTATAATTAACTGCTGGGAGGTGGCGTTATGGCCTGGACCGACAGACAATTGCAGGCGATCGAAAGCAGGGGAAGCAGCCTGCTCGTTTCTGCTGCCGCAGGTTCCGGCAAGACGTCCGTGCTGGTCGAGCGGGTGCAGCAGCTGGTGCTGGAGGAGGGCGTGAGCCTGGAGAACATGCTCATCGTCACGTTTACCAACGCAGCTGCGGCGGAGATGAAGGAACGCATCTACCGGTCCCTCAGCGAACAGCTGTCGAAGGAAGGACAGAGCCGCGACCGGCAGAACTGGCTGCGCACCCAGATGAACCTGGTGGGCAGGGCCAATATCTCCACGTTCCACAAGTTCGCGCTGGAAGTCGTACACCGGTACTACCACGTCATCGGCATCAAGCCGAACCTTGCGATCTGCGACGAGCCCAGGCAGGCCATCCTGTCCCGGGAAGCCCTGGACGAGCTGATGGACCGCTGCTATGAGGAGGACAGACCGGAATTCCGGGCCTTTTTAGACCGCTACGCCACATCCAAGGGCGACGGCCCGGTGCGCGATCTTATCCTGGACTTTCATACTTTCCTGCAGAGCCTGCCCGACCCCTGGGCCTGGACGGACGATGTGCTGAAAGACCCCGGGCAGTTCGAAGACCGGTTCCGGGAATTCGCGCGAAAGCAGACGCTGCGGCGGCTGGATCTGGCGATCGGGTATTTCCGGGCGGCGGGAGACGAACTGGACGGTCTGCCGAAGCTGGCGGCGAAAAACGAGGCCGACCTCGCGTATCTGTTCTCGCTGCGGGCATTGGCGGCGCAGGGTGCGCTTTCGCAGGCTGCGGAGGCGCTGGCGGGTCACCGGTTTGCGGGCATGAAGCCGTCCAAAGACGAAAAAGAAGACTGGGACCTCAGAAAGGACCGGGTCTCTGCGCTGCGCGAGAACGGCAAGAAGCACGTAAAGGCCGCGAAGGAAAACTACCTGATCTTCTCAGAGGAGACGCTCGAAAAAGAGCGCGTTTTAGGCGCGGAACCCCTCGGAACGCTCATCTCCCTCACGAAGGAGTTTTCGTCGCTCTACGGGGCGAAAAAGGACCTTCTGGGCCTATTGGATTTCTCGGATATAGAACACTTTGCGCTGCGCATCCTGGAGAACGAAGAGGTCTGCCGCGAATACCGGGAAAAGTTCGACTGCATCTTCGTGGATGAATATCAGGACAGCAACCTGGTGCAGGATAAACTCATCGAGCGGGTGTCTCGTCCGGACAACGTCTTCATGGTGGGAGACGTAAAGCAGAGCATCTATAAATTCCGGCTGGCAGAGCCGGAACTGTTCCTGGACCGCTACCGCAGATACAAGGCAGGGGCCGATCCAAACGGAAAGGTGATCGACCTCAACAGCAACTTCCGCAGCAAAAAGGAGGTCGTGGATCTGGTTAACCGCCTGTTCCGCTCCCTCATGACCCCGGACACGACGGACATGGAATATACCGAGGACGAGGCGTTGGTGAAGGGCAGTTCCTACGAGGGACCGCTGTCTTATCCGCCGCGGTTGTCGTTGGTAGAGACCCTGCTGCCCGGGGAGGAAGACGCTTTGGAAGAGCCGGAAGAACCGCAGGAAGCGGGCGAACCCTCCGTGGACGAGGAGATCGAGGACCTGAAGGGTACCGAACTGGAGGCCCTCAACGCTGTGCGGCTCATCCGCGAATACCACGGCAAGACGGTGCACGACGACAAGAAGAACTGCGACAGGCCCCTTGCCTACCGGGATATGGTCATCCTGCTTCGCGCGGTGAAAGGCGATGGCGAAGTGTTCTACAAGACGCTCTCCGAAGCCGGCATCCCGGTGTTTTTAGACCGCAGCGAAGGGTATTTTGACGCGGTGGAGATCCAGGTGTTCCTCAATCTGCTGCGCATAATCGACAACCGCAGCCAGGACGTACCGCTGCTGAGCGTGCTGCGCTCCCCGGTGTTCGGGTTTTCCGCTTCCGAGCTGGCGCAGATCCGCATCTGGGCGAAAGGCAGAGGGGAGACCCGCATGCCGTATAACCGCGTCTTTGCAGAATATCAGACCGAAGGGCCGGACGGTCCGCTGAAGGATAAGTGCCTGGCGTTCGCTGCGAAACTGGACCGCTGGCGCATGCTTTCCCGCCACATGCCCCTGGGGGATTTTCTGTGGGAACTGCTGACGGACAGCGGATACGCCTCCTTTGCATCCGCCGTGCCTGCCGGCACCCAGCGTCTTGCCAATCTGCGGGCGCTGGCGGATAAAGCCCAGCAGTACGAGTCGGACAACGCCGGCGGCCTGTATGGATTTATCAACTACGTGGACGCCATCAACGACAAAGGCGGCAAGGTGGACGTCGGTCAGGTAAAGATCCTGTCGGAGAGCGAGGATGTCGTCCGCATCATGACCATCCACAAAAGCAAAGGCCTGGAATTTCCCTTTGTTCTGCTGGCCGGGCTCGGGAAAAAGTTTGGCGGCACGCACATGGGCAAGGCCGAATTCCATAAGTCGTTCGGCGCCGCGATGCGCCTGGTGCAGCCGGGAACGGGCCTGTACTGTGACCCCCTGAGCCTCCGCTTCATCCGCAGGAAAAAGGATGCGGAGGAGATGGCGGAGAACATCCGGGTGCTGTATGTGGCGCTCACACGGCCCAAGGACATCGTGCTGATGTCCGCTGCCGTAAAGCACGCGGACGCCGTGCTCGAGAGGGCGGCCTGCACGCTGCCCGGTGACGTAGAGAGCTGCTCGGGCTACGTGAACGCTTTGCTGCCGCTGCTGCCGGAAGGGAGCGTGGAGATCGTGCCGCGGGAGAAGGTCACGGCGCAGCATGCCGCGCAGACCCTCGACCGCAGAAAGCTGGCGAAGGAACTGGCGGAAGGCTTCCATGTCGCGGAAGACGAACTGCCTGTCACGAAAGAGGAGATCGCCTACCGGCTGAACTTCGATTACGAACCGCCCGAAGAGCAGAAGGAAAAGCGCAAATACAGCGTGTCGCAGATCGTTGCCATGGAGCGCGAAAGAAGGCAGGCGCTGCCGAAGGTGCTCACGGCGGAAGGAGAGGAGGAGACCCTGCAGGAGCAGATCCTTCCGGCATCTGCCCGGGATAAGCTGCCCGCGTTCCTCTCTGCACAGAAAGGACTGAACGCCGCGGCCCGCGGCACGGCGTATCACACGGTGATGGAGCATCTGCCCTTTACGCCCGAAGGCAAGGATGCGGAGAGCATCCGCGCTTTTATGGAAGATCTCGTGGAAAAAGGCCTGCTGACGGACGCGGAATTCGCGGCGGTGGACCCGCATCGCGTGAGCGCGTTCTTCGGGTCACAGACGGGGCGCGAAGCGCTGGCCGCGAAGGAACTGTACAAGGAGCAGCCCTTTACGATCCGCCACGAGCTGGAGGGCCGGCAGGTGCTGGTCCAGGGCACCATCGACTGCTGCTTTATGCAGGAGGGCGGCTGGGTGCTCGTGGACTATAAGTCCAACTATATCGATAAAGAAAGCTTAGAGGCCGAGATGGAGCGGCTGCGGGCGGATTACCTGCCCCAGCTGGCGCTGTACCGGGAGGCTTTGGAAGGGGTCACCGGGGTGCCGGTGAAGAAGGCCGTGCTCTATTTGTTCGGCATAGACAAGGAAATTTCCATAGATGATTAATCCCGATCTGCATTTGCATACGTATTACAGCGATGGCAAGGAGTCGCCGGCTGTTGTCGTGGCGCGCGCCAAGGCCATGGGCATCGACGTGATGGCCATTACGGACCACGACGGTATGGGCGGCGTGGAAGAGGCCGTAGAAGAGGGCAGGCGCCTTGGTGTCCGCGTGGTGCGGGGCGTCGAGTTTTCCGCGGAATATGCGGAGGATATACCCGGCTTTGAGGGCTGCACCCACTACATGCACATTCTCGGCTATGGCATGGATCCGTCCAATCCCGAGTTGGATAAGGCGCTCGCCTATATCCAGGAACGCCGCGAGTGGCGCAACGAGGCGCTGCGGCAGGTGTTCTGCGAACTGGGCTATCCCATGACGATGGAGGAACTGAAGGCTCAGTCCATCAACGGGTTCGTGGGAAAGGTGTCCTTTGCCCGGCTTCTGGTGGCGAAAGGGTACTGCGAGACAGTGGTCGATGCCTTCGACGACGACAAGATGCTGATGCATCCCAAGGTGAAGGCCATCCACCGCTATAAGATCCCGGCGGCGGAGGCGATCCGGGTCATCCGCGAGGCGGGCGGCAAAGCCTTCTTCGCCCACCCGTTCCAGCTGTCGTTTAAGCCGCCGAAGCGGGAGGAACCGGAAGTGTACCGGCAGCGGCAGGAGGCCGTCATCCGGGCGCTGAAGGATCTGGGCATGGCCGGCATCGAGTGCTGGTATCCCACCCATACGCCGGAGCAGACCGCGTATCTGCTGGATCTGGCAAAGCGGCTGGGCATGCTGGTGTCGAAGGGCTCCGATGACCACGGGGCAAATGCCCGCCCGGTCAAGAAGATGGGCAACTTTTCGACAGAAGTCGACCTATCCATGTTACAATGGGTAGAAGAATATCTCGATTGAGGAGTGTGTGTTTATGAACGGAAATATGGGACAGCTCCTGGGCGACGCGCTGTTGGTGGTTTTCACCTTCTTCGGCGTCGTGCCGGTGCTGATGAATACGGTGTCGCAGTTCGGCGTCTTAAAGCGCTTTGCGGACGAGATGGTGCGCGAGGGCGTCATCGCGGAGGAGAAAGTTAAGGCATTGCTGCCGAAGAAGCAGATCGCCGGCGTAGTCATCTCCGCGCTCATGCTGTTCGTGCTGTTTACGGCCTGCATCAAGACCGCGCCTTTCGGCTGGGTGTGCGCAGGCGTGCCCTTCCTGCTGGGGCTGTTTAAGTACCGCAACATCGTGGAGTTCAACAGCTTTACGGTGCAGCGCTTCCAGAACAATTTCAAGGGCGAGTACGACAAGCGGAAGATGCAGAAGTATATCGAGACGCATTTCTAAATGTGTCTCGGCGTGTCGGCGGGGACGGTTCTCAGCGACAATACTCAGCGATCATAAAAGGGACAGGCACAACGTACCTGTCCCTTTGTGTTATGGTCTTACACTTACTTCGTGAAGTATTCCACCGCTGCTTCCATCAGCTTCGGGTCGTAGTTGCCCGGGATGTTGCGGAAGATGCCCTTGCTGTAGCGCTCGATGTGGCCCATCTTGCCGAAGACACGGCCGTCGGGGGAGGTGATGCCTTCGATGGCGTAGGCGGAACCGTTGGGGGTAACGTCCACGGACATGGAGGGTTCATCGTCGAGGCCCACGTACTGCTGCGCGATCTGGCCGTTCGCTGCCAGCTGGTGGATGAGTTCATCCGACGCATAGAATCTGCCTTCGCCGTGGGAGATGGCCACGTTGTACACGTCGCCCACCTGGGTCTTCGCCAGCCAGGGAGACATGGTGGAGCAGACGCGGGTGCGCACGATCTTGCTCTGCAGGCGGCCGATCTTGTTGAACGTAACGGTCGGGCAGTTCTCGTCGGTGTCGATGATCTTGCCATAGGGCACGAGACCCAGCTTGACGAGAGCCTGGAAACCGTTGCAGACGCCCAGCATCAGGCCATCTCTCTTTTCGAGCAGTTCGGTGACCGCTTCCTTGATCTCCGCATTGCGGAAGAACGCGGTGATGAACTTGCCGGAGCCGTCGGGCTCGTCGCCGCCGGAGAAACCGCCGGGGATGAAGATCATCTGGCTCTTGCGGATCTCCTCTGCCACTTCCTCGACGGATCTCTGAATGTCGTCCGGCGTAAGGTTGCGGATGATGGAGATCTTCGCCTCCGCACCGGCTGCTTCCGCGTACTTGGCGGAGTCGTATTCGCTGTTGGTGCCGGGGAAGGTCGGGATGAGCACTCTGGGCTTCGCCACCTTGATGGCCGGAGCCGCGGTGCACTTCTTATCAGAGGAGAACTTCTCGATGGGAGCGGTCTCGTCCGTCGGGATGTTGCAGGGGAAGACGTCTTCCAGCTTCGCTTCGTAGATCTTTGCGATCTCTTCGATGGAGACACATTCTTCGCCGGCGGTAAACTTGCCGTCGTCCGTGGTGACGCCCAGCAGCACGCTCTCAGGCGCAACCTTAGCTGCGCACTTCTCGCAATAGCCATCCGCCATCTCGACGATGAAGGAACCGTAGGAGGTCGCGAAGACATCCTGCAGGTCCGCATCCTCCGCGAAGCAGAAGCCGATCTTGTTGCCGAAGGCCATCTTCATGACGGCTGCCGCAGCGCCGCCCATGCCCGGGGTGTAGACCGTGCAGGCCTTGCCGCTTCTCTGCAGCTCGGTCACCTCTGCGAAGATCTTCAGCAGGGATTCGCCCTTGGGCAGCCCCGCTTCGTTGAGCTCGGGACGGATCCAGACCACCTTGTGGCCGGGCGCCTTGAATTCATTGGATACGATGTGGTCCACCTTGTCCGTGGTGACCGCGAAGGAGACCAGCGTGGGCGGAACGTCCAGATCTTCGAACGTGCCGCTCATGGAGTCCTTGCCGCCGATGGCTGCGACGCCCAGAGCCATCTGGGCTTCGTAAGCGCCCAGCAGGGCTGCCAGCGGCTTGCCCCAGCGCTTGGGATCCTTGCCCAGCTTCTCGAAGTATTCCTGGAACGTGAGATATACGTCTTTGAATTCCGCACCGGCTGCGACCAGCTTCGCGCAGGATTCCACGACGGCCAGATAAGCGCCGTGGTAGGGGCTGCTGCTGGAGATGAACGGGTTGAAGCCGAACGCCATGAGCGAGCAGGTGTCGGTGTCGCCCTTTTCGACGGCTACCTTATGGACCATCGCCTGGATGGGGGTGCGCTGATACTTTCCGCCGAAGGGGGACAGAACGGTGGCTGCGCCGACGTTGGAGTCGAAGCGCTCCACAAGGCCTCTTCTCGAGCAGGAGTTGAGGTCGTCTGCGACGGTCTTCATATTCTCCACGAAGCCGCCGGAGACGAGCTCTTCGTCCCAGACAGCGGGAGCGGGCGCCGCAGTGATGTGCTTATCCGCGCCGTTGGTGTTGAGGAAATCGCGGGAGATGTCCACGATGGTCTTACCGTTCCAGTGCATCACGAGGCGGTTCGTATCGGTGACCCGGGCCACGGGCACGGCATTCAGATTCTCTTCCGCCGCCAGCGCCAGGAACTTTTCGACGTCAGCTGCCGCTACGCAGCAGGCCATTCTCTCCTGGGATTCGGAGATGGCGAGTTCGGTGCCGTCCAGTCCTTCGTACTTCTTAGGCACGAGGTCCAGATCGATATCCAGACCGTCCGCCAGTTCGCCGATGGCGACGGATACGCCGCCTGCGCCGAAGTCGTTGCAGCGCTTGATGAGCCGCGTCGCTTCGCCGTTGCGGAACAGTCTCTGCATCTTTCTTTCTTCGGGTGCGTTGCCCTTCTGGACTTCCGCGCCGCAGGTCTCGACGGAGTGCACGTCGTGGGCCTTGGAAGCGCCGGTGGCGCCGCCGATGCCGTCACGGCCCGTGCCGCCGCCCAGCAGGATGACCACGTCGCCGGGAGCCGGAACTTCTCTGCGGACGTTCTCCGCGGGCGCTGCCGCTACGACTGCGCCGAGCTCCATTCTCTTCGCTACGTAACCGGGGTGGTAGATCTCTTCCACGACGCCGGCGGGCAGGCCGATCTGGTTGCCGTAGGAGGAGTTGCCCGCTGCTGCGGTCTGGGTGAGCTTCTTCTGGGGGATCTTGCCGGGAAGCGTTTCGCTCAGGGGCCGCGTCGGGTCCGCTGCGCCGCTCACGCGCATCGCTGCATAGACGTACGCTCTGCCGGAGAGCGGATCGCGGATGATGCCGCCGGTGCAGGTGGCTGCGCCGCCGAAGGGCTCGATCTCGGTCGGATGATTGTGGGTTTCGTTCTTGAAGAGAAGCAGCCAGGGTTCTTCCTTGCCGTCGATATTTACGGTCATCTTGATGGTGCAGGCGTTGATCTCGTCGGATTCGTCCAGCTTGTCCATCTTGCCCTGCTTCTTGAGCTCTTTGGCTGCGATGGTGCCCAGGTCCATCAGGCAGATGGGCTTCGTGCGGCCCAGATCCTCGCGGGTCTTGAGGTAGTCGTTCCAGGCGTTCTGGAGCAGCTCGTCCTCGAAGGTAACGCCGTCGATGACGGTGTTGAAAGTGGTATGTCTGCAGTGATCGGACCAGTAGGTGTCGATCATCTTGATCTCGGTGATGGTGGGGTCACGGTGCTCGGAAGCGAAGTAGTCCCGGACCATCGCCAGGTCCGCCTCGTCCATCGCCAGACCGTTGTCTGCGATGAACTTGTCCAGATCTGTGTCGGTCATGGCGGTAAAGCCCGTCAGGGTGGCAACTTCCGTGGGAATGTCGTAGTTGACGACCAGGGTCTCGGGGACTTCCGCCGCGGCTTCTCTGGCTTCCACGGGGTTGATGACGTACTTCTTGACCGCTTCCACGTCCGCATCGCTCAGATCGCTATAAAGAGCATAGACTCTGGCGGAGCGGGTGAGGGGGCGTTCGCCCTGGAAGATCAGCTGGATGCACTGGGCAGCGGAGTCCGCTCTCTGATCGAACTGGCCGGGCAGGAATTCCACGGCGAAGACCTTGGCATCGCCGAAGTCGGGCAGCTCGCAGGCGGTATCCATCTGCGGTTCGGAGAAAACGTACTTTACGGCGTAGTCGAACTGTTCCTTCGACATGTTCTCCGCGTCGTAGCGGTTGAACATCCGCACGTCCTTCAGGCCTTCGATCCCCAGGCTGGACTTCAGATCTGCCAGCATGCTCTTCGCTTCCAGATCGAATCCGGGTTTCTTTTCTACGTATACTCTGTAAACCATGTTTCTTTTCTTGTCCTTTCCGTGAAAACAACTGGCTTTATCTGACTGCCTTCAGGGCTCTTGCCCCGATATCCGAGCGTTTGTAGGCGCCTTCGAAGCGGATCTTCTCCGCCATGGCATAGGAGGCGTCGATGGCTTCCTTCAGGCTGTCCGCTACTGCGGTGACCCCCAGAACTCTGCCGCCGGACGTTACGAGCTGGCCCATCTCCTTCTTCGCGCCCGCGATATACGTGCAGGGCAGCACGTCCGCGGGAATGCTGATGGGGAAGCCCTTCTTGTAGGAGACGGGATATCCTTCGGATGCCAGGATGACGCAGCAGGCGTGCTTATCGCTGAACTTGACTTCCGTCTCCGCCAGCGTGCCGTTCGTAACGGCCTGCATCACGGTGAGGAGGTCGCTTTCCAGCAGGGGGAGCACCACCTGGGTCTCCGGGTCACCGAAGCGGCAGTTGTACTCGATGACTTTCGGCCCGTCGGCGCAGAGCATGAGGCCGAAGTACAGGCAGCCCTTAAAGGTGCGGCCTTCGGCGTTCATGGCGGCGATGGTGGGCAGGAAGATCTCTTCCATGCAGCGCTTGGCCACGTCTTCCGTGTAGTAGGGGTTGGGGGCGATGGTGCCCATGCCGCCGGTATTCAGACCGGTGTCGCCGTCTCCGATGCGCTTGTGATCCATGGAGGAGATCATGGGTACGACCGTCTTGCCGTCCGTAAAGGACAGGACGGACACTTCCGGACCCTCCAGGAACTCTTCAATGACGATGCGTTCGCCGCTCTTGCCGAACTGCTTATCCTGCATCATGGAGATGACGGCCTGCTTGGCTTCTCCGGTGCTCTGTGCGATGATGACGCCCTTGCCCAGAGCCAGTCCGTCCGCCTTGATGACGGTGGGAATGGGGGCGCTGTCCAGATAAGCGAGGGCATCTTCCATATCGTCGAACGTCTCGTATTTCGCGGTGGGAATGCCGTATTTCTTCATCAGGTCCTTCGAAAAGACCTTGCTGCCTTCGATGATGGCTGCCTTCGCCTCGGGCCCAAAGCAGGGGATGCCCATGTCCTGCAGCATGTCGACGCAGCCCAGGACCAGAGGATCGTCCGGGGCGACCACGGCGTAATCCACCGGGTGACCCTTTACAAATTCTTTGATGCCTTCCAGATCCGTCGCCTTGATGTCTACGCAGTATGCGTCCATGGCGATGCCGCCGTTGCCGGGCAGGGCGTAGATGGCGGTCACTTCCGGGTTTTCCTTGATCTTCTTGATGATGGCGTGCTCGCGCCCGCCTCCTCCGATGACCATTACGTTCATAGTTTGCCTCCTAGTGATGGAACAGGCGCATGCCGGTAAAGGCCATGACCATGCCGTACTTGTCGCAGGCGCCGATGACGAGATCGTCTCTCACCGAACCGCCGGGCTCCGCGATGTATTTGACGCCGGACAGCTTCGCTCTTTCGATGTTGTCGTCGAAGGGGAAGAAAGCGTCGGAACCGAGGGCGATGCCGTCGATCGTGGCGAGGTAGGCTTTCTGTTCCTCCTTCGTAAAGGGTTCGGGCTGTCTGCTGAAATATCTCTGCCAGTTGCCTTCGGCGCAGACGTCCAGCTCGTTCTGGTTGATGTAGCCGTCGATGGCGTTGTCTCTGTCGGCTCTGCCGAGACCTTCCTTGAACGGCAGGTCCAGGACCTTGTCGGACTGGCGCAGCAGCCAGGTGTCGGCCTTGCTTCCGGCAAGTCTCGTGCAGTGCACGCGGGACTGCTGGCCGGCGCCGACGCCGATGGCCTGGCCGTCCACGGCGAAGCAGACGGAGTTGGACTGGGTGTACTTGAGGGTGATGAGCGCGACGATGAGATCGATGGCAGCGTCATCGGGAAGTTCCTTGTTTGCAGTCACGATGTTGGATAGCAGCGCGCGGTCGATCTTAAAGTTGTTGCGGCCCTGCTCGAAGGTGATGCCGAAGACCTGTTTGGTCTCCTGGGGATCGGGCACGTAGTCCGGATCCATCTGCACCACGTTGTAGGAACCCTTGCGCTTGGCCTTCAGGATCTCCAGGGCTTCGTCGGTGTAGCCCGGCGCGATGACCCCGTCAGAGACCTCTCTCTTGATGATCTTCGCGGTGGTGGCGTCGCAGACGTCGGACAGAGCGATCCAGTCGCCGAAGGAGCACATGCGGTCGGTGCCCCGGGCTCTTGCGTAAGCGCAGGCGATGGGGGAGTCGTCCAGGCCTTCGATGTCGTCCACGAAGCAGGCTTTCTTCAGCTTTTCGGGAAGGACCTTGCCGACGGCGGCGGAGGTGGGGCTCACGTGCTTAAAGCTGGCTGCGCAGGGCATGCCGGTGGCTTCCTTCAGTTCCTTGACGAGCTGCCAGGAGTTGAAGGCATCCAGGAAATTGATGTAGCCGGGGCGGCCGTTTAAGATCTGCACGGGCAGGTCGGATCCGTCCGCCATATAGATCTTGGCCGGTTTCTGGTTCGGATTGCATCCGTATTTGAGTTCGAATTCTTTCATAATGATCTCCTTACGATGCGTCCTCGGGGTCCTGTCACCCCTCGGACGGATAAACGATATCTATTTGTTCTTATTGATCAGTTTTTCCTTGTATTCTTTCGTTTCAAGATCCGTATATCTTACGTATAAGGAGATCTTGTTGTCCGCGTCGAGGGCATCCCACAGCTTGTCGGTGAATTCGTCGATGCTGTTGGGAATGGCAACTCTCTCGGGTTCACCCTGGAACGTGGGGATGGGATTGCCGTCGCACACGTAGGTGTGGATAAAGTGACCCAGACCAGCCTTGGCCGGGTAGTCGAACGTGTAGCGGGCGCAGTCGCTGCCTTCCGCGTCGATGCTCTTGAGGATGCTCATGTGATAGCAGAAATCGCCTTCGCCGAATTCGATGTCGCCGGAGATGCGCGGCGTAAAGTTCGGGGCATCCGGCTCGAAGCAGCGGCTCTTTAAGCTGCCGCGGATGCACTTGCCCTTCTGCAGACCTTCGTAGATCGTGTCGGTCTGGTCGCCGTTCGTCACGATCAGGTGGTTCTGATAGCTTCTGAGCGCCGCATAGATGATGAGGCTGGGGTCTTCGACCTTGGAAGCGTCGAAGGGCTCCGTAAAGACTTCGCCGTCCTTGACGGTGAAGATGCGGTTGCGGCTGTTGGCGCTGCGGCCCATGATGAAATAGGCGGATACAGCGTTCTTGCCGTCCTCGCTCTTTCCCAGCACGATGCCGCGGCCCACGTAGGAATTGCCGCGGATGAGTTCTGCGATGTCGTGGATCTTGTAGATGTCCATAGGTCTAATCCTCCTTGAATCCGGGATGGGTCCCGGCGACGATCTGGGCGCAGATCTCTTCTGCGGCCTTGGGAAGCAATTTCCATTCTGCCTGCTTCATGATGCGAAGCTGCAGCTTTTCCGGGGTGTCTCCCGGATACACCCGCACAGCTTTTTGGGCGATGATCTCGCCGCCGTCGGGGATCTCGTTCACGTAATGTACCGTGGCGCCGCTCACCTTGACGCCCTTGGCCAATGCCGCTTCGTGGACCTTGAGTCCGTAGAAGCCTTCGCCGCAGAAACTGGGGATGAGGGCGGGGTGGATATTGATGATGCGCTTTTCGTAGTGCCTGGTAAAGGTCTCGCTCAGGATGGCGAGCCAGCCAGCCAGCACGATGAGGTCGGTCTTCGCTTCGTCCAGCAGACGGATGAGCTCCTTTTCGAAGGCTTCCTGGCTGCCGCAGTCCTTGCGGGTCACGGCAACGGCTTTGACCCCGGCATTCTTCGCCCGCTCGAGGCCGTAAGCCCCTTTGCGGTTGGAGATGACGAGCTTAACAGTGCCGCTGTGCAGCGCGCCTGCCTTTTCCGCATCCAGGATGGCCTGCAGGTTGGTGCCGCCGCCGCTGATGAGCACGGCGATATTCGCTTTGCGTTCTTTCTTAGCGGACAACGATGCTCACTCCTTCTTCCGGGGACTTGACGATGCGTCCCATGCGGTAGGCTTCCTCGCCGTTCGCGCGCAGGATCTCCAGCGCCTTTTCGCAGTCTTCGGCTGCGACGACGATGCTCATGCCCACGCCCATGTTGAAGGTGTTGAACATGTCTCTTTCGTCGATGCTTCCGGTCTCGGCGATGAGTTTGAAGATCGGCAGCACCTTGACGGCCGCCTTGTCGATCTCGGCGCACAGGCCGTCGGGAATGCTTCTGGGGATGTTCTCGTAGAAGCCGCCGCCGGTGATGTGGGAGATGCCCTTGACCTTGACTTCTCTCAGCAGCGCCAGCACGGGCTTGACGTAGATCTTGGTCGGGGTCAGCAGCGTTTCGCCCAGGGACTTGCCGCCCAGGGCCTTTACCTTTTTCTTCAGATCGGCGTTCTCCACGTCGAAGACCTTGCGGACGAGGGAGAAACCGTTGGAGTGAACGCCGGAGGAGGGCAGGGCGATGATGACGTCGCCTTCCGCCATGGTCTTATTGTCGATGATGGCAGCTTTATCCACGATGCCGGTGGAATAGCCTGCCAGGTCGTATTCATCTTCGGGGTAGAAGCCCGGCATCTCCGCGGTCTCGCCGCCGATGAGGGCAGCTCCCGCCTGACGGCAGCCGTCCGCCACGCCCTTGACGATCTGGGCGATGCGCTCGGGCACGTTCTTGCCGCAGGCGATATAGTCCAGGAAGAACAGGGGCTTGGCGCCGCAGCAGATGATGTCGTTGACGCACATGGCGACGCAGTCGATGCCGACAGTGTCGTGCTTATCCATCAGGAAAGCGATGCGCAGCTTCGTGCCGACACCGTCGGTGCCGGAGACGAGGATGGGCTGGGTCATGCCGGTGAGGTCCGGCTGGAACAGACCGCCGAAACTGCCGATGTCTCCCAGAACGCCTTCGGTGTAGGTGCTCTGGACGCTTTCCTTCATGAGTTCTACAGCCTTGTAGCCTGCAGTGATGTCCACGCCGGCTGCGGCGTAGGCTTCGGATCTGGAATTTTTCATGGGGTCTCTCCTTATTCTTTTCCGTCCCAGCAATAGGTGCAAAGTTCACATTCCGGCAGGCCGATGGATTCGACGACGCCCTCCAGCGTCTGGAATTCCAGGGAAGCGAAGTTGAACTTTTCGCAGATGGTCTTTCTCAGGTTCTGTCCGCGCTCGGTCGTGCCGTCCGAGTATTCCTCGATGTGCTGGAAGCCTTCCGGTCCTTCCAGTTCCAGGATGACCCGTCTGGCCAGCAGCTCCATGTCGCTGATGGAACGGCTGAAGTTGAGGTATTTGCAGCCGTACATGATGGGCGGGCAGGCGGAGCGCATGTGCACGGCCTTGGCGCCGTGGTTATACAGGAACTCGACGGTCTCCCGCAGCTGCGTGCCTCTTACGATGGAGTCGTCCACGAACAGCAGGGATTTGTCCTTGATGAGCTCGTGTACCGGGATCTGCTTCATCTCGGCGATCTTGTTGCGGTCCTTCTGGTTCGTGGGCATAAAGCTTCTGGACCAGGTGGGCGTGTATTTGATGAAGGCCCGTGCGAAGGGCTTTTCGCTGCGGTTGGCATAGCCGATGGCGTGGGGCGTTCCGGAATCGGGCACGCCGCCGATATAATCGATGCTGTCGATCAGTTCCTTGCCGCCTTCTCTGGCCAGGTCGTTTTCCGCGAGGATGGCGCCGTTGCGGTAGCGCATGGATTCCACGGTGACCCCTTCATAGGTTGCTGTCGGATAGCCGAAGTAACTCCACAGGAACGCGCAGATGCGTTTTTTCTTGCCGGGGGCCTTCAGCTGTTTGATGCCCTTCGGGGTGATCTCCACGATCTCCCCCGGGCCCAGTTCCTTATAATCTTCGTAGCCCAGCTTCTGGTAGGCGAAGTCTTCGAAGGAAACGGCGAAGCCGTCTTCGTCTTTGCCGATCTTGACAGGCAGTCTGCCCACGCGGTCTCTCGCCGCGATCAGGCTGCCGTCGTCCTTTAAGATGAGGATGTTGGCCGTGCCTTCTATGCTCTTCTGCGCAAAGCTGATGCCTTCCGCGAACGTGCTCTTCTGGTTGATGAGCGCTGCGATCAGCTCGGTGCCGTTTACCTGTCCGCCGGTCATGACGCCGAAGTGGCCGCCGGAGAAGGACAGGTAGCTGTCGATGAGGTCCGGCGCGTTGTTGATGACGCCGATCGTCGTGATGGCGTACACGCCCAGGTTGGAGCGGATGAGCAGAGGCTGCGGATAGGTATCGGAGATGCAGCCGATGGCTGCGGTCCCCTTCATCTCGTCCAGCACGTGGTCGAATTTCGTGCGGAACGGGGAATTTTCGATGTTGTGGATCTCGCGCTGCAGGCCGATCTGCTCGTCCCAGGCGGCCATGCCGCCGCGCTTCGTCCCTAAGTGCGAGTGATAGTCCGTTCCGAAGAAAACGTCCAAGACGACGTCTTTATTCGATGTGATTCCGAAGAAACCTCCCATGTCTGCCTCCTGTTACAGTCTTTCCATAATGGCTGCGTCCTTGTCCAGGACCTTAGCCGCATCCGTCTTGCGCTTTGCCTCCAGCTTTGCAGCCAGCGCTTCGTCGCCCAAAGCGATGATCTCCGCTGCCAGCAGAGCCGCATTGGCGCCGCCGTCGATGGCGACGGTTGCTACGGGAATGCCCGGGGGCATCATGACGGTGGAGAGCAGGGCGTCCATGCCTTCCAGTACGGAAGACTTGCAGGGGATGCCGATGACGGGGAGCGTGGTGCCTGCGGCGATAACGCCTGCCAGGTGTGCCGCCATACCGGCGGCTGCGATGATAACGCCGAAACCGTTCGCCTTGGCCGATGCGGCGAAATCGCGGACCTGGTCGGGCGTGCGGTGGGCGGAATAGACGTGGACTTCGAAGGGGATCTCCAGGGTCTTCAGCAGGTCGGTGCCTTTTTTGACCACCGGCAGATCGCTGTCGGATCCCATGATGATGGCGACTTTTTTCATAATGCCTCCTTAATAGAGCAGCGTTCATTTTCGTACAATCTAACTCTACACTTCGGGGGTTGGAATTACAATGAAATCGGCGTGAATTTGAAACGATTTTGATGGCAAAAAGTCGAACGTTCGGATGTAGATGGATGATGGTTAACAAAAACGATCTTTTCGTTCGAAAAACAAAACCGGGTCCCGAAGGACCCGGTTTTGCTAAGACAGGTTTCGATTACTTGCCGGCCATGTGAGCGGCGTAAGCTTCGTCGATCGCCTTGTACATTTCGTGGTTCTTGCTTCTCTCGATCTTGTCGATGACCAGCAGAGTTGCGATCATCAGAGCGATGGCGATGATGAGGCAGATCCATACCTGCTGGATGAGACCAGCCAGGATGAAGGATACGAACGCAACAGCGGCAACCGTGAGTGCGTAGGGCAGCTGCGTGAACACGTGGTTCAGGTGGTAGCAGTGCGCGCCTGCGGAAGCCATGATGGTGGTATCGGAAATGGGGGAGCAGTGGTCGCCCATAACGCCGCCGGAGCAGGCTGCTGCCAGACCGATGGTGCAGAGGACGGGCTCTACGTCATAGTTGAATACGGATACGACGATCGGAGCCATGATGCCGATGGTGCCCCAGGAAGTACCGGTTGCGAAACCGATGGCTGCGCCGATGATGAAGATCACGGCGGGCAGGAAGTTCTTCAGGGAGCCTGCATTGGCCAGAGCGGCGCTTACGTAGTCAGCAGAGTACATAGCGTATCTGGTGAAGGAGCACAGCGTCCAGGCCAGGGTGAGGATGAGGATGGGGGATACCATCTGGATGAATCCCTTGGGAACGGAATCGAAGCTCTTCTCGAAGCCGATCAGTCTGCGACACCAGAAATACAGGAAGGTGAACATCATGCCCAGAGTGCCGCCGATGGACAGACCCATGGCTGCGTCCGCATCTGCGAAGGAATCGGTGAAGGCTGCGCCGTCGAAGAATCCGCCGGTCCAGATCATGCCGATGATGCAGAAGATGATGAGGACGATAACGGGTACGAGCAGGTCGGCCACAGAGGTCTTCTTGTCGGAAGGTGCTTCGTAATCGTCTGCACCTTCGAACGGTCTGTGTTCGGTGGTGAACAGGTCGCCCTTGACCTGTGCGTTGTACTCGTGCTGGAGCATGGGGCCATAGTCGATGTTCTTGATGGAAATGACGATGATCATGACCAGGGTGAGGATGCAGTAGTAGTTCCAGGGGATCTGCTTGATGAACAGCTGGAAGCCGTTTACGTTGTCGCTGTTAACGTAGCCGGAAACAGCAGCAGCCCAGGAGGAGATCGGTGCGATCATGCAGACCGGAGCTGCGGTTGCGTCGATAACGTAAGCCAGCTTCGCTCTGGAGATGTTGTGGGACTCGGTGACCGGTCTCATAACGGCGCCTACGGTGAGGCAGTTGAAATAGTCATCCACGAAGATGAGCACGCCCAGCAGCATGGTGATGAGCTGTGCGGATGCTCTGCTCTTTACTCTGGTCTTGGCCCAGCGTCCGAATGCTTCGGAGCCGCCGCCCTTGTTCATCAGGTCGGAGATGATACCAAGTTCGACCAGGAAGATGATGATGCCCATGTTCCAGGAGTCGCACAGAACGGACAGCAGACCGTAGTCAGAACCGACGAGAGCCAGAATGGTCTCCCAGGGACGGAACTGTGTATACAGCAATGCGCCGATAAGGCAGCCGAAGAACAGGGAGGAATACACTTCCTTAGAGATCAGTGCCAGTGCAATGGCGCAGATCGGGGGAAGCAGGGACCAGAACGTTCCTGCGAACGGAGTCTCAGCATCTTCTACGATGATGGGCTTGTTCGCATAAGACGTGCCCAGGAAAGCCAGCAGCGCGATGATGACGACTACGGCTACCAGATAGGCGGTCTTGGTGCTTTTCTTTTCCATAGAAAATAACCTCCTAAAAATAAAGATAAAATTGCGACAGGTTTCGAACGGGTATGTTCAGACATTGCGGCACACCTGCACAACTACATTATACCAAAGAATTAGGCTTTGTGAACAAAAAAGGGACTCAAAATACCATAAAATCTGTTTAGCACCTTAAAGCGTTGCATGTTTTGCGTCATTTGTTGCAATCTATCATATTTTTAACAATTTATTTATTGAAATCGGACAAAACGGAGCGGCGGCAGGATTGATTTTGCTGATTTTAATAAACTATTGACAAATATGCCACAAATGTGGCATTATAATCTTGCTAAATATCCTATCGCACCCTGGCAGGATGTGATATACTGATTATGGTAAGAAACAGAGGCGCAGAGGACGGTGTGTTTTTTTCTGCGGCTTTTTTCTATATTTTCACGCAAGGAGTGTAAAGCGAATGTCACTGGAATCCATGAAAATGGTGGAAAAGGCGGAACTGGACGCGAAGAAGCTGATCGCGGATGAAAAGGCCAGAGCTAAGACCTCTGCGGAGGAAGCGGCGGCTGCCGGCAGACAGAAGCTTGAGGAAGAATCCGAAAAGGCAAGAAAGTCGGCTGCGGAGGTCCTGGAGAACGCGAAGCTCGTGGGCAAGGCTTCCTGCACGGACATCGACCGCGCGTCGGAAGACGCCGTTGCCCGGCTCCGCAGCGCAGCGGAGGCGAAACTTCCCGATGCTGCCCGGTTCATCGCGGAAAGGATCGCGGAGGATCTATGAGCATTCAGAAGATGAAGCGCGTCCGGCTGATCGGACTGCGCAGCGAAAAGGATGCGCTGCTGGACGATCTTCTCCGTTTCGGTAAAGTCGAGATCTCGGATTATCCCCAGGCGGAAGGCGACGTCGTGGTGTTCAGCACGAACAACTACGACAAGACGGGTCTGCCCGCGGACATGCTGGTGGTCAACCAGAACAAGCTGAGCGCGGCGCTGGACATCATGCAGCGGTATTTCCCGGAGAAGAAGGGCCTGCTGGATCCCAAACCCGAGGCTCCGCTGGAGACGTTTCTCAGCGATGCCCGGCTCAACAGCTGCCTGCACAGCGCAAACCGCGTCATCCGGCTGGATGGGGAGATCAAGGGCTGGAATGCGGAGATCGGGGACCTGCAGACGCAGAAAACGGCATTGCAGCCCTGGCTTACGCTGGACATGCCGCTGGAATACGGAGGCACGGAGCACGTTTCCTTTACGCTCTGCAGCCTGCCGGCGGATGCGCCGAAGGCAGACGTGGAAAGCGCGCTGGAGATGGCGGCCCCGGAGAGCGAGCTCATCCCGGTCTCTGCGGACAAGTTCCTGCAGTACTGCGTGCTCGTCTGCCATAGGGACGAACGGGATGCAGCGGAGGATGCGCTGCGCAACTTCAGCTATAATCCCATGGAGATGCCCGGGCTTACCGGCACGCCGCAGCAGAACGCCGAGCGCATCGACAACGAGATCGAATACAACGAGATCAAGATCGAACGGGCCAAGGGCAAGCTGATGAGCGAAACGGCCTACCGGCAGTATATCCAGCAGAGCTGGGACAGCCTGGCCACGAAACTGTACGAGACGGAGAGCCGCAGCCGCATGCTCAACTCCGAAAGCTCCTTTGCCATGGAAGGCTGGGTGCCGGAGGAGGACGTGCCCGGACTGGAAGCGGTCCTCGGAAACTATGTCGTGCACGCGGAGTTCGAAGATCC
Source organism: uncultured Eubacteriales bacterium (assembly GCA_902773665.1). Taxonomy (GTDB): domain Bacteria; phylum Bacillota; class Clostridia; order Peptostreptococcales; family Anaerovoracaceae; genus RUG11894. The sequence continues at coordinate 52,951 of CACYFF010000003.1, read as the reverse complement.
GGCGCCGGAGGAATATCCGGAGGTCCCGGTCAAACTGAAGAACAACATCTTTACCCGCTGCATGAACATGATCACGAACATGTACTCCCTGCCGGCTTACGACGGGGTGGATCCCAACCCGCTCATGGCGCCTTTCTTCATTACCTTTTACGGCATGATGATGGCGGACATGGGCTACGGCATCCTGATGTTCGCGGCAGGCATGCTCATGATAAAGAAGATGAAAGCCAGAGGCGGCACGAGAGATTTCGGCGAACTGCTGGTCTGGTGCGGCATCTCCACCTTCCTGTGGGGCGCTGCGACCGGCGGCTTCTTCGGAGACTTCATTCCACAGGCCATCAAGATCTTTGACCCGGAGAGCACCTTTACCATGCCGGCGCTGTTCACGCCGCTGGAGGACACCATCGCCATCCTGTTCGGCTCGCTGGCGCTGGGCATCGTGCAGATCTTTACCGGCATGATCGTCAGCGTCAAGGAGAAGTTCAAGAGAGGGGAGTTCAAGAGCGCCCTGTTCGACGAATTCGCCTGGTGGGCGATCCTGTTCGGCGTTGTCGGCGCGGTCACCGGCATCGGCAATGTGGCCGGAAAGCCGGTGCTGCTCATCGCTGGCGCGGTGCTGCTCATCGCGGGCTGCGTGCTGCAGAACAAGGGGGCTGCCCGGGTCACGTCCATCGTCGGCACGGTCTACAACGGCGTAACGGGCTACTTCTCCGACATCCTGTCCTACGCCCGTCTGATGGCTCTGATGCTGGCAGGCAGCGTCATCTCCCAGGTGTTCAACACCCTGGGCGGCGTTACGGGGAACATCGTGTTCTTCGTCATCATCTCGATGGTGGGCAACCTGCTGAACTTTGCGCTCAACCTGCTTGGGTGCTACGTACACGATCTGAGACTGCAGTGTCTGGAATTCTTCAACAGGTTTTATAAGGACGGGGGAAAACCCTTCCGTCCCCTGGACGTGCAGACGAGATATTACAACGTTACTGAACGCGAATAGCGTATTTAAGGAGGTAAAATCATGCTTGAGTTCATCGAATCCTACAACGGATTGTTCTTCGCCTTCCTGGGCGCAGCGCTGGCTGTAGGTCTGTCCTGCGTCGGTTCCGCCAAGGGCACCGGCATCGTCGGTGAAGCCGCTGCGGGCCTTCTGTCCCAGGCTCCCGAACATTTCTCCAAGTGCCTCATCCTGCAGGTGCTCCCCGGCACCCAGGGCCTGTACGGCATCGTTGTATGGTTCTTCGCGCTGTATACCATGGGCGCCTTCTCCGGCGGCATCGTTCCCCTTACGGTGACCCAGGGATTAGCCATTTTCTCCGCCTGCATGCCGATGGCGCTGGGCGGCCTGCTCTCCGCGATCGCCCAGGGCAGAGTGGCGGCGTCCTCCATCAACATCGTGGCGAAGAAGCCCAATGACTGGTTCAAGGGCACCATCATGTGCGGTATCGTTGAATTCTACGCCATCCTTTCCCTGCTGGCTTCCGTCATCCTGCTGATGAGAGCGCTGTAGGAAGAACCCGTAGGACGAAAGGCAAGCGAAATGGCTATCAATGGAGTAGAACGGATCGCCGAGCGCATCCTGAGGGACGCGCAGACCGAAGCGGCGGGCATTAAGAAAGTCGCGGACGAAAACTGCGCCGTCATCGATGCCCAATACGCGAAACAGGCCAAAGACGCGGCCGCATCCATCCTGGAAGCAGCGGAAAAGGAAGCCGGCGAGCTGATCAAGCGCATGAAGGGCGAAGCCGACATGCGTGCCCGCAGCGCGCTGCTGGAGGAAAAACAGTCCCTGATGCAGAAAGCGTTTGAGGCGGCGCAGCAGGAACTGCTGAACATGGATGAAGAGACGTACCGCGCCTTTCTGGTAAAACTGGCCTGCCGGGCCAGCGTATCCGGACAAGAGGAGCTGGTACTGAACGCGAAGGATCTGGCCCGTTTCGGCCGGGGGCTTTGCGATGATGTAAACAAGGCGCTGGCGGAAGCCGGAAGAAAGGCGCAGCTTACGCTGTGCGAAGAGCCTGCGGACATCGACGGCGGATGCAAGCTCCGTTCCGGCAGCGTCGAGACGAACTGCAGCATAGGTACGCTGATCGACGCGCAGAAAGACGCCCTCGTTCCGCAGGTCGCGGCGATGCTGTTCGGGTAAGAGAGGAGGTACGGTTTGTCCAAGATCAGGGATAACGATTACCTCTGCATCTCCGCCATGCTGCGGGGAAAAGAAGCGCACATGATCGGCGCGGACGCCTTCGCCCGCATGGCAGAGGCGGAAAACGCCCAGGCAGCGGCGAAGATCGCGGAAGAATACGGCTATACGGATCTGGATCTCGCAACGCCCCAGACGGTGGATGCGTCTTTGGCGCGCATCCGCGCGGCGGTCTATGAGGACCTGGCGGGCATCCTGCCCCAAAAAGAGCTGCTGGATCTGTTCCGGCTGAAATACGATTATCACAACGCCAAGATCCTGGTGAAGAACGCATCCCGGGATCAGGATGTGTCCGGCATGCTCTCCCCGGAAGGGCGGCTCTCGGTCGATGAGATCCGGGAACTGTTCGCATCGGAGACGGCCTCCGGCATCCTGAAGGACGCCATGACGGAAGCGGCGGATACGCTGGCGAAGACCCAGAATCCCCAGCTTTCGGATTTCGGTCTGGATCTGGCCTATTTTAAAGAGATGCGGGCCTGCGCACAGCAGCTGGGCGGCACTTCGGAAGACTATATCCGCCTTCTGATCGACTGCGCCAACCTGAATTCCTACGTGCGGTCCGTCCGCATGGGAAAGAGCGCGGATTTTCTGAAGTTTGCGCTCACGGAGGGCGGCAGCATCGATCCGGACGTGCTTCTGTCCCGCTGGCCGGATACGGACGTAACGGATCTGTATGCGGGGACAGCGCTGGAAAGCGCCTCGAAATTTGCGGGAGAAGCCATGGGCGGATGGAAGATCACGCCTTTCGAACTTGCCTGCGACAACGCGCTTACCGCGTGTCTGGCGGATACCCGCTACGTGCCCTTCGGTGCGGACGCGGTGGTCTCTTATCTGGCGTCGCTGGATACGGAGATCATGGATCTGCGCATGGTGCTGTCGGGCAAGATCTGCGGCATCTCCACAGAGTCGATCAAGGAAAGGCTGCGTGACGTAAATGTATAGAATAGCAGTCATCGGCGGCAGCGATACCGTCATCGGGTTCAAGGCTCTGGGCCTGGATACGTTCCCGGTGAACTCGGCAGAGGAGGCGTCCGCCGCGTTCAAACAGGTGTTTCAGGGCGACGTCCCTTACGCCATCGTATATATCGAGGAGACCTGGGCGCAGGAACTGCAGCCCGCCATCCATAAATTCAGAAGCGATCCCCAGCTGGCGATCATCCTCATTCCCGGAAGGGAGGGGAGCCTGGGCCTGGGCAGACAGGCCCTGAAGGACGCCGTGGAAAAAGCCGTGGGTTCCGATATCACAGGAGAGTAAGTATGAGCGGAAAAGTAATCAAAGTATCCGGTCCGCTGGTGGTGGCAGACGGCCTGTCCGATGCCAACGTGGCGGACGTAGTGCGGGTCGGCGAGCAGCATCTGGTCGGCGAGATCCTCAACATGACCGGAGACAGCGCCTCCATCCAGGTCTACGAAGAGACTTCGGGACTGGGACCGGGCGCCGTCGTGGAAACGACGGGATATCCTCTGTCCGTGGAACTGGGACCGGGCATGCTGGAAGGCATCTACGACGGCATCCAGCGGCCTCTGACGGAGATCCGTAAACTCTCCGGCGATACCATTGCCAGAGGCATCTCCGTACCGGCCCTCTCCCGGGAAAAGACCTGGGAGTTCGTTCCCACCGCCAAGGAAGGAGACTTCTTAAAGGCCGGTGATTTCCTGGGGACTGTCCAGGAGACCAGCGCTATCGAACACCGCATCATGGTCCCCGTGGGTGCGGACGGCACCCTGAAGGAGATCCGGGGCGGCATGTTCAACGTGGACGAGGTGATCGCCAAGATCGAGAAGGAAGACGGTACCATCCGCGAGCTCACCATGGCCCAGAAATGGCCGGTGCGCGTGGCCCGTCCCTACGTAAAGAAATTCGTGCCGGAGATCCCGCTTTCCACGGGTCAGCGCATCATTGATACGCTGTTCCCCCTGGCGAAGGGCGGCACGGCAGCAGTACCCGGACCGTTCGGTTCCGGCAAGACCGTCGTACAGCACCAGCTGGCCAAGTGGTCCGACGTGGACATCGTCATCTACATCGGCTGCGGCGAGCGCGGCAACGAGATGACGGACGTACTCAACGAGTTCCCCGAACTCATCGACCCGCATAACGGCGAGCCTCTGATGAAGCGTACTGTGCTCATCGCCAATACCTCCGACATGCCGGTGGCAGCCCGGGAGGCTTCCATCTACACCGGCATCACCATTGCAGAATACTTCCGGGATATGGGCTACGACGTAGCCGTTATCGCCGACTCCACCAGCCGCTGGGCAGAGGCTCTCCGCGAGATGTCCGGCCGTCTGGAGGAGATGCCCGGCGAAGAAGGCTATCCCGCCTACCTGACGTCCCGCATCGCCCAGTTCTACGAAAGAGCCGGCGTCGTGCAGACCATCGGCAGCGAGGAGAGACGCGGCAGCATCACCGCCATCGGCGCCGTATCCCCTCCGGGCGGCGACCTGTCCGAACCCGTTTCCCAGGGTACCATGCGTATCGTCAAGGTGTTCTGGTCTCTGGACAGCTCCCTGGCCTACGCCCGCCACTTCCCGGCCATCAACTGGCTTACGAGCTATTCGCTGTACACGGGCAACCTGCTTCCCTGGTACGACGAGAACATGGGCAAGTCCTTCGTAAAGAACCGGGAACGCGCCATGAGCATCCTGCAGGAGGAAGCCAGCTTAAACGAGATAGTGCGCCTGGTGGGCCGCGACAGTTTGGGCGCCCAGGATCAGCTGACCCTGGAGACCGCGAAGATGATCCGCGAAGACTTCCTGCAGCAGAACGCCTTTATGGACGTGGACAGCTACTCCGAACTCAAGCGCCAGGCCATGCTGCTGGCGATCATCCTGAAATACGACGATCTGGGACGCGACGCCCTGGCCAAAGGCGCAGACATGAACGCGCTGTTCAGCCTGCCTTCCAGAGAGCAGATCGGCCGCGCCAAGTACGTTTCCGCTGAGGAATACGAAGAGGCATACCAGAAGATAGACGCCCAGATGACCGATGAGATCGCAAAGGCCATCGCAGCGGGAGGTGAAGAACTATGATCCGGGAATATAAAACCATAAGAGAAGTCGTCAGCCCGCTGATGGTCGTCAAGGAAGTGGAAGGGGTCACCTACGACGAACTGGCTCAGATCGAACTGCCCGACGGTTCCATCCGCCACGGCAAGGTGCTGGAGGTCAACGGCGACACCGCGGTCGTCCAGCTGTTCGACGACGCCAGAGGCATCAACCTGGCCCAGAGCAAGGTCCGCTTCCTGGGTCACCCCCTGGAACTTGCCGTGTCCGGCGACATGCTGGGCCGCGTCTTCAACGGCATGGGAAAGCCCATCGACGGCGGTCCCGACATCCTGCCCGACGAGATGAAGGATATCAACGGCCTGGCGATGAACCCCGCAGCGCGTGCCTACCCCGCGGAATTCATCCAGACCGGCGTCTCCACCATCGACGGCCTGAACACCCTGGTAAGAGGCCAGAAGCTGCCCATCTTCTCCGGCTCCGGCCTGCCCCATAAGGAACTGGCGGCGCAGATCGCGAGACAGGCGAGGGTGCTGGGTGACGGCGAGAACTTCGCCGTAGTCTTCGCGGCCATCGGTATTACGTTCGAGGAATCCGAATTCTTTATCCGGGACTTCCGCAGGACCGGCGCCATCGACCGTACCGTGGTCTTCTCCAACCTGGCGAACGACCCGGCGGTAGAACGCATCTCCACGCCCCGTATGGCCCTCACCGCAGCGGAATACCTGGCGTTCGAAAAGGATATGCACGTGCTGGTCATCATGACCGACATTACGAACTACGCGGAAGCGCTCCGCGAAGTCTCCGCCGCGAAGAAAGAGGTCCCGGGCCGCCGCGGCTATCCGGGCTACCTGTACACGGACCTCGCCACGCTGTACGAAAGAGCGGGCAGAAGACTGGACAAGAAGGGCTCCATCACCCTCATTCCCATCCTGACGATGCCCGAAGACGATAAGACGCACCCCATTCCCGACCTTACGGGCTACATCACCGAAGGACAGATCATCTTGTCCCGCGAACTGTACCGCAAGGGCCTCGTGCCTCCCGTGGACGTGCTGCCGTCCCTGTCCCGTCTGAAGGATAAGGGTATCGGCGAAGGCAAGACCAGAGAGGACCACGCCGGCACCATGAACCAGCTGTTTGCGGCCTATGCGCGCGGTAAGGATGCCAAGGAGCTCATGACGATCTTGGGCGAAGCGGCGCTGACCGACACGGATAAGCTGTACGCCAAGTTCGCCGAACAGTTCGAAAAACAGTATGTCAATCAGGGCAACGACACGAACCGTTCCATCCAGGAGACCCTGGACCTCGGCTGGGATCTGCTGAAGATCCTGCCCAGAACAGAGCTGAAGAGGATCAAGGAAGATCTCATCGACAAGTATCTTCCCGCCCAATAAGGAGATCTGCCGTGGCAAACTATACACCGACCAGAATGGTGCTGAATCAGCTCAAAGGCCGCCTGACCACCGCCAGGCGCGGTCACAAGCTGCTGAAGGATAAGCGCGATGAGCTGATGCGCCAGTTCATGGACATCGTAAAACAGAATAAGGAGCTGCGTAAAAAAGTGGAGGAGGGGCTTACGGAAGCATTCGCCAGCCTGTCCGCTGCCAGCGCCGTCATGTCGCCCCAAATGCTGGAGCAGGCGCTGCTGTATCCAAGACGCACCGTGGACCTGGATCTGACGTATAAAAACGTGATGAGCGTCAACGTGCCCCAGTACAGCTTCGCGACTTCCGGCGGCGGGGAGGACATCGTTCCCTACGCCTTCGCGCAGACGTCCGGCGACCTGGACGATGCGCTTGGCAAGCTGTCCGCGGTCTTCGAGGACATGCTGCAGCTGGCGGAAGTCGAAAAGACCATGCAGCTGATGGCAGAGGAGATCGAGAGCACCCGCCGGCGCGTCAACGCCCTGGAGTACTCCACGATCCCCGATCTGGAGACCAACATCCACTACATCACCATGAAGCTCGAGGAGAACGAGAACTCCACGAAGGTCCGCCTCATCAAGGTAAAGGAAATGGTGCTGCAGAAGGCACACAATTACTCGGTATAACACAAGGGGACAGGTACACTGTGCAGCAGCGTGCCTGTCTCTTTTGTTTTGCCTGAAATGTAAAAATAATATAAGTTAATATTGACATATATTAACATTTACGATATACTTTCCTTACTTCTCCGCAGCGGGACGCGGAAAGGAAAGAAACGATGAAAAACGAATACGCAAAGGCAATGGAAACGGCCCCTGCCATGGTCAACGAGAGCAGGGCGGGCTATCGCAACGACAACGAGGAATTCCTCTTCGACATCCGCGAACACATCGGCGTGCTCCGCAAGAGCAACAACGGATGGACGAGAGAGCTGAACGTCGTCTCCTGGAACGGCAGCGCGCCGAAATTCGACATTCGCGAATGGGATCCGCGTCACGAGAAGATGACGAAAGGCATCTCCTTTACGAAGGCGGAGGCGACCGAGCTCTGCAAGTGGCTCACCGCGAGAAACATGGAGCCCGTGGTGCCGAAGAAGGAGGAACCGGCAGAGGCTGCACCCGCTTTCTAGCATCAGTGGAATTGATGGGCATCAGCAAAAACTTTTTGGGCAAAACCCGTTGAGAATGGAGGCTGGGTAGGGTACAATCAACTTGTTAATAGAATACTTTCTGGTCAGAGTAGGAGCAGCGCGTTAAGTGTCCGGAGGATGGGATGTCGCCCCGGAACGAAGGCTTGCCGCGGTGCTGCCCCGCGTCCGCTGCCGAAAAAGGATGTCGATAAACTCCTTTCACGGCGACGAGAAAGGAGTTTTGCATTATGAAGAAAGGCATCAGTGTTCAGAAACTGGTCGTCCTCGGCGTGCTCATCGCCATGGAGGTCGTCCTCAGCCGTTTCGTCTCCATCAGCACCTGGAACATGAAGATCGGGTTTGCGTTTATCCCGGTGGCTGCCGCAGCCATCCTGCTGGGCCCGGTCGAAGCCGCCGTCTGCGGCGGCATGGCAGACTTCCTCGGTGCCACCCTCTTTCCCATCGGAGCCTATTTCCCCGGTTTCACGGCGACTGCCGCGCTCACCGGGCTCGTGTTCGGGCTGTTCTTCCACAAGGAACAGACCCCCGGCCGCGTCGTCTGCGCGGTCCTCATCAACCAGTTCATCCTGGGACTTTTGTGCAACACGTATTTCATCTCCGTGCTCTACGGCTCGGAATTCAAGGTGCTGCTGGCGACCCGCGTCGTCCAGAGCCTCATCCTTACCGTCGTGCAGACCGCGGGCATCCTCGTGCTGGCAAAGGTCCTGCAGCGGGTCAAGCCGTCGCTGCCCGCCATGGAAAGGTGACCCATGAATTATCAGCAAGCGATCGAATTTTTAGAGATATCCAACTGGATGGGAAGCCGCCTGGGACTGTCCCGGGTAAAGAAGCTGCTGCATCTGGCGGGTGACCCCCAGAACAGGATGCAGTTCGTCCATATCGCCGGCACCAACGGCAAGGGATCTACGGCTGCCATGCTGGCATCTGTGCTGCAGGAAGCGGGATATAAGACGGGACTGTACACGTCGCCCCATCTGCGGAAGTATAACGAGCGCATCCGCATCGACGGGAAAGACGTCTCCGATGAGGAGATGTGCCGCGCTGCGGAGATCCTGGAACAGTGCGTCGAACAGATGGACGACAGACCCACGGTGTTCGAACGCATCACGGCGCTGGCCATGGTCTGCTTCGAGCGGGCCGGCTGTGAGGTCGTGGTGCTCGAAGTGGGCATGGGCGGCAGACTGGATGCGACGAACGTCGTCGACGAGCCCGCCTGCAGCGTTCTGTGCCACATCGACCTGGACCACACGGAGATCCTGGGCGACACCCTGGAAAAGATCGCGGAGGAAAAGGCCGGCATCATAAAACCTGGCTGCCCTGCTGTGGCGCAGGATCAGAGCGAAGAGGCGCTAGCCGTGTTCCGGCGCACCTGCGAAGAACTGGACAGCCCGCTTACCGTTACCGACCCGGGTCTGCTGACGGTCAGAGAACAGTCTCTGGACGGACAGATCTTCGACTATAGAGACCGCAGGGATCTGCAGATCCCCCTTGTCGCGAACTATCAGCTCGTAAACGTGATGGGCGTGCTGGATACGGTGGACGTGCTGCAGCAGAACGGCTGGCACATATCTGAAGAGGCACTGCGCGAAGGGCTGAAGAAGACCCGCTGGGCGGGCCGCTTCGAGATCCTGCGCAAAGATCCCCTGATGATCATCGACGGCGCCCACAATCCGGACGGCGCAAAGCAGCTGGCAGAGTGCCTCGCCACGTACCTTGCGGACCGGAAGATCGTTTTCCTGATGGGCGTGATGGCCGACAAGGACTACCGGCGGATGATCCGCACCGTTGCACCATTCGCGAAGCGGTTCGTCGCGGTCACCCCCCATTCGAGCCGCAGCCTTCCCTGCGAAGATCTCGCAAGGGTCATCGAAGAGGAGACCGGCCTTCCGGCATTGCCCGGAGGCGATGTGAAAAGCGGTCTTTCCCTTGCCGTACAAGGCCTGGAGGCGGGCGATATCCTGTGCATTTTCGGGTCTTTATACCAAGTGGGGGATGTGCAGGAGTGGCTCGAAGGAGTATAATAAAGAGTAGCAGAATTCGCAGGACCTGCTCCCCGAAGCATCGGAGGGCAGGCCCTTTTCATAAAAACACGAAAAGGAGTATTCAGGATGGAACAAATCACGATCAGACTGAAAAAACAGCCCGGCGCGCCTGAAGAAGAGATCCGCATCGAGAAAGGATCCACCATCGAGAGCATTATCCTGGAAAACGATATTCCGACCGAATATCCCGTTTACGCTGCCAGGATCAACAATACCGTCAAGACGCTTACGGAGATCCCGGAAGAAGGGGACGAAGTCGTCCTGCTGGACATCCGCGACAACTGCGCCAAGGAGATCTTCCAGCGAAGCATCATCGACCTGTTCCGCTGCGCCATCGGGAAGGCGTTCCCCGAGGCGAAGGTGACCATAGGCAACTCTCTCAACCGCGGTATCTTTATGGAGATTAAGCGCGAGCGGGGCTTCGGCGTGCTCGCCGTGGAGAAGACCGAGTGGGTGATGAAGCAGATGGTGAAGGACAAGGTGCCGTTCTCCATGATCGAACACGGTCTGGATATGGTGGTGCCCCACGCCGGCTATCTGCAGAACTTCGATCTGCGCAAGTGCCGCAGCGGTCTCGTCATCCGCATTCCGGAAGACACCCATCCAGGCGGACTGGCGCCTGCCGTGGACAATAAAAACCTGTACAAGGCTTTCCAGGTGCAGCGCAAGTGGGCGGAAAAGCTGAATATCCTCACCTGCGCCGACCTCAACCGCGCCATCGCGGCCGGGCAGATCAACGACGTCATCCAGGTGTCCGAAGCGCTGCAGGAGAAGAAGATCGCGCATATCGCGGACGAGATCGTTCACAGCGGCAAGCGCATCGTCCTCATCGCGGGGCCTTCCTCTTCCGGCAAGACCACTTTCGCCCACAGACTGTGCACCCAGCTCTGGGTCAACGGCGAGAAGCCTGTCTACATGGGAACCGACGATTACTATCTCGACCGGGATCTCGTGCCCGTGGGGCCGGACGGCACCCAGAATTTCGAGAATCTGGACTCCATCGACGTGGAGCTGTTTAACGAACAGCTGAAGACCCTGCTGGCGGGCGGCGAAGTGGATCTGCCCCGGTTCGATTTCAACCAGGGCAAGAAGATCTTCGGCGAGCGCAAACTCAAGCTGGGACCCCACCAGCCTATGGTCATCGAAGGCATCCACGGCCTGAACGAAGCTCTTACGCCGGCCATCCCCAAGGCGGACAAATTCAAGATCTACATCAGCCCGCTCACCCAGATCCGCATCGACGACTACACCCGCATTCCCCTGACGGATATGCGCAAGCTCCGCCGCATCGTGCGCGACGCCAAGAAACGGGGCTGGGACGCTCGACAGACCATCGAAGCCTGGCCCAAGGTAAGAGTCGGAGAAGCGCAGAACATCTTCCCCTACAGCGACGAAGCGGATGCCATCTTCAACTCCGCCTTCGTGTACGAGCTGGCGGTGCTCAAGAAGGACGCGCTGCCCATGCTGGTGAACATCCCCGAAGATGACGAGTACTACACGGAGGCGCAGCGCCTGGCGCGCCTGCTGTCCCATGTGGACGTCATCGAAGACACGAAATATATTCCGAACAACTCCATCCTGCGCGAATTCATCGGCGGCAGCGTCATCGTATAGGAGCGCAGCATGCCGGAATATTTATCAAAACTCAACCCGCAGCAGCTCGAGGCCGCCACGACGCTGGACGGTCCGCTGCTGATCTTGGCCGGTGCCGGTTCCGGAAAGACCGGCACGATGACCCACCGCATCGCCTACATGATCAAGGATCAAGGGGTCAGCCCGTATTCCATCCTGGCGGTGACCTTCACTAACAAGGCTGCGACGGAGATGCGCGACCGCGTGGAGGCCCTCGTAGGCCCTGCTCCGGGCATGTGGATCCAGACATTTCACTCGGCCTGCCTTCGCATCCTGCGCATGGACGCGGACAAGATCGGCTACGAACGCAATTTCGTCATCTACGACCCCGCGGACCAGAAAGCTCTGATGAAGAGCATCGTTAAGGAGCTGCAGTACGACGAAAAGCAGTATGCGCCCGCCTACGTGCTGTCCGAGATCTCCGATGCCAAGGAGAAAAACATCTCCAGCGCGGAATACACCCGCAAATACGGCAATATCGATAAATACCAGCCCATCTGTACGCTGTACGACCGCTACGAGAAGGCCTTAAAAAAGAACAACGCCATGGACTTCGACGACCTCATCCTCAATACGGTGAGGCTGTTTGAGCGCGACGAAGAGACGCTGCTGAAGTATCAGCAGAAGTTTAAATACGTAATGGTGGACGAGTACCAGGACACCAACATGCTGCAGTATCGCCTGGTCTACCTGCTGTCGCAGAAGCACCGCAACCTGTGCGTGGTGGGCGACGACGACCAGTGCATCTACCAGTGGCGCGGCGCGGACATCCGCAACATCCTGGAATTTGAAAAAGATTTCCCCGGGGCGAAGGTCATCAAACTGGAGCAGAACTACCGCTCCACCTCCAACATCATCGAGGCCGCCCACAGCGTCATCTCCCGCAACCGGGGCCGCAAGGCGAAAAAACTGTGGACCCAGGCACCGGCAGGTGAGAAGATCGAATACTACCGCGCTTCCGACGACCGCGAAGAAGCCCGCTGGACCTGCGAGAAGATCCGCACGCTCATGCGCAACGACCCGGACCTGAAATACTCGGATTTTGCCATCCTGTACCGCACGAATGTGCAGTCGCGGCGTTTCGAAGACAGCCTGTCCGGCAAGGGCATTCCCTACCAGGTGCTGTCCGGCCTGCGCTACTACGACCGCAAGGAGATCAAGGACATGCTGGCGTATATGCGGCTCATCCTCAATCCTTTGGACGACGTGGCACTGCTGCGCGTGCTCAACGAGCCCAAACGCGGCATCGGCGCCAAGACCGAGGAAAAGCTGCGGGCCATGGCGACCGCCACCGGCCGCAGCCTGCTGCAGACGCTGTCCGATCCGGAGGTGCAGGGCAGCCTGTCCGCCAAGAGCGAGACGGCTGTTAAGGCGTTTACGGAGATGCTCTCGTCGCTGGCGCTCGAGCAGGAGCGCATGCGCGTGGAGGAGATCTACGACACGGTGCTGGCCCGCTCCGGTTACCTGCAGGCGCTGCAGGACATGGAAACGGTGGAGGCGGATGCCCGCATCGAAAACCTGCTGGAATTCAAGTCCGTCATCTCCGAAAAGCAGAAGGAGGCGGACGACGCCCAGGAGGCCCTTACGCTGGAGAGATTCATGGAAGGGCTGGCGCTGCTGTCCGACGTGGACAACCATAACGCTGAGGCGGACGCCGTCACCCTCATGACGCTGCACTCCGCCAAGGGCCTGGAATTCCCTGTGGTCTTTATGCCCGGCATGGAACTCGGCATCTTCCCCAGCTACCGCACGCTGGACCGCGGCGAAGGGCTGGAGGAGGAGCGCAGATTGTGCTACGTGGGCATGACCCGGGCAAAGAAACGCCTGTTTATGAGCAGCGCCGAGATGCGCATGCTCTACGGCAAGACCGACTTTACCGCCGAATCTCCTTTCCTGAAGGAGATCGACAGAAAATACATGAAGGGCGACGCGCTGTACGAAAAGAGAGGACAGGGCGTGGCATTCGACCGCTACGATACGAAAGCGCCTTACGCCGCCGGTCCCTACGTCTCTCCCATCGCCCAGGCCAACGCCGTCCGGCAAACCGCCATGGGTGCAAAGAAGGAGACGCTGGCCGGGGTCAACGTGCTGCCCGGCGACACGGTGGAACACCCCAAATTCGGCAAGGGCACCGTCATCGAATGCAAGGGCAACGTGCTCACTGTAATTTTCAATACGGTGGGAACGAAGAAACTGGCCAAAGACCTGGCCCCGCTTAAGAAGCTCTAGGAGAAACCGATGGATTCAAGACAACGGATGGAGGAACTGTACAAGCTCCTCGCGTATCACAACGAACGCTATTATAACCAGGACGAACCGGAGATCTCCGACTACGAATACGACCAGCTGAGCCTGGAACTGCGCCGCCTGGAAGCGGAGCATCCCGAATGGATGCACAAGGACAGCTTAACGCAGCATGTGGGCGGCACCGCCCGGCGCGACCTCAAGAAGGTGCAGCACGACGTGCCGGTCATCTCCCTGCAGGACGTGTTCTCCAAAGAGGACGTGTACGCTTTCGTGGAGCGGGTGAAGAAGGAGATGCCGAACGCCCGGTTCATCGTCGAAAAAAAGATCGACGGCCTTACGCTGGTGCTGCGCTACCGGGACGGAAAACTGGTGGATGCGATCACCCGCGGCGACGGCGCTATCGGCGAAAGCGTGTACGAGAACGCTCTGGCGATCCGCACCATCCCCAAGGAGGTGCCGGAGAAACTGCCCTACCTGGAAGTCCGTGGCGAAGTCTACATGTCCACGGAGAGTTTCGAAGCGATGAACGCCAGAGAGGCGGAACGGGGCGGCAAGACCTATCAGAACCGCAGAAACAGCGCAGCGGGCACGCTGCGTCAATTGGACCCCGCGGTGGTGGCGGAGCGGCAGCTCGACATCTTCGTCTTCAATCTGGAAGTGGCGGAGGGCAAGACCTTTACGGGTCACAAGGAGAGCCTGCTGTGGCTGCAAAGCCAGGGTTTCGCCATTAGCCCGCAGCTTTCGGAAGCAGAGACGGCGGACGAGGTCTGGGCCGCGATCGAGGATATCGGAAACACGCGCTGGGAGCTGAATTACGGCATCGACGGCGCGGTCGTAAAGGTGGACGATCTCGCGCAGCGTCAGGCCCTGGGCTTTACCAGCAAGGTGCCCCGCTGGGCCGTCGCCTATAAGTACCCGCCCGAACGAAAAGAGACAGTGGTGGAGGACATCCTGGTGCAGGTGGGCCGCACCGGCCGGATGACCCCGTTAGCCCTCTTAAGACCTGTCCGGGTGGCGGAAACCACCGTTTCCCGTGCCACCCTCAACAATCAGGACTATATCGACGAGAAGGATGTGCGCATCGGCGATACGATCATCATCCAGAAGGCCGGAGACATCATCCCCGAAGTGCTGGAAGTCGTAAAGGAAAAGCGTCCGGAAGGCACCGTTCCCTATAAGATGCCGGCGTTCTGCCCGGTCTGCGGCGCACCGGTCGCGAGGGAAGAAGGCGGAGACGGCGTGCATCTGTACTGCACCGGCGTCGCCTGCCCGGCAAAGGACAGCCGCAAGCTGGAATACTTCGTCAGCAAGGATGCCATGAACGTGGACGGCTTCGGCCCCGCGGCGGTGGACGCGCTCATCTCGGAAGGATATATCAGGGATTACGCGGATATCTATACGCTGAAAGACCACAGAGACCGCCTCATCGAGGAGGGCATCATAGGCAAGGAAAAGTCCGTGGACAATCTGCTGAAGGCGATCGAGGGCTCCAAGGAGAACGATATCGACCGGCTCATCACAGGCCTCGGCATCCGAGGCGTAGGCAAGCAAGGCGCCAAGACCCTGGCGGCCAATTTCCCGGACATGCAGGCGGTGATGGACGCTTCCGCCGAGACGCTGGCGGCGCTGCCGGACTTCGGCGGCATTACGGCGGCGGACATTACGGCTTTCTTCGCTGACCCGAAGAACCGCGCTGCGGTGGAAAAACTGGCAGCTGCGGGGGTCAACGTCGTCTCGAAAGCGGCGGCCAAGCGCAAAGACGACCGGTTCGCCGGCATGACCTTCGTCCTCACCGGCACGCTGCCCACGCTGAAGCGCGACGAGGCCCAGGCCATCATCGAATCCTTCGGCGGCAAGGCGGCGGGAAGCGTTTCCAAGAAGACGACATACGTGCTGGCGGGCGAAGCTGCCGGCAGCAAACTGACGAAAGCGCAGGAACTGGGCATCCCCATCCTGGATGAGGATGCGTTCCTGGAGATGACGAAATAAAACTGCCCGCTGTTAGGCAGGAGGAAACTGTCATGAACGAGAAACCGAAAAGCATAAGGTCGGTCGCGATCCTCGGCACCCTTATCCTGATGCTCATCCTCGTGCTGAGCACGGTCTGGATGGGCCGCACCGCCAGGGAAGATACGGACAACGCGGTAAGGACCGTAAGCTTGATGTATCTGGACGAGCTGGCGGGCCGCCGGGAGCAGGTCGTTGCGAATAATCTGATAGCCCGGATCGAAGACATCCAGACGACTCTGGATCTGATCACCCCGGAAGACCTGAGCGATGAAGCGCACCGGCAGGCATATCAGGCCAAGATGAAACGCCTGTTTTCCCTGGAACGCTTTGCGTTCGTGGATTCCGGAGGGAAGGTTTATACCTCGACCGGCATTCTGGAGGAGCTGGAGGAGTATCCTTTCGATTACCGCTCTCTTACGGAACCGGAGATCTCCATCCGCGACCTGCATAGTTCGGAGAAAAAAGTTATCATCGCAGTTCCTGCGGGTCACATCGCCTATGGCGGCGCGGATCTGACGGTCTGCTTTGCGGAACTCAGCATGGAAGAGATGCTGGCAGGCGTTTCCATGCAGGCCCAGGAAAGCGGCGCAACGTTCAGCAATATCTACACGGCGGACGGCTATGCGCTGAGCGATGCTGTCCTGGGCGGCCTTGCGGAGGAAGACAACCTGCTGGAGGCTTTAAGTCAGGCCAATTATGAGAACGGATACTCGTTCTCCCAGGTGGAAAACGATTTCCAAAGCGGCGTGCGGGGCGTTGCCTCCTTTACCTATCATGGGATCCGGGAAACGCTGAGCTACGTGCCTGTAAAAGGTACGGACTGGATGCTTACCTACCTGATCCGCGAGAGTGTTATCAGCGAGCAGATCGGCAGCATCTCCGACGGGATCATCAACCGCAGCATGCTGCAGTCCGCGCTCACGATATTCGCACTTCTCGCCATCTTCGCATACATCATCCAGCAGAACCGCAGCAACGCCAGGCTGATCCTGGAAAAGGAGACGGCGGATGCAGAGAACCGGGTGCGCCAGCAGGAACTGGAACAGCGTCTGGAGCTGCAGGAAGAACTGCTGGAGCAGGAGGCGCAGAGAAAGCAGCAGGACGAGCTGATCACGGCGCTGTCCGCCGACTACTGGAGCGTCTATTATCTGGAACTGGATACGGACGACGGCATCTGCTACCAGGCCCACTCCGATGTGGATGGCTTTAAGGTGGGAGAACGCTTTAAGTATCTGAAGTCCGTTACGGATTATGCCAATCGATATATTACCGACAAATACAGGGAGGAATTTCTGCAGTTCATCCAGCCCGACGCCGTCCGGGAGGGCTTAAAACATCAGCAGGTTATCTCCTACACCTATACCGTGTTCCGCCACGATCACGAATCCTACGAGACCGTCCGCTTTGCCAGGGTCCACCTCCCGGGCGAACAGGAAGGCGATCACATCAACCGCGTGGGAGCCTGTTTCGCCAACACCGATGCGGAGACCCGCAAGAACATGGTGCAGCAGCAGGCGCTCAGCGATGCGCTGGCGTCGGCGGAGGAGGCGAGCAGGGCCAAGACGGCGTTCCTGTCCAACATGAGCCACGAGATCCGCACGCCCATGAACGCCATCATCGGTCTGGACAACATCGCCTTAAACGATCCGGATACGCCGGAAAAGACGAAGGGCTATCTGGAGAAGATTGGAGATTCCGCGGATCACCTGCTGGGGCTCATCAACGACATTCTGGACATGTCCCGCATCGAATCCGGCCGGATGACCCTCAAGAACGAGGAATTCTCCTTCTCGAAACTGCTGGAATCCATCAATACGATGTTCAGCGGACAGTGCGACGACAAGGGCCTGGGATATCACTGCCATATCAACTCGCCGATCGACGATTACTACATCGGCGACCAGATGAAGCTGCGGCAGGTGCTCATCAACATCCTGGGCAATGCCGTGAAGTTTACGCCGGAGGGCGGCCAGGTGGAACTGACCGTGGAGCGCACCGCGCAGATGGACAACCACTCCACGCTGCAGTTTAAGATCTCCGATACCGGCATCGGTATGAGCGAAGACTTCCTGCCCCACATTTTCGATACCTTCGCCCAGGAGGATTCCTCCACGACGAACCGGTACGGCAGCTCCGGACTGGGTCTCGCCATTACCAAGCGCATCGTCGAGAGGATGAACGGCTCCATCGAAGTGGCGAGCGAAAAGGGCAAGGGCTCCGTCTTTACCGTGACCGTGCCGTTGATGGATTCCGTGCGCAAGGGTGCGGAAGGTGAACCGGGTGAGATCCATCCGCAGGACATGAGCGTGCTGATCGTCGACGACGATCCCGTCGCCTGCCAGCACGGCAAACTGGTGCTGGAGAAGGTGGGCATCGCCTCCGAGATCGCATCCTCCGGAGCGGAGGCTGTGGAGATGGTCCGGCTGCGCCAAGCGCGCCGCGACCCGTACAACCTCATCCTGGTGGACTGGCAGATGCCGGAGATGGACGGCGTGGAGACCACGCGCCAGATCCGCAGCATCGTCGGAAACGAATCCGCCATCATCATCCTGACTGCCTACCGCTGGGACGATGTGCTGGAGGAAGCCTTGGAAGCCGGCGTGGACAGCTTTATCTCGAAGCCTCTGTTCGCCCAGAACCTGATCGAAGAATTCCGTTCCGCGTTAAAGAGAAAGAATGTAACGGCGAAGAAGACCGCTGCAAAGGCGGACCTCACCGGCCGCCGCATCCTGCTGGCCGAAGACGTGGCGATCAACGCGGAGATCATGGCCATGGTGCTGCAGTCGAAACAGATGACGTCGGAACTGGCCGTAAACGGACGCATTGCCGTGGACATGTTCTCCGAACATCCCGCAGGGTATTACGACGCGATCCTGATGGATATGCGCATGCCGGAGATGGACGGTCTGGAAGCCACGCGGACGATCCGCGCTATGGACCGGGAAGATGCGAAGACCATCCCCATCATCGCACTCACAGCGAACGCCTTCGACGAAGACGTACAGCGCAGCATGCAGGCGGGGCTCAATGCCCACCTCAGCAAGCCGGTGCAGCCGGAACTGCTGTTTGAGACCCTGGAGGGGCTCATTCAAGGATAACGCTTGCCAAAAGCGCCGCGATTCAGTATAATAGTCGAGCATGAGCCGCGCCGGGAGACCGGCCGGGCCCTGCGCAAGAGACACCTGTGAACCTGGTCAGGTCCGGAAGGAAGCAGCCATAAACGGGCCCGTCTTTGTGCCGCAGATCAGTCTGGCCGGTCTCCCGGCGCGGTTCGTTTTTCATCACAACAATAAGAGTTCCGGACAATGTGCCGGAACTCTTCGTTTATTCTGCCGGGGATCAGTCGAGGTTGACGTCGATAGCGAACAGGCCGCCGGCACCGCCGGAGTACAGGTACAGGATGTTGTCATCCGGCCCAAACTTGCCTTCTCTTGCCATCTTGATGAGGCCGCCGAACGCCTTGCCGGTGTAGACCGGATCGAGGAACAGGCCTTCGTTCTCCGCCATCATGCGGATCGCTGCGTTGCCCTCGGGAGAGGGGATCGCATAGCCCGGACCTGCGACGTTCTTCAGATGGACGTCATCCACGGTGGGAACGAAATCCAGTTCCAGCATCGCCGCCAGATCCTTCATGATGTTCGTGGTGATCTCTTCGAACGGGTCGGTGTCGACCATCAGGCCGATGACGCGGGTGTCGGGCATAAACAGCTTCGCTCCCATCGCGACGCCCGCGTGGGTACCGCCGCTGCCTTCCGCACAGCAGATGTAGTCGAATTTGATGTCGGTCTGTTCGGGGATCTCTTTGACGCAATTGACGTAGCCCAGCGCGCCCAGCGCATTGGAACCGCCGGTGGGGATCTTGTAATAGACCTTGCCGCTCTCCTGGCCGACTCTGTCCATTTCTCTGTATACGTCTGCGGAATCGTCGGTGTCCAGGAAGCGTACGTCCGTGTTCATCAGGTATTCCAGCAGGATGTTGCCCTTGCGGTCCGTTACGCCTCTCTTCTTGAGGATGAGGATCGGGGTCATGCCCAGCTTCTTGCAGCAGGCTGCCGTCAGCATGGCGTGGTTGGACTGCGCACCGCCGGTGGTGAACACGATCTCGGCGCCTTTATTTTTGGCATCCGCCAGCAGGAATTCCAGCTTGCGGACTTTGTTGCCGCCCAGACCGATGCCGGTCATGTCGTCTCGCTTGATGTAGACATTGGTGCCCAGGATGCGGCTGATGTTCTCCAGCTTCTGGATCGGCGTCGGAAGCACAGCCAGGGGGATGCGGGGAAAATCTTCTATTTTTTTCATGTTACGCTCCTTTGTCCTGTGACCCGGGCAGATCGGCCCGGTCCTGTTTGCTTATCTTTATTATAGAACAGGAAGGCGCCGCTGGCGAGAAGGATTTGCTGCTCCGGGACACGGGAAGCGTTTGATTTCTATCTGCCGGAAAGTTAGAATGAAAGCATGCAGAACTTGTTAAACAGCGCGAGGGAACAACTGAAAAGCGGCGAGCCTGCTATGCTTGTAAGCATCCTCTCCAGCGACGGCTCCGCGCCCCGGTGCAGAGGCGCCATGATGCTGTGTGATTCCGGTGGCCTGCTCTGCGGCAGCGTAGGCGGCGGAGCGCTGGAAGCCCGCTGTCTGGAACTGGCAGCAGCGGACCTGGCGGAGGGCGCCAGCTGCGTCCGGGAATTCACCTTGGGCAGCGCTTCGGCGGAACTGCCCCAAATGCTGTGCGGCGGAAAAGTAACGCTCGCGTTTACCTGTTTGTCCGAAGATCCGGCAAGGTGGGCGGCGCGGCTGGAAGAGGCCTGCAAGGCATTGGAGGCAGGGCAGGATGCGCAGCTGGATCTGGGCAAAGAGGCGGGTCTTCTGACGATCCCTGCACTGCCGCGCGTCTGCGTGTTCGGCGGGGGTCACTGCGCCTTTGCGCTGGTGCCGATCCTGGCTCGGACTGGCTTTCGCGTTGCGGTCATCGACGACCGGGGCGCGTATGCGGATGCAGCACGCTTTCCCGATGCGGAGGAAGTGCTCTGCGAAGACTACGACACGGCTGCGGCACAGCTGCCCATCGGTGAAAAGGATTATATCGTCGTGATGACCAGCGGCCATAAGCACGACTTCGAAGTGTTGGAACAGGTGCTGCGCAAGGACTTCGCCTACTTGGGCTGCATGGGCTCCCGGGCGAAGGCGGAAGCGCTGCGGACCAAACTGCTTGCGGCAGGTTTTTCGGATGAGGACGTTGACCGGGTCAAGACTCCCATCGGGCTTTCCATCGGTTCCGAGACGCCGGAGGAGATCGCCGTGAGCATCGCCGCAGAACTGATCGCAGTCCGTGCTGCAAAGCGGAAAGAGGCGGGGCTATGATGATCTGCATCACCGGTGCCGGCGGAAAGACATCTCTGTTGTATGCGCTGGGGAAACAGGCATTTGCGCAGGGGAAGTCCGTTGCCGTCTCCACCACGACGCACATCCGGCAGCCGGAGAGGGACTATCCCTTTCCCGTGCTGGGCACGCCCTGCGAAGACGGAAAACTTTCCGCGCTGCCTGCGGAAGAACTGGCGGACTGGAACCGCCGGGTGGATGTTCTTTTATTGGAGGCAGACGGTGCCAAGCAGATGCCGCTGAAGGTGCCTGCGGCTCACGAACCTGTCGTCCCTGCGGACTGCCGCCGCGTTGTGGGCGTAATGGGCATGGATGCCCTGGGACAGCCGCTGCGGGATGTGTGTTTCCGTTTGGAACAGGCGGAAGCACTTTTGCGATGCGGTCCGGAACATATCGTGACTCTGGAAGATCTGGCGAAGATCGCCCTGTCGGAAGAGGCCCTGGCGAAGGGAGCGGAAGGAAAAGCGTTTGTGATCGTGCTGAACAAATGCGAAGGAGAACGGATCGGGAAAGCGAAGAAACTGCGGGAAATGCTGAACGCACAAGGTACTGCCGTCGTCCTGACGGCGTACGGCAGACCGCTTCCGGGAGAGGAGGAAGCCTATGGCAGACTTCTCGGATAAGTTGGTGATCGTCCGCGGTGCGGGAGACCTGGCGACCGGAACGATCCATGCTTTGGTGTCTGCCGGCTATCCCGTCGTCGCGCTGGAGGTGCCGCAGCCGTCTTCTATCCGCCGGGAAGTGAGTTTTTCCGAAGCGGTGTACGAAGGAACGAAGACGGTGGAAGGGGTTACCGCGGTGCTGGCGAAGGATGCGCAGGAGGCGCTGACCCTGGCAGCCCGGGGCAAGCCGGCCATCCTCGTCGATCCTGTCTGCAATATTCTCGAAACAGTCCGTCCTGCTGTCCTGATCGATGCGGTCCTTGCCAAGCGCAATCTGGGCACCCATCGGGACATGGCGCCTCTCACCATCGCTTTGGGTCCCGGGTTTGAAGCCGGCGTGGACGTGGATTTTGTCGTGGAGACCATGCGGGGACCGGCGCTGGGACGGGTCATCGAAAAAGGCTTCGCCCTGCCCAATACGGGAATTCCCGGCGTCGTCGGCGGTTTTGCGGCGGAGCGTGTGATCCACGCGCCGGCATCCGGTACCCTGCAGGCTGTCCGCAAGATCGGCGACCGCGTGGAAAAAGGGGAGACGATCGCGATGATCGGCGAGTTTTTGGTAACCGCTTCTCTTACCGGCATTCTTCGAGGGCTCATCCGGGATGGTTATCCCGTAAAGAAGGGCTTAAAAATAGCCGATATCGATCCCCGGCCAGACAGTTATCCGTTGTGTTTTCAGATCTCGGATAAATCCAGGCGCATCGCGCAGAGCGTTCTGACGATAGTAAATACTGATCTATAAATCGGAGTGCCGAGACTGCACTCCGATTGTATGTTATAATAATATATTAAATACGCACAGAAACGAGGAACGCATGTACCAAGCGCTATACCGCAGTTTCCGTCCCGAGACGTTCGATACGCTTCTGGGTCAGGAACACATCGAGAAAATATTGAAAAATCAGCTGGCGACCGGCACCACCGGCCACGCCTATCTGTTCTGCGGCACGAGAGGCACCGGCAAGACCACCACAGCGCGGCTGCTGGCCAAGGCCCTCAACTGCACGGCGGAAAGCGGCGAAAAGCCCTGCGGCGTCTGCCCCAACTGCCGTTCCATCGCGGAAGGCAGCTTCGTGGACGTCATGGAGATCGACGCGGCTTCCAACAGAGGCGTCGACGACATCCGGGAACTGCGGGAGACCGTCAATTTCCCGCCCATCCAGGGCAAATACAAGGTCTACATCATCGATGAAGCCCACATGCTGACGAAGGAGGCGGCCAACGCCTTCCTGAAGACGCTGGAGGAGCCGCCCGCCAACGTGGTCTTTATCCTGGCGACCACAGAGCCGGAGAAGCTGCCCGCCACCATCCTGTCCCGCTGCCTGCGGCTGGATTTCCGCCGCGTGAGCGAGGAGGTGCTGCAGAAGCGCTTCGCTGAGATCTGCAAAGAGATCGGCGTGACGATCGACCCGGATGCGCTGGGGCTCATCTGCGCCAACGCCGACGGTTCCGTGCGGGACGGCCTGTCCCTGCTGGACCGCTGCGTGTCCGCCTCGAGCCACGTCACCCGCGAAGACGTCTTAACGCTACTGGGCATGGCCGGCGTGGAAACCTATCTGGAGATCACCGATCATGTGCTGGCAGGCCGCACCGGAGAAGCCCTCACGACGCTGGCCCGGGTGCTGGCGGAGGGCAAGGAAGTGACCCAGTTTGCAAGAGACTGGGTGGAGCACTTCCGCGATCTGATGATCATCCAATTCACCGAAAAGCCGGAAAACGTATTGAATCTTTCGCTGGAGAACATCGAACGGCTCAGAAAACAGGCGTCCGGCGTCAGCATAGAGACCATCAAAAACTGCATCACGAGACTGTCCGCCGCGCTGGCCGACGCCAAGTGGTCGCCCCGTCCCCGGGTGCTGATCGAACTGGCCATCGTCCAGATGAGCACGGAAGCCCCGAAGCAGAACGCATAAACATTTAGGAGGAACCCATGGGAAAAGGAATGAAGGCCGGCAAGAAGCCCGGCGTTAAGAAGAACAATCAGATGGCGCAGATGCAGCAGATCCAGGCCATGCAGAGACGCATGGAGGATGCACAGTCCGCGATCGAAGTGATGGAGACCGAAGCGTCCGCAGGCGGCGGCGCCGTCACCGTCAAGGTCAACGGCAAGCACGAGCTGGTAGGGGTCACCCTGAAGCCCGAGATCGTGGATCCGGACGACATCGAAATGCTGCAGGACCTCATCGTGGCCGCAGCCAACGAAGCCATGCGCCAGATCGACGAGATCTCCCAGCAGGAGATGTCCAAAGTCACCGGCAGCCTGGGACTGCCCGCCGGACTGTTCTAAAGCAACGAAATCATGAAGTATTACGCGAAGCCGCTTTCGAAACTGATCGCGGAACTGAATAAACTGCCCGGCATCGGCGGCAAGAGCGCCCAGAGACTGGCGTTCCACATCCTGTCGCTGTCCGACGAAGAGGCGAAGCAGCTGGCGGACACCATCGTGGAGGCCAAGACGAAGATGCATTACTGCTCCGTCTGCGGCAACCTGACGGACGTGGATCCCTGTCCCATCTGCGCGGACACTTCCCGCGACACCCACACTGTATGCGTCGTGGAGAGCCCCCGGGATGTCTCCGCCATGGAGCGCATCCGGGAGTACAACGGGCTGTATCACGTGCTGCACGGGGCGATCTCTCCGATGGACGGCATCGGCCCGGAGGACATCAATCTGAAATCCCTCATCGTGCGGCTGCAGGAGAACGACATCAACGAAGTCATCCTGGCGACGAACCCCAACATCGAAGGGGAAGCGACCGCCATGTATATTGCGCGGCTCATCAAGCCCGCCGGCATCAAGGTGACCCGCATCGCCCACGGCATCCCCGTGGGAGGCGACCTGGAGTACGCGGACGAGGTGACCCTCTCCAAAGCCATGGAGGGCCGCAGAGAACTGTAGGAGGCAAATTTCCATGAAAACGCTTATCAAAGGGGGCCGCATTCTCGACCCTGCCCAGAACCTGGACAAACAGGCGAACCTGCTGATCGAGGACGGACATATCATCTGCATCACCAAGGAAGAACCGGCAGCGGACCGGGTGATCGATGCGAAGGGGCACATGGTCACCCCCGGATTTATCGACATCCACATGCACGAAGATCCGTTTGAGGACGGCGAACTCCGCCAGGACATTTCGAAGTCCATGCTGCTGATGGGGGTCACTACCGCCATGGGCGGCAACTGCGGCGATAACTACGCGGATCCCCGCACTTACCTCGACTATATCGACGCACACGGCAACTGCATGAACCTGGGTCTGTTCGTGGGCCATACCTGGACCCGGGAGACCTGTGGCGGCACGGACAAATACGCGCCGGTGGACGACGCGGCCATAGACCGCATGGAAGCCCTGGCGAAGGATTGCCTCGATAAGGGCTGCATGGGCGTATCGTTCGGCGTCAAGTACGTGCCCGGCACCCGCATGGAGGAGATGACCCGGCTGGCAGCGCTGTGCACGCCTTCGGGACGGCTGGTGACCAGCCACGTAAGAAACGACGTGAGTCGTGTGTTTGCGGCCGTGAAGGAGATGGACGACCTGGCGAAGGCTACGGGCTGCCGCGTGCAGATCTCCCACATCGGCAGCATGGGCGGCTACGGCCAGATGGCTCAGCTGCTGAAGGATGTGGAAGGGTATAAGGCCGGCGGCACGGACATCCTGTGCGACTGCTATCCCTATACGGCGTTTTCCACCACCATCGGCGCCACCACCTATGATCCGGAGAACTACGCGGAATACAACGCGGACTACAGCGCCATCCTGATGAGCACCGGCAAGTACGCCGGGCAGCGCTGCACCAAGGAGATCTACGACTGGGAAAGAGCCAATGCCCCGGACGACATTACGGTCGGCTTCCTGATGACGGAAGAGGACGTGGACATGGCCCTGCGGCATCCGCTGGTGGTGCTGGGGAGCGACGGACTGCGGCATCATGACCAGGGTCATCCCAGAGCGGCAGGCGCCTTCCCCCGCTTTATCGCAGAGTACATCCGCACCGGTAAGGTCGGCTTAATGGAAGGCATCGCCAAGATGACCTGCATTTCCGCCGAGCGTCTGGGCCTTTCGAAGAAGGGCAATTTAAAACCCGGCAGCGATGCGGATATCGTGATCTTCGACTACGAAAACATCCGCGATACCGCGACCTTCGAAGAGCCCGTTCTGGTGCCGGAAGGCATCGATTACGTGCTGATCGGCGGGGAGATCGCGGCGAAGGATGGGAAGATCGTAGATCCGCACCTGGGCAAAGCAGTGCGCTACGAAGGATAAAGGAGTAAAGCCATGCTTACGAAAGAATACAGAGAAAGTCTGGTAAAGCAGCTGGACGCCATGCAGGGCGAAGTGGCCATGTACTACAAGAACATGGTCACCGGCGAGACCTTTGCTTACCACGAAAACGACGAGCTGCAGCCGGCATCCGTCATTAAACTGCCGGTGTTCCTGCACTATCTGGAACTGGCTGCGGCAGGAAAAGTTGACCCGAAGGAGGAGATCCTCTGCACGGATGCGGACCGGGTGGGCGGCTGCGGCGCGCTGCGGGCGTTCCACGGCGACCAGAAGGTGTCCATCGAGACCCTGTGGGAGCTGATGATCACTCTGTCCGACAACGCCGCGACGAACTTGCTGATCAACCATCTGGGCAAGGAAGAATTCCAGAAAGCTTTTCCGGAAATGGGCCTCGAAGTGACGAAGCTGCGCCGCATCATGTTCGATTCCGTCCTGGCGGCTCAGGGCATCGAAAACGGCATCTCCGCCGCGGAAATGGGCATGCTGCTGGAGAAGGTGTATAAGCGGGAGTGGGTGGACGAAGAGACCTCTGCCTATGCGGAGGAGATCCTCGCGCGCCAGCAGATCAACCACAAGATCCCCGGCTACATCTCCGACTGGAACGTGCGCATCGCCCACAAGACCGGCGATGACGACGGCATTGCCAACGACGTAGGTATCGTGTTCGCAAAACAGCCCTTCGTTGTGTGCTTCGTTTCGACGCATACGATCGAGCGGGATTTTGAAGTGTTTATCCGCCAGACCGCCTGGGATCTGTTCAAGGACTGCGGCGGCGCACCGGAGGAATAACGTGAACTTTTTACTGAAGACGCCGGACCGGGTGGCTTTTACCCTCTTCGGCATCGACATCATGTGGTACGGCCTGCTGATCGGCATCGGCATGATCGTGGCCGTTGTCCTGGCCTACAGACGGGCGCCGAAGCACGGCTTAAACCCGGAACGGGTGCTGGATACGGTGCTCTGGGCGATCCCTGCGGGGGTCATCGGGGCGCGCCTTTATTATGTCGTTTTCCAATGGGATTACTATAAAGATAACCTGGCGAAGATCCTCAACATCCGGGAAGGGGGACTGGCCATCCACGGCGGCATCCTTTTCGGCGTGGGGCTTGGAATGATCCTGCTGAAATGGGTCTGGAAGGAAGACGTCCTCGCGTACGTGGACCTCTGTATGCCCTCCATCGCCCTGGCCCAGGCCATCGGCCGCTGGGGCAACTACTTCAACCAGGAGGCCTACGGCGTGGAGACGGATCTTCCCTGGGGCATGCTGGTGAACGGCAAATTCGTGCATCCCACGTTTTTATACGAATCCATCTGGTGCTGTCTGCTGGGGCTGTTCCTGATCTGGCTCGCGGACAGTGGACACCAGAAATTTAAAGGACAGATCCTGTGTCTGTACCTGATGCTCTATTCCCTGGAGCGCTTCTTCGTGGAAGGCCTTCGTACCGACTCCCTGATGATCGGCCCGCTGCGCCAGGCCCAGGTGATCAGTCTGTGTCTGTTCGCCGTTGGCGTCGTGCTATACCTCGTGCTGCGAAAGAAGGGTTCGGAGGTGGACCCGGCGCAGGAAACGCTTCCAGAAGACCGCTAACGCTCGATTTAAGGCCTGCGAACTGCCTTGGCCGTATCCTTTATGAAAGAAACGATAAACGCTTACATCTTCGATTTTGACGGAACCCTGGCCGATACGGAAGGGTTCCATTTTGACGTCTATAAGCGGCTGCTGAAAGCCCGGTATGGGGTGGATCTGGACTGGCCTCACTGGCTGCACTACATCGGCCGCACGGACCCGGATTTCCACCGGATGATGGAAAAGGATTATGGCATTACGATCGATTCGCCAAGCGTTATGGCAGAGTACTTCGCCATCCTGCTGGCGGAGGAACCGGCCGCGGTGCAGCCTTATCCGTGGCTGCGTGGGCTGCTGGAAGAGGCGAAGGAGAAGGGGATCCTCTGCGGTGTGCTGTCGTCGGGGAACCGGGACGTCATCTGCGCCTGCTTAAAGGCGTGGGGCCTGGACATTTTCTTCGATGACCCGGACATCATCAGCGTGTCCGCCGGCATCTTTACCAAGCAGGACGTGTTTGCGGATCCTGCCCGGTACATTCCTGGATTTACCGGGACTTCTGCGGAGATCGCGCTGTTCGAGGATTCCATCCATACCATCGAGAAGGCCAGGGCCTGCGGTATCGGTTTTGTGACCGGGGTCACCCACGAATACAATGCCGGGATCGAGGCCTGGTGCGACCGCACGCTGGAGGGGTAGCCTCCTGGAATTGAGAAATACCCGGCCTTTTGGTACAATACTGGGAGAACGTAAAGCAAGCAACATCAAAGGAGATAGATATACATGAAACTGGGTATCGTCGGCCTGCCGAACGTAGGCAAATCAACGCTGTTCAACGCGATCACGAAGGCGGGGGCGGAAGCGGCCAACTATCCGTTCTGCACCATCGAGCCCAACGTGGGCGTGGTCACCGTACCGGACGAACGCATTACGAAACTGCACGAGATCTACAATTCGAAGAAGACGGTCTACGCGACCATCGAATTCTGCGACATCGCAGGTCTGGTGAAGGGTGCCAGCAAGGGCGAAGGACTGGGCAATAAATTCCTGGGTCACATCCGGGAAGTCGAAGCCATCGTGCACGTGGTGCGCTGCTTCGCCGACGACAACGTGGTGCATGTGGAAGGCAGCATTGACCCGGCCAGAGACATCGAGACCATCGACATGGAACTCATCCTGTCCGATATGGAGATCCTGGAGCGCCGCATGGCGAAGACCAAGAGCGGCATGAAAGGCGGCGACAAGAGCGCCATGCCGCAGTTGAATATCATGGAGCGCATCTACGAGTGGCTCGGGGAAGGCAAGAATGCCAGAGCCATGGAGTTCGAGGAAGAAGACGAGGAATTCGTCAGAAGTTTAGGCCTGCTGTCCTATAAACCTGTCATCTACGTGGCAAATGTGGCCGAAGACGAGGTTGCGACTGCGGACGAGAACCCCTACGTACAGGCGGTAAAAAAGATCGCCGATGCGGAAGGCTCCCAGGTCGTGGCGATCTGCGCCGAGATCGAGGCTCAGATGGCGGAGCTGGAGGACGACGAGCGGGCTATGTTCCTGGAGGAACTGGGCATCGAGGAGAGCGGTCTGGACAAGCTGGTAAAGGCGTCCTATGCGCTGCTCAACCTGATCTCCTTCCTGACGGCAGGCGAGGACGAGTGCCGGGCCTGGACCATCAAGAACGGCACGAAGGCGCCTCAGGCGGCGGGCAAGATCCACACCGACTTCGAGCGGGGCTTTATCCGCGCAGAGACCATCGCCTACGACAAGTTTATCGAAGCCGGCGGCAGCATGGCGGCCTGCCGCGAGAAGGGCTATCTGCGCTCCGAAGGCAAAGAATACGTCGTAAAAGACGGCGATATCATTACGTTCCTGTTCAATGTGTAAAGAAGGAAATCATAAAGGAGAAGAGATCGAATGAAGAGAGTGACCAGTTACCTGCTCTGCCTGCTTCTGGTCTTCGGACTTGCAGCCTGCAGCAGTTCTAAGCAAGAAGAGTTCAACTGGACCCGGGAAGGCACGTTCCAGGATGAGAACGGAAACTATCTGATGATCTATCTATCGGAGGATATCGATCATCCGGGCTGGTCTGTAGGACTGTACACGGAAGAAGAGATGCTTGGCTGGTTCCTCATGCCGGGCGAGGGCAACACCCTGCACGGCAATCTGGTGCCCGACTATGAAGAAGGTGAATGTATCGTCACCGTTTCCGAAGAAGGCGAAGACGGCGTAATAGTCGAAGTGGAAGGCGGAGAAACCTATCACTTTGCGCCGATGGATATGCCGGATGCGACCATCTTCGTGTCGATCAACACGGAAGGCATGGGCGCGATCGACTATGTGGAAGGGGAGGAGACCCCGGAACACGATCCGGAATATCCGTTCCAGTCCGCCCAGATCAATATTGCAGAGCCTGCGACGTATACCATTCTGGCTACGCCCCACATGGGATGGAAGTTCGTCAAGTGGACGAAGAACGGCGAAGATCTCTCCACGGAAGCGCTGCTCACCTTGGAGCTTGCGGAAAGCGCAGATCTTATCGCCGTGTTCGAAATGGATGAGGATTGGGTCAATCCGCTGGCGTTCCTGGAAGGCGACTTCGTCTGCGACAGAGCGAACGCCAACGTTTCCGTTACCGATGAGGATGTTTTCGTTACGATCGACTGGGCGAACAGTGCGACGGAGGTCGCCCGCTGGGATATCATCGGCCAGGTTGACCCCGACACACTGGAACTGGCGTTCGAGTACTGCACCAAGAGAAATCTCGTGTTCAACGATGCCGGAGAGATCACGGACGAGACCACGGAATACGAAGACGGCACTGGAGCTATCGTCTTTAAAGAAGACGGATCCGGGTTCTCCTGGAGCGACGATCAGTCCGGCTATACGGACCTGGCATTTGAGAGACTGCCGGATGCCGAATAGCTGCTCCGTTCTAAAGAATACCCCTGCATTTAGACGGATGATCCGCCGGCAGTGTTTATCATGCTGCCGGCGGATTTTTATCGATTCGGGTAAGGATATAGTGTAGGATCGGTTTACAGTGATAAGTCTGTATAATATTAAAGAGTGGTCAAGAAGCCTGTGGATCCGAAAGGATCCGCTTTTTATAAGCTATAGAGTAAAATGTGTTGATAAAAACTTCTGCAATCGGTGTACTATTTGTAAACTGTGTTTTGTGCACACGGGTTCGACTATTTAGCCTGGAAAGTTGGTGTACTTTTTGCAAAACAACGGTTTGTGCACATCGTTTTGGTCATTAAGCCCGAAAATCCGGTGCACATTTTGCAAAACAGCGATTTGTGCACACCGTTTTGGTCTTTAAGCCCGAAAATCCGGTGTACTTTTTGTGAAACGGCGATTTGTGCACACGGGTTCGGCCTGCTTGCCTGGAAATTTTGTGCACTTTTTGATAACTTGCGATTTGTGCACCAAAGTTCACTTCACGGCCTGCCAGAGAGCAAAAACTTAATGCTTGAACAATCCGCCCAACTTCTCCAACAGCCCGCCGACGGAGTCTTTGATGCTGTCCGTAACGGTCTGCACCTGATCGACACCGGTCTGGATCTTATCGATGGTCTCCCCGACCCCTTTGAAATAGGCGATCGCAGGGGGCAGATAACGGAATCCCAGATAGACCAGGACAGCTAACAGCACACCCAAAAGAATAAGCTTTATATTGCGCAGGGTATCGCCCCTGCGCTTTTCCTGCATCAGTTCAACGAGCATTTCATGGTCGGTCATAGCAGAGATCGGTTTCAGCATGTTATAATACCTCCATCGAGAGAATTATAACGGCTTAACCCGGAAGTTACAATAAAACGGAGGCGAGCAATGACTCCCATCATTTTCGATCTGGAATGGAACCAGCCCCTGAAGGGGCGCACGCCGGTGGAGGGTCTGCCGGACGAAATCATTCAGATCGGCGCGGCGAAGATCGATCTGGAAGGGAATGTGTTAGACACGTTTTCCCAGATCGTTAAACCCTTTTACTACACGAAACTCAACAAAGACGTGGCGGAACTGACGCTGCTGAAGGACGAAGACCTGGAAGGCGGGCTGCCCTTTGCGCAGGCCATGGATGCGTTCCGTACCTGGTGCGGGGAAGACTATGTGCTGCTGTCCTGGAGCGCGACAGACGGATTCGTAATGGCCCGCAACTGCGAAAAGTTCGGCTACGGCACGGACTGGATGCCGAAGATCTTCGACGCCCAGCTGATGTTCGATGACTACGAGATGGGTGAAGACCGCAGCTGGCCGCTGAATTATGCGCTGTATCACTTCCAGGAAAAGCCGGACGGCGCCCACAACGCCCTGGCGGACGTCTTGAGCACGGCGCTCGTCTTAAAGCATCTGGATCTGGCGGAGGCCCTGGAGGATGAATACTTCCTGTGCTGGCCCAGAGACTGGGAGGCGGAAGATGCCGACTGATCTGCAGTTTTTCCCCGCAGGCGACCGGGCGGTCCTGGTGCAGCTGGGGAATGCGATAGACGAAGCGGTGAACGACAGGGTGCGGGCGCTGTACCGTGCGGTCCTCACCGCGGCTGACCCGGCCATCATCGAAGCAGTTCCCGCTTACACGACAGTGCTGGTGCACTACCGGCCAGAAGTGCGCAGCTTCGCAGAAATGAAGACATTTCTGACGGATCTGGCATCGAAATCGGCGGCGGGCGGCAACGCGGAGAGCGGACGTCGTATCCTGGTGGTCCCCGTGTGCTACGGCCTGCATTTCGGCCCGGATCTCTGGGAGATGGAAGAAAAACTGGGTCTTTCCCGCCAGGAGATCATCGATATCCATTCCGGCAGAGATTACCGCATCTACATGATGGGATTTCTTCCCGGCTTTGTTTATCTCGGCGGCATGGACAGCCGTATTGCTTATCCGCGGCTCAAAAAGCCCAGGCTTCGCATCGATGCAGGGGCTGTAGGCATTGCGGGCGGTCAGACGGGCATCTATCCGTCGGTCTCGCCCGGCGGCTGGCGCATCATCGGCAATACGCCGATCCGACTGTTCGATCCCGCTAAAGATCCGGCAGTCCCGGTCTCGGCAGGCGATGCGATCCGCTTCCGTCCCATTTCGGTGGACGAATGGTACGAGATAAAGCATTTGGTGCAAAAGGGACAGTACGAACCGGAGGTGATCCTATGAAGATCAAAGTGATCTCCCCCGGCGTGCTGACGACGGTGCAGGATACAGGCAGGTTCGGTCATCAGGCGGCGGGTATTCCGGAAGCAGGCGCGATGGACAGGGCTTCTTTGCGCCTGGCCAACGCTCTGGTTGGAAACCCGGAAGACGCAGCGGCATTGGAACTGACCGTTTTCGGCGGCACCTTCGAATTCGACGGAAAGGGCACCATTGCCCTTACTGGCGCGGACATGCGGCCATTTCTGAACGGAAACCGCATGTCGATGAACACCGCAGTTCCGGTAAAAGCAGGCGACCGGCTGGAACTGGGCGTTGCCTCCCGGGGTATGCGTGCCTACCTGGCGGTCTCCGGCGGCATCGACGTGCCGGTCGTGCTGGGCAGCCGGTCCACAGACCTGAAGAGCCGGCTGGGCGGGTTGGAAGGCAGAAAACTGCGGGCAGGAGACGTGCTGGAGAACGGGTCCCGCCCACAAGCGGCCGCTGAGCTTGCCGAAGTACAGGGAACGCCCTGCGAACCTGTCCTGCAGCGTCTGGCGAAGGCCACGAGTCCGGAAGGCGTTACGCAGATCCGCTTTCTGTTCGGCCCCCAGGATGCCATGTTTGCAGAAGACGCGAAAAAAACGTTTACGGATAGTATCTATACCCTCAGCGCCGCCTGCGACCGCATGGGGTACCGGTTGGAAGGGGCTGCGGTCCCGTCTCTGAACGGCACGGATATCCTCTCGGAAGGCATCTGCTTCGGGTCGATCCAGGTGCCTGCAAACGGGCAGCCCATCGTGATGATGGCCGACCATCAGACCACCGGCGGCTATGCGAAGATCGGGACGGTCCTCTCGGAAGATCTGCCGCTGCTGGCACAGCTGGGACCCGGGAAAAGGATCCATTTTGTGCCGGTCACATTGGAAGAATTGGGTGAATCCTTATGAAGAACATCGATATCAACAGCGACCTGGGAGAATCCTTCGGCGCCTATACCATGGGAAACGACGCGGAAGTGCTGCGCTACGTCACGTCCGCCAACATCGCCTGCGGATTTCATGCATCCGATCCTTTAACGATGCAGAAGGCCGTCCGGCAGGCAAAGGAAGCCGGCGTAAAGATCGGCGCGCATCCGGGCTATCCGGACTTGGTTGGCTTTGGCCGCCGGGAACTGAAGGTGTCCCCGGCAGAACTGAAGGCTATGGTGATATACCAGGTCGGCGCGCTGCAGGCGGTCTGCAAAGCGGAAGGGACGAAGTTGCATCACGTAAAGCCCCACGGCGCCATGTATAACATGGCGGCAAAAGACGAGAAACTGGCGGACGCCATCGCGGAAGCCGTGGCGGCGGTGGATGGGTCACTGACCCTGGTGGGCCTGTCCGGCAGCTGCCTGAAGGCCGCGGCGGAAAAGCACGGCCTGGCCTTTGCAGCGGAGGTCTTTGCGGACCGGGCTTACGAGGACGACGGCAGCCTCGTGAGCCGCACAAAACCCGGTGCCATGATCGAGGACGAGGATCTGGCGATCCGGCGCATGCTGCATCTTTTAGAGACCGGTACGATCGAGAGCAGTAACGGCAAAGAGATCCGGCTGGAGGCAGACACGATCTGCGTGCACGGCGACAGCCCCAAAGCTGTCCTGTTTGCGAAGAAACTGCGGGAAGCGCTGGATGCAAGGATTGCGGCAAAATAGACGGAGAACGGTATGGCAGTAAGAACAGAACAGTTAGACAGAGATCATGAACGGCTGAACGAGGCGATCCGCTTCGCGGTGGAGGCCCATGCGGGACAGCTGCGCAAAGGCACACAGCTGCCCTATATCGTGCATCCCATGGAGGTGCTGTCGATCCTCGCGGCCATGGGCGTGGACTTCGACGTAATGATCGCAGGCGTGCTGCACGACTGCATCGAGGACGCGGAGGTCGGCCGGGAGGAGATCGCAGCGCAGTTCGGCGATAAAGTGGCGGACATGGTGGCTGCGCATTCCGAAAAGAAGGATCTTCCTTGGGAAGAGCGTAAAGCCATTGCGCTGGACGAGCTCGAAGCGGCTGATCCGGACTTTCAGAAGATGGTGCTGGCAGACAAACTGTCCAACATGCGGGCGATCGCGCGCGACCTGAAGAAAGTCGGAGACGAGCTCTGGAACCGCTTCCACGCTCCGAAGGAGAAGCAGTCCTGGTACTATTCCGAAAGCATCGACGTCCTGGAGCCGCTGCAGTTCGACGACATGGCGGAGGAGTATTTCTGGGAGCTGAACGATCTGTACAAGGACGTCTTTGTCGAGTACTTTTTCGACCCCCAGGAGCAGCGCGTCTATCAGCAGGCTCTGCATGAGGACTACTGCCACGTGTTCGAACGGGGCGACTGCATCTGGTACGAAGGGGACAAGCTCCCGTCAGACCTTATCCCGGTGGACAAGCTGTTCGCCGAGCGCATGGAGGCGAACTGGACGGAAGAGATGATGGATGTGAGCCTCGGACCGGTCAGTTAGCGCACAATTCGCCGAACGGATAAAAGGGAAGTTTCTATCGGATATGTAAATGAATCAATTTGCATATCCGATTTATAATGGAATAGGTTGGAAGAGGGAGGAAAGACCTATGAATTACGAACTTCCGGAGCAATTTGCGCAGTTCGGAGATGCCCGAAAAAACGGGTTTCTGCGGGTCAAAAGCATTAAGGAAAACGGCGGCAAGGTCGCCGGCACGTTCTGCACGTTTACGCCCCAGGAGATCCTGGATGCTGCCGGGGTCAGCCCGGTATCTTTGTGCGGCATGAGCGAAGAGACGATCCCCGCGGCGGAAGTGCACCTGCCGAAGAATCTGTGCCCGCTCATCAAGTCGAGCTACGGTTTTGCCGTGTCCGATAAATGTCCGTACACGTACTTCTCGGACATTATCGTGGGAGAGACGACCTGCGATGGCAAGAAGAAGATGTACGAGCTGCTGGGCGACATGAAGGACGTCTATCTGCTGCATCTTCCCCAGGGTGACCGCGAGCACGCGCTGGAGCAGTGGACGCAGGAGGTGCAGCGGTTCCGCGAATTTCTGGAGCAGAAGTTCGGCGAGGCCATTCCGGACGAAGCGATCCGCGATGCGGCCAGAGCGCGCAACAAAGAGAGAGCATGCCGCAGACGCCTGATGGAACTGCAGAAACTGCAGCCCCCCGCAAGCACGGGTTACGCGATCTATAAAGCCCTGGAAGGCGCCGGGTTCTACTTCGACGTAAACGAGGTCTGCAAGGAACTGACCCGCCTGGCGGACGGACTGGAAAGCGATTATGCAGCCGGAAAACGACCCGTTTCTGCGGATGCCAAGCGCATTCTCGTAACGGGCTGCCCCATCGGCGGGGTGCTGGAGAAGACCGTAAAAGCCATCGAAGCCGCAGGCGGCGTCGTGGTATGCTTCGAGAACTGCTCCGGCATCAAGGCGACGCTGGACGACGTGGACGTGGATGCCCCGGATATCGTGCAGGCCGTTGCGGAAAAGTATCTGAAGATCGGATGCGCCGTCATGACCCCGGACAGCCGCCGTCTGGCGCTTCTGGAAAAGCTCGTGGACGAATACAAGGTGGACGGCGTCGTGGAGATCGACCTGCAGGCCTGCACGGCCTACACGGTGGAGAGCACGACGATCCGCCGCAAGATGGAGAGCCTGGGCATGCCCTATATGGCGATCGAAACGGATTACTCGCTTTCGGACAGCGGCCAGCTGGCCACGAGACTGGAAGCGTTCCTGGAAATGTTATAAACGTGTCGTAAGGAGGACGAAAGTCTATGATCACAGTAGAATGCAGGGGAGAGCAGTGCCCCATCCCCGTCGTAAAGACCATCAAGGCCATCGGCGAAATGAAGGAAGCGGATACGGTCCAGACCCATGTGGACAACGAGACCGCCGTGCAGAACCTGACGAAACTGGCGGAGAGCAAGGGCTTCGCCGTCAAGTCCGAGAAGATCGAGGACAAGCACTTTGTCGTTACGATGGAGGTCACCGCCCCCGGCGCAGCCGCTGCTGCAGAGGAACCAGTCGTTTCCTGCATCCCCGACAGAAGAGGCAGCACCGTCTACGCTTTCGGTACCAACGTGATGGGCAGCGGCAACGACGAACTGGGCGCCACCCTGATGAAGGGCTTCATCTATGCGGTATCCCAGCTGGAGGAACTGCCGAAGACCATGCTGTTCTATAACGGCGGCGTCAAGCTCACCACGGAGGGCTCCGCTTCCCTGGAAGACCTCAAGAGCCTGCAGGCGCAGGGCGTGGAGATCCTCAGCTGCGGCACCTGCCTCAACTTCTACGGACTGTCTGAAAAGCTGGCGGTGGGCGAGGTGACGAACATGTACACCATCGTCGAAAAACTGAACGGCGCCAGCCACATCGTAAAGCCCTAACATGACCGGCATCGGTATCGACATCGGATCGTCCTGCGCCAAGGCGGCGGTCACGGAGGACGGCGCGATCCTTTTTTGGGAGCAGATGCCGACAGGCTGGAGCAGCAAGGATACGGCGGAGGCGCTGCGGCAGAAGCTTTGCGCCGCAGGATTTGACCCCGTCCAGCATCCCTGCATTGCCACGGGCTACGGCCGCGTAGTAGTTCCCTATGCGCAAAAAGCGGTGACCGAGATCACCTGCCACGCCAAGGGGGCACAGGCTCTGTTCGGCCGGGAAGATCTGGACATCGTCGACATCGGCGGGCAGGACACGAAAGTCATCTGCCTGCGGGGCGGCAGCGTAAAGGATTTTCTGATGAACGACAAATGCTCCGCCGGCACCGGCCGTTTTCTGGAAGTCATGGCAAATACGCTGGGGATGGACCCGGCGTCCATGATCGCCCTGGCGGCGAAGGGGAATGACGCGGGCATCAGCTCCATGTGCACCGTATTTGCGGAATCGGAAGTCATCAGCCTCATCGGCAAAGGGGAACCGAAGGAGAACATCGCCTGTGCCGTCGTCGCATCCATCGCGCGCAAGATCGCATCCCAGGCCAGCCGCCTTAGGGAAGCGGGTGTTCCCGCTGTCCTGACGGGCGGCCTGTGCGAGGCTTCTTATCTGCAAAAAGCGCTGGGAGAGGCCATGGGAGCACCGATCGCAAGCTGTCCGCAAGCCCGGTACGCTGGGGCCATCGGCGCGGCGCTGCTGGCGGAGAAACTGCCGAAGGCATAACAGGAAAACTATGATCTATCTGGACAATGCAGCAACCACATATCATAAGCCGCAGCAAGTGATCGATGCGGTGGTCTCAGCCATGCAGGGGATGGGCAACTCCTCCCGGGGCAGTCACAGCGGGGCGCTGAAGGCGGCCCGCACGGTGTACGATGCCCGCTGCAAGGCGGCGGCGCTGTTCGGCTGCGATGACCCCTCCAGG
The DNA here is from genome assembly GCA_902773665.1 of uncultured Eubacteriales bacterium. GTDB lineage: Bacteria > Bacillota > Clostridia > Peptostreptococcales > Anaerovoracaceae > RUG11894. The sequence goes on along the minus strand of CACYFF010000003.1, from coordinate 14,878 downwards.
GTCGTCTTCACCGCCAATTCCACGGAGGCGCTCAACATCGCGATCTCCGGTCTGTTTGCGGCGGGAGACCACATCATCTCCACGGACCTGGAGCACAATTCCGTGCTGCGGCCTCTGTACCGGCTGCAGGCGGAGCAGGGCGTTTCCCTGGACTTCGTGCGCGCGGATAAGCAGGGCTGCGTGGACTACGCAGATTTTGAACGGCTCATCCGGCCGGAAACGAAGGCCATCGTGTGCAATCACGCGTCCAACCTGACGGGCAATATGCTGGATCTTGCGCGGATCGGTGCGGTCTGCAAAGCGCACGGTCTGCTGCTCATCGTGGATGCCTCCCAGACCGCGGGCTGCGTTCCCATCGACATGAAAAGCATGGGCATCTCCGTGCTCTGCTTTACGGGTCACAAGGGTCTGTACGGACCCCAGGGAACCGGCGGAATGTGCATCGCGGAGGGTGTGGAGATACGGCCCTTTAAGGTCGGCGGATCCGGTGTGCAGTCATTTTCAAAGACGCAGCCGGTGCAGTATCCGACCCGCCTGGAGGCGGGCACGCTCAACGGCCACGGCATAGCGGGGCTTTCGGCAGCGTTCGACTTTATCGCAGAGACCGGCGTCGAAACGATCCACGCGAAGGAGATCGCCCTGATGCGCAGGTTTTATGAAGGTGTGAAGGATGTCGACGGGGTGACCGTATACGGCGACTTCTCCACGGATGCCCGGGCGGCGATCGTCGCATTGAATATAAAAGACTACGAATCCGGGGAAGTGTCCGACGAACTGTCGGAGACCTACGGCATCGCGACCCGGCCCGGCGCCCACTGTGCGCCGCGGATGCACGAAGCGCTGGGGACCGTTGAACAGGGTGCAGTGCGGTTTTCTTTCTCCTATTTCAACAGGTCGGATGAGGTGGACGCGGCGGTCGCAGCGGTAAAGGAGATCGCGGAATAATGCGGGAGAAGAAACTCAGACTCATCATCACGTTCCATACGACCACGGACGCCATGGCGTTCGAAAAGCACTGCCTGGCGGCAGGGCTCCCCGGCAGGCTCATCCCGGTGCCGACGTCGATCACAGCAGGCTGCGGCATGTCCTGGATGGCGGATCCAGCGGACCGCGCTGCCCTGGAAGATGCAATACAAAAGGACGCCCTCAAAGTGGACGCCCTGTATGAAGTCGTGCATTAGATCTTCTTTCTCAGAATATCGCCGGCCATTATGCCGTCCGGCGCGGAGATCGTCAGGATGCGCATGGGCGTAGCCGAACGGTCCAGCGGTTCACCGTCTTCGTTCGTGATGGACGAGACGGCAAAGGGCGTTCCGGTATGGCCCGGGCTTAAAAATTCAATGGTATCGCCTACTGCGAACGGATTGCGCGTTTCGATACGCAGCAGTCCGTTTTTGCTTGCCTCCAGCGCCGTCGCGACGAACAGCCAGTCCCGCACGTAGCCTTCGGTGTCGGGGATCAGCTGATTCGGGTCACCGAAGTAGAATCCGGTGCAGAACGGCCGGTGGCTGACCGTATCCAGCTCTTTGCGAAGCGCTGCAATGGGGGCCGCCTCGTCGATCGCCATGCGGTAGGCGTTGACCACCGTCGCGGTATAGAAGGGGGTGCGCATACGGCCTTCGATCTTGAAGGAACAGATGCCGGCCTCCTCGAATTCCTTCAGGTGTTCGATGCAACACAGCTCCTTGGAACTCAGAATAGCGGAGCCCCGGTCGTCCTCTTCGATCTTGAAGTACTCGCCGGGCCGCTTCTCTTCCATCAGGTAGTAGTTCCAGCGGCAGGTCTGGGCGCATTCTCCGCGGTTGCCGGAGCGCCCCGCCAGATAGGCGGACAGCAGGCAGCGGCCGGAGTAGCTCATGCACATGGCGCCGTGGACGAAAGCCTCCAGCTCCAGATCCTCCGGAACATTGGCGCGGATCTCTGCGATCTGCTGCAGCGTAAGCTCTCTGGCCAGTACGATGCGCTTGACCCCCAGATCGTAATACACCTTCGCCGCCCGCCAGTTCATGCAGTTGGCCTGGGTGGAGACGTGGACTTCCATATCGGGCACGGTCTCCCGGATCTGTGCGATGGCGCCGAGGTCCGACACGATGACCGCATCCACGCCGATCTCCTTCAGAAATCCCACGTATTCCGCCAGGGCGGGGATCTCGTCGTTTCTCGCGAATACGTTCACGGTCACATATAATTTCTTTCCGGCTTCGTGGATCTCCCGGCTCGCCTGGGCGAGCTCCTCCCGGGTAAATCCCACTTTGCTGGCCCGCATCTGCAGGAAGGGACCGCCGCAGTAGATCGCATCGGCACCGTAGCGCAGTGCGGTGCGCACGCCTTCCATATCGCCGGCAGGCGCCAGCAGTTCCGGTTTTTTATGATCGCTCATGGTTTTCACCTTTTTCTTCTCCTGTTTTGCCGCATCATTGTACCATAATTCCCCGCTGTGGTAAAATAAACTGTTAGAGTCTGTGCTCGAGGAAGAAATCATGACGGAAGAAAAACGCAGAAGACCGGAGATCCTGGCCCCGGTGGGCGGATCGGAACAACTGAAGGCAGCCGTGCGCTGCGGCGCAGATGCGGTGTATTTCGGCCTGCCGAACTTCAACGCCCGCCGCAACGCGGATAACTTCGCGGGGGAAGGTCTGGCGGATACCATACGTTACTGCCACGACAACAGCGTAAAAGTGTATCTTACGATCAACACCCTCGTGATGGACGACGAACTGTCCGCGATGCACGAAACGGTGGATACCGCGGCGAGAAGCGGCGCCGACGGCATTATCGTGCAGGATCTGGCGGTGGCGTCCTACGCGAAAACATACTGGCCGGATCTGCCCCTTCACGCGTCCACGCAGATGGCGGTCTGCAATTCGGACGGGGTGCGAAAGCTCCTGGACTACGGCTTCGTGCGCGTCGTGCTGGCCAGAGAACTGTCTCTGGCGGAGATCCGGGAGATCGTCGAAGAGACCGGCGCGGACTGTGAGGTGTTCGTTCACGGCGCCCACTGCATGAGCGTGTCCGGCAACTGCTACATGTCTTCGATGTTCGGCGGCCGTTCGGGCAACAGAGGCCTGTGTGCCCAACCCTGCCGCCTGGACTGGCAGATCCGCGGCAAAGACCACGCGCTGTCGCTCAAGGACATGTGCTACATTCCGCACATGCAGGGACTGGCGGAGACCGGCGTAGGTTCCCTGAAGATCGAGGGCCGGATGAAGCGCCCGGAATACGTCGCTGCCGCGGTGACCGCCTGCAGACAGGCGCTGGATGGCGGCCATCCGGATCTGGAGACCCTGCGCAGCGTGTTTTCCCGCAGCGGGTTTACGGACGGCTACCTGACGGGCAAACGGACCCCAGACATGTTCGGCTACCGCACGAAGGAGGACGTGACCGCTGCCAGCGGCGTTCTGGAAGGCCTGGCACGCCTCTACGAGGTTCCCGATGCGAAGCATCCCGTCGACCTGTTCTTCCTGGCGCAGGAAGGTATGCCGCTGAGACTGACGGCAAAGTGTGAAGGGTTTTCCGCTGAAGCGGAAGGGGAGATCCCGGCGGAAGCCAGAAAGCTGGAACTGGACGAGGAACAGGCGCGCCGCAGTCTGGAAAAGATGGGTGGAAGCGCCTACGAACTGCATAAGCTCCGCTGCCGCATCGATCCCGGCCTGTTCGTTCCCGCATCTTCCCTGAACGCGATGCGCCGCGACGTCCTGATGCAGCTGGACGCCGCCCGCAACCGGCAGTATGCGAGAAAACGCGTGGACACAGCAGATGAGGCCCTTCCTGCATACAGCGCGCCGGAAACGCCGCAGCTGCGGCTCCGCTTCGAAAAAGCTTCCCAGCTCTTCGAGATACCGGAAGATACCGTTGTCATCCTGCCTGCTGCAGAGATCGCTTCGCATCCGGAACTGGCGGACCGCTTCGCCGGCAGACTGTGGGCAGAACTGCCGCCTCTGGTCTACGGCAGTTTGCAGCGCGGAAAGCTGGTACAGATCCTAAAGGTTCTTCCCGGGAGCGTTCGGGATGCGGTCTGCAGCAACATCGGCAGCGTACAGCTGGCGCAGGAGCAAGGTCTTACGGTACACGGTGGCTTCGAACTCAACATTCTGAACTCCGTGTCCGCAGAAGAGTACGAGGCTATGGGACTGGCAGATGGTACGGTCTCTCCGGAGCTTGCCTTCGCGAAGATCCGGAAGATGAAGGGGTCACTGCCCCGGGGTGCGATCCTCTACGGCTATCTGCCTCTGATGAAATGCCGCGCCTGCCCGGGCCGGACGGAGAGGGGCTGCGAAGGGTGCAGCGGCCTTGCGCAGCTCACGGACCGCACCGGTGCGAAATTCCCGCTGATCTGCCGGAATAAGCAGTATTCCGAGATCCTGAATTCCGTGCCGCTCTATGCCGCGGACCGCGCCGTTCCGAAACTGGATTTTGAGGAACTGTATTTTACGGTCGAAAGCGCGGACGAATGCCGGCACATCTTCGAACTGTACCGGGAAAAGGCGCCGGCGGACTTTCCCCGCACGGCAGGACTGTATTTCAGAGAGTTATTGTGATCAAAGGGTATTATTTGGGAGAAAACGATGGGTAAAAAAGGTAAGATCGCAGCGGTCGTGATCGCTGCCGCCGTCCTTTGCGGCGCTGTCTTTGCGAAAGTGGAATACGACAAATGGCATGCAGCGCAGCCTCTCGCGGTGGCGCATGCAGCCGTCGCGGAACTGGCGGAAAGAGTGCCGGAAGCGGAGATCGACGCAGAAACGACCGGTATGCAAGGAACGTTCGAGGCTGGACAGGACCTCTACGTGTTTCAGGCGCTGGATAAGAACGGACGGGAACTGGGAGAGATCACTGTCGAAGCGACCGGAAAGAATCTGCTGGGCAAACCGCTCTACGAGGTGACGCAGATCCGGGGCCTGGTGCAGACCGAGGTGGTCGGCGCAAAGCAATCCCTGTTCTTCGTAGACGAACGCGGCTGCGAAACGACGATCACGGAAAACGATGAATCTCTGTTCGGGTCACGCGCCGTATCGAACACCGTCGAGGGGATCTTTACCGACCTGCAGATCGAGCCCGGGGATGGCTATACGCTGGTAAAGGCCCAGGAAGAACGCCTGTACCTGACAGTCCCCGCGGTGGAGGACGAGGTGGAAAACATCCGGGAAGCGCTCTCGGAAGCCCTTACGAACGAACTGTTCCCGGATGGCGAGGAAGTAAAATCTCTGGAACTCACCGATCCTCTGTTCCTGGAAGAGGATTCCGCCGTCGTCTTCGGACGCTACGTTCACGGCGCGCCGGCGGAAGAAGGTTCCCAGAGCAGCAAGGCCTTCCTTCTGAAACAGAACAGCCGGGGCTACTGGACCATCCGGGCCGAGGCGGAAGACGAAGAGTCGATCCTCCCCTACACGGAAGAGTACGTCTTCGACATGCCCAGCTATCTGGAACCGCCGAAATCTGCGCCCCGCAGCCATCCGTATTACATCATGGTCAACCGGCAGATGAACACGGTAACGATTTACGAAAAGGGCAAGGACGGCAGCTACAGTGAGCCCATCAAAGCCATGATCTGCTCCTGCGGCAGAGAAGGGCACGAGACGCCCACAGGCGACTTCAAGATCCTCAGCTTTAAGGCGGCCTGGTGCTACATGATCGACGGCAGCTACGGCCAGTATGCTACTGGATTCCTGGACGGCGGCTATCTGTTCCACTCCGTCTGCTATACGGCTCAGGACAGGGCGACCCTGATGCGGGACGAATACAACGCGCTCGGCGATTTTGCCTCCGCGGGATGCGTGCGCCTGCAGGTGGCAGATGCCCAGTGGATCTTCGATAACTGCGAGGAGGGTACCGGCGTTACGATCTACGACGGTCCCAACCCCGGGCCTCTGGGTAAACCCGAAAAAGCGGTGGAGGAGATCACGGAAGAAAACGACAACGGCTGGGAGCCGACAGACCCCGATCCCTTCAACCCCTGGAACGATCTCAATTAGGGTCAAAAACCGCAATTATAATTGAAATTGCAAGCTTTTTCGGGATATAATAATTTATTGAGCAATCACGAAAGGACAGTTGATATATGACGACAGACAAGCGGTTCGCGGTCCTCATCGACGCGGACAATATTTCGGACCGGTACATCAAGACCATCCTGGACGAGATGGCCGGCGAAGGCGAGGTGACGTACAAGCGCATCTACGGCGACTGGACGAAACCGGCGCTGGCGCCCTGGAAAAAGGTGCTTCTGGAGTACTCGGTGACCCCGATCCAGCAGTACAGCTACACCACGGGCAAGAACGCCACGGACTCCGCCATGATCATCGACGCCATGGACATCCTGTATTCCGGCAACGTGGAAGGCTTCTGCCTGGTCACCAGCGACAGCGACTTTACCCGGTTGGCCAGCCGGCTGCGGGAATCCGGCATGCTGGTCGTAGGCATGGGTGAAAAGAAGACGCCGAAGGCGTTCACCACCGCCTGCAACAAGTTTAAGTATCTGGACATCTTGTCCGGCAGCAAGGCTTCCTCCAAGTCCTCCAAGGCGGAGAAGGAGAAGGCGAAGGCAGAAAAAGAGAGAGCTGCCGCGGCCAAGGCGGAAAAGGAAAGAGCCGAAAAGGAAAAGGCCGAGAAGGATAAGGCTGCCAAGGCCGAAAAGGCTTCCAAGGGCGGCAAGGTGAAGTCCGTCAAGGTCATCCCCAAACTCAAGGAAGAGCCTCCCGTGGAGATCCACGAGGAACCTCCGGTACTGGAAGAGGAAGAGGCCATCACGCCCCTCGACGCCATCCGCAGATCCCTCATCGATATCCTGCGGGAAGACTCCGACGAGGACGGCTGGGTATCCACTTCCGACCTGGGCAACAAGCTCTTAAAGCGCTACTCCGACTTCGACGTGCGCAACTACGGCTACTCCAAGCTCACACCCTTCCTCAAGTCCCTGAAGGGCTTCGAGATGAAGTCGGTACGCAACGAAAACTCCAGCGTCAAGCAGGTGTACTTAAGAGAAGAACAGGAAAGCGATTACAGAGGATAGACGTCCCATGACGAAGGCAGAGCGGCTGGAAATGCAAAAGGAAAAGCTGCAGACGATGCTGCAGCACGAGCGAAGGCTCTGGGCATCCGGCAGAACGTACGTTGCCGGCGTGGACGAAGTGGGCAGAGGTCCGCTGGCAGGTCCCGTGGTGGCTGCTGCGGTCATCCTGCCTCAGGATTTCGACGTGCTGGGCATCGACGATTCCAAGAAACTCTCCCCGAAGAAACGGGAGGAGCTCTACGGGCTCATCAAGGAAAAGGCGCTGGCCTGGGCCATCGGCTGGCAGGGCCCGGAGGTGATCGACGCGGTCAACATCCTGGAGGCGACGAAAAAGGCCATGGCCGAAGCGGTAAACGGGCTGTCCGTAAGACCGCAGCATGTGCTGATCGACGGCAACTTTACCGTCCGTGCCCTGGATCTGCCGCAGACTGCGATCGTAAAGGGCGACGCCAATTCCACGTCCATCGCGGCGGCTTCGATCCTGGCAAAGGTAACGCGGGACCGCTACATGGAGGAGATGGCGCTGCAGTATCCGGGCTACGCGTTCGAGAGCAACAAGGGCTATGGCACGAAGGCGCATTACGACGGGCTGAAGGCCCAGGGACCCTGTCCCATCCACAGAAGAACTTTTATATCTGATTATCTATGAACTACGAACAGAAAAAACAGATATTTGAAAACGAACTGAAAAAGCACGAGCAGGACTGCCGCGATCTGGCGGCATGGCTGGGCGATCACCCGGAGATCTCGTGTCATGAGAAGGAAAGCTGCGCACGAGTTTGCGCGCTGCTGGAAAAAGAAGGCTTCGCCGTCGAACGCGAATTCGCCGGCGTCGACCACGCGTTCCGGGCCATCCGGCTGCCGGAAGGCAAACACTATGCACACAAGATGGCTGTCCTGACGGAGTACGATGCGCTCCCCGGTCTGGGGGCGGACGGTGGTCCGGGTCATGCCTGCGGCCACAACGTATCCTGCGCTGTGAGCGTGCTGGCAGGGCTCTCCCTCAACGCGCTGCAGGAAGCCCTGGACACGGAGATCCATATCGTGGGAACCCCCGCGGAAGAGGTGATCTCCGGCAAGGTGATGATGGAAAAGGCCGGCGTCTGGAACAACTACGACTTCGCCATGATGGTCCATATGGACGCGGATAACATGACCTCGCCCATCGCGCTGGCTACTTCCCAGCTGAGCGTCGTCTATCACGGCAGATCCGCCCACGCATCAGGCACGCCCTGGCTGGGTCAGAATGCGCTCAACGGAGCTCGGCTTACCCTGGACGCCATCGACATGCTGCGCCAGCACATGAAACCCGGCTGCCAGGTGCACGGCGCGCTGGTGGAAGGCGGTGTGGTGGTCAATATCATTCCGGACCGCGCTAGGCTGAATCTGCAGCTGCGGGCCTTTACCTACCAGGACTGCCTGGATCTGCAGGATCGCATTACCCGCTGCATTCAAGGGGCTGCGATGGCTACGGAGACCGAGGCGGATATCACGGTGCTGCATGAACCGATCAAGGATCTGAAGTTCAATGCCGCCGCGGACCGCATGGCGGCGGAGAGTTTCGAAGAGTGCGGTCTGGCCTTGAGCCCCCGCCGCATCTTCGCTTCCACAGATGCCGGCAACGTCAGCTATATCTGCCCGACGCTGCAGCCTCTGTTGAAGATCGCGCCGCAGGGAACAGGACTGCATACGAGAGTGTTTGAACAGTGCGCACGCTCCGAAGACGCGATGGCAAGCATCGCGAACGGCGCCCGCATACTCGGATATACGGCCATGAAGGTCTTCGAAAGCGAGGAAAGTCTGGCAAAGGTCTGGGAGGACTTTAAAAAATGATCAAACCAAGAAAACTCAACCCCGGCGATACCATCGCCATCATCTCCCCATCCAGTCCCACGAAGGACCCGACGGCGGTCCCCAGAGGAAAAGAATATCTGGAGAGCCTGGGCTACAAGGTCGTGCTGGGCAAGCATGTGGATGAATGGCGGGCGAACTACATCGCTGCGTCGGAAGAAGCCAGAGCCGAAGACCTGAACGAGATGTTCGCGCGCAAGGATGTAGACATGATCCTCTGCGCCAGAGGCGGCTACGGCGCGCTGCAGTTCATCGATAAGATCGACTTCGACAACATCAAGGCCAATCCCAAGATCTTCTGCGGCTATTCGGACATCACGTCCCTGCACCTGGCCATCGGCAAGTTTGCAGGCCTCGTGACGATCCACGGCGAAGTGCTTACCGCCATCAACCCCGGCATCAGCGGGTACACGAAGGACCACTGGCTGCGCTGCCTTACGACGACGGAAGATCACCGCGCGATAACGCTGGCAGATCCCAACAAGTATCTGACGACCATCGCGCCTGGCAAGGCCGAAGGCGAAGTCATCGGCGGCAACCTCTGCCTGATCGCTTCCAGCTGCGGCACGTTCTACCAGCCGGATTTCAAGGATAAGATACTGTTCTTCGAAGAGGTGGGCGAAGAGCCCTACGGCATCGACCGTTTCCTGGCGCAGATACGCAACTGCGGCATGTTCGAAGGCTTAAAGGGCGTCGTCATCGGCGAGTGCGCCAACTGCAAGGACGCATCCGGTTACTATCCGGACGTCATCGATACGTTCAAATACTACTTCTCCGATCTCGGCGTTCCCTGCCTGTACGGGCTGCCCATGGGTCACACCCGCGACCAGGCGGCGCTGCCGCTGGGCGTAAAGGTCCGGCTGGACGCAGATGCGAAAACGTTCGAGATCCTGGAGAGCGGCGTAACGGAATAATTATCAGAAGGAGGAACTATGAGAGGAGCATCTTACAAAAAAGGCGAGATCATCTTCCGGGAAGGTGACCCGGGCAATTGCATGTACGACATCTTCTGGGGACGTGTAGGCGTCTATACGGGCTACGGCACGCCGCAGGAGAAGAAACTGGCCGAACTCAAGACCGAGGATTTCTTCGGCGAGATGGGTCTGCTGGACAGAGCGCCCCGTTCTGCCACCGTCGTTTCCCTGTCGGACGACACCTATCTGGGGGTCATCACGGAGAGCGATTTCCACGAATATTTCCAGGAAAAGCCCGCGAAGGTCTTCCTGATCATGCAGCAGCTGAGCCAGAAGCTGCGCAAGACCACCCAGGATTACGTGGAGGTCTGCCGCACGGTGCACGACGTCGTGGAAGAAGAGAAGGAAAAGGGTGAAGGCACGCCCCACTCCGAAGATCTGGAGAAGTCTCTGCTGGAGATCTACAACTCCTATCTGTCCTATCCGTTCCTGGATATGTATTAGAGCGAAGCGAGGGAGACCGAAATGAATACGAAGACATTTAAAAAGGACGAAGTCATCGTCCGTCAGGGAGAATACGCTTCTACGATGTACGATATCGTGAGCGGCAAGGTGAAAGTCGTCGCAGATCTCGGCACGCCGGACGAAAAGGACGTCGCGGAGATCGCCGCCGGCGAAGTGTTCGGCGAGATGGGCCTGATCGAATGCCTGCCCCGCAGCGCCAGCGTCGTTGCGCTTGAAGACGGCACGACGGTGCAGGAGATCTCTGCGGCGGAATTCTCCGACTATTTTAAGAGCAGCCCGGATAAGGTGCTGGGCGTGATGCGCCAGCTGAGCGCCCGCCTGCGGGAGACGAACGAGAAGTACGCGGAAGCCTGCCGCACCGTCTACGACACTGTAGAGACGGAGAAGAAGGGCGAGAAGAAGAGCGGCGGACTGCTGTCGCGCTTAAACTTCTTCCACAAGGAATACGGAAATATCCGGACAAAGTAGGCATATGGCGGAATTCGACGGCATGCGGGTGACGGTCCTCGGCGCAAGAGGCTCTGTCCCCGCATGCGGCAAACAATTTACGGGATTCGGCGGGTCCACGTCCTGCTATATGGTGCAGGCGGGAGAACAGACCGTATTTCTGGACGCCGGCAGCGGACTCGTCTCCGCACCGGCGGACTTTTCTGTGTCTCCGGTCATCCTGCTGAGCCACCTGCATCTGGACCATATCCTGGGGCTGGGCATGTATCCCAGACTGTCCCAGAAAGGGAAGCGCACGGACATCTATGTGCCGGTGCAGGCAGAAGAAGACGCCGCGGCACTGCTGAACGGGGTGTACGAACCGCCCTATTGGCCGCTGACCCTGAAGAACTACGCGGGGGACGTGAACATCTGTGTTCTGCAAGGGTCGATGGAAGCCGGTCCTCTGAAGATCGATGCCATCGACGGTTACCATCCCGGCGGCTGCAAAGTGTTCCGGCTGCGGTTTGATGGCCGGACACTGGTCTATGCCACGGACCAGGAGCCGGACGAAACCGGCTTCGCAAAACTGGCCGCATTCGCAAAGGATGCGGATCTGCTGCTGTTCGACGGCCAGTACGCGGAAGCGGAATACGAAAGCCGGAAGGGGTTCGGCCATTCCACGGCGCAAAAGGGCATGGCACTGATGGAGCGCTGCGGGGCGAAGCAGCTGCTGCTGATCCACCACGACCCTCACAGCACGGATGCGGAACTGACCGCCAGAGAAGCTGCGCTCGGACGCGCGGACGTCCGCTATGCCAGAGAAGGAGAGACGATCGTTTTATGAGCGGACAGGAAAGCAGAGAACTGCAGGAAGCCCGGGCGGAGATCGCCCGGCTGAAGGAACAGCTCCGCCAGCGGGACGATCTGATCCGGCAGACCTTCGGCCGCTATCTGACGGACGAAGTCGCCGAGGAGATCCTCTCCCACAGCGCCGACCTGAAGATCGGCGGAGAACGGCGGGTGGTGACGATCATGTTTACGGATCTTCGCCAGTCCACGGATCTGTCCGAACGGATGGCTCCCATGGATTTCATCACCATGCTCAATCATTATCTGGGCGAGATGATCGAGATCATCAACGCCTGGCAGGGCAACATCCTGGAATTCGTGGGCGATGCCATCGTCGTGGTGTTCGGTGCACCGCGGCCCAACGAGGATTCCGCCAGAGACGCCGTCGCCTGCGCCGTCGCGATGCAGCGGCGGATGAAGGCGGTCAACGAATGGAACGAAGCGCAGGGCTATCCGCCCATCGCCATGGGCATCGGCATCCACACGGGCGAGGCTGTGCTTGGCAACATCGGGTCCGAGACCCGCACGAAATACGACATGATCGGCCGCAACGTCAATCTGGCATCCCGCATCGAAGGGTTTACGGAAGGCGGGCAGATCCTCGTATCGGACGAGACGCTGGCAGCAGCGGGCGACCGGGTGGCGGAGAACGAAGCTGGCCGCAGAACCGTGCAGCCCAAAGGGATCCACGAAGATGTCGTGATCCACGACGTAATTGGCTTTGGAAAAATGCGCATAGTGTGATATAATGCACTTCTGATGCTAAATCTGTCGATCCGGAAGGAAAGATGAACAAACAAGTCGGTAAAGAGATCCTGAATATCATAAAGATCTTCCTGCTGTCGCTGCTGATCGTCATCGTGCTGTTCGGTGCGGTGTGCGCCCTGGCAGTGGGCAAGGAAGTCTACAGTTTTAAGGCCGTAGCGGAGGAAAAGTTCCAAGAGATCGATCCTTCGCTGTTTCACTATACCTCGAATACCATCATCTACGACGCCAACGGAGAGATCATCTCGGAGATGAACGAGATCATGTACGAACCCGTCAAGATCTCGGAGGTCTCGCCCTATGTATATAACGGCTATATCGCCGTAGAAGACCAGAATTTCATGACGCACCACGGCATCGACTACAAGGCGGTGCTGCGCGCTGCGATCGAATACGTGCGGCACCACGGTGCGGTGACCCAGGGAGGATCCACCATCACCCAGCAGGTCCTGAAGAACAGCGTGCTGTCCAGCGAACGGACTTTCGACCGTAAGTTTACGGAGCTCTTCCTGGCGCCTATGTTCGAAGACGCGTACTCCAAAGACGAGATCATGGAGCTGTACGTCAACATGAACTTCTTCGGGAACAACTGCTACGGGATCGAGGCGGCCAGCCGATACTATTTCGCGAAGTCCGCGAAGGACCTGACCCTCGCAGAATCCGCCATCCTGGTGGGGCTCACCAAAGGCGCGTCGTTCTACAACCCCCTCACGAACATGGAAGGGGTCATCAACCGCCAGGTCTACACCCTCGAACGCATGGTGGAAGAGGGCTTCATTACGGAAGAACAGAAGGCGGCTGCAGAAGCGGAGGAACTGGAATTCATCTACGAACGTCCCGAGCTTCCCACGGAAAATTACATGACTAGTTTCGCCATCTACTCGGCGGCGATCAACCTGATGGAGCAGGAAGGCTTCGAATTCAAGTATCTCTTCGAGACGAACGAGGAGATGGATGCCTACGATGCGCTGTATCAGGAGACGATCAACGAGAAGATGAAGGAGATCCGCGCCGGCGGCTATGAGATCTATACCTCTTTCCGCCCGGATATCCAGGCGCAGCTGCAGGAGATCCTGGACGCCCGCTGCGAGCGCTACACGGAAGTGAGCGAGAACGGCAAATTCGCGTTCCAGTCCGCTGCGGTGCTCATCAACAACGAGACCGGCTTCGTGGAAGCCATGATCGGCGGCAGAGGAACGGACGACAGCTTTAACCGCGGCTATCTGGCCAAGCGGCAGCCCGGTTCGTCCATCAAGCCCATCGCGGTCTACGGCCCCGGATTCGATTCCGGCTTCTACTATCCGTCCAAGGTGCTGGTGGACAAGGATAACCCGAAGGACAAGTTCTGGCCGAAGAACGTAACGCAGCGCAACACCGGCCGCATGAACATCCGCGAAGCCATCCTGCAGTCCACGAACACCATCGCGTATCAGATCATGCTGCGCATGACCCCGATGTACGGTCTGCGCTATCTGGAAGCCATGCGCTTCTCGTCCCTGGCGCCGGAAGACATCTACAGCACTTCCGTAGGCCTCGGCGGCTTAACGTACGGCGCCTCTCCCTTCGAGATGGCAAAGGCGTATTCCACCATGGCCAACCTGGGCGAATATATCGAAAACAACTGCGTTCTGCGCATCGTGCGGCAGGACGAGGGCGAGATCTTTACGGAGGACAGCGCCAGAACGCGCGTCTATTCCGAAGAGGCTGCCTATATGATTATCGACTGCTGCAAGGAGCTCTTAAAGCGCGGCGACGTGGGTCCGAGAAAGGCTCCGTCCAACGCGCTGTGCTTCGTAAAGACCGGTACGTCCAACGAGGCGAAGGATGTCTGGTTCTGCGGCGCCAGCAAGTACTATACCTGCACCGTCTGGATGGGCTACGACACCCCGCGGCGCACCACCCTCACCAGTGTCGGCCTTCCCGCCTACGAGTGGAAGGACATGATGGAAGTGGTCCACGAAGGCCTGGAAAAACTGGATTGGGAGAAGCCCGAGACCGTCGTTTCCAAGTACATCGACTATAAAGGCGATCCTGTAAGTTACCGCAGCGGCCGCATGGATCTGTTCTGCGACGCTCTGCTGCAGAAGGCGGCAGAATCCGACGTATATCTCGGCATCAACTACAGCGAAGAGGATTGGAACTGGAAGCCGAAGGACGAGGAGGAAGACGAGGAGAACAAGGAAGGCGAACAGGGTCAGCAGGGCGAGACCACGCCTGTGACCCCCACACCGGCTCCCACACCTACGCCCGAGCCCACTCCCACGCCCGAACCGACGCCGGAGCCCACACCGGAACCGACGCCGGAACCGACGCCCGAACCTACACCGGAACCCGCACCGACGCCTGAGCCTGCTCCCGCACCGGAACCGGCCCCGACGCCCGAACCTGCCCCGGAAGGCTAGCAGGAACAATAAAATAACGCAAAAAACACGCCCCCGCAGTGAACTGCTACCCGTCAAGTGGACAGTGAAAAATCATAAGATTTTCGCAGCCAGCAACAGCAATGTTGTTGGCTGTTTTTATGCAGCCGGACTACCCC
>CACYFF010000002.1 GCA_902773665.1 uncultured Eubacteriales bacterium | reverse complement strand
CATCGTCATCGGCATCATGGGGCTTACGGGCCTCGGCGGAAAGCTGTCAGCGATGGTCATTTCCCTTGCGCACGGGCATCTGTTGCTGGCACTGTTGCTCTCCATGTTGACGGCAGTCGTGTTCGGCATGGGGCTTCCGTCGACCATTTCCTATCTGCTGTGCGTATCGGTCCTGGCTTCAGTGCTGTATGAGATGGGTGTGACGCCCATCGCCGTGCATATGTTCATTTTCTACTATGCTTCCCTGTCCGTGATAACACCGCCTGTCGCCCTGGCTGCATATGCCGGCGCCGGCATCGCTGAGGCGAAGCCTATCCCAACGGCGTTCGAGGCAACAAAGCTGGGGATTGCTGCATTCTTCCTTCCGTTTATGTTCGTATACAACAATGCGTTCCTGATGGTCGGTTCCGCATCGCAGATACTGCTCGCATGCTTGACCGGGTTATGCGGATGCTTTGCAATCGCCGCCTTCTGTCAGGGATATATGATGATCCGTCTCAAATGGCATCTCAGGGCGCTTTTCGGTGTCATCGCAGGTTGCCTGTTCTGGCAGTCGAAGATGATGGATATGATAGGGTTGATAGGATTTGTGGTGCTCATGCTGCTCGTGACGATGATATCTAAAAAACGCGCGCAAGCCGCAAAGCCCTTGGAATAGAGGAGGTGTAAAGCAGGGTGGATAAAGTTGATCTGTTGACTATCCTGAAGTCGGAAGTAAAGCCTGCGCTCGGGTGTACGGGACCGATTAGCGTAGCACTTGCAACAACTGCCGCCAAGGATGTGATAGGCGGTGTTCCGGAGCGTATCGAACTGATCGTCGACAAGGATACCTATAAGAACTCGATTTCAGTAGCAACGCCCAATACGCCGTACTATGGAATCGTCGAGCCGGCCTGCATAGCCGTGATGTTTGGCGTATCGGCATATGGGCTGGAAGTCTTAAAGGACGTCCCAGGCGATGTTGACTGGGCTTCTATCGAAGAGTTTGCTCTAAAAAACTGTCAGGTAACCATCCGTAAGGACAAGGGGATGGGCGTTTACATCGATGCCAGGGTCTTCACCGATAAAGGGATCGGCCATGCCCTTGTCGCGCAGAAGCACGATAAGATCGTGCTTCTGGAGGCAAACGGAGTCGTGCAGTATGAAGACGATACCTATTCAGATGCGGATACAGGCTTTGAAGCCCGATATCCGATCCGAGGCTATCGTGTGAAAGATCTTGTAATGTTTGCTCAGACGGTTCCCGCTGAAGAACTGTCCTTCTTAAAGGAGGCGTTAGATTATAACAGTGCCCTGACGCAAGCCGGATTTGAGAAGCGGATGGGTTCGGGATTCGGATGCGGACTGCAGACGCTTGGGTCAGGTTCTTATATCTACAAGGCTAAAGCAATGGCTGCAGCAGCATCTGATGCCCGGATGGCGGGGGAACCGCTTCCGGCGATGAGTTGCGCCAGCAGCGGAAACGTAGGCATAACGGCTTCTGTTCCCCTGATCTGCGTAGCAGAAGAGTTCGGCGCAAGCGAAGAGCAGCTGCTCCGCGCTACAACACTCAGTTATCTCCTGACGATTTACGGGAAATCGTTGATAGGCCGCCTTTCCCCGATGTGCGCCTGTGCGATGGTAGCCAGCATTGGGATAAGTGCAGCGGCGTGCTATCTGATGGGAGGTTCGTTCGAGCAAATCTGCAATGCGATAGGAAATGTCGTCGGGTCAACCGGCGGAGTCCTCTGTGATGGAGCTAAATTCGGATGCGCGCTCAAACTTGCCTTTGGCGTCGGTTCGGCGATAGAGTCAGCAGAGCTGGCGATGCATGATGTCTGCATCCCTGCGAATACTGGTATCGTCGGAAGCGATGCGGACGATACGTTGGCCCTTTTGGGAAAGATCGCAAGCCAAGGTATGCTCGATGCAGGGGTCATCATGTGTGATGCGTTTATCGAAAGAGAGACGCGGTTCAACTTTTTAACAAGATAGGAGATTGAAAATGGAACAACTCACAATCTTCAAGGGTCGGGTGATCGATGGGAACGGCGGTGCTCCGATCGAAAAAGGGATCGTCGCCGTAAGTGGAAACAGAATCCAGCTCGTGTGCAGGGAGGATGAGTTCGATGTTCCCGAGAATGCCAAAGTGATCGAGATTCAGAACGGTACAGTTATGCCCGGGTTTATCGATCAGCACGTCCATATCGGGATGGGGAGCATCAACCATAAATCGCTATACAGCATGCACCCTTATGAGAAAGTCTGTTATGCCATACGGAACCTGAGCGATCTGCTAAACGCCGGTTTTACGACCGTCCGGGATTGCGGAGGTGTGAGCAATCATCTGAAGAATGCTCTGGCTACAGGACTGATCGAAGGGCCGAGAGTCTTTTCCGCCGGCAGGACGATTACTCAGACAAACGGACACTTTGACCAGATAAAATCCTTCCCCATCGAGTTCAACGAAAAAGGTAACATCCTCGCTTATATCGCGGACGGAGTTCCTGAAGTACGTAAAGCTGCGCGCATGAACCTCAGGGAAGGCGCCGATTTCCTGAAATGTATGCTCTCCGCTGGTGTGGTATCTCAGAGCAACAACCTTGAAACACAGGAGTTCGCCGATGAGGAGATCAAAGCGATGGTCGAAGAGGCGAACAAGATCGGGACTTATGTGGCAGCGCACAGCATCAGTAATAAAGCCGTCAAGGCTGCCGTCAGGTGCGGAGTCAAGAGCATTGAGCACGCGTACTTCCTGCAGGAGGACGATCTGGAGGGGATCATCAAGAACGACCACTGGGTCATCCCGACGCTGGCCATTACGGAGATGTTCATGATCAACATTCGCAACAAGACCAATCCGAACAACAAGCTGTCCCCGTGGCTCATCCAGAAGATGCCGCCAGCCTACGAGCGGCAAGAGGCTTCTGTCCGGATGGCACGAGCTGCCGGCGTCAAGGTCGGGTTCGGCACAGATCTCGTAGGTGATGCGGATATTTGCCCGTTCGGTGAGAACGGAAGGGAATTCGGACTTCTAGTCAGACGGGGCGGCTATACACCGATGGAGACTATTACTATGGCTACGAAGTTCGGCTCCGAAGTCGTTATGAACCCTGACCTCGGTACGCTTGAAAAAGGTAAGCTTGCAGATATCGTCGTAGTAAAAGGTGATCCGGTAGCAGACATCGATCTGCTGGCGAATAAAGACAACATCCGTATCGTGATGAAGGATGGTGTCGTTAAGAAGAACATGGAAGGTTAAGAAACCATAGAAAAGTCAAAAAGGAGGAAGAGTATGAAAAGGGTTATTTCTTTACTGTTAGTGCTTGCAATGCTCATGCTTGTGGCCGGATGTACAAGCCAGACGAGCAATGAACCTGCAGAACCTGTAGAGCCTGCTGCTCCGGCAGAGCCCGTAAAGCTTACGATCGGTGCGGCAAGTGTGGGCGGCGGTTTCCACAATGGTGCATCAGCACTTGCCAATGCGGTCAATTCGAACTTGGACGGATATGAGCTTGCTGTCGAGGTCACCGGTGCGTCGGCTGCGAATGCGGCGCTCCTTGCTACTGGCGAGGTCCCGTTCGCGATGGTCGATACTACTATCGCCTATGAGGCTTACAACGGAGTAGAGGATTTTGCTGGAAACAGCATCAGCACGTTGCGCTGCCTCTTCCCCGGATGGCCCGGAACGTTCATTTTCGTCGTTCCCGCCAGCAAGGGCTTCAAGAACATCGAGGATCTGAAGGGAACGAATTTCAGTGGCGCGACTGTAGGAAGCGGAACAAACATCTTTGTCCACAGATGTCTGGATCTATTTGATATCACGTTCAACGATCTTGCCCTTCCGAACTCAGACGCGAACCGCGGCGTTGCTGATGGCACTGTCGACGGTTTCTCTCTGATGTACCCGTCAAGCGCTGTAACGGAGCTTGAAGCGAGCGTCGATATCAATATTCTGACCCTGGACGATGCCCAGAAGGCGAAATTCCAGGAAGCCTATCCGCAGTATCTCTGGCTGTCCGTTCCTGCTGGCGCTTATAAGTGCGTCCCCGAGACCGTTTACAATCCCGGTGCGTTCAACCTCTTCTGCACGAGCAGCGAAGTGGATGAAGAGACCGTTTACCAGATCGTGAAGTGCGCATATGAGAACATTGATGACATCAATGCCGTATTCCCCTTCTGCGGAGAGAGCATGACCCCAGAGAATCTGGCGAACTGCAGCATCCCCTTCCATGCTGGAACTATCAGATACTTCAAGGAGAGAGGCTGGGATGTTCCTGCGGAACTGATCCCGGACGAAGCAAAATAACCGGAGGACAGACGCTGTCCCGGCCGCAAGGTTGAACAACGGCTCGTCATGGAAAGCCCCATCCTTTCATGGGGCTTTCTTGTTATAAAAGCTGTGTTGAAGGTGGCACTGCCGCCAGAGGACAAGCTTCGGAAAGGAGGTCTTTATGGCGACATTATTCGAGTCAAATCATGCTATGGAGCTTGCCAGCACATTGACACGGGAGACTTATGATTTTGAAGGACAGGAGTCATTGATCACTCCTATCCTCGTCTATTATAAGGATATCATTTCTTCGAATGCGGATTTGATCATCAGGATGGCTGGCGGACCACATCGCCTCTGGCCGCATATGAAGACACACAAAATGGAAGCAGTGTTACAACTCCTTATGGAAAAAGGCATTACGAAGATCAAGGCTGCGACGATAGCCGAAGCGGAGATTGCGGCTAGAACAGGCATTCAGAAGGTGATACTCGCTTATCCGGCGGTAGGGCCCGCGATTCAGAGGATCGTTGCCCTTGCAAAGGCTTTCCCCGAGACGGAGTTCTTCACGATCGGCGACGATCTGGCCAGCATCCAGGCACTGAGCGAGGAATGCATCAGAGAGGGCATTGTGCTGCCGTTTCTCGTAGATGTGAACTCTGGTTTCGACAGGACCGGAGTCGAGCTGGACGTGCTAGAGCCCTTCCTCGCTGCCGTATCACAGATGAGCGGGATAGTGCTGCGGGGTCTGCATTGGTATGATGCGCAATTCGGGGAAGGCGAGCCCGGCTTTCGGGAAAAGGCCGTTGCAACCTCCGATCGACAGTTGAGCATTCTTTTCGATGAGATCAGGCGGATATATTCCACGTGTGACGTAATCACGTTAGGAGGATCTCCAGAATTTGGCGCCCATACATCCTTTATATATCCGTATGCATATCTGTCACCCGGGACCGTCTTCATCCAGGATTGGACCTATGCGGTGAAGTATCCCGAGATGCCTTATAAGCCTGGTGGACTGATCCTCAGCAGAGTCATCAGCAACCCGAGAAAAGGATATTTTACGCTGGATTGCGGGGAAAAGGGCATCTCGACGATCAACAAGCTCTGCAGAGGTCTTCTCATTGGTGTTGATCATTATGAAGAAGTGCTCATGAACGAAGAGCATTGGGTTTTTCGGATGCTTCCCGGATATGAGTCTGAATGTCCAATAGTCGGAGACATGATTCACATAGTCCCTACTCATATCTGTCCATGCAGCCAGTTGTATCCGGAGGTCCCTTATGTCTCAGATCGCAAACTTTTAGGCTTTTGGGAAGTCTCAGCGCGGAACAGAAAACTGACTTATTGAAAAGAGACCGGAGACGGCAAGGAATTTGGAACGTCCTTTCATATCGCGGTCTGCAACGACAAAAGGATCTGTCTGTCGTCGATGAGAAAGGCCACAAGCACAGGTGTTTTTATCAGCTCCAAAAACTCCGAAGTTCTCTTCGGAGTTTTTCTTTTCCTTTCGTTTTGCTATAATTATACATATGGGGAAATTGACGAAGGAGAAGGCGAAAGCGCTGGTCCTGCGGACGGTGCGGCTCTTTCTCGACAACAACATGTTCGTGTATTCCGGAAATGCGACGCTGTTCATCATTACGGCGGCGTTTCCGTTTATCATGCTCATCATCGCGATCATCAACCTGGTCCCCTGGTACTCTCCCGCGGACGTGTCCGACGTGCTGCTTCAGCTGCTTCCGGATCTGGGCCAGGTCCGGGAACTGCTGGAATCCATGATGTCGAATCTGCGGAACCAGTCCGGCGGATTGCTGGCCTCCGCTGCCGCGCTCACCACCCTGTGGTCGGCTTCCGGCGGCGTAAACGCGATCCGGGTCGGCTTGAATCAGTTCGACGATGCGGAAAAGGAGAAGGGCGTTCACAATATCCTCAAACGCCTTGTCTTTACGCTGATGATGGTCATCCTCATCCCAGCGCTGCTGGTATTCAACATGCTGGGCAGCTCCGTGCTGAACGTGGTCAACAGCATTCTGGAACGGATCGGCATCGAAGGCTTGGCGGAGCTGGAAGAGACGCTCGCCTCGGTCTTCCACGTGAGCAACCTGATCGTGGCCGGGGTCGGCCTTCTGGCGGTCCTGATGCTCTACGCCTATCTGCCGATCACGCGGCACACGCTGAAGAGCCGTGTGCCGGGGGCGGTCTTTACGGGCGTGGCCTGGTTCCTGTTTACGAAGATCTTTTCCTTTGCGATTCCCCGGTTCTACCGCGCATCCAGCCTGTACGGCTCGCTGGCATCTCTGTTCCTGGTCCTGCTGTGGGTGCGGGTGATCATGATGATCCTGTTTGCCGGCGGAGCTCTGAACAAGGCGCTGGAGGAGGACGGATTCGACGGAAGCGAACTGCTGCGCCGCAAAGGATAAGAAGCGGAGGCGGTCTTCGATGCCATGGCCGGCAGTCCTGCCATGGTACCGAAGGTTTGGAATGAAAAAACTCAGAAAGGTTGGAATTCTTTGATCTATACGTTGGAACTCATCGGCACCATCGCGTTTGCGGTCTCCGGTGCCTCTGTGGGCATTAAAAAGAAAATGGATATTCTCGGCGTCGCTGTCCTGGCCATGACCACTGCCGTGGGCGGCGGCATTTTGCGTGACCTCATCATCAACGTCGTGCCGCCGGCCGCGTTCCGCGATCCGGCGTTTACGGTCACAGCGATCGCTGTGGGGCTCATCGCCTTCCTTCCTCCCGTGCGGGAAGATTACCGGCGCAAAGCGGAGTTTTACGAGAAGGTCCTCCTGGTGACGGATGCGCTGGGCCTGGGCATCTTTACCGCCATCGGCATCCAGGCTGCCTACAGCGCCATTCCCTGGTGCAACGGCTTCCTGGCCGGCTTCGTCGGCGTGCTGACGGGCGTCGGCGGCGGAGTGATGCGCGACGGGATGGCCGGCGAGCAGCCCTACATCTTCGTAAAGCATTTCTATGCCAGTGCCTCCATTCTGGGCGCTGTTTACTGCGTCCTCACCTGGGACCACATAAGCCAGGCAGCGTCGCTGCTTTCCTGCACGGCCGTTGTCGTGCTGCTGCGCATCCTTGCGGCCAAGTACCGCTGGAAGCTGCCCAAGGCGGAGTAGGGGACGGTGTTTCTTGGCATGCGGCGCAGGCTGTTTTGCCAAATTGCAGGTTTTCGATTAGTGTCTTAGAATTCCTAAGACAAATCCCGTTATATGGAACGAATGACTTAGAAATCGGCGGATTTCTAAGTCGTTTTTTTATATGGATTGATTTGTCATAGAATTTCTAAGTCAGTTTTTATTTCGAAGCAAATTTGGCATAGATCACTGATTCCTGAGGCGCGGCGAACTCTTTGCCGGCCCTTTTTATTTTGAAAATCATTCTCAAATTCCTTGACAGATCTTGGGGTCACACTTAAAATGAGAAAGGTTTTCATTTTCGCGGAAGGTGGGGAGACCCGCCGGGAGGAACTATGAACGTCCGCAATCAATACAACACGAGGCAGCGCAGTAGGCTGCTGGAATACATGCAGGCGGTGCCGGGGGAACACTTTACGGCGAAGGACGTCTGCGACTATTTCCAGGCCCGCGGCACCCCCATCGGCGTGGCTACGGTCTACCGGCAGCTGGAGCGCATGGTGGAGGAGGGCCTCGTCAACAAATACATCATCGATGCGAACAGCCCGGCCTGCTTCGAGTACGTGGACCGGCAGACGACCTGCGGGGAGGAGTGCTTCCACTGCAAGTGCGAGAAGTGCGGCAAGCTCATTCACCTGCACTGCGAAGAGCTGGTGCAGATCCGCAGCCATTTAAAGGAAGAGCACCATTTTACGCTGGATCCGCTGCGCACGGTCTTCTACGGCCTGTGCGAGGAATGCGCGGCAGGGAGGTAGGCCATGAAGAAATTGGGCGCGCTCCTGCTGGCAGCCGTCATGCTCTTCGGCTTCGGCGCCTGCTCGGCCAGGGATGCAGCGTCGTATGACCCGGACCAGGCCGCTCACGGTCCGAAGATCGTCTGCACGACCTATCCCATCTGCGACTGGGCGAAGCAGATCCTGGGCGACGCAGCAGAGGAATGCCAACTGGTGCTGCTGGGAGGCTCCGGCGTGGATCTGCACAGTTATCAACCTTCCGTTGCGGACATCGCAGCCATCGCATCCTGCGACCTGTTTTTCTATGTGGGCGGGGAATCCGACGAGTGGGTGGAAGACGCCCTGGCGATCGACCATAAGGATACCCGCGCAGCCTTCAGTCTGATGGAGATCCTGGAAGAGCAATTGAAGGAAGAAGAACACAAGGAAGGCATGCAGGAAGAAGCACACGGGCACGGCGCGGAGCACGAAGAGCACGAAGAAGACCCCGAGTACGACGAGCATGTCTGGCTTTCTCTGAAAAACGCCGAAATCTGCGTCGAAAAGATGACGGAGGCGATCTCTGCCCTGATGCCGGACAAAACCGCCGGATTTGCCCAAAATGCGGCCTCCTACGAGGCATCTCTCGCCGAACTGGACTCCCGCTTTACGGCAGCTGTAAAGGCAGCACTCCAAAAGACCCTGCTGTTCGGCGACCGCTTTCCGTTCCGCTATCTCGTGGACGACTACGGCCTGGATTATTACGCGGCTTTCGCAGGCTGCTCTTCGGAGACGGCGGCGAGTTTCGAGACGGTCATCTTCCTGGCCGGCAAGCTGGACGAACTGCAGCTGCCTGCCGTCTGCATCCTGGAGGATTCCGACGGAACGCTGGCGGAGACCATCCGTCAGGCCGGCACCGCCAAGGACCAGACCATCGTGACCTTCGATTCCCTGCAGTCCGTTACGGCTGCGGACATCGCGGCGGGCAAGACCTATCTGTCCGCCATGGAAAATAACTTAAAAGCACTGCAGGAAGCCCTGCAATAGGAGCGACCATTGGCAATACTTAGCGTAAACAATTTAACCATAGGCTACGAGGACCAGGAGGTCCTGTCCGGGCTCAACTTTTCCATCAACGAGGGGGATTATCTCTGCATCGTGGGCGAAAACGGCTCCGGCAAGACCACGCTGGTGCGCACCCTTCTCGGGCTCATCCCGCCCCGGGACGGTGAGATCGTCCGGGGGCCGGGCTTTGCCGCCGGCGAGATCGGCTACCTGCCCCAGCAGACCCAGGTGCAGCGGGATTTCCCCGCATCCGTACGGGAGATCGTGCTGTCCGGCTGCCAGGCGCGCAATGGCCTCCGGCCCTTCTATAGCAAAGAAGACAGGACTCTTGTCGTCAAGAACATGGAGCGCATGGAGATCGCGGATTTTGCGGACCGCTGCTACCGCGATCTTTCCGGGGGTCAGCAGCAGCGGGTGCTGCTGGCGCGGGCCCTGTGCGCGGCCGAAAAGGTGCTGCTTTTGGATGAGCCGGTCACGGGTCTGGACCCGGTGGTGACCGCCGACATGTACGAGCTCATCCGCAGCCTCAACAAAGAGGGGGTGACCATCCTGATGATCTCCCACGACATCGAAGCGGCGCTGCGCTACGCCACCCACATCCTACACGTGGGCGAGCCGCTGTTCTTCGGCACGAAGGACCAGTACCTGGGCAGCGAGATCGGGCGGCTGTTCGCCGCGCGGGAAGGGAGGCCGCACAATGAGTAACTTCCTTTGGTATCTCTCATTCCCCTTCGTGCGCTACGCTTTTATCGTGGGCGTGCTCATCGCGCTGTGCTCGTCGCTGCTGGGGGTCACGCTGGTCTTAAAGCGCTTCTCCTTTATCGGCGACGGCCTGTCCCACGTGGCGTTCGGTGCCATCGCCATTGCCAGCGTGCTCAACGTGTCGAACCGGATGATCGTCGTGCTGCCCGTTACCGTGCTGTGCGCCGTACTGCTGCTGAAGGGCGGGCAGAAGGCGAAGATCAAGGGTGACGCCGCCATCGCCATGATCTCCGTGGCGTCGCTGGCGGTCGGCTATCTGCTGCTGAACCTGTTCAGTACCTCGTCCAACCTGTCCGGCGACGTGTGCAGCACGTTGTTCGGCTCCACGTCCATCCTGACGCTGGGGCGCAGCGACGTGGCGCTCTGCACGGTGCTGTCCCTGACGGTCGTGGCGCTGTTTATCTTCTTCTACAACAAGATCTTCGCGGTGACCTTCGACGAGACCTTTTCGCGGGCTGCGGGGGTCAATGCCGGCGCCTATAACCTGCTGATCGCCGTGGTGATCGCGGTGATCATCGTGCTGGCCATGAACCTGGTGGGATCGCTGCTGATCTCGGCGCTGGTGATCTTCCCGGCGCTCTCGGCCATGCGCATCTACAACAGCTTTCTGAAGGTGACCATCTGCTCCGCAGTGCTGTCCGTGGTGTGTGCGGCCTGCGGCATGCTGCTCTCCATCGCGGCGGGCACCCCCGTCGGTGCGACTATCGTTGCGGCCGATGCCGTGGTGTTCGGGATCTGCTGCCTTGCCGGTTCTGCAAGAAGGAGGAACGCATGAGGCATTTCAGCATTTTGCTATGATAAGGGCATGAAAGAGACAGAAACGACCGCAGCTGCACGGCGCATTGCCGATCTTGCGGTACAGCGCGGCGGACGGGCCTACTTCGTGGGCGGCTGCGTGCGCGACAAATACATGAACAAAGAGTCCAAGGACGTGGACATCGAGGTCCACGGACTGGAGCCCCAGACCCTCTGGGAACTGCTGCAGCAGGTGGGCGAGCCCGCCGTGTTCGGCGAATCCTTCGGGGTCTATTCGCTGCGTCATCTGAATCTGGACATCGCCATGCCCAGAAGAGAGCATGCGGTTGGGCGGGGTCACCGGGATTTTGCCGTAAGCGTTGACCCCCACATCGGCCCCAAAGAAGCCTCCCACCGCCGGGATTTTACCGTGAACGCCATGATGGAGGACGTGCTGACAGGAGAATTGATCGACCCCTGGAACGGCCTTGCGGATCTGAAAGCGGGCATCCTGCGCCACGTGGACGACAACAGTTTTCCCGAAGATCCGCTGCGAGTGCTGCGGGCGGCCCAGTTTGCGGCGAGGTTCGAATTCGAAGTCGCACCGGAAACCGTCGAACTATGCCGGGGCATCGATCTCTCCGCGCTCTCCATGGAGCGGGTGGAAGGGGAACTCAAAAAGGCGTTGCTGCAGAGCCGAAAGCCTTCCATCTTCTTCGAAGTGCTGCGGGAGATGGAGCAGCTGGAGCCCTGGTTTGCGGAGCTCAAGTCCCTCATCGGACTGCAGCAGGACCCCATCTATCACCCGGAAGGGGACGTCTGGGTGCACACCATGGAGGTGGTGGACCGGGGCGCTGCCAGAAGGGACAAGGCGGAGCAGCCCTACGCCTTTCTTCTGCTGTGCCTGTGCCACGACCTGGGCAAGACGACGACTTCTGCGGTCTCGCACAAAGACGGCCGCATCCACTCCTATGATCATGAGACGGAAGGGCTGCCCCTCGTGGAATCCCTGCTGCAGCGGATCTGCAGCGAAAAGGCCGTGCGCGCTTACGTACGGAACATGGTGCCCCTGCACATGAAGCCCAACGTGGCGGCTTACGCGCGGCCTTCGGTCAAGTCCACGAACCATCTGTTCGACGGCGCGGAAAGTCCTTTAGACCTCATCTGGTTTGCGGAGGCCGACCGGCCGGACTTTGCAGGAAAGGACGAATTTCACGGCGATACGGCGTTCCTCATGGAGCGCCTTCGCATCTATCGGGAGACCATGGCGAAGCCCTTTGTGGCTGGCCAGGATCTGATCGATGCGGGGCTCACCCCCGGGAAGGACTTCTCCGAGCTTTTGGCCTACGCCCACAAACTGCGCCTCGCCGGCATCGAAAGGTCGTCCGCTCTGAAACAGACCCTCGCCTATGCCCGCAAATTGGGGTATAATAGGGCGGAAAAGGAAGGGGTAAACGAGATATGAATAAAAAGTTTGTAAAAGCAGCCGTCAGCCTGGTCCTGTTTGTCCTCACCATCGTGTTAGTGAAGACGGTGGACGTGGCAGCGGTGGGGCCGGCGAACACCCAGATCGGGCTGTCCCATTTGAACGCCAGCTTCCATAACATTATCGGCACGCACATGTTTCTGTACCAGGCGACGAATCTGCTGGGCTTTTGGGCCATCCTGTGCGGCTGCATCTTTGCCGTCATCGGCGTCGTGCAGCTGGTGCAGCGCAAGAGCCTGGCCAAGGTAGACAAGAAGATCCTGGCGCTGGGCGGCCTGTTCGTGGTCACCGGCATTCTGTACGTGCTGTTCGAGAAGGTCGTCATCAACTGCCGGCCCATCCTGATGGAGGGCGAAACGGTGCCGGAGGCGTCGTTCCCGTCGTCCCATACGGTGCTGGCGGTGGTCATCTTCGGCAGCATCGCCATGATCCTCAGAGATTACCTGAACGACAGGAAGCTCGCAGCCACCTTGCAGAACGTCTGCCTGGTGCTGATGGCTGTCGCGGTGCTGGGGCGCCTCTTCAGCGGCGTGCACTGGCTGACGGACATCCTGGGCGGCCTGTTCCTGAGCTTCGCGCTGCTGCAGGCGTTCTCCGGGGTGCTGGACATGTTCGGAGAAAAACCGGAAAAACAGGAAGAATAGCGCAAGATACGGCAAAGCCCGGGGCGGTGTGCTCCGGGCTTTTGTAGTGCAGTTATACAGTTCGGCTGAATGCCTTACAGGCAGGCCTTCAGGATCTCGACGATCTGTGCCGGGGTCAGCACTCTCCAGCCGTTGAGGGTCTCCTTGCCGTTGCATGCCTTCTTGGCCATCACTTCCAGGTTCTCCTCGCCGATGCCGATCTCGGTAAGCGTGGACTTCAGGCCCAGCTTGTTAAAGAAGAAGTCCTCCAGGCATTCGATGCCCTTCAGTGCGGCTTCCTTGTCGGGCAGGGAAGCGTCGACGCCGAAGACGTTCACAGCGAATTCCTTCATCTTGGGCGCCGTCGTGTCGTCCAGCACGTAGCGCATCCAGCGCGGGGTGACGATGGCCAGGCCCAGCCCGTGGGTGATGTCGTAGATGGCGGACAGCTCGTGCTCGATCATGTGGTTGGTCCACTCGCAGTTGCACAGGGCGCCGGTGAACCCATTGATGGCCCAGGAACTGGTCCACATCAGGTTGGCGCGGGCTTCGTAGTTCGTCGGATCCGCGATGGCGATGGGCGCATAGTGGATGACGGTCTTCATCATGCCTTCCTTGATGCGGTCCAGCATGTACATGCTGCCGTCGCCGTCCACGAAGTAGTCCTCCATGATGTGGGACAGGATGTCGGCGGAGCCGGAAGCGGTCTGGAAGGCGCTCACGGAATAGGTGAGGGTCGGGTCGAGGAAGGAAACGGCAGGGCGCAGGGCCGGGTCGCTGATGACCAGCTTCTGCTCGGTGTCCTTGTTGGAGATGACCCCTACAGGATCCATCTCGGAGCCGGTGGCTGCGAGGGTGAGGATCGAAACGATGGGCAGGCACTTGCCGATGGGCGCCTTATGGGTGGGCAGATCCCAGGCGTCGCCGTCGTAGAAGGCTGCCGCCGCGATGCCCTTGGCGCAGTCGATGACGGAACCGCCGCCGATGGCCAGGATGACGTCGATGCCTTCCTTCTTGCAGAGGTCGGCGCCGGCCTGGACGCTGGTCACTTTGGGGTTGGGTTCTACGCCGCCCTGTTCGAACCAGGTGAGGCCCGCTTCCTGCATGGAGGCGACTGCCTTGTCGAAGATGCCGTTCCGCTTGATAGAACCGCCGCCGTAAACGACCAGGACTTTCTTGCCGAAGGCTGCGAGCTCGGTGCCCAGCTGGCCCAGCTTGTCCGGTCCGAAGATGATCTTAGTGGGGATCTGATGGGTGAATTCGATCATGTGTCTGCTCCTTTGTATGTTTACATAGAAATGGTTGACTGTCTTAACTTTTATATTATATCACTTATTCCCAGTACCTGCTGCGGCGCAGCCTGCGGATGAGGAAATACAGGCAGACCGCTGCGATCAGCACGGCGAGGGCTGCTGCTTCCACATAGATATGCGTCGGCATGCCGCCGGAGATCTTCAGTTCCTCCCACAGGTCTGCAATCATCTGCAGGGTCTCGGGGTCGAGGTCCCGGAAGCCGTTCTCGTCCAGTTCCTCCTTAAAGTTGAAGTCCTCCGGATACAGGACTTCCATCACGTCTTCGCCCATTTCCTCGATGTATTCCTCGTCGGTGTAAACGATGGAGTTGGGGGAGGCGTAATAGATGAATTCCGCTGAGGCGACAGCCGGGTCACGCGTTAACATGTAGTTGATGAACAGCGCCGCGATCTCGGGATTTTCGCTGTCCGCCGGCACGCACATGCAGTCCACGAACAGATTCGTCTTCTCCGGGTAGAAGAACTCCAGGTCTTCGTTGACCTCCAGCATCGTAAAATAGTCCCCGGCATAGTAGGCGCCGATGGCCGCCTCGCCGGATTCCATCTTGTTGTAGATCTCGTCCATCACGTAGCTCTGGACCAGCGGTTTCTGCTCCAGCAGCTTCTCCAGACAGGCTTCCCATTCCGCGGGATCCGTGGAATTCACGTTGTAGCCCAGCAGATACTGGGCTGTGGCGAAGCCGTCCCGGGAGTTGTTGAACTGCAGGATCTGCCCGGCATACTTCTCGTTCCAGAGCATGTCCCAGCCGGTCTTGTCCTCTTCGTCCACCTTGTTGGCGTTCGTGATGATCCCCACGCGCCCGTAGGTGTAGGGCACGCTGTATTCGTCCGTGGGGTCGTAGTAAAGGCCCCGGAATTCGTCCTCGATGTAGTCGTAGTAACACTCTGTGCCGTATTCTTCGCACACTTCCTCCAGGCGGATCTTGCCCAGCAGGCCCTCCCGGATCATGCGCTCCACCATGTAGTCCGAGGGGAAGATGACGTCGTAGGCCGACGTGCCGCTGGAGATCTTGGCGTACATGTCCTCGTTGGAGGGGTAGGTGGTGTAGTAGATCTTCACGTCACGGCCCGTCAGGTCCTTATAGTACTCCTGGAATCCTTCCAGGGAATCGAAGGTGCCCCGGGTGCCGTCCGCCAGGTATTCGCCCCAGTTGTAGATGTACAGCTCGTCGCGGTCACCGCCGGCAGCGCAGGCGGCCAGCAGCAGGCATAGCAGGGTGACCCCGAGAAACGCCAGAAACTTCTTACTCTTCAACCAGCTCACCCCTTTCCTTGCGCAGCCTGCGTTCTCTGCGCAGGTTCGCCCGCTCGATGGCCCGCTCCCTGCGGTCATCTGCACTGTCGGTAAAGTTGTAGACGATGAGCAGCACCAGCACCGCGAAGAAGACGATGGTGGAGAGCGAGTAGATGTTGGGCTTTACGCTCTTCTTGATCATCGAGTAGATGTGGATCGTGAGGGTCTCGTAGCTGGAACCGCTGGTGAAGTTGCTGATGACGAAGTCGTCGAAGGACAGCGTAAACGCCATGATCATGGCCGTCCAGACGGAGGGCATGATGAAGGGCAGCTCCACCTTGAAGAAGGACTGCAGCGGCGTGCAGCCCAGATCCTGGGCGGCTTCGGGCAGGTTCTTATCCATCTGCCGCAGCTTCGGCAGAACGTTCAGGATGACGTAGGGCAGGCAGAACGTGATGTGGGCGATCAGCAGCGTGTAGAACGACAGCGTGGTCTCCAGGTTGAGCATCCGCGCCGCGAACACGAACAGCAGCATCAGGGAGATACCGGTGACGATGTCCGGGTTCATCATGGGGATGTTCGTGACGGTCATCACCGCGCTGCGCAGCCGCTTGGAACGCATTTTGTGGATGCCCACCGCCGCCAGGGTGCCGATGACCGTGGCCAGCACAGCGGCCAGCACGGAGAGCACCAGGGTGTTGCGGAAGGCCTGCAGCGTGCCGTGGTCGCGGAAGATCTCCCGGTACCATTTCAGGGAGAAGCCCTCTATCTGCGTCGTGGAATCGCCGCTGTTGAAGGAGATGAGCACCATCACGATGAGGGGCGCGTACAGGAACAGGAAGATGAGGCCCAGATAGACTTTGGAGAATACTTTCTTCACAGCATCGGCCTCCTTTCCATCGCGGTCTCTTCATCGGTAAAGCGGTTCATCACGGCCATGGACAGCAGGATGAGCACCATCAGCACCAGCGACAGCGCCGCGCCGAAGTGGAAGTTGATGGCGGTGCCGGTAAAGTAGCTCTCGATGGTGTCGCCGATCAGCTGGAAGCTCCCGC
The DNA here is from genome assembly GCA_902773665.1 of uncultured Eubacteriales bacterium. Lineage (GTDB taxonomy): Bacteria > Bacillota > Clostridia > Peptostreptococcales > Anaerovoracaceae > RUG11894. The sequence continues at coordinate 114,413 of CACYFF010000002.1, read as the reverse complement.
CGCCCAGCTTTTGGGAGATGTAGAAGGTGCTCACCGAAGGCACGAACACCATGGTGATGCCGGAGATGACGCCGGAGAGCGACAGCGGCATGATGACCCGGGTCATCACCTGGGCGTCGCTGCAGCCCAGGTCCTTCGCCGCCTCCACCAGCTTGGGGTCGATGCCGGCCATCACGGAATAGATAGGCAGCACCATGTAGGGGAAGAAACAGAACACCATGCCGCAGATGACGGCGCCGGGGGTGTTGATCATGTGCACCGGATCGAGGCCGATCTTCGCAAGCAGCGTATTGATGACCCCCGTATCCTCCAAAAGGGTCATCCAGGAATAGGTCGTGATGAGGAAGTTCATCCAAAGGGGCAGCATGATGAGCAGAATGACGATCTTCTGCCGCCGCTGCTTCATGGAGGCGATGAGATAAGCGAGGGGGTAGGCCAGCGCGAGGCAGATGACGGTCGCGATGAGGGCCAGACACAGGGAATTCAGGAAGATGAGGACGTAGTTGCCCGTAAACAGACGGGAGATGTTTTCCAGCGTAAAACCGCCTTCGGGATCCGTCAGGGTGTAGTAGAGAACGAACAGCAGCGGTGCGATGATGAACAGGATGCTCCACACCACGTGGGGCGCCGCTGCCAGGTTACCGGTGCGTCTGTTCTTCATTCTTCCAGCGCCTCCTCGTCGACGTTCTCGGACAGGAGCTCGTGCTCGAAGCTGTAGGATGAATAGTCGCCGAACAGGTCGGAGTATTCGGACTTTTTCATCACGTGGAAGGCGTCGGGCTCGATGTAGATGCCGATGCGGGAATCCGGCGCCACGTAGTCCGTGGTCTGGATCATCCACTTGAAGTGGTCGATCTCCACGATGATCTCGTAGTGCACGCCCATAAACGTTACCTGGGTCACCAGGCCGGTGAGCATGCCCTTCTCCGGGGCCACCACGTCCACGTCCTCGGGCCGGATGACCACGTCCACGGGCTCGTTCGCTTCGAACCCCTTGTCCACGCAGTCGAAGGTGTGGCCCGCCAGCCGGACTTTATAATCCTCGAGCATCACACCGTCCAGGATGTTGGATTCGCCGATAAAGTCCGCCACGTAGGCGTTGACGGGCTCGTTGTAGATGTCGATGGGTGCGCCTACCTGCTGGATCTCGCCGGCGTTCATGACGATCACCCGGTCGGACAGCGACAGCGCTTCCTCCTGGTCGTGGGTCACGTAGATGAAGGTGATGCCCGTCTGCTTGCGGATGTTCTTGAGCTCCTGCTGCATGTCCTTGCGCAGCTTAAGATCGAGGGCGCCCAGCGGTTCGTCCAGCAGAAGCACCCGGGGTTTGTTGATGAGGGCTCTTGCGATGGCGACCCGCTGCTGCTGACCGCCGGACAGCGTCGTAACGTGGCGCTTTTCGAAGCTGCTCAGGTTGACCAGGCGGAGCATCTCCTTCACCTGTTCCCGGATCTCTTCCTCCGGGCGTTTGGCCACCCGCAGGCCGAACGCGATGTTCTCGTAGACGTTTAAATGCGGAAACAGCGCGTACTTCTGGAAGACCGTGTTGACGTGCCGCTGGTAGGGCGGAAGCGCCGTAATGTCTTTCCCGTCGAAATACACGCTGCCTTTGTCGGGGTGTTCGAACCCTGCGATGATGCGCAGCGTTGTGGTCTTGCCGCAACCGGAAGGGCCCAGCATCGTAACGAATTCGTTGTCGTAGATGTCCAGGGAGATGTCGCTTAGGACTTTTTCGCCTCCGTAGGATTTACAGATGCCCTTCAGTTCGATGATCTTATGTTTTTCCAAAGCCCTTTACCTCAGAAAATGGCCTGCGCGGAGTGGTTCAGCAGGTCGTCCGCATAAGAGATGATCTTTTCCTTGGGGAGGGTCATCTCGGCGTCGGTCCATTCCTTGACCATCCCCATGATGCCGAAACTGACGTAGCTGAGGAAGTAGTTCAGCTGGATCTCGTCCCGGATCTGAAAACGTTCTCTGGCGTAGTCCAGACAATACTTGTAGATCAGGTTGTGCAGCTTATCCAGGAAACTGCTGGCGTTGCTGTTGCGAAGGAGCAGGGTGATCGTCTTGTACTTCTCCTGGATGAAATCCAGGATGGGGAGCAGCAGCGGCTCCAGGGATACGCCGGCGTGGAATTCCTCCAGATGCTGGTCCACGATCTGCTGCGCTTCGCTCAGGAGATCGTCTTCGATGCTTTCCAGCAGGGCCTGGGTGTCCGGGTAGTGCAGGTAGAAGGTACCGCGGTTGAGATCCGCGCTCTCCGTGATGTCTCTGGCCGAGATATCCTTGAATTTCTTTTCCTGCATCAGAGACAGAAGCCCTTCCTTCAGCAGTCTTCTCGATCGTTTTGCTCTTCTGTCATCGGTGTTTTTGTGCATGGTGATCACTTTCCTTCAACTTTTTCCACGATCTTCTGCGCTTCTGTAGAAGATCTCATACATCCATCTTTATTATATTCAAGCGATATTGACTAATCAACAGATGTTGATTATAATTGACATCGTTTAAAAAAGCAACAAGTGTCTACAAAATAACAAATGTGAATTAAATTCACAGATGGAGGGAATATGAGAAAAGTTTTGGCAGTGTGTCTTTCCGCTGCGCTGACCTTGACGAGCGTCGTCCCGGTCTTCGCGGAAGGAGAGATCGGAAACGGTGTGTACGCCACCTATGATGAAGCGTACTACGCAAATCTGGACTATTACGGCAACCTGAAGGATGCCAGCATGGTCAAGAGCTACATCTTAAACGGTGTCGATACCGTTACGGATTACGGCGAATACGACGCCATCAACAATTTGACGGATGGAACGGCGCCTACCGAAGAAGGCGGCGCCCACGTGTTCCGTTTCGGAGAAGATGCGCCCAGCCACTTCTATTTCGAAGGCAAGACGGACAAACCCTTCGAGGAGCTGCCCTGGACCATCACCGTCAGCTACAAACTGAACGGCGTGCCTACGAAGGCGGAAGATCTGGCGGGTAAGACCGGCATGATCGAGATCGACGTGGATGCCATTCCCCGGGAGACGGCATCCGAATATGCGAAAAACAATTACACGCTGGAAGTGATGGGCCTGTTCAACCAGGACGACATCCTGTCCCTGAACGCCCCCGGCGCCCAGGTACAGCTGATCGGCAACCTGCGGGCGGTCCTGTTCCTCGGACTTCCTGGTGAGGAAGAACATTTCGTGATCGAGGTCGGCGCGGAGGATTTCGCGTTCGACGGTCTTACGATGCTGATGGTGCCGGCCAATCTCGGCGCGCTGGATCAGATCTCGGAGCTGTCCGATAAGAAAGATCAGCTGGAGGACAACTATCATAAGCTGGACAGCAGCATCGACACGCTGCTGAACTCCTTCTCCGGCATGTCCGCCAGCCTGCGGGAGACCGCAGACGGCCTGGACGAGCTCAACGAGGGACGGGCTGTTCTGTCCGGCGATAAAGAGGGCCTGTACGAACAGGCGGATACGGCGTTGAGCGACGTCGACACGCTGCAGAAAGACCTGACGACGGCATCGGAAAACGCGGCGGACCTGCAGAAGACCGTAGATGCAGCTGCGGAGGATCTGGCCGCGCTCGACGGTTCTCTGGGCACCGTCTCCGAGAACCTCACCAGCCTGTCCAAAGCCTTGACGGATCTGGATAAGGATCTCAGCCTGCTGCAGAGCTATTCCAGAGGTTCGGGTTCGGACCTGAAGTCCGCACTGCGCGCGCTCAGCACCGATGCGGCTGCGCTGAGAGATTCCCTCGGCGATTTTACCGAGACCCTGGCGCTGCTGGATCTGCAGATCGGAGGCAAGGACATTACGGTCCAGGGCATTCCGTCCCAGGAACTGGACGCCCAGAGCAAGAAGGCGCAGGCGGTGCTGGATCTGTACGATGCCGCTTCTGCCATCGCACCTATCAACAATGCGGACATGTTTATGGTCGCAGCCAACGCCATGGCCTCCGGCATCACCCCTGCGGAAAGCGCAGCCGCGCTGCAGCAGCAAAAGGAACAGCTCACCCAGGCGGTGACCGCGGTCATCATGGGGTCACAGGGAGCCATCCCGGACGAAGCGTCCGCTCTCGCCTATATCCAGGCCAACGCCGCAAGCGATCCGTCCTTTGCCGCTATCGCAGCAGCCCTGCAGAAGCAGACCTTCCTGCAGACGCTGTATGCGCAGACGGCGACTGGAAAGGATGGTTTAATGACGGAAGAAGACTTCATGACGGCGCTGCTGATGGCTCAGGACCAGACCCTATCGGGCCAGTCTGCGTACCGCGCCTCTGTACAGAAGAGCTTCGCCCTGATGGACGCGATGCAGAACGGTCTGATGGCCAACCTGGCATCGCTCTGCGATTCCCTCAGCAAGGGCACGAAGTCTGCCGCGGATCTGATCGGTAACAATAACGGCAGCCTGTCCAAGCGGACGAAGGATGCCTTGGACGATTTCGACAGCGTCATGACCCGCACGGAGAACCTGCTGACCAAGACGGGCGAACTGCTGAAGAGTCTGGAGGCGGCCGGCAAGACCGCAGAGGATGCGGTGCCGGATCTGAAGGCGGATCTGACGGATGCCCAGACCCTGCTGACGGACCTGAACAAGACGGCAGCGGATACGACGGGCCTGCTGCGCAGCTTCGAAGGCACCATGAAGAATGCCGGGGTCAAGCTGGATGAAGGCACGAAGAAGACCCTGGAAGGCCTCGCCGTGACCCTGAGAAAACTGGCGGATTCCACGGATACGACGGGCGGCGTGCGGGCTGCCAAGAACGGCGTATCGGATATCGTGGAGGACGTCTGGAACGATTACACCGGAAAACTCAACAACCTGCTGCTGATGGATCCTTCCGCGCCGGCCCAGTCCCTGACGGACAGCCGCAACGATGCGCCTCAGACCATCCAGGTGATGCTGCGCACCCAGGAGATCAAAGTAGAAGCGCCGGAAGCGGAAACGGACAGCCCCGAGGCAGCTCCCCAGGATCCCGGCAACGGCCACGATTCCGTCTGGGACCGCATCCTGGAGCTGTTCTCCGGCATTAAGGACGATATCGCCGGCTTGTTCCACAGAGATGCGGAGGAGGCGGCTGAATTATGATCGAACGGTTTGCGCATGTCTTAACAAGAAAGCCGGCCGTCGTCGTCCTTATCGCCCTGGCACTGCTGGTGCCCTCGGTGATCGCCTATATCGCGACGCCGGTCAACTACGATATTCTGACCTATCTGCCCGCGGATCTGGATTCCACCCACGGCATGGATCTGTTGGAAGAGCCGTTCCACATGGCGGCGACTTCCATGCTGATCGTGGAGAACATGCCGTCGGGCTATACCAACGAACTGACGGAGGAGATCCAGAAGGTGCCGGGTGTATCCAACGCCGTGTGGCTCTCCAACGTGGTGGGCGTGCAGATCCCCACGGAATTCATTCCGCAGCAGTACCGCGATATGTTCTACTCCGGGGACGGCACCATGATGATCATCCAGTACGAGCATCCCGGTGCGTCGGATGAGACCATGAACGCCATCCAGCAGATCCGCCGCCTCTGCAACGAAAAGTGCTTCCTGGCGGGCTTCTCCGTCGTGGTGGAGGATACCCGGGAGCTGGTGGACAAGGAGATGCCCCTGTTTGTAGGCCTGGCCGTGCTGCTGGCGCTCATCGCCATGTCCCTCACCATGGAATCCTGGATCCTGCCCTTCGTGCTGCTCATCAACATCGGCTTTGCCGTCATCTACAACTTCGGCACGAACTTCCTGATGGGACAGATCTCCTACATTACGAAGGCCATCGCGGCGGTGCTGCAGCTGGGCGTCACCATGGACTATTCCGTGTTCCTGTACCACGCCTACGAGCAGGAAAAGCCCCGGTTCGAGGACCACAAGGATGCCATGGCGGCAGCCGTGGAGACCGCGTTCCGCTCCCTGACGGGCAGTTCTCTGACGACCATCGCCGGCTTCCTGGCCCTGTGCTTCATGCGCTTTACGCTGGGCAAGGACATCGGCCTTGTCATGGCCAAGGGCGTCGTGCTGGGCGTCGCCACCGTCATCCTGGTGCTGCCTTCGCTGCTTCTGCTGGCGGACAAATGGGTGGCGAAGTGGCACCATAAGCCCCTGATCCCGGATCTGTCCGGGTTAAACGAGCGGACGATACGCCGCAGATGGGTCTTCGTGCTGATCGCGGCCATCCTGTTCGTTCCTGCGGTCTATGCGAAGAACAACGCGGCGGTCTATTACAAGCTGGATGAATCCCTGCCCCAGGACCTGCCCTCCATCGTTGCGAACCACCGTCTGAAGGACGAATTCGGCATGTCCGTGAGCCATTTCGCCGTCATCTCCGACGATCTGACGGCGGCGCAGCTGTCCGAGATGGAAGGCAGGATCGAGGCGGTTGACGGGGTCACGGACCTCATCTCCTACCACAAGCTGCTGGGCAGCGGCATTCCGGAATTCTTCGTTCCCGAAGAGCTCCGCAGCATGGTGAAAGCCGGCGGCCATCAGCTGATGATGATCAACTCGGAATACGACACCGCATCCGACGAGGTTTCGCAGCAGGTCGCACAGCTGCGGACCATCCTGAAGGACTACGACCCCGATGCCATGCTGACGGGCGAAGCCGTGCTGACGGACGACCTGATCGTGACCACGGCCGTGGATTTCCGTACGACGAACTACATCTCCATGGCGGCCATCTTCCTGATCATCGCCATCGTGTTCAAGTCCGTTACGGTGCCTCTGGTGCTGGTGGCGGTCATCGAGCTGGCCATCTTCATCAACCTGGGCATCCCGTACTTTACGGGCAGCGAGGTGGCATTCATTACGCCGACGGTCATCAGCTGCGTGCAGCTGGGTGCCACGGTGGACTACGCCATCCTGATGACGAGCCGGTTCCAGGACGAACTGCGGGCGGGCAAGGACCGGTTCGAGGCCATCCGCATCGCGGCAAAGGCGTCTGACCCGGCCATCATCACCAGTTCCCTCGTCATGCTGTGCGCCACGCTTGGCGTGTCCTTTGTGTCGTCCATCGACCTGATCGGTTCCATCTGCACCATGTTGGCCAGAGGATCCGTTATCTCTGCGGTCATGAGCATCGTTTTCCTGCCGGCCATCCTGTGCGCGGCGGAGCCCCTGTTCCGCAGGACCAGCTATCATTGGCTCGGATAACGGCCACGCAATTTTCTCATTTCCCTGAGGCGGAGCATTCGTGCTCCGTCTCTTTTTTATGGTATACTTATCCTGAGAAAGAATTGTCCCAAAGCAAAAGGGGGAGGAACGCATGAAAAAGTATCTCAGCATTCTGCTTTGCCTGGCGCTCTGCATATCGATGGCGGCCTGTTCGTCCTCGCAGCCGGCGGAAGATCCGGAAGAGCCCGCTGTCAGCGGGGAGCCGGAGGATCAGGTAAAGCTCATCGCAGAAAATAAAGACCTGTGGCTGGTCACCGATGTGAACGAGGCAGACCTGTACCAGTACGCCGTAACGGACCTGGACGAAAACGGCCGGTTGGAACTGATCGCCACCATTACCGAGGGGAGCGGCCAGTTCTCCACGACCCATTTCTACGAAGTAAGCGAGGACTTCAGCAAGCTGGAGCCCCTGGAATACGCCTACGGCGAGACCCACAGCGAACCGGACATCGGCTGGTATAACGCGCTGCGCTGCTACAAGGGCGAGTATGGCAACTTCGTGATCGCCATGGACGAGATGCGCAACGGCTATGCGGAAAATTACTATACCCAGGACCTGATCGTCCTGAAGGACGGCGTCGTGGATGCCCACTCCATCTCCTACTGCATGGTGCTGGCGGAGGATTCCAACGGCGACGGGGAACCGGAGATGCATGCCTATTACTACACCTCCGGCGGTGACCAGGAAGAGGAGCTCACCTCCGAGCAGTTCGCGACTTCCGTCGACGACTTCTTCGGCTACGATTACGACCGCTATGTGATGGACGTGGAGTGGCAGCGCTTCAGCGCAGAGGAAAGAGACAGCGAAGTGGATATCCCTGCAGCGCTGCTGGATTCCTGGAAGGCTTTCGGCTTCCGCAAGGATATGGATGAGTTCAACGGCCTGTTCGTGGCGCCATCGTCTTATTACGAAGAACTCTATGAAAACGGCGAAAAGGCCGATATCACCTACGGCATGGAGAGCCTAGCGGACTACTGGCAGCTGGTCGAGGCCGCCACGGAACTGGAAGTCCGCACGGCGGAAGATTTCGGCGGACTGGACTGCCACCTGATCATCGGTCAGGACGGCATGGCGGATTTCTACTGGAACGATCCCGCGGACGCCCGGGGCGAGATCAGCCTCGAAGGCATGCCCATCTCCATGGCGGAGGACGGCATGGGCCAGGCTGCGGAGGAACCGGCGGAAGCGGCCGATCCGGAAGTGACGGAAGCGCCGGCGGAGGAAAATACTGCAGGCTGGATAGTCGTGTTCAACAGCGAAGGCGGCCTCAACCGTTTCGAAGCCACCATCGGCGCTGACGACGGCAGACTGTACGTCACCTGGTATTGGTGGAGCGAAGAGGATCCCGGCGCGGATCCGCAGATCATGAAGTTAACGTTTACGAACGGTGTCGCGTAACACCGGGGGAGGTGCTCCATGAAGAAATGGTTTGCGATTTTCCTTGCAGCTGCAATGGTCTTCGGCCTTGCCGCCTGCACGTCTTCCGAAAATGCACCGGAAGCGGAACCGGAAGTCGTCCGCAGCGACGTGCCCGCAGAGGACCAGATCGATGTGATTGTCGCCAATAAGGATCTGTGGCTCGAACCCGCGGAGGAATACGCTACGTTCTATGCGGTCACGGATCTAAACAACAACGGCCGCCTAGAGGTCATCCGCTGCGCCCAGACGGGCGAGTGGTGGTCGCAGGACGCGTTCTTCGAGATGAGCCAGGATGGAAAGACGCTGGAAGCCCTGGCGTTCCCCTTCGGTGACGAGCATTCCCATCCGGATCTGGTGGACCACGATGAATTCCCGCTATATACCGGGCCGGAAGGCAGATATCTCGTTGCGACGGACGACATCTTTATGGGGCCGGTGCAGCAGTCCGACTACCAGAACTTCCACGTGCTGGATTATCTGAAGATCAATGAGGGCACGGTGGAAGCCGGCGACATCGCTTGGTGCCAGGCCATGGCGGAGGACACCAACGGCGATGGGCTGGAAGAGAACCATATCTGGTATTACGGCCCGGAGGATGAAGGCATGGACAAGAGCGCGGACTGGTACGTAAACGCTCCCGCTGAGAAATTCCCCGGTTACAATGAGAGCGTCTGCAGCGTCGCCTGGTGGACCCCGGACACCTTAGAGACGCCGGAAGACGACTATACGGACGAAGCCCTGAACGTGGGGCTGCATTACAGCTGGGACGGCTTCGGCGTCCGGGATGACGCGGAGGTCTTCGCTTCCCTCATCGAAGATCCGTACTACAGCTTCTACGCGGCAGGCGCGGGCGGCGCTCACATCTACCGCGCGGACGAGGAAGTGCCTTACTTCCCCAGCTTTCTGGATCTCTACGGCACCTGGTATATCCAGTATGCTTGGAACGACGACGGCATCACCTATATGGGAGCCGGCCTGTCCGCAAGCGAGCTGGAGATCCTCAGCAACGGACTGCTCTATGCAGGTTACAGCAACGAAAATGACCCCAGAGGCGCCTATCTGTTTACGGAGATGCGGATGGTCTCCGATGCCAAGGCGGACGGTACGGATGCGGACGACTGGGTGGTCGTCTACGAATCCGACGACGGCCTGTGGCAGATGCAGCTGCGGCCCGATCCGGAGAATCAGATGCTGTACGTCACCTGGTACGAATGGACCGAGGCAGACCATTCCGATGAACCCACCGGCATGAATCTGGTCTATTCGAGGACCGCAGGATGAGAAAAGCCTTGAAGATCGTTCTGGGCATCCTCCTCGCCGTTATCGCGATCGGCGCCATTACGTTCTGCGTGTCCGAAAGCTTGGTGATCCGGGCCAGCAAGGGGCAGAACTACGAAGATGCGGACTACATTATCGTTCTCGGTGCGAAGGTCGACCCCTGGGGTCCGTCCCGCGCGCTGGACGACCGCCTGCGGGCAGCGCTAGCCTACCTGGAAGACTATCCGGACGCCAAGGCCGTCGTTACCGGCGGGCAGGGCCCGGATGAACCGGAGAGCGAGGGCCAATGCATGCGCGACTGGCTGATCGAAAAGGGTGTGGACCCTGAACGGGTCATCGCGGAGGAAGCCGCCTCCGACACCCGGGAAAACCTCCGCTTTTCCTGCGATCTCATCGCGCAGGACTGCGGAGAGGACTGGCAGACCCAAAGGATCGTGATCGTTTCCAGCGAATATCACCTGTGCCGCGCCCGCTATCTGGGGTGCCATCTGCTGGACTACGATTTCGGCACCTATCCGGCACCCACCAGCCTGGCGGCCTATAAAGTACGGTACTTTATCCGGGAAGCCCTGGGCATGGTCTACACGAGATTGTTTTATATTTAAGTTCCAATAACCGACAAGCAAAGGAGACAGTATGAAAGTAAAGCTTTTCTGCAAGCAGGCAGCGCAGGAGAAGTTCCTGGATGAGCTGTTCAAAGGATATGGGCTCGAGTACGACGCGACGGAGGATCTGCCCTCCCTGGAGGCGTACAAGGCGCTGAAAGGACAGGGGTTCGATGCGGTCATCTCCGTGCCCCATCCCATGGGGGACGAGGAATTCCGGACGCTGAAGGAGGCCGGCGTAAAGCACGTCGTTACCCAGTCCGTAGGCTTCGACCACTTCGATAAGGAGGCGGCGAAAAAGTACGGCATCGGTATCCATCATGCGGTGTATCCGCCCCAGAGCGTAGCCAGCTACGCCGTGATGTGCATCCTGATGGCCGCCAGAAGAGTGCATACCATCCTGGAAGGCTACCGCACCAGAGACTTCCGCATCAACCAGTGCAGGGGTCACGATCTGTCCGAGCTGACGGTGGGCATCATCGGCACCGGCAAGATCGGCCAGTGCGTGGCAAAGCGGCTGCGTCCCTTCGAATGCAAGATCCTTTGCTACGATATCTACGAAAACGACGGTCTGAAGGAATTCTGCGAGTACGTATCCATGGAGGAACTGCTGCAGCGCTGCGACATCGTTACGCTGCACGCCTTCGCAAGCCCGGAGAACCATCACCTGATCAACGCGGAAAAACTGGCCCTCATGAAGCCCGGCGCCTACATCGTCAATACCGCCCGGGGCGACCTCATCGACACCTGGGCCCTCATCGACGCCCTGCGGGCAAAGAAGCTGGGCGGCGCGGTGCTGGACGTCATCGAGGACGAGTCCGGCTACTACTACACCGATGCGCGGCAGAAACCGGTGCCCGAACACATCGCGGCCCTGGAGGAACTGCCCGAGGTGACCCTGCTGCAGCATATGGCCTTCTGCACCTACCTGTCCGCCAACGAACAGCTGAAGACCGCCATCGAGGCGTCTTACCTGGCGCTGAGCGGAAAACCCAACCCCTACGAGATCAAGTAAAGAACGGAGAGAGCGATGATATTTGTCATTCAGCGGGTGAGCGAAGCCCGCGTCGATATCGAAGGCGAATGCCGCGGCAAGATCGGCAAAGGATTTATGACCCTCATCGGCGTCGCGGATACGGACACGAAGGAGATCGCGGACAAGATGGTCCGCAAGATGTGCAACATGCGCATCTTCGAGGACGAGAACGGCAAGACGAACCTGTCTCTGGCGGACGTGGACGGCTCGCTGCTCCTCATCTCCCAGTTTACGCTGTACGCGGACTGCAAGAAGGGCAACCGGCCGTCCTTTATCGGTGCCGGCGCGCCGGATATGGCCAACGAGATGTACGAATACATCATCGAACAGGCGAAGACCTACTGCCCCCGGGTGGAAAGAGGGGAGTTCGGCGCCGACATGAAGGTGAGCCTTACCAACGACGGTCCCTTTACCATCGTTCTTAATTCAAAAGATTTATAGGTTCCATCAAATCCATCGATATCTCGATGGATTTGTTTTGTGATAAGATAAAAATGGAAATTCCGAACAGGAGGTAATCGGTATGGATAGCAGCAATAAATTCGCAAAGAGAATACACACCATGGCAGGCTCCGCGGAAGTCGTACGCGGCCTGTTCAATTCCCTGGCAGATCCCGAGCTCATCTCCCTGAGCATCGGCGCCCCCGCTAAGGAAGCGCTCCCCGTAGAGCGGGTGCGCGAGATCGCAAACGACGTGCTGAGACGGGACAGCAGAGGCGTGGAAGCCCTGCAGTACGGACCCCTGCTCGGCGTCAAGGACTTAAGAGAAGTTATCGTCGACCAGCTGCTGGCTCCCAAGGGCGTCAAGACCGACGCGGACCACATCATGATCACCACCGGCGGCCTGGAGACCATCTCCCTCACCTGCGAGATCTACATCGATCCCGGCGATGTGGTGCTCGTCGAGAGACCGACCTTCGTCCACGCGGTGGAGACCTTCGAGATGTTCGAAGCGAAGTGCATCGGCGTCGAGATGGACGAAGACGGCATGAGAATGGACGATCTGGAAGCCAAGATCCAGAAATACAATCCGAAGATGATCTACGTCATCCCCACCTTCCAGAACCCCTCCGGCAGAACGCTCACGCTGGAGAGGAGAAAGAAGATCGCGGAACTGGCCGAAAAGTACGACGTGCTGGTCTTCGAGGATGACCCCTACAGAGACATCCGCTTTACCGGACACGACCTGGCTCCCATCAAGAGCTTCGACAAGGCCGGCAAGGTCATCCTGGGCAACTCCTTCTCCAAGATCTTCTCCGCAGGCAGCCGTCTGGGCTACATCGTAGGCCTGCCCGAGATGATGCAGCCGCTGCAGGATGTAAAGACCGCCATGAACTCCCACACCTCCATGCTGCCGCAGGTGCTGTGCGCTGAGTTCTTCAAGAGAGGGTACTATCCCGAACATCACGAGATGATCTGCAGCCTGTACAGAGAACGCTGCCAGAAGATGATGGAGTGCATCGAGGAATACTTCCCGAAGGGCACGAAGTGGACCGTTCCCGACGGCGGCCTGTTCACCTGGGCGCAGCTGCCCGGCGGCCTCAACACCACCGAACTGAGAGAAGAAGCCATCACCAGACCCGACGTTAAGGTCGCATTCGTAGCCGGTGAAAAGTTCTTCACCGACGGCGAGCCTGTTACGAACTGCATGCGCATCAGCTTCGGCGCCGTACCTCCCGAGAATATCGAGAAGGCAACGAAGAGACTGGGCAAGATGCTTTGCGACAAGCTGAAGTAAGGAGTAGAATAGACCCGGCAGGAGCTTTTCCTGCCGGGTATTTTTATGGCATATCTTTGTTTTGCAGGATTCAGCGCGGCGCTGCTGCTGTGCGTCATCACGGGACGGTCCACCGCATACGCCCTCACGGTAGGGCTCGTGCTGTTTTTGCTGTACGGCAGACGGGAAGGGCATACGTGGACACAGCTGCTTCGCATGTGCCGGGACGGCATCTGGCGCAACCGCATGATCTTCCTGAATTTCGTGTTCATCGGCATGCTGACGGCCAGCTGGCGGGCGTCGGGCACCATTCCCTACGTCGTGACCGCAGCGACGGGCCTGATCCGGCCTTCCATCTTTCTGATGATGGCCTTCGTACTGTGCAGTCTTATCTCCTTCCTGACCGGGACAGCTATGGGGACCGCCGCGACGATGGGCGTCATCAGCATGGCTATGGCTTCCGCAATGGATGTGAGCCCCGTTCTGACCGGCGGCGCGGTGCTTTCCGGCTGCTATTTCGGCGACCGCATGTCGTCGGTGTCCTCCAGCGCGCTGCTGGTGAGCGGTCTGACGGAGACGGATATCTACGACAATATCCGCAGCATGGCGAGGAGCTGTATCGTGCCGTTTTTCGCCAGCTGCCTGGTCTATCTGGCGCTGGGGCTGTCCGCGCATCACGGCAGCAGCGTGCCGGATCTGCGCGGACTGTTCTCCCGGGAATTCGTGCTGTCCCCGTTGTGCGTCCTGCCTGCGGCCGTTCTCCTGGCTCTGGCGGCGCTGAAGAAGAACATGCGCCTGACGATGGGTTGCAGCACGCTGGTCGCGGTCATTCTGACGGTGCTGCTGCAGCAGGTTGACCCGCAGGAACTGCTTCCGCTGCTGTGGCGAGGGTACCTTACCACCGACCCTTCGCTTTCCGCGGTCCTCAACGGCGGCGGCATCCTGTCCATGCGGCGCATCGCACTCATCTTTACGTTCGTGTCCGCGTTCTCGGGGATCTTCCACGGAACGCATCTGCTGGACGGCCTACGATCTTTGGTTCACCGCCTGTCGGGAAAGACCGTTCCCTTCGGGGCAAGTTATCTGACCGCCCTCGTCACCTCCGTCGTCTCCTGCAACCAGACGCTGAACGTCGTGCTCACCCACGAACTGTGCGGCGATCTTTACCAGACAAAAAGCGAAGCCGCCCTTGCTCTGGAAGACTCCGCTATCGTTACCTGCGCGTATTGGCCCTGGTCCGTCGGTGCGGCGAGCGTGCTCTCCACCATTGCAGCCCCGGATCTGTCCATTCTTCTCGCGTTTTATCTCTTTTTACTGCCTCTCTGGCATTTGTTCAGCGATATTCGTAAAGACCGAGCCCGCTCCCCACGTTCTTCATAAAGTCCTGCACGTTCGTGACGATGGATCTGGCGGACAGGCTGCCTCTGTCGCCCAGTTTGCTTGCGACGAAGTCGGAGGAATCCACCATGTAGAAGTAGACGGGGCGGATGGTGCCGTCCGCAAGCACGCGGTAGGTCGGCGTCATGTTGCCGGTGGCGATGGTGTGCAGCATCGTGGCCATACCGATGACGGTCGTGGCCTTGCGCACGTGGGAACGGATCATGTCCTGACCCTCATAGGCGTGCTCGTAGACCTCCGGCAGAGGGCCGTCGTCCCGGATGGAGCCGTTCAGCACGAATGGCACGTTGCTCGCGACGCAGCTGTAGATGATGCCGTTGTCGATGCCTTCGCCCTGGATGAAGGCGGGGATGGACCCGTAGGTGTTGATGGCGTTGATGGTCTCCAGATGGTTGTAGTGACCCATGTAGTGGAGCTTCTGGTTGCGGATGTCGCAGCCCAGCGCCGTGCCCAGATAGGCGCCTTCCAGATCGTGGGTGGCGAGGGCGTTGCCGGCCAGCAGTGCCTGGCAGTAGCCTTCGGCGATGAGCCTGGACATGATCTCCCGTGCCGTTACGTCGAAACTGCAGGCGGGGCCGAGCACCCAGACCACGTAGCCGCCGTGTTCTTTTTCGTATTTCAGCAGATTCACCAGGCGCTCGTAATCGTAGGTAAAACTAGTCTCCCGGTTGCGGCTCCGGCGGAAGGAGAAGACATTTTCCGCGTTCTCTTCCTCGTCGCTGGTAAAGCAGTCCGCATGCACGTAGATGCCTTCGCTGCCGTCCTCGGTGCGGCCGGTGACCACGAGATCGTTCTCTTTGATGTTGCGGAATTCCACGACTTTGATCTCCCCGTCCCGCCAGACCGCCACGGCGTCCATGCGGGTATCCTTGGCCAGGTGCCATGTGCCGTTTATCTTAAAGTATTCAGGGTAGATGGACGTGGCGTGGAAGCCTTTCGGCGCCGCCTTCGCGTGGGGCGCTTTTACCAGCGTGCAGTCCGGTGCCTCCATGAGATATTTCTGTGTGAAATCGGGTTCGATGTAGGTGTTGAGTTGAAACATGATGCGATTCCTTTCCGTAAATGTACTGCATTCTAACATGGAAAGAGCAAGAACAAAATACGGAATAGAGTTTAGACTAAAAAATAGAATTGTCCGGTATTGAATTTCAAAAACAATTGAAAATTCAATCTTTTATTGTTAAACTAAATTATAGACTGAGATAAGGACGAAAAAATAAACTTTGAAAAGATCGCAGAACAATACAAAAGGGAAGATCGTTTCCGCCGCGTGGAAGCTGTTTTACGAACAGGGCTACGACAAAACGACGGTGGATGACATCGTAGAGGCCTCGGGCACATCCAAGGGCTCGTTTTATCATTACTTCGAGAGCAAGGAATCGCTGCCTGCCTCCCTTTCGTATCTGTTCGACGAGAAGTACGAGGAACTGACGGAGACGATGGACCCCTCTTTAGGGGTCATCGAAAAACTGGTGTTCATCAACCAGGAACTGTTCCTGATGATCGAAAACACGGTCTCCATCGACATCCTCAGCCGCCTGTTCGCCTCCCAGCTGGTGTCCGGCAGCGAACGCAGCCTGCTGGACCCGACCCGCACATACTACAAGCTGCTGCGGCAGATCGTCATCGAAGGCCAGCAGCAGGGGCTGTTCCGGGAGGAATTTACGACGCTGGACGTCACCCGGGCCTACGCCGTCTTCGAGCGGGGCTTGATGTACGACTGGTGCATCTCCGGCGGCAATTATTCGCTGGCCCAGTATTCGGCTCAGCTCTTACCGCAGTTCTTAATGGGATTCTGCAAAGAATCGGTCGATAGCAAGTAAAGGAGTACTCCATGAGTGAATTTGGCTTAAGAAAAGTCAAAATGCGCAAGTTCGAGCACGAGGTCAAGGAAAAGAACATCATCGCCGCCATCCTGGATACGGCGCCCTTCGTGGTCGTGTCCGCAACGGACGAGGACGGCCTGCCTTATTCCGTGCCTCTCTGCTACGGTGCGGTCTGCGATGAGGAAGGCGTCAAGATCTACATCCACTCCGCCAGAGAAGGCAGAAAGGTGGATCTGTGGCGCAAGGAGCCCATCGTCACCTGCGTCGCCGCCTATCTCTACAACAACACGGACCCGGAATTCTATTACCGCGACGTGTTCCACGACTACCGCTGCGTTATGCTCCGGGGCCGGCTGACCCAGGTAAAGCGGGAAGAGTTCCGCAGCAAGCACGGCGAAGCGGTGCAGGCGATGCTGCGCCACTACGGCAGAGGCCCCTCCCATTTCTCCGTGCCTCACTACGGCTGGATGGACGTGTTCGTGGTCACCTGCCCCTGGGAGGACGTCTCCTGCAAGGCCGAAGGCCCCATGGCGGACATGAAATACGTCAAGTTCCCCGAAAAAGGCGACCCCCCGGTGACGGACCCCAACGAATACGAGTGGTTCATGTGCCGCAAGTACTTCGAGAAGCCGCCGGTGGCGGAGCCTGCCGGCGCAGCGCCGGACTATCCTTCCATCGCCGGACCGGCCAAGGTCGAGGCTTCCAGGATCCTGGTGGAGACCACCTGGTCGGATAAGGGCGAACACGTGGACGTGGACGCCTATCCGCTGCTGCTGAAGGAAGGCGGCAAGCTGGAGCGCCGCTACGACATCGTGTTCTACAACCAGACCGAGACCTTCCGCACGGAAGGCGCGCTGTTCCTGGAGGACGACATCGAAAACACGCTGGGCGTGGAAAAGTACTGCCTGGATCTGGATAAACTGGCGGCAGACTACGAGTCTGTCGCGCTGATGGCAGGCGTCTACAACGCCGATGCGCTGGGCAAGGACCTCAGCCGGACGGCTGCTCTGCGGGTCACCCTGAAGGATGCGGAGACCGGCAACCTGCTTCTGTCCTACGCCGTCGGCGAAGCGCCGGAAGGCAAGAAGGCCATGCAGATCGCCCGCATCGTAAAGGCGGAGGACGGCTGGTACCTGCTGCCGGAGGAGAAGGCCTTCGATAAGTGGCTCATTCCCGACGTCTTCGCGCAGTACGGATTGGAACACTGGAGAGAATAGAACTTGAAGATCGAACGCGTTTCGGACGAACATGCTCTGTATCTGCGGGATGAATCCCGCTCGGTAGGGAAGGCGGACTTTATCGCCTTCCCTGTTTGCGATGAGGACGTTCTGGAGGCGTTGGCTTTCGCCCGGACAAATGGGCTCGCCGTTACGACCCAGGGCGGCCGCACCGGGCTTGCTGCAGGTGCCGTGCCCCACGGCGGCCTCGTGCTGAATCTCTCCCGGATGGATAAGGTCCTGGGCGTGGAACGGGCGGAAGGCAGCGTGCTGATGCGGGTGCAGCCCGGCGTGCTGCTGGTGAACCTCCGCAAATACGTGGAAGGCCTGCGCGGCACATACGGCCCGCTGTTCTTCCCGCCGGACCCGACGGAGACGACGGCCAGCATCGGCGGCATGACCGCCTGCAACGCCTCCGGCGCCCGCACGTATTTTTACGGCCCGACGCGGCGGTATGTGGAAGGACTCCGGGTGCTGCTGGCGGATGGCCGCAGTGTGACCCTGCGAAGAGGGCAACAGTCCGCTTCCGGCAGAAGGCTGCTGCTGCGCTGCGACGACGGAAGCCGGCTCTTTCTTCCGCTGCCGTCCTACCGGATGCCGGCCGTAAAGAACGCATCGGGCTACTATGCGGCATACGGCATGGATGCGGTGGATCTGTTCGTGGGCAGCGACGGCACGCTTGGCATCATCACAGAGGTGCTGCTGCGGCTGGAGCCGCTCCCGGCGCAGATCTGGGAGTGCGGGCTGCTTCTGAAGACGGAAAAAGATGCCCTGGATCTGACGAAGGCGCTGCGGAAGAACTGCAGCAGGCTGGCTTCCATCGAATTCTTCGACGAAGGCGCGCTGCGCGTCCTGCGGGAGCGCAAGGCCCGGGACGCCTCCCTGTCCTCCCTTGCCGACGTCCCGGAAGACGTGCACAGCATTCTGTTTGCCGAGATCCATGCGGATTCGAAGGAGGCGGCGTTCGCAGAACTGGAGAAGGCGTCTACTTGTCTGAGCACCTGCGGCGGCGACCCGGCGCGGACCTGGTTCGGCTGGAACGCCGCGGACATCCGCCGTTTTAAGGACTTCCGCCACGCGGTGCCCGAGTCCGTCAACATGCTGATCGACGCGCGCCGCAGGAAAGAACCGGGCATCACGAAACTGGGGACGGATATGTCGGTGCCGGACGACTGCCTGTACAAGGTGTTCGCCATGTACCGGGAAGGCTTGGCGCAGCTGGGGCTGCAGTCTGCTGTGTGGGGTCACATCGGCAACAACCACGTGCACGTGAACATCCTGCCCAACTCCCTGGAGGAGTATGCCCGCGCCAAGGAATTGTATGGGACTTGGGCGAAGCGGGTGACGTCGATGGGCGGTGCGGTGAGCGCGGAGCACGGCGTAGGCAAGCTGAAAGCGTCGTTCCTGGAGACGATGTACGGGGCTGCGGCCATCGAAGAGATGCGGGAACTGAAGCGGACGATCGATCCTGCCTTTATGCTGAATCCCGGGAATTTGTTTGGCGCAAAGGACTAAACGGCGGAAAACACAGAAATCTTTGGTTGGAAAAATGATTCTTTCAGGAAATATGGCCTATCAATAAAAAATATTTATGGAAGCAATCAAATATTTTGATTAAAGGGGTTGTCAACAAGACCCGGAGAGCGTACAATCGTTACAAATACGGCCCTCGCGGGTCTTTTTCTATACAGCAGTTTGGGGAGGCACACATGTTAAAAGTGGTCAAATTCGGCGGATCTTCTGTGGCATCTGCGCAGCAGTTCCGGAAAGTCAAACACATCATCGAGTCGGATCCGTCCCGGCGCGTCGTTGTCGCGTCCGCGGCGGGGAAACGAACACCGGATGACCACAAGATGACAGACCTCCTTTACCTGGTGCAGGCTCACCTGAAGTACGGCGTGAGCGCGGAAGATATCCTGGATACGCTCCGCAGCCGCCTGGTGGAGATCCGGGACGAGCTGGGACTGGCTTTCCGGATCGAGGATGAATTCGACGCCTGGGCCGGGTCACTGAATAAAGAAAGCAACGTGGACGAGATCGTCTCCCGGGGCGAATACTTCACCTCCCGCCTGCTGGCGGAGTTCCTGGGCTACGCTTTCGCCGACGCGAAGGACTGCGTGTTCTTCGGCTACGACGGCCGCATCGACGAGCAGAAGACCTACGAGGCGATCGGGCGCATCTGCTCGGAAAAGGAACGGGTCGTCATTCCCGGCTTCTACGGACAGATGCCCGGCGGACGGGTCAAAGTCCTCTCCCGGGGCGGCAGCGACGTGACGGGCGCCCTGGCAGCAGCGGCTGTCGGTGCGGACGTCTACGAGAACTGGACCGACGTCTCCGGCATCCTGATGGCGGATCCCCGCATCGTGGACGATCCCCGGTCCATCCGGCAGATCACCTATGCGGAGCTGAAGGAGCTCACCCTGATGGGCGCTTCCGTGCTGCACGAGGACGCCGTGGACCCCGTCAGAAGGGCCGGCATCGCGCTCAACATCCGCAACACGAACGAGCCCGGCGATCCGGGCACCATGATCGTGGAAAAGGTCGTGGATGAGCCCGACGATCCCCACTTTATTACGGGGCTCGCGGGCAAGCGGAACTTCTCGATCCTTACGCTGCGCAAGAGAGACATGGAGGACTCCTCCATGCTCATCAAGACGCTGCAGATCGTGGACCGCTACCAGGTGAAGGCGGAGCACATCGTGCTGGGCGTGGACAGTTTCGCCCTGATGGTCTCCTCCGACGAGGCGGGGGACGACCTCTACAGCATCATCGCGGACATCAAGAACGAATGCGTCCCCGATAAGGTGCTCATCCAGGACAAAGTCTCCCTGATCGCTGCGGTGGGCCGCCGCATGATGGCCCGGCCGGGCATCTCCGGCAAGCTGTTCGCAGCGCTGGGCGACAATCAGATCAATATCAGAACGATAAAGCAGGGTGCGGATGAACGCTCCATCATCATCGGCGTAAGAAATGAAGATTTCGAACAGGCCATCCGCGTATTATATGGTGAGTTTGCAGGGTAAGGAGGCAGAATCATGGGTTATAAGATCGCAGTGCTCGGCGCGACGGGAGCCGTCGGCCGTGAAATGATCAACGTTTTGGAAGAATATCAGATCCCCGTGGACGAGCTGAAGCTGCTGGCCAGCGCCAGAAGCGCAGGACAGACCATCCCGTTCGCAGGAAAGGACGTCGCTGTGGAAGAGGCGAAAGAAGACAGCTTCGAAGGCATGGACTTCGTGCTCGGTGCCGTCCAGAATCCCATGGCGGTCAAGTTCGCGCCTCACATCGTAAAGAGCGGCGCCGTCTTCATCGACAACAGCTCCGCCTTCCGCCAGGATCCGGATGTGCCCCTCGTGGTGCCCGAGATCAACGGTGCGGACGCCTTTACCCATAAGGGCATCATCGCCAACCCCAACTGCTCTACCATCATTACGATGGTCGCCGTCGGCGCGCTGGCGAAGATCTCGCCCATCGAGACCATGGTGGCCAGCACCTACCAGGCGGTCTCCGGTGCCGGTCAGCCTGGGCTGGAGGAGCTCTCCCGCCAGCTGGACGACCTGCACGAAGGGCGCACGCCGGAGGTGAAGACCTTCCCTGCGCAGATCGCGCTCAACGTCATTCCCTATATCGGTTCCTATAAAGACAACGGTTACACGACCGAAGAGATGAAGATGCAGAACGAGGGACGCAAGATCCTGCATCTGCCCGGTCTCCGGGTCACCTGCACCTGCGTGCGCGTGCCCGTCATGCGCTCCCATTCCATCTCGGTGACCCTCCGAGCGGAGCGGAAGATCTCCGTCGAAGAGGCTAAGGCCGCCATCGCCGCTTTCCCCGGCGCGGCTTTGATGCCTGCCGAAGCGGACAGAGACTGGCCCACGCCGCTGGATACCTCCGGTCAGGATACGGTCTACGTCGGACGCATCCGCGACGATCTGACGGACGAGAGGGGTCTTACGCTGTGGTGCTGCGGCGATCAGGTGCGCAAGGGAGCTGCCAGCAATGCGGTGCAGATCCTGAAATTGCTGACGGAATAGTGCTTTTTCAAGGCCTGTCCCACAACATCTTGGGGCGGGTCAAAAACTTTCGGAAAGCCATCAAAAAAAGTCCAAAAACGCATTGACACTTGAACGGATTTGGGCTATTATTCATTAGTCACGCTATGCCCAAAAGAAGACATAGGCGTGTTTCGTGCGTTATCAATCCGCTTTCAATAGCGTTGTCTGGAGGAAAATAGAATGGCAAACGACGTTAGAGTCAAGGTAACTTTATCTTGCACCGAATGCAAACAGAGAAACTACAACACCACCAAGAACAAGAGAAACAATTCCGAGCGTCTTGAGCTGATGAAGTACTGCAAGTTCTGCAAGAAGGAAACTCTGCACAGAGAGACCAAGTAAGGAAAGGAACCTGAAAAAATGGCAGATACAGCTGTAAAGACTAAGAAACAGGGCAAGTTCAGCGAATATTTCAAGGGCGTCAAGACCGAGCTGAAGAAGGTCGTGTGGCCTACCAGAAAAGAGCTGTATAAGTACACCGCAGTCGTCCTTGTGGTCTGCGCGTTCTTCGCGCTGTTCTTCTGGCTTCTGGATACCGGCTTCCTGGCTATCCTGGAGAAGGTCCTGAAGATCACCATGTAGGAGCGGTCCCATGTCCGACGAAAAGATTTTGGATCAGGAACTGAATACGCCGTCGCCGGCCAGAGTCCTGGATGAGCGGGACGAGATCCCCGCTGGTTTCCTGCGCCGCAGCAAGGAACCGAAGTGGTACGTCGTCCACACCTATTCCGGTCACGAGAATAAGGTAAAAGTCAATCTGGAAAAGCTGGTGGAGAACCGGGGCATGCAGGATCTGGTGCTCCAGGTCATCGTGCCCACGGAAACGGTCTACGACCGCGACAGCGGAAAGAGCAAGGAAAGAAAGATCTTCCCGGGCTACGTCATCGTCAAGATGATCGTAACGAACGAATCCTGGTACCTGGTGCGCAACACCCAGGGTGTTACCGGCTTCGTTGGCCAGGGTTCCGAGCCCATTCCTCTTTCCGATGAGGAAGTCCGCCGCATGGGCATCGAGAAGACCGTCATCGTCATGGACATCCATCCTGGCGATTCCGTCAAGGTCATCACGGGTCCGTTCAAAGGCTTCGTCGCTTCCGTCGAGGAAGTCAATGCCGACAAGCAGACCATCAAGGCGAAGGTCGACATGTTCGGCCGTTCCACCTCCGTCGAACTCGAGTACGACCAGGTGGACAAACTGTAAGAGATTGCCGCAAGGCAGTTTCCGATACCCAAATAACGGGGACAGCCCCGTGGAAAGGAGAATACTATGGCAAAAAAAGTCGAAGGCTTTGTAAAGCTGCAGATCGCCGCCGGTAAAGCAAATCCTGCTCCTCCCGTAGGCCCGGCACTCGGTCAGCATGGTGTCAACATCATGGATTTCTGCAAGCAGTTCAACGCCCGCACGCAGGATCAGGCTGCCGATGGTATGATCATCCCCGTAGTGATCACCGTCTACGCAGATAAGTCCTTCACGTTCGTTACGAAGACTCCTCCCGCAGCCGTTCTGATCAAGAAGGCAGCCGGTCTGGAACACGCTTCCGGCGAACCCAACAAGAAGAAGGTCGGCAAGATCACCACTGCACAGGCGATGGAGATCGCAAAGACCAAGATGCCCGATCTGAATGCCGCAAGCATTGAGAGTGCCACCGAGATGATCAAAGGCACTGCCAGAAGCATGGGAATCTTAGTAGAAGATTAGTTGATGGGAGGCTCAAAAAGCCGTTAGTACCACAAGGAGGAACCAAATGCCTAAAAGAGGTAAGAAGTATCAGGACGCTGTCAAGCAGTACGACAAGTCCTCTCAGTACGATATCGACGAAGCATTCGATATCCTGAGCAAAATTGCTACTGCAAAGTTTGACGAGACCATCGAAGCCCACTTCAGACTGGGCGTGGACGGCCGCCATGCAGACCAGCAGGTCCGCGGCGCTATCGTGCTCCCCAACGGAACCGGTAAGTCCAAGAAGGTCCTCGTGTTCGCAAAGGGCGATAAGGCTCACGAAGCCGAAGACGCCGGCGCTGATTTCGTAGGCGCTGAGGAACTGGCGGACAAGATCCGTACAGAGAACTGGTTCGATTTCGACGTAGTCGTCGCGACCCCCGACATGATGGGCGTCGTCGGTAGACTCGGTAAGCTGCTCGGCCCCAAGGGTCTGATGCCCAGCCCCAAGTCCGGCACCGTCACCATGAACGTTGCACAGGCTCTGTCCGAGATCAAAGCTGGTAAAGTCGAGTATCGTCTGGACAAGCAGAACATCATTCACACACCGATCGGCAAGGCTTCTTTCGGACCGCAGAAGTTAAAGGAAAACTACATGGCCCTTCTGGAAGCAATTGTCAAGGCCAAGCCGGCCGCAGCAAAGGGACAGTACATCAAGTCCGCCGCCATCACAAGCACGATGAGCCCCGGAATCAAGCTGAACCCTGCGAAGCTGGGCTAGCAGGCACATAAAGGCCGGATCGCAACACAAAACAGAATATAATAGCTGTAGACAGCAGGTGCGCTCGCAGAAGCGCTTAATATCCAGCCGAGGTTACGATTCATACACAAGCCTTTTCCGTCTGCAGACACCGAAAAGGCTTTCTTTCGGAAAGCCGGAAAGGAGAATAGATGTCAGTAGAAAATCTGAAGATCAAAGCTGCTGTAATCGAAGAGATCAAAGAAAAGCTCGAGAAGGCTGAATCTGCTGTAGTCGTCGATTACATCGGCACTACCGTAGAACAGGCGAACGCGCTGAGAAAGAATCTCCGCGAAGCAGGTGTAGATTACACCGTATACAAGAACACGCTCATGGCGAAAGCCGTCGAAGGAACCAAGTACGAAGACCTGAAGAACGTCTTCAGCGGTCCCTCCGCTCTGGCCATCAGCTATGACGATGCCACGGCTCCCGCAAGAGTCCTGGCTAAGTCCATCAAGGACTTCGGCAAGATGGCGTTCAAGGGCGGCGTCGTAGAAGGAACTTACTACGATGCGGCTGGCATGGAACTCATCGCCAACATTCCTTCCAGAGACGAACTTATCGCTAAGTTCATGGGAAGCATTCAGAGCCCCGTCGGCAAGATGGTCCGGACCTTCCAGGCGATCGCCGATGCCAAGGCAGAGTAATATCAGTTAAGAGAATTTAATAAGGAGAAATACAATGACTAAGGAACAGATTATTGAAGCCATCAAAGCGATGACAGTTCTCGAGCTCAATGAGCTGGTCAAGGCCTGCGAAGAAGAGTTCGGCGTATCCGCAGCAGCTCCCGTAGCCGTAGCCGGCGCAGCAGCAGCTCCCGCTGAAGAAGAAAAGGACGAATTCGACGTAATCCTCGAAGAAATCGGCTCCGAAAAGATCAAGGTCATCAAGGTCGTCAGAGAGATCACCGGTCTCGGCCTGAAGGAAGCCAAGGACCTGGTAGACAACGCTCCCAAGGCTCTGAAGGAAGGCGCTGCCAAGGCAGAAGCCGAAGAGATCAAGGCCAAGCTGGAAGAAGTCGGCGCAAAGGTCGCTCTGAAGTAATCATCCGCCTAATTGAAGACAAAAAGGGTTGCCCCAAACGGGCAACCCTTTTGGGCGCTAATGCGGGGCTAAAAAATGCCGTTTCCGGCCCCGTTTCAAGCAGGAATTTCTTGACTGCTTGCGCGTTTCGCAATATTATAGTATATTGCCACGCATAGTTTTTACTTAACATATATAAGGAGGGAATACGATGCCCCAACCCCAAAAATTCGGCAGAAAGCAGCGCATGAGCTTCTCCAAGATCGAGACGGTTCTGCCCATGCCCAACCTCATACAGATCCAGAAAGACTCCTATGATTGGTTTATCAAAGAGGGTCTTGCTGAGGTTTTTGAGGACATATCCCCGATCCGGGATTATGCGGACAATCTGGCTCTGGAATTCGTCGATCACTACATCTCGGACGAGACGAAGTACGATCAGGAAGAATGCAAGGAGAGAGACGCTACTTATGCCGCACCGTTAAAGGTTAAGGTACGCCTCATCAATCAGGAGACCGGTGAGGTAAAGGAGCAGGAAGTCTTTATGGGCGATTTCCCCATAATGACGGAGAAGGGAACTTTCATCTACAACGGCGCAGAGCGTGTCGTGGTCACGCAGCTGGTCCGTTCCCCGGGCCCGTACTACGAGGTCGCTGTAGACAAGTCCAACAACAAACTGTTCTCAACGACGATCATTCCCAACAGAGGCGCCTGGCTGGAATACGAAACGGATTCCAACGAGGTGATTTCCGTGCGTGTGGACCGCACCAGAAAGCAACCCATCACGGAACTTTTGAGAGCGCTGGCCTACGACTCCGTAGACGCGAAGGTCGAATCTGAAAGACGCAAGAACCCCGGCATCTCCGAGGAAGATCTGCACAAGAAGATCCGCCGCTACGGGGAATTCCGTACGTCCATCGCTGCCAGCCTGAGAGAAGGCTCCAACGAGGAAATCTACGCCATCTTCGGCCAGGACGAGAGACTCATGAAGTCCATCGCCAAGGATCCGACGCATAACTTCGACGAAGGTCTGAAGGAGATCTACAGAAAGCTGAGACCGGGCGAACCCGCCACGTTCGACAGCGCGTACGATCTGATCGAAGCTCTGTTCTTCGATGCGAAGAGATACGATCTGGCCAAGGTCGGCCGTTATAAATACAACAAGAAGCTGGGTCTGCGCAACCGTATCGCAGGCTGCACGCTCATGGAAGACGTCGTCAACCCCATGACGGGCGAGATCGTCTTCGAGAAGGGCAAGAAACTGTCCAGAGCCGAAGCTAAGATCGTGCAGAACGCAGGTCCGGAATTCGTATGGGTGGAGAGCAAGACCGAAGAAGGCAAGGCCGTCAAGGTCATCGGCAACAACTTCGTCGAACTGTCCGGCTATGTGGATTTCGACCCGGCCGAATACAAGCTGCCCAAGAGAGTGTTCTATCCCGCTCTGCTAGCCTGCCTGGAAGACTACGAAAATAACTACAAGCCCTCCGGCAAGATGAAGAAGGCCGAAGCCGCCAAGCACATGGCGGACTACCTGTACAGCCGCAGAAACGAACTGTCTCCGAAGCACATCATCTTAGACGACATCATCGCGTCCGTCTCCTACCTGCTGGGTCTTCCCGACGGCATCGGCAGCACGGACGATATCGACCATCTGGGCAACAGAAGACTGCGCACCGTAGGCGAGCTGCTGCAGAACCAGTTCCGCATCGGTCTGGCCAGAATGGAGAGAGTCGTCAAGGAAAGAATGACCATTCAGGACATCGAGGCGACCACGCCCCAGGCCCTGATGAATATCCGTCCCGTAACGGCGGCGATCAAGGAATTCTTCGGTTCCTCCCAGCTGTCCCAGTTTATGGACCAGACGAACCCGCTGGCGGAGCTGACCCACAAGAGAAGACTTTCCGCTCTGGGCCCCGGCGGTCTGTCCAGAGACAGAGCCGGATTCGAAGTTCGCGACGTTCACCACTCCCACTACGGACGTATGTGCCCCATCGAGACGCCGGAAGGTCCGAACATCGGTCTGATCGGCTCCCTCACCACTTACGGGGTCATCAACGAATACGGCTTTATCGAGACGCCGTACCGCTGGGTCGACAAGAAGAACGGCATCGTTACTTCCAAGATCCAGTACCTGGCTGCCGACGAGGAAGAACCCCTCATCATCGCGCAGGCCAACGAGCCGCTGGATGAAGAAGGCCACTTCATCAACCAGAAGGTCCTAGCCAGAGGCGATCTGGGCGAGATCGACCTGTACGACAGAGAAGTCGTGGACTGCATGGACGTTTCTCCCCGCCAGGTGGTATCCATCGCAACGGCGATGATCCCCTTCCTGGAGAACGACGACGCAAACCGTGCCCTGATGGGTTCCAACATGCAGCGCCAGGCTGTACCTCTTCTGGTCGCCGACGCACCTATCGTTGCGACCGGCGTGGAATACAGAGCCGCCTGCGACTCCGGCGTCGTGGTACTGGCTAAGAATTCCGGTACCGTCAGCTATGTAGACGCTGTCCGCATCGTCATCGAGAGAGACGACGGCATGGGCAAGGATACCTACAAGCTGCTGAAGTATAAGAGATCCAACCAGGGTACCTGCATCAACCAGAAGCCCATCGTCTCCCACGGTGAGCACATCGAAGCAGGCGAAGTCATCGCGGATGGTCCTTCCACCGATCAGGGCGAGATCGCTCTGGGCAGAAACCTCCTCATCGGCTTCATGACCTGGGAAGGCTATAACTACGAGGACGCAGTCATCCTCAACGAAAGACTGCTGATGGACGACGTTCTTACGTCCATCCACATCGAGGAATACGAGTCCGAAGCGAGAGACACCAAGCTTGGACCCGAAGAGATCACCAGAGACATCCCCAACGTGGGCGAAGATGCTCTGAAGGA
The DNA here is from genome assembly GCA_902773665.1 of uncultured Eubacteriales bacterium. Lineage (GTDB taxonomy): Bacteria > Bacillota > Clostridia > Peptostreptococcales > Anaerovoracaceae > RUG11894. The sequence goes on along the minus strand of CACYFF010000002.1, from coordinate 86,325 downwards.
TCTGGACGAAGAAGGCATCGTGCGCGTAGGCGCCGAGGTCGACTCCTCCGATATTCTGGTGGGCAAGGTCACCCCGAAGGGTGAGACCGAGCTTACCGCAGAAGAGAGACTGCTGCGCGCCATCTTCGGCGAAAAGGCCAGAGAAGTCCGCGACACGTCCCTGCGCGTTCCCCACGGTGAGACCGGTATCGTTGTAGACGTCAAGGTCTTCTCCAGAGAGAACGGCGACGACCTGTCCCCGGGCGTCAACAAGCTGGTCCGCTGCTACATCGCCACCAAGAGAAAGATCCAGGTGGGCGACAAGATGGCAGGCCGCCACGGCAACAAGGGCGTTATCTCCAGGGTCCTGCCCATGGAAGACATGCCCTTCACCGAAGACGGCACCCCGCTGCAGGTCATGCTCAACCCCCTGGGCGTACCGTCCCGTATGAACATCGGACAGGTCCTGGAAGTTCACCTGGGCCTGGCAGCCAAGGCCAAGGGCTGGTACATCTCCACCCCGGTCTTCGACGGCGCCAGCGAGTCCGACGTCATCGGACTGCTCAAGGAATGCGGTTATCCCGAGACCGGCAGACTGCAGCTGAGAGACGGCCGCACCGGCGATTACTTCGATCACCCGGTCACCGTCGGCTACATGTACATGCTCAAGCTGCACCATCTGGTCGACGATAAGATCCACGCCAGAAGCACCGGCCCGTACTCCCTCGTAACGCAGCAGCCGCTGGGCGGCAAAGCCCAGTTCGGCGGTCAGCGTTTCGGCGAAATGGAAGTCTGGGCGCTGGAAGCTTACGGCGCAGCTTACACCCTGCAGGAGATCCTGACGGTCAAGTCCGACGATATCGTGGGACGCGTCAAGACCTACGAAGCCATCGTTAAGGATGAGAACATCCCCGAACCGGGCATTCCCGAGTCCTTCAAGGTACTCATCAAGGAAATGCAGTCCCTCGCACTGGACGTCAAGGTCCTGGACGAGAACGGCGAAGAGATGGAGATCCGGGACGCCGGCGAACTGGAAGCCAATACGAACTTCGGCGCTGTCGAATTCGACCACGTCCGCAGAGACGACGAATTCTTCACCGGCGATTTCGGGTTCACCCAGACCGACGAAAACGGCGAAGCCCTGGAAGATACGTCCGTCTACGAACAGGAAGAAGATTCCTACGTGGACGATTACACAGGCGAAGCAGAAGAATAATCCCGTTCCTTATTTCCCCGGTGTTGAAAGGAAGCAGAGACTTTGGAACTGAGTAATTTTGAATCATTACAGATAAGCCTTGCCTCTACGGACAAGATCAGAAGCTGGTCTCACGGTGAGGTCACGAAGCCCGAAACCATCAACTACAGAACGCTGAAGCCCGAGCGCGACGGCCTGTTCTGCGAGAGGATCTTCGGACCGACCAAGGACTGGGAATGCCACTGCGGAAAGTACAAGCGCATCCGCTACAAGGGCATCGTCTGCGACCGCTGCGGCGTAGAAGTCACAAAGGCAAAAGTAAGAAGAGAGCGGATGGGTCACATCGAACTGGCCACCCCGGTCTCACATATCTGGTACTTCAAGGGCATCCCCAGCCGGATCGGTCTGGTCCTGGACATGAGCCCCAGAAGTCTGGAAAAGATCCTGTATTTCGCTTCTTACGTGGTCACCGATCCCGGCGACACGGATATGCAGTATATGGATATCCTCACGGAGCAGCAGTACAGAGAAAAGAAAGAAGAGTTCGGTGACCGCTTCAAGGCGGGCATGGGCGCAGAGTCCGTGCGCCAGCTGCTGGAAGCCATCGACCTGGACGAGCTGGCCGCAGACCTGCGCGCCAAGTTGAAGGACGCACAGAGCCAGAAGAGAGTCCGCATCGTCAGAAGACTGGAAGTCATCGAAGCGCTGCGTGCCTCCGGCAACCGTCCCGAGTGGATGATCCTGGAAGTCGTTCCCGTCATCCCGCCCGACATCCGTCCGATGGTGCAGCTGGACGGCGGCAGATTCGCCACCTCCGACCTCAACGACCTGTATAGACGGGTCATCAACAGAAACAACCGTCTTAAGAGACTGCTGGAGCTGAGCGCTCCCGACATCATCGTCCGCAACGAGAAGAGAATGCTGCAGGAAGCGGTAGACGCTCTGATCGACAACGGCCGCAGAGGCCGCCCCGTAACGGGCCCCGGCAGCAGACCTCTTAAGTCTCTGTCCGACATGCTCAAGGGTAAGCAGGGACGTTTCCGTCAGAACCTGCTGGGCAAGCGCGTCGACTATTCCGGCCGTTCCGTAATCGTCGTAGGTCCGGACCTGAAGTTCTATCAGTGCGGTCTTCCCAAGAAGATGGCGCTGGAGCTCTTCAAGCCCTTCATCATGAAGGAACTGGTCATCCGCGGCCTCGCACACAACATCAAGAGCGCCAAGAGAATGGTCGAAAAGGTGCGCCCGGAAGTCTGGGACGTGCTGGATGACGTCATCCAGGATCATCCCGTCCTCCTCAACCGCGCCCCGACGCTGCACAGACTGGGCATCCAGGCCTTCGAACCGGTCCTGGTCGAAGGCAAGGCCATCAAGCTGCATCCGCTGGTCTGCACGGCTTACAACGCAGACTTCGACGGCGACCAGATGGCTGTCCACGTACCTCTCTCCGTAGAGGCACAGGCAGAAGCCAGATTCCTGATGATGTCCGTCAACAACATCCTGGCACCCAAGGACGGCTCCCCCATCACGACGCCGACCCAGGACATGATCCTCGGCTCCTACTACCTGACTCACCCCGGCGTATGCGCCAAGACGGATGAGGACGGTAAGATCGTTGAGCGCATCGACGAGTTTAAGGACGAGGAAAAGAACCGGGCGGACGGCTACGAGAGAGTCCCCGAAAAGGGCGACGGCAAGGTCTTTACCGACTATGCCGAGATGCTCATGGCCTATCAGACCGGCGCCATCGCGATCCACGCCAAGATCAAGGTGCGCATGTATCTCGGACCCGAAGATAAGGAAGGCCGTCTGGTGGAATCCACCGTCGGACGCTTTATCTTCAACGAGCAGATCCCCCAGGATCTGGGGTTCATCGACAGAGAAAAGGATCCGTACTCCCTGGAGATCGGCTTCCTCTGCCGCAAGAAGGATCTCACCCGGATCATCGACAAGTGCTTCCGGGCTCACGGCAACACAGAAACGGCCAAGATGCTCGACCACATCAAGAGCACAGGCTTCAAATATTCCACGAAGGCAGCCATCACCATCTCCATCGGCGACATGGTAATGCCCGAGAACAAGCAGGAGATCATCGACGCGGCCCAGGCCAAGGTCGACAAGTACGAGGCGTTCTACAGACGCGGCCTCATGAGCAACAACGAGCGCTACGAGAACGTCATCCAGATCTGGCACAAGGCCACTGACGACGTGGCAGACGCCCTGATGGATTCCCTGCAGGCGGACAACAACCTGTTTATCATGGCGGACTCCGGCGCTCGTGGTTCCAAAAACCAGATCCGTCAGATCGGCGGCATGCGCGGTCTGATGGGCAACGCTGCCGGTAAGACCATCGAAATTCCTATCACCGCGAACTTCCGCGAAGGTCTGACGGTCATGGAATACTTCATCTCCGCCAACGGCGCCAGAAAGGGTCTGGCCGATACCGCTCTGCGTACCGCAGACTCCGGTTACCTCACCAGACGTCTCGTAGACGTTTCCCACAACGTCATCGTCCGTGAGAACGACTGCGGCACCGACGAAGGCATCGAAGTCAGAGCCTTCACCGACGGCAAGGAAGTCATCGAAGCGCTTCGCCTGCGTATCGTAGGCAGAACGGCGCTGGAAGATATCGCAGATCCCAGGACGGGCGAACTCATCGTCGAAGGCGGCGACGAGATCACCGAAGCGCAGGCACAGGCCATCGAGGACGCCGGCATCGAAGCCGTCAAGATCCGTTCGGTCATGACCTGCAAGAGCAAGACCGGCATCTGCGCAGCCTGCTACGGCCGCAACCTGGCGACGGGCTCCCACGTGAATATCGGCGAAGCAGTCGGTATCATCGCAGCCCAGTCCATCGGCGAACCCGGTACGCAGCTGACCATGAGAACGTTCCACACCGGCGGCGTATCCGTCGCAGGAAACGACATCACCCAGGGTCTTCCGAGAGTCGAAGAACTTTTCGAAGCCCGTAAGCCGAAGGGTATCGCGGAGATCTGCGAACAGGACGGCACCGTCGTCTCCATCGAACCGCGGCCCGACAACAAGACCGAGGTCCGCGTACGGGGCGAAGAGGAAAGAACCTACATCATTCCTTACGGCGCCCGCCTGAAGGTAGCCGAAGGCAGCGTGGTCCACGCCGGCGAAGGCATCACCCAGGGCCCGCTCAACCCGCACGACATCATGCGCCTCAACGGTGTTGAAGGCGTTTACCAGTACCTCCTGAAGGAAGTTCAGAGAGTGTACAAGCAGCAGGGTGTAGACATCAACGATAAGCACATCGAAGTCATCGTGTCTCAGATGCTGTCCAAGTACCGCATCGACGACGCGGGCGACACCCACCTGCTGCCCGGCGCGCTGTACAACCTCTTCGAGATCGAAGACGAGAACAATGCGCTGGAAGAAGGACAGGAACCTGCCGTTTACAAGAGAGAGCTCCTCGGTATCACCAAGGCTTCTCTGGCGACGAACTCCTTCCTGTCCGCCGCATCCTTCCAGGAGACCACCAGAGTCCTCACCGACGCTGCCATCAAGGGCAAGCGCGACAGACTGCTGGGCCTGAAGGAGAACGTCATCATCGGTAAGCTCATCCCCGCCGGTACGGGCATGAAGCAGTACAAGAACATCGAGATCGACTACGGCGTAAATACCGAATACATGGAATCCTTCAACACGAAGGAGATCCGCGAAGACTACACGGATGACGACGCTCCCGACCTCTTCGAGGACGAGGCGGACGAGACCGAAGCGATGGAAGAACCGGCAGACGAATTTGCCGGCGAAGAGGAGATGGAAGCAGACGCGGAAGTTCCTGCGGAGGAACTGTAGAAAAGCCTTTGACATCAAGGCTTAGGCTATGTTACACTATCTCTGTTGTGCTATTGAGTTCTGCCCGCACGCAGCGCGTGCGGGCGGGTCAATATAAAAATCTTAGAAGAAAGGAGAAAATGAATGCCTACCATTAACCAACTGGTAAGACAGGGACGGACGATGTCCGAAAAGAAGTCCAACTCTCCTGCTCTGCTGAAAAGCATGAACAGTCTGAAGAGAGTGCCGACCGATACGAAGGCACCCCAGAAGAGAGGCGTTTGCACTTCCGTTAAGACAGTAACTCCGAAGAAGCCGAACTCTGCACTGAGAAAGGTCGCCCGTGTTCGCCTCACCAACGGTCTGGAAGTTACCGCTTACATTCCCGGTGAAGGACACAATCTGCAGGAACACAGCGTTGTTCTGATCAGAGGCGGCAGAGTCAAGGACCTCCCCGGTGTGCGTTATCACATCGTAAGAGGTACCCTGGATACCGCAGGCGTTGCCAACAGAGGCCAGGCCCGTTCCAAGTACGGTGCTAAGAGACCCAAGGCAAAGAAGTAAGATCTGCAGAGATCGATTTTAGAAGTTATTGTTCATATCGGGTAAACTAGAGTGCCCTTATCATATAGATAATGGCACCGCGCTGCTCAACTGTGGCAGCGAGTACCGATGATTTGCGCAAAATACGCAAGGAGGAAAGAGAAGTGCCAAGACGTGGAAACGTCCCCAAGAGGGAAGTGCTCCCCGATCCTGTATACGGCAGTGTTGTTGTGGCAAAGCTCATCAACAGCATTATGCTCGACGGCAAGAAGGGTGTAGCACAGAAGATCGTCTACGATGCTTTTGAGACCATCAAGGCAAAGACCGGCGAAGAACCCCTGGAAGTCTTCAACAAGGCAATGAACAACATCATGCCCCAGGTTGAAGTCAAGGCCAGAAGAATCGGTGGTGCGAACTACCAGGTTCCTATCGAAGTCAGACCGGAAAGACGCCAGACCTTAGGTCTGAGATGGCTCACCAAGTACACGAGAGCCAGAGGCGAACGGACGATGTCCGACAGACTCGCCAACGAGCTCATGGATGCCGCCAACGGACTCGGCGGATCCGTCAAGAAGAAAGACGATACGCATAAGATGGCAGAAGCGAACAGAGCGTTCGCTCACTACAGATTCTAATAGGATCCATGCAGTACAGCCATCAGGTACCGGGCAGGAAAGGAGGAAGACATGCCTAGAAAGTTTTCGCTGGAAAATACTCGTAATATCGGCATCATGGCGCACATCGACGCCGGTAAAACGACGACCACAGAGCGTATTCTGTTCTATACCGGTAAGACCCATAAAATGGGCGAGACCCACGAGGGTGCAGCCGTAATGGACTATATGGTCCAGGAGCAGGAAAGAGGCATCACCATCACTTCTGCTGCTACGACCGCTCAGTGGAAAAACACTAGGATCAATATTATCGATACACCGGGTCACGTGGACTTCACCGTAGAGGTGGAGAGATCTCTGCGTGTACTGGACGGTGCCGTCACCGTTCTCTGCGCCAAAGGCGGCGTAGAGCCCCAGTCCGAAACAGTCTGGCGGCAGGCGGAGAAGTACGGCGTTCCCAGAATGATCTTCGTCAACAAAATGGATATCATGGGCGCAGACTTCTACCACGTGCTGGACATGGTCAAGAACAGACTGAAGGCCAACGCGGTGGCAGTGCAGCTCCCCATCGGCGTGGAGAGCACATTCCGGGGTATTATCGACCTCATCAAGATGAAGGCGGAGATCTACGAAGACGATCTCGGCACTGTCATCGAAGAGCAGGACATCCCCGAAGACATGATGGACCTCGCAGAGGAATACCGGCAGAAGATGCTGGAATCCGTTGCGGAATGCGACGAAGATCTCATGATGAAGTATCTGGAAGGTGAAGAACTCACCGCCGAAGAGATCAAGTCGACGATCCGCAAGATGACCATCGCGAACAAGATGGTGCCCGTTCTGTGCGGTTCCGCCTATAAAAACAAGGGTGTTCAGCTGATGCTGGATGCCGTCGTGGACTATATGCCTTCTCCGCTGGACATTCCGCCCATCAAGGGCATCATCCCCAGACTGGAGAAAGAGGCAGAGCGTCCCGCGGACGACAAGGGTCCGTTCTCCGCACTTGCTTTCAAGATCGTGGCAGACCCCTATGTCGGCAAGCTGGCGTTCTTCCGTGTCTACTCCGGCACGCTGGAGAGCGGCTCCTACGTTTACAACTCCACCAAGGGGAAGAAGGAACGTATCGGCCGCATCCTGCAGATGCACGCCAACCACAGAGAAGATATCGAACAGGTCTATTCCGGCGATATCGCAGCCGCGGTCGGTCTGAAGGATACGACCACAGGCGACACCCTGTGCGACGAAAAGCACCCCATCATTCTGGAATCCATGGAATTCCCCGATCCCGTTATCCAGATCGCCATCGAGCCCAAGACGAAGGCCGGTCAGGAAAAGATGGGCATCGCCCTGGCAAAGCTTGCCGAGGAAGATCCCACCTTCAAGACCTACACCGACCCCGACACCGGTCAGACGATCATTGCGGGCATGGGCGAACTCCATCTGGAGATCATTGTCGACAGACTGCTCCGTGAGTTCAAGGTCGAGGCAAACGTGGGCAAGCCCCAGGTTTCCTACAAAGAGACCATCACGAAGGAAGCCATCGTCGACAACAAATACGCCAAGCAGTCCGGCGGACACGGCCAGTACGGTCACGTCAAGATCCGCCTGTACCCCAGACAGCCGGGAGAAGGCTACGAGTTCGTCAACAAGATCGTTGGCGGCGCCATCCCCAAGGAATTCATCCCCAAGATCGACGAAGGTATTCGCGAAGCGATGGAGACAGGTCCCCTGGCTGGCTATCAGGTGGTCGACGTAGGTGTCGAGCTGTTTGACGGTTCCTACCACGAAGTGGACTCCTCGGAAATGGCGTTCAAGATCGCCGCTTCCATGGCCTTCAGAGAAGCCGCAGCAAAGGCTGCTCCGATCCTGCTGGAACCCATCTTCAAGGTAGAAGTTACGGCTCCCGAGGAATACATGGGAGACGTGATCGGAGACATCTCTTCCCGCAGAGGAAGGATCGAAGGCACCGACATCCGCAACGGCGCTGCCACCGTGGATGCCATGGTACCCCTCTCCCAGATGTTCGGCTACGCCACCGACCTGCGGTCCAAGACCCAGGGCAGAGGCACGTACGTCATGCAGATGGATCATTTTGAGAAGCTGCCCGACAACCTGCTGGACAAGATCAATAAGTAACCAAAATTGCAATTTTATAAACCAAATCACGTGAAAAGGAGAAAGTAAAATGGCAAAAGAAAAATTTGACAGATCGAAACCGCATCTTAACATCGGCACCATCGGTCACGTTGACCACGGCAAGACCACTCTGACCGCGGCCATCACCAAGGTTCTGGCAACCAGACTTCCCTCCGCGACCAATCAGATCGTTGACTTCGAGAACATCGATAAGGCTCCGGAAGAAAGAGAAAGAGGTATTACGATCAATACCGCTCACGTAGAATACGAGACCGCGCACAGACACTATGCGCACGTTGACTGCCCGGGTCACGCAGACTATGTTAAGAACATGATCACCGGTGCCGCTCAGATGGACGGCGCTATCCTGGTAGTTGCTGCTACCGATGGTCCGATGCCCCAGACCAGAGAGCACATCCTGCTGTCCCGTCAGGTAGGCGTTCCCTACATCATCGTATTCCTGAACAAGTGCGACATGGTTGACGACGAAGAGCTGCTCGACCTGGTCGAAATGGAAGTTCGCGAACTGCTGGACGAATACGAATTCCCCGGCGACGACACCCCCATCATCAGAGGTTCCGCTCTGGAAGCTCTGCAGCATCCCGATGGCCCCTGGGGTGACAAGGTTATGGAACTGCTCGACGCTGTCGACACCTACATTCCCGAACCCGAAAGAAAGTCCGACCTGCCCTTCCTGATGCCCGTAGAAGACGTCTTCTCCATCACCGGCCGCGGCACCGTTGCTACCGGTCGTGTTGAAAGAGGCACCATCAAGGTTGGCGACACCGTTGAGATCGTTGGTCTGACCGACGAAAAGAGATCCGTCGTCGTTACCGGCGTTGAAATGTTCCGTAAGCTGCTCGACCAGGCTATCGCTGGCGACAACATCGGCTGCCTGCTCCGTGGTGTTCAGAGAAACGAGATCGAAAGAGGTCAGGTTCTCTCCGCTCCCGGCAGCATTCATCCCCACACCCACTTCAAGGGCCAGGTATACGTTCTGAAGAAGGAAGAAGGCGGCCGCCACACTCCGTTCTTCAACGGTTACAGACCCCAGTTCTACTTCAGAACCACCGACGTTACCGGTACTCTGACTCTGCCCGAAGGCACTGAAATGTGCATGCCTGGCGACAACGTCGTCATGGAGATCGAGCTGATCACCGAGATCGCTATCGAAGAAGGTCTGCGTTTCGCTATTCGCGAAGGCGGCAGAACCGTTGGTTCCGGCGTTGTTACCGAGATCATCGAGTAATTCGAACCTAGCCAATTTATAAGAGAGCGCTTCGGCGCTCTCTTTTTTCGTTGAGCCGCTGAGTTGAAAACCCGCCGCTTTTTTTGTACAATCGTAGCAGGTTTTCTAAATAGGAGGCAAACCATGAACATCAGCTTCGATAAAGCAAAAGAGATCCTGGGCGGGTTCACCGCACAGGCACAGGACATGCTGAAGGACGGCTCCAAGGTGGAGGCCGCGCTGCAAGCCCTGGAAGCCAAGATGAAGGAGATCCCGACGATCGGCGAAGGCCTCTCCAGACTGCCCCTCATGATCTCCATGATCCGGGCATACATTACGAAGGAATACACGGAGGTTTCCCCGAAGGTCGTCGCGTCCATGCTGTGCGCGGTCCTGTACCTGGTAAAGGGCAGAGACCTTATACGGGACGACATCCCCGTCGTGGGCCTGGTGGACGACATCGCCGTGGCAGGCGCCGCGTTTATGCTTTCCGAGAAGGAACTGGACGCCTACGCCGCATGGCGCGAAGCCAAAGACGGTACTGTGACCGCTGAGAGAGCGCTGCCGCAGACAGAGGATGTGTCCGAGGCGCTCGAAGCGCAGATGGACGAGATCCCCACGGAAGCGTAGACGCACGCGCAGCTACCCGAAGACGGCCGCATGCTGGATTACTACGCGCTGCTGGGCGTGCCGCGCTTTACGGCGTCCCAGGACGACATAAGGAAGGCTTACCGGACGCAGATCGCGTTTTTTCATCCAGATAAGGGCTACGTAAACGAGAACATCGCGCTGGAACGGACGCAGCAGCTGAACGAGGCTTACGATACGCTGAAGAATCCGTCCCGCAAAGCGGTCTACGACGATTCACGTGAAGGCAAATCATCCCGGGACGACGGTCATCACGTTCTCCAACAACCGCAATTTCGACACTTTCCGGGTGAGGATCATCGTTTTATAGCGGACCTTCCCCATTTATGGTAAAACAAATGCAATCAAGGAAGCAAGGGCAGAGCCCTTGCAAAATGCATTTGTTGAACCCTTTTTTGTAGAAAGGCGGATTACGCCTTTCGTTTATGGTATGATATTTGGCATGGAAAAGACCATTTCTTTAAAAAATGAATTAGATACCAGGAATCTCGGCGCTTCGCTGGCAAAGCAGATGCAGCCGAACCAGGTCTACGCCCTCATCGGAGACCTCGGCGCCGGCAAGACCACGCTGGCGAAGGCCATCGCGAGGGGTCTGGGGGTCACAGAGACCCTTACCAGCCCCACGTTTACCATCGTGCAGGAGTACGAGACCGGCCGTCTGCCGCTGTACCATTTCGACGTTTACCGGGTGAGCGACGAGGACGAACTGTTCGAGATCGGTCTGGACGACTATTTCCACAAAGGCGGCGTCTGCCTCGTGGAGTGGGCGGATCTCATCGAAGATCTGCTGCCGGCGGACGTCATTACGATAAACTTAAGTTACGGAGAAGAGGAGGGCGAACGGATATGCAGCATCAGCCGGTGATACTCGCCATCGAGACCACGGGACCGCTGGCTTCCGTTGCGCTCTCCGGCGTTCGGGGGCCTGTGGAAGGCTCCGCTGCCACAGAGGACGGTTTTCTGGAGCTGGTGAACCAGACTCATTACTCCCACCTCGAGGAGATCGCACCCATGGTGAAGGAGATCCTGCAGACCGCCGGCATGCAGCCGGAAGAACTGGATGCGATAGCCGTATCCAGAGGGCCCGGATCGTTTACCGGCATCCGCATCGGCATGGCGACGGCCAAGGCTTTCGCACAGGTCTGGAATAAGCCCATCGTCTGCGTGCCGACGCTGGCGTCCTTTGCGTATATGGATGTGGATCCGCAGGCGATCGAGGGGTTCCCAGAGGGCGTTGACCCCCTCATCTGCCCGCTGTTCGACGCCCGCCGCAGCCAGGTGTACGCTGGCGTGTACCTGCCGGGCTGTAAGGATGCTCTTCTGGCAGACGGCGCCTACGACGTGCCGGACTACCTGGAGAAGCTGGGTGCGCTGCTGACCCCGGACAAAACGGCCGTTTTCTTCGGCGACGGATGCGACGCATACCGGGAAACGTTGGAAAACAGCGGGCTGCCGCATGTTTTCGCGCCGCAGAACGTCAAGTTCCAGCTGGCTCATGCGGATCTGAATCTGGCGTTGGAGCTGTACGAAGAAGGGCAGCTGACGGATTGCTACAACGCGCAGCCCGAATATCTGCGCCTGGCGGAAGCGGAGCGCAAGCTGAAGGCCGGCGCGCTGAGGAAGATGCCATGATGCTGCGCCGCGCGGATAAAAACGATATCGACCGGATCGCGGAGATGGAGAAGATCTGCTTTCCGGAGGAACCCTGGAGCCGGGATATGGTGGCGGCGGAGTTCTCCGGGCTCAACCCTTCCCGCTATTACATCGCGGAGGAGGATGGAGAGATCCTGGCCTATGCAGGCATCTGGCTGCTGCCTCCCGAAGGATACATCACGAATGTGGCGGTGCACCCCCAGGAACGCAGAAGAGGTCTGGGGTCGCAAATTCTGCAGAAACTCATCGACGAAGGGCTGGCGGAAGGGGTCACCGACGTTACGCTGGAGGTGCGCGTCTCCAATGCGCCCGCCATCGCCCTTTACAAGTCTTTCGGTTTCGAAGAGGCAGGCGTAAGACCCCACTATTATCAGGATAAAGAGGATGCCCTCATCATGTGGCTGCATCAGTAATATGAAAAACGGTAAACATCTGACAATGGGGATCGAGAGCAGCTGCGACGAGACTGCCATCGCCGTCCTGGCGGACGGGCGGGAAGTCCTGTCCAACGTCATCTCCTCCCAGATCGAAGTGCATAAAGTCTACGGCGGCGTGGTGCCGGAGATCGCCTCGCGCCACCATTTAAACAACATCCCCTTCGTCTTCGAGCATGCGCTGGAAGAAGCGGGGGTAACTTTGGATGACATCGACGAGATCGGCGTTACGGCAGGCCCCGGCCTTGCCGGTGCGCTTTTGATGGGCACGGCGTTCGCGAAAGCGGTCTGCGCTGCGGCGGACAAGCCCCTCGTGGGCGTGCATCACATCCAGGGGCATATCATGGCCAATCTGCTGGAACATCCGGATCTGAAGCCGCCGTTCCTGGCGCTGGTGGTATCCGGGGGTCACACGCATCTGGCGGAGGTGCAGGGATACAACGAATTCCGCATTCTGGGCGCCACGAGAGACGATGCCGTGGGCGAGGCCTACGACAAGGTGGCCCGGGTGCTGGGTCTGGGATATCCCGGCGGTCCGAAGATCGATAAGATCGCGAAAGAGGGCGATCCCCACGCGATCGAATTCAAGCGGGTGTATCTGGAACAGGGCAGCCTGGACTTTTCGTTCTCCGGGACGAAAACGGCGGTCATCAACTATCTGCACAAGGAAGAACAGGGCGGACGGCCCGTGAACGCGGCAGATGTGGCAGCATCGTTCCAGGAGGCCGTCGTCGAGGTCATCGTGAATAAAGCGATGATGGCTCTGGATCTGACCGGCTACAGCGGCCTCGCGGTGGCCGGCGGCGTCGCGTCCAACAGCTGCTTGCGGGAACGCCTGCAAAAAGCCTGCGAAAAACGGGGTGCCAAGTTCTATATCCCTTCCCCGATCTTCTGCACCGACAACGGCGCCATGATCGCCGCTGCGGCCTACCACAAAGCCCGCGAAGGGCATTTTGCCACGCTGCATCTGGACGTGTGGCCGGGCCTCAATCTGGAGAGCGGACTGGGAAAGCTGGAACAGTAGCGATAAAAAACGCGGATTTAAGAAATGTATCGATAATCGAAAAAAATATTTTTTTAGATACATTTCCCAAAAGATTTTGGCCGCCGCCATGGAAATCGATCTTTATTTTGACGGTTGGTCGACAGAAAACCATTCATTATGTCACTTCTTTGCTGAAGGTTCTGGTATTTCCCTATAGCATGGTGCTTTGAATCGATAAATATGTATCTAAAATAGATAAAAATGTTTATTTTAGATACATCTTTCTCAGCCGCCTTTTTGACCCGTGCTTTGCGGATTCTGCTCTTGACAGCGATGGCCGTAAAACTATATAATCTCCAATGTAGATCTGTTTCAGGGCGGGGTGCGATTCCCCACCGGCGGTGATCGGCGAAAGCCGCAAGTCCGCGAGCCGAAAGGCAGAACCGGTGCGAATCCGGTACCGACGGTATAGTCCGGATGGAAGAAACGATTCTTTCTTTTGTTTGCCCTGCAGCGATGCAGCGGCATTTTTATTGCCTGACAGATTCCGAACCTAACTTTTTCAACGTTTCAAGGAGGAATCTATGGAAAACGTAAGCACAAAGACCAACACCATGGCAAAACTCGGCATCCTGGCGGCGATCTCCGTCGTTCTGGTGGCCATCGTCCACTTCCCGCTCATCCCGGCGGCATCGTTCCTGGAGTACGATCCGGCGGACGTCCCCATCCTGCTGGGCACCTTCGCCTTAGGACCCGCCGCGGGTCTGCTGCTCACCGTCACCGCCAGCGTCATTCAGGGGGTCACCGTGAGCGCCGCCAGCAGCTGGTACGGCATCGTGATGCACATCATCGCCACCGGCACCTACGTGCTGGTCGCCGGCAATATCTACCGGCAGAACAAGACCAAGAAGCAGGCGGTCCTGGCGCTGTTCTGCGGCACGCTGGCCATGGCAGCCGTCATGGTCCCCGCCAACCTGTTCATTACGCCGGTCTTCATGGGAGCGCCCCGGGAGGTCGTTGCCGGCATGATCCCCACAGCGATCCTTCCCTTCAATCTGCTGAAGGCAGGCATCAATTCCGTCATCACGTTCGTACTGTATAAGAGAGTCAGCCCGCTGCTGCATAGATAATGGACCCGAAAAGATCTGCAACAAGAGGATATATCGAAGTTTTTCTGGCCGGTGCCCTCTGGGGGTGCATCGGCCCCTTTATGCAGGGCATGTCCAACATGGGCGCCGGCTCCGGCCTCATCTCCCTGATGCGTCAGGGTTTCGGCACGCTGATGATGATCCCCGTGGTCCTCATCGCCTGCAAAGGAATAAAACCGCTGAAAGTGGACCGCAAAAGCCTGTTTGTCCTGCTATTGATGGGCCTGCTTTCGGAGGCGGTTTTCAACCTGTGCTACTCCGCCTGCGTTGCCCGTCTGGGAGTCGCCGCTGCGGCGGTCCTGCTGTATACGGCGCCGATCTTTGTCATGATCCTCTCCCGTATCCTCTATGCAGAGCAGATCACTTCCCGCAAGGTGCTGGCCATCGTGCTGAACCTGGCAGGGTGTGCCCTGACCGTCACCAACGGGGAATTTTCCGCGGAAAATCTGGCTGCCGCCGGCATTCTGTTCGGCGTTCTGGCAGGTTTTTTCTACGCGACCATCACGATCTTCGGAAAATACGTATCCGGCAGCGTAAATCCCTATGTTACCTGTTTCTACAATTTCCTGTTCGGCACCGGATTTCTTATTCTTCTTACCCGGCCCTGGACGATGGATCTTTCCTTCTTCGACGCGAAATTCTGTCTGCTGGGCGCCGGCATCGGCCTGTTCGGCACGGTGCTCCCCTACATTTTCTATATGACGGGGCTTACCCATCCGGTGGAAGCGTCTAAGGTGCCCGTCGTCGCTTCCGTGGAAACGGTCGTGGCAGCTGTCCTTGGCGCTGTCCTGTTCCGGGAAGCGGTGGGACCGGCCAAGATCCTTGGCATCCTTTTGGTGTTCGTATCGGTAGCCGTCATCAACAGCGGCGGCAAAAAAGCGAAGGAAGAAAACGCATAAAAAAACCGCGGAGCCCAGGCTCCGCGGTCGTTTTTTTCTGCTTAGCTGATGTAATCTTCTACGCACTTGACGATATCGCCAACAGTCGTGAATTCTTCCGCAACTTCGTCGGGGATCTCGATGTCGTACTCATCTTCCAGCGCCATGATGATCTCGACGGCATCCAGAGAATCCGCTTCCAGATCCTTGATCAGGTTCGTATCCAGCGTGATCTCTTCTGTATCTACGTCAAGCTGCTCTGCAATGATTTCGCGTACTTTGTCAAATACCATTTTTCCCTCCGTTGAACGCACGGGACGTCCCGCACTATGTAACACACCTAAATTATAATATATGTGGAACCGTATGCAAGAAGTTTTTACGCTTCTTCCTGCAGTTCCATCCAGTCTTCATAAGCTTTCTCCAGATCTTCTCTGGCCGCCAGAAGCTCAGAATTGACTTCTCTGGCCTTTTCCGGGTCGGAGTATATTTCCGGCAGACAAAGCCGGTTCTCAAGCTCTGTGACCCGATTTTCGGCCTCTGAGACCGTTTCCTCCGCCGCCTGGAGCTGCCTCTCCCGTTTTCTCTTCGCGGCGGCTTCCTCTTTCTCCTTCTGACGCAGCAGCGTGCGCTCTTCCTTGGACAGCAGCTTCTGTGCATCCGCGGGATTAGCGCCTTTCGCAAGGGTCTCCAGATAGGCTTTGCCGGAGGTCACCGAGGAGGATTTCTGCTCGTAGTAATCGTAGCTTCCCAGATAGACCGTTATGCCCTCGGGCTTGAGCTCGTAGATCGCCGTGGGGATCTTCTGCAGCAGATAGCGGTCGTGAGACACGATGAGAAGCGTGCCGGGGAAGTCCAGCAGGGCATCCTCGAACACTTCCTTCGCAGCGATGTCGAGGTGGTTCGTGGGCTCGTCCAGGATGAGAAAGTTCGCGCCGGTCATCATCAGTTTGAGCAGCGACAGCTTGGCTTTTTCGCCGCCCGCCAGATCCTTCACCTGCTTAAAGACGTCGTCTCCGTAGAAACCCAGCCGTCCCAACAGCTTGCGCAGCTCCACCTGGTCGTACTTGATATAGGTGGAATGGACTTCGTCCAGCACGGTCTTCTCCGGATCGAGGAGCTTCTGCTCCTGGTCGTAGTAGCCGCACACGACGTTCTGACCCAGCTTTAACCATCCGCTGTCCGGGTCAAGCTCGCCGAGGATGATCTTTAAAAGCGTCGTCTTGCCGACGCCGTTGGGGCCGACCATGCAGATGCGGTCGCCTTTTTTGATGTCCATGTTGACCCCGGAAAACAGGTGCTTTACGCCCTCCGGGCCGGTAAAGGACATCGCCAGGTCCTCCGCCTGCAGCACGTCCTGTCCGCTCTTGAGCTTTTCGTCGAAGCGGATCTTCAGCTTTTCGCGGAAGAAGGTAGGCTTATCCGGCATGTCCAGCATGGCAAGCCGCTTTTCCCTGGATTGGGCGCGCTTTACGAGATGCTCCGTGTTGTGCTCCTTAAAGCGCCGGATGATTTCTTCCTGCCTTGCGACTTCCGCCTTCATCTGCTCGTAGTGGCGCAGATCCTGTTCGTACTGCAGCTGCTTCTTCTCCTTGAACGTCGTGTAGTTGCCGTCGTAGGCCTTTAAATGACAGTGCTCGATCTCGAAGATGCGGGTCGCCAGTTTGTCCAGGAAATACCGGTCGTGGGAGATGATGACGAGCGTGCCGCGGTAACCCTTCAGATAGCCTTCCAGCCATTTGAGCGTACCGATGTCCAGGTGGTTCGTCGGCTCATCCAGCAGCAGCATGTCCGGCTCCTGCAGCAGCAGCGAAGCCATAGCGAGCCGCGTGCGTTCGCCGCCGGAGAGGGTGCCCACCGGCTTGTCCAGGTAGTCGTCCGTAAAAGCGAGGCTGCGCAGGATGCCCTTCAGGCCCTTGTCGTAGCTGTATCCGTGACGCTCTTCAAAGGCTTCTTTCTGCTTTTCCGTTGCGGCTTTCGAAACTTCCTCCTGCACGGTACCGCCGTCGGGGAAGTGGTCGCGCTGCTTTAAATAGCCGATGCTGGCGCCTTTTTCAAAGTAAAGTTCGCCGCTGTCCGGCTGCAGTTCGCCCGCGAGGATGCGCATCAGCGTGCTCTTGCCCGCGCCGTTGGCGCCGACGATGCCGACGCGGTCGCCCGCGTTTACGTGGAAGGTGACATCTTCCAGAACGGTCTCGATCCCGAAGCTCTTATTCAGTTTTGACGCCGTTAGGATGCTCATAACTCTGCTATTTTACCATAAAGAAAGTGTTGTAACAAATCCTCTGTTAGTGATAAAATTAACAAGGTGTGTTTAAAACCATGAAAGGATAATATATGAAACAAGAAGGAAAGATCTCATCGGCGGTCATCAGAAGACTACCCAGATATTTACGGGCCCTGGAGGATCTTGAAAGCAGCGGTACGGAACGCATCTCCTCCGGCGAGCTCTCAAAACTTATCGGATATACAGCTTCTCAGATCCGGCAGGATCTCAACCATTTCGGCGGATTCGGCCAGCAGGGCTACGGCTACAACGTAAAAGACCTGAAGGCGGAGATCGGAAAGATCCTGGGCTTGGGGCAAAAATACAAAATGGTCATCGTGGGGAGCGGCCGTCTGGGCCAGGCGATCAACAGCTTTATCAGCTCCTACAGCGAAAACTTCTGTGTAACATCCCTGTTCGACGTGAAGGAAGACCTGATCGGCAAAGAAAAAAGCGGCGTCCTCATCCGGGATTTCGCGGATCTGGAGGACTATCTGAAGAACAACCCCACGGATATCGGGGTCATCACCGTAACGAAAGAAAGCGCCCAGAACGCCTGCGACAAACTGATGGCGGGCGGGGTGGACGGCATCTGGAACTTCGCACCCATCGATCTGGAGAACACGGGCAGCACGCCGGTGGAGAACGTTCATCTCTCGGACAACCTGCATAGCCTCGTGTACTACATCAATCATCCCGAACAGATCTAAAGCATAAAAAAAACAGCCGTTTCTCGAAAGAAACGGCTGTTATTTCCTTGCCTTATGCCTGATGGGGGGCTTCTACTGGGCAGTTATCTGCGCAAGCACCGCACTCGATGCACTTTTCAGCGTCGATCTCGTACTTGCCGTCTCCCTGGGAGATAGCCTCTACGGGGCAGTTATCTGCGCAAGCGCCGCAGCTGATGCAAGCATCACCAATTACATATGCCATGTTTTTTTCCTCCTTTTGTAGAATGACGTCATCTGTGCCCTTTGGCACAATGACAGTATAGCATCCTTTCTCCGTTTTTCAATGGCATAATCTTTATTTGTAACAGAATTGTCAAGAGCGCGAAATAATAGCAACGGCTAACTCCATTAGCGGGTGACCCCATGAAGATCTACGGACTTTCCGGCAAGAGCGGAACAGGAAAAAGCTATAACGCGGGCGAACTGTGCGGCCGCATGCATATCCCGGCGATCATCGACGACGGGCTGTACATCTACGGCAGCAGCATCGCTGCGGGCAACTCCGCCAAAAAGCAGGAGACCCGGATCGGGGCGGTCAAGACCGCGCTGTTCATGGACAACGACCACTGCGCCCAGGTCCGCGCTGCCATCCGCCGTACGAAGCCCGACAGCATCCTCATCCTGGGCACGTCCGACGACATGGTGGAAAAGATCGCAGAGCGCCTTGGCCTGCCAAAGCCGTCGCGCATCATCCACATCGAGGACATTACGACGCCGGCACAGCGGACGAAGGCGTCGAAGGAGCGCAAGGAGGACGGCACCCACATCATCCCGGCGCCCACGTTCGAGGTAAAACGCCAGTTCTCCGGCTATTTTCTGGACCCGAAGCGGTCGTTCCGCAGCGGCGCCTTTAAGAAGCCCCTCGGTGCGGAAAAGACGGTAGTGCGGCCTACGTTCAGCTATCTGGGTCACTACGAGATCTCCGATAAAGTCGTAAGCGACATCGTGCAGCTGATGGCGGAAGCCACCCCCGGCGTTGCCAACGTGCTTTGGGTGAGCAGTCAGAACAGCGACGAAGGCATGTACATCCGCGTCGTGCTGCAGTTCGAGTACGGCTGCAAGGTGCGGACGGCGGCTCTGGCCATGCAGCGTGCCATCCACGACGAGGTCGCTTACATGACCGCGTTCAACGTGCTGGGCGTCGAAGTGGAGATCCGCGGATTTAAATTTAAATAGTTGAAAGAAAGGCTTGCAATCCTTTTAAATTAGAGTATAATCAATTTAGCACTCGGGAGAAACGAGTGCTAACAAACTGTTTAAAACCAAATTTACATACGAAGGGAGATCGTAACAATGACAGTGAAACCTTTAGGCGACAGAGTTCTCATCAAGCGGCTCGAGGCAGAAGAAAAGACCAAGGGCGGCATTATCCTGACCAGCGCAGCCAAGGAACAGCCCCAGATGGCGGAAGTTCTGGCAGTCGGTCCGGGAACGGAAGACGTCAAGATGGAGGTCAAGGCAGGCGATAAGGTGATCTTCTCCAAGTACGCCGGCACCGAGATCAAGGTCGACGAAGAAGAACTCATCATCATGTCCCAGAAGGATATCCTTGCAGTCGTAGAATAGGGAGGCAAATCCAATGGCAAAAGAAATCAATTACGGCGAAGAAGCCAGAAGAAAACTGCAATCCGGCGTAGACCAGCTTGCAAATACTGTTAAGATCACGCTCGGCCCCAAGGGCAGAAACGTGCTCATCGAGAAGAAATACGGCAGCCCGCTCATCACGAACGACGGCGTTACCATCGCCAGAGAGATCGAGCTGGAAGATGCTTTTGAAAATATGGGTGCTCAGGTCGTTAAGGAAGTCGCTTCCAAGACCAACGACGTCGCAGGCGACGGCACCACCACCGCAACGCTGCTGGCTCAGGCCATCATCCGCGAAGGATTCAAGAACGTAGCCGCAGGCGCCAACCCCATGATCCTCAAGAGAGGTATCCAGGGTGCAGTCGACGTAGCGGTCGAAGAGATCAAGAAGAACTCCAAGAAGGTCGACAGCAAGGAAGCGATCGCCAACGTCGCATCCGTTTCCGCAGGCGATGAAGAGATCGGCAAGATGATCGCAGAAGCCATGGAAAAGGTCGGCAACGAAGGCGTCATCACCGTGGAAGAATCCAAGTCCATGGAGACCGCGCTGGACGTCGTGGAAGGCATGCAGTTCGACAGAGGTTATCTGTCCGCTTACATGGTCTCCGACACCGATAAGATGGAAGCCAACCTGGCCAGCCCCTACATCCTCATCACCGATAAGAAGATCTCCAACATCCAGGAGATCCTGCCCGTACTCGAGCAGATCGTCCAGACCGGCAAGAAGCTGCTGATCATCGCAGAAGACGTGGAAGGCGAAGCTCTGGCAACGCTGGTCGTCAACAAGCTGAGAGGCACCTTCGACTGCGTAGCCGTCAAGGCTCCGGGCTTCGGCGACAGACGTAAGGAAATGCTGAAGGATATCGCAGTCCTCACCGGCGGCACCGTCATCTCCTCCGAACTGGGCTACGAACTGAAGGATACCACCATCGACATGCTGGGCACCGCGAACACCGTTAAGGTCACCAAGGACAACACCACCATCGTGGACGGCGCAGGCTCCAAGGACGAGCTGGCAGCCAGAGTTGCCCAGATCCACGCTCAGCTGGAAGAGACCACTTCCGAATTCGATAAGGAAAAGCTCCAGGAAAGACTGGCCAAGCTGTCCGGCGGCGTAGCCGTCATCCAGGTCGGCGCAGCTACCGAGACCGAGATGAAGGAAAAGAAGCTCCGCATCGAAGATGCTCTGAATGCTACCAAGGCAGCAGTCGAAGAAGGCATCGTTCCCGGCGGCGGCATCGCGCTCTGCAACATCATTCCTGCCGTTAAGAAATATGCGGACAAGCAGACCGGCGACGTCAAGACCGGCGCACAGATCATCGTAAGAGCTCTGGAAGAGCCCGTACGCCAGATCGCAGAGAACGCAGGCTTCGAAGGCAGCGTCGTCGTAGCAGCCGTCAAGGCAGCCGACAAGGGCGTAGGCTTCAACGCAGCCACCGAGAAGTACGAAGACATGATGGCAGCCGGTATCGTTGACCCGACCAAGGTCACCAGATCCGCTCTGCAGAACGCAGCTTCCGCATCCAGCCTGCTGCTGACGACAGAGGCCGGTATCGTAGACATCAAGGAACCCGAACCCGCAATGCCCGCAGGCGCAGGCATGGGCGGCGGCATGGGCATGATGTAAGCCGGAACTGCCAAACTTTATAAACGACCGGATGTTGGCCCCCGCGAAAGCGGGGGCCTTTTTTATTTCCCTGTGCGCCTTTTATTGCAAGTCTTTTGGTGCTATACTGTAAGTTACTAATCCAAAAGGAGGTTGGGATGAAACTCAAAACGATACTGGTGCTCGCGCTTGCGGCGGCACTGATGCTTACAGGCTGTCACAAGGCGTCGGCAGAGGATGAAAATACACAGGGGAGCGGTGCAGGGGAGACCGTCGTGGAAACTGCGGGGGAAGAAGCAGCAGAACCGGAAGAACCGGCGCTGCCCATGATGGAAACGAGCCTGGACGACTATCCGCTCAGCACGCCGACCGACGATATCCTGGTGCTTGTCAACAAGACCCACCCGGTAACGAGAGACTACGTGGCGCCGGATCTGGTGACCGTAGCCAGCTGCGATAACAGCGTGGGCAATGCGGACACCAAGAAGATGCGCAAAGTGGCGGCAGACGCCATCGAAGAGCTCATCGCAGGGGCAAAGGACGCGGGCTACAACATCGTGATGCGCACCGGCTACCGCTCCTACGATTATCAGGATTATCTGTTCAACAGCTACGCAGCCAGCTACGGCGAGGAAGAGGCCAACACCTACAGCGCCCGCCCCGGCCAGAGCGAACACCAGACCGGCTGGTGCTGCGACGTGGGACGGCCCGGCTATGGGCTCACCTCCTTCGACGGCACCGCCGAAGCCGCCTGGGTCGCCGACAACTGCTGGCGATATGGGTTCATCCTCCGGTATCCGGCCGACAAGACGGACATTACCGGCTACATCTACGAGTCCTGGCACATTCGCTACGTGGGGCTCGAGGTTGCGAAATATATATACGATAACGGGTTAACGCTGGAAGAATATCTGGGCATTCTGGATTAGAACAGGAGGAAAAATGGCTTTTTACTACAACGAACCTTCCCATACCTTTAGCGAATATCTGCTTGTTCCCGGATATTCCGATGAGCGCTGCATTCCCGCGAACGTAAGCCTCAAGACCCCGATCACCAAGTTTAAGAAGGGCGAAGAACCCGCCATCACCATGAACATCCCCATGGTCTCCGCCATCATGCAGGCCGTCTCCGGCGACAAGCTGGCGGTGGCGCTGGCCAAAGAAGGCGGCATCTCCTTCATCTACGGCTCCCAGAGCGTCGAGGACGAAGCGGCCATGGTCGCAAGAGTCAAGGCCACCAAGGCAGGCTTTGTGCCCAGCGATACGAACATCTCTCCGGAAGCGACCCTGGCAGATCTGCTGGCCTTAAAGGAGCGCACCGGCCACTCCACTACAGCCGTTACGGAAGACGGCACGAGCGAGGGTAAGGTCGTTGGTCTGGTCACCAGCCGCGACTACCGCGTAAGCCGCATGAGCCTGGACACCAAGGTGAAGGAATTCATGACCCCGCTGGAAAAGCTCATCTACGCCAGAGACGGCATCACCCTGAGCGAAGCCAACGACATGCTGTGGGATCACCGGCTCAACGCCCTGCCCGTGCTGGACGAAGCCGGCCGCATGAAGTCCTTCGTCTTCCGCAAGGACTACGATTCCCACAAATCCAACCCCAACGAGTTGCTGGACAAACATAAGAGATACATCGTCGGCGCAGGTATCAACACCAGAGACTTCGCCACTCGCGTACCCGCTCTGGTCGACGCCGGCGTGGACATCCTGTGCATCGACTCCTCCGAAGGCTTCTCCGCCTGGCAGGCCAACACCATCAAGTGGATCCGCGACCACTACGGCGACGACGTCAAGGTCGGCGCAGGCAACGTGGTGGATGCGGACGGATTCCGCTTCCTGGCGGAAGCCGGCGCAGACTTCGTAAAGATCGGCATCGGCGGCGGCTCCATCTGCATCACGAGAGAGACGAAGGGCATCGGCCGCGGCCAGGCGACGGCGGTCATCGAAGTCGCGAAGGCCCGGGACGAATACTTTAAGGAGACCGGCATCTACGTGCCCATCTGCTCCGACGGCGGCATCGTGCACGATTATCACATGACCCTGGCATTGGCCATGGGCGCGGACTTCCTGATGCTGGGCAGATACTTCTCCCGCTTCGACGAATCTCCGACGGCCAAGCTGATGATCAACGGCACCTACGTAAAGGAATACTGGGGCGAAGGTTCCAACCGTGCCCGCAACTGGCAGCGCTACGACCTGGGCGGCGACGCGAAGCTGTCCTTCGAAGAAGGCGTGGACTCCTACGTTCCCTACGCAGGCAGCCTGTCCGACGGCGTACGCCAGTCCCTGGCGAAGGTCCGCTCCACCATGTGCAACTGCGGCGCCCTGACGATCCCCGAACTGCAGCAGAAGGCCAAACTCACCATGGTCTCCGCCACCTCCATCGTGGAAGGCGGCGCCCACGACGTTATCCTGAAGGATACGACGACCGCACAGAACCGTTAATCTATCCCTTTTCAAATACAAGCGAGGTAAACAATGACTGGCAACGTAAGACCCGAATCTCTGGAGCGCATCACCACTCCCGAGCTGGCAAAGAAATTCATCGACGAGCAGATCGCAGCCGTCAAGGAGCAGGTCGGCGAGTCCGGCAAGGTGCTGCTGGCACTGTCCGGCGGCGTGGACTCCTCCGTCTGCGCAGCGCTCATCTCCAAGGCCATCGGAAACCGCCTCATCTGCGTGCACGTCAACCACGGCCTGCTGCGCAAGGGTGAACCCGAACAGGTCTGCAAGGTGTTCGGCGAACAGTTCGAATCGCAGCTGATCTACGTGGACGCGGTAGACCGCTTCCTGGATGCGCTGGCTGGCGTCGCTGACCCCGAGCAGAAGCGCAAGATCATCGGCAAGATCTTCATCGACGTCTTCGCGGAAGAAGCGAAGAAACTGGACGGTATCGAGTTCCTTGGACAGGGCACCATCTATCCCGACATCCTGGAATCCGGCCCCGTCAAGAGCCACCACAACGTGGGCGGCCTCCCCGAAGAACTGAATTTCCAGCTGGTCGAACCGGTCAAATTCCTGTATAAGGACGAAGTCCGCGTCGTCGGCAAAGAACTGGGTCTGCCCGACAACATGGTCTACCGTCAGCCGTTCCCCGGCCCCGGCCTGGGCGTACGCTGCGTAGGCGCCATCACCCGCGACAGACTGGAAGCCGTCCGCGAATCCGACGCCATCCTGCGCGAAGAATTCGCCAAGAACGGCCTGGAAGGCAAGGTCTGGCAGTACTTCACCATCGTGCCCGACTTCAAGTCTACCGGCATCAAGGACGGTCTGCGCACCTACGACTGGCCCGTCGTGGTCCGTGCGGTCAACACCGTGGATGCGGTCACCGCGGAAGTCGCGGAGCTGGATTTCGGCATGATGCAGCACATCACCAAGCGCATCACCTCCGAAGTCGCCGGCGTCAACCGCGTGCTCTGGGACATTACGCCCAAGCCCAGCGGAACCATTGAGTGGGAATAAACCTTATCGCACCATACCCGCCTGCCTTTGCGCAGGCGGTTTTTTTCAGGAAGGAGGGTTTGGATGAACAGACAGGGGTATCAGGCAAGCCGAGTGCGCCGTATTCTCGTAGGGGCGGTCCTTACAGCGGTGCTTGCCCATTTCATTCCCGAATCCGCCGGTCTCAGCCTTACCTCCGGGAGTATCTATACGGCGATAGCGCTGTTCTGGACCCTCACCCTTGCACACCGGGTCGGCCCCGATCATACGAAGCGTCTGATGGTGACGATCGGCATCATGCTTACCGTTCTTTTTGTGCTGCAGAATTATAAGTATGCCTTCGCGCCGCGGGCTTCCTTCAGCTGGCGGCTTTCCTGGTTCGGCTATTACATTCCCTATATATCCATTCCCGTCCTTTCCTTCCTCGCAGCGGTGAGCATCGACCGGGGCTATATGCCTTCCCCCTGGGACAAGCCGCTCCTCATCGCCTGCGGCGTGTTTTCTCTGGTTGTCCTGACAAACGATTGGCATCAGCTGCTTCAGGTGTACATGGGCGTCGATGCCCGGGGCAATCTGATCGCAAGACCTGGCCCCCTGTACTATTTTGCCATGACCTGGGTCGCTTTTTTTTCGATCGCAGCCGTCGTTGCTATCTTCCGCCGGCTGCGGGTTGCGGAGCTGCGCCGGAAGATCCTGATGCCGGCCCTGATCGCAGGACTGGACATCTTGATTTGCATTCTTTTCGTACGTTTCTTCGAAGATACGACTTTTCCGTTTATCGGAGTCAGACCCTTCCGGGTCAACGACCTGGTGCTGATCGTAACGATCACAGCCTGGGAAGCCGCCTTCCGCTCCGGGCTTGTCCCCTCCAACGAGGATTACGAAGGCATCTTTACCCGGATGGAACTGAACGCTGCCATCGGGACCCCGGACGGGACCGTCGCGCTGCGGTCCGCCGGCGCTGCCATAACGGAAGAGCAAATGAAAAAGACGCTGGAAGGCCCCGTTTCCGAAGGGGGTATGCGCTTCAGCAGCCGGAAAGTGCGGGGCGGCAGGGTCTATTGGGCGGACGATCTGCACCAGGTAGAAAGGCTGGAAAAGGAACTGGCTGGGGTCAACGCGGAGCTGGAGGAATCCGTCAACCTGCTGAAAAAAGAGCGGGAGCTGGCCAGCGAAAGGGCTTCTCTGAAGGCCAGAAAAGACCTGCACGAGGGCATCTACCAGGCGATGGAACCGAAACTGCAGCGGATCGAAGAGCAGGTGGCGGCATGCCGCCATATGAGCTGTGCCGAGCTGCGGGATGCCCTCGCCGAGCTCTGCGTCCTGGGCACCTATGTAAAGCGGGCGGTGAACCTCCGATTGATCGAGGCGAACGGAGAAACGCCGGGGGCCGAAGATCTGGCGCTTTCCATGGCGGAATCCCTGCGCTATGCAAGCCTTCTCGGCGTCGATGCCGAGGCGCTGCGGGCGGACTTTCTTCATCAGCAGAAGGATCCGCACGATAGTCCGGCAGCAGCTTACGACCGCTTCGAAGTGCTGGCGGAACAAGCGCTGGCGGCGCAGAAAGGAGGGCGGGCATGATGTGTTTTGCTGATCTTTCCCAGATCCCCCAGATCGCCATCTGCGCATTCTTCGTCGTCCTGAGTGCGGCCTTTCTTCTGTTCTTCCTACTGGGGCTGCTCAACCGGAAGGAAAGAGCCTGGATCCACCTGCTGTTCGCTTTGCCCAGCTACGGGATCTTCCAGCTGCTTTACGACTATCACGGCAGTGTTTATCAGATGAACCGCGTTCATTTCGATATAAACGCAGGAGATTTTCCGCTTCCTGCGATCGGTGCAGCGGCGCTCCTGCTGCTCCTGCTATTTGCCTGGTCACTGTCCCGCTTTGCAGGACAACGGGATGTCTCCGTGAAAGAGGCCGTGGACGACCTTCCTACCGGCATCTGCTGCTATCTGGAGAATGGCCGGGTGCTTCTCGTAAACGAGACGATGGAACGCATCAGTCTGGCCCTCACCGGCCGCGCCGTGCTGAACGGAAGAGAACTCTGCGATGCGGTGCTGCCCAAGGAGGTTGGGAAGCATGCTGCGCCTGTCCGCGCTTTCGGCAGATCCTACAGCTTTGAAAGATCCGGTATGCCCGGTTTGGAAGGCGTAACGCAGCTGCTGGCGGCGGACGTGACGGAAGAATACGGACGGCTGGAAGAGGTTCGGGAGAAGAACCGGCAGCTCGAGGAGCAGAGCCGGCGGCTTTCCGCAGCGATAGGTGAATCGGAACGGCTTTCCATCGAAAAGGAATATCTGGACGCCAAGATCAAGGTCCACAGCGGGATCGGCGAACTGCTGTCTGCCACCGCTAAAGTCATCCGGGAGGCGGATCTGGGGACTTCGCCAAGCGAAGAGACCGCTGCAGCTCTATTTGACCGCTGGAACCAGCTTCCCGCCGCGCTGCTCGATGTGGACGCAAGACCCCGCAGCAGCTACGATGCGGTGCTGAAGGCGGCGAAGGATGTGGGGGTCAACATCGTGCTCGACGGCACACTGCCCGAGGCGGAGCCCCAGCGCTCTGTGCTGCTGGCGGCCATCGGCGAGTGCATCACCAACACGTTCCGCCATGCGGAGGGCGATACGCTCACGATTCGCTGCCGAGAGGGCGAAATGGTCTTCACCAACAACGGCAAGGCGCCGGAAGGGCCCGTCGTAGAGAAGGGCGGTCTTGCAAATCTGAGACGTCTGGCGGAGGATGCCGGCGCGGAGATGACCGTGGAGAGCAGCCCTGTCTTCCGCCTGACGATCCGCTGGGAATAGCCGATATTCCGGTTTGGATCTATAACTTTAGTTAGATGTTTTCGCGAAAAATCGGACTAATCTATAACTAAAGTTAGTGATTTATGCATTTGCGAAAGGAACGCCATGGAATACAGCGTGATGATCGTCGAAGATCAGAGCATAGCGAGAAAGTACTTCGAAGCCGTCGTCGAGGCGGCTCCGGACTTTAAGCTACTGTATTCTCTGGACACCGCTTCCGTCGCCTACATCTATTGCAGCCGCTTTCCTGTCGATCTGGTCGTGATGGACGTCGTGATGGCGGACGGCTCCAACGGGATCGATGCGGCCCGGCGCATCAAGGAGATGTCGCCGAGGACGAAGATCCTCATCGTTACGTCCATGGCGGAAGGTCTCTTCCTGACCCGTGCAAAGGAAGCCGGCGCCGACTCGTTCTGGTATAAGGAGGACGAGGAGACCGACTTTCTGACCGCTATGAGGGTCACTATGGAGGGCAGACATCTGTGGCCGGAAGAATCTCCCATCGTAAAGATCGGCGATGCCCTCTCCAGCGAATTTACGAAGGCGGAGATGAATATCCTCCGCGAACTGTCCACCGGCGCATCCAACCAGCAGATCGCGGAACGCCTCGGCATCGAAGTGGGCACCGTAAAATCCCACATCAATCATCTGCTGAGCAAGACCGCGATGAACAACCGCACGGAGCTGGCGATCGAGGCCAGACTGAAGGGGCTCGTGGTGAGCCATTCATAATTTTTTTCTTCTTTTGGCGCTTCGCCTCTATCCATTGATAGACGACACGGAAAATTCAGAACGGTACAATGAAACCACCACCCGAGGTGGGTTTTTGTCGTACCTTTGGCCCGGAGCCTGTCTCCGATCGAAAAGAAAGGCGGACCTCCTATGAAGACAATGTTGAGAAAAGTTATTGCAAGCCTGCTCGTACTGAGCATGGTTTTTGCGGCGGTGCCATGGACGCCGCAGGAAAGGGTATATGCGAAAGATTCGGCATTCCGATATTATGAGGCCGGTGACTGGGTCAAATTTCTGGCCCCTTTTTACCTCACACATCTTCCAGCTGACTGGCATGATTATCAGTTTGAAGAAAAAGGAGATAGCAGTTTCGACTTTAATACCTATGTCAAACTTACGAAAGATATCTCGTACGAGGTCGGCCATGTAGAGCACAACAACGGGGCAACCTGGGCCGTCGTGCTCGGCGATATCGTTTCCGCCGGCCTTATGGAGATCCTCTGGGACAAGATCGATCAGAAACGTCCCCGCTACATCGACGATAAAGGCAATACCGTTTGGACCGCCGGGGATGTGGAAAACTTCCTGAGGGCTGGAACTTATGGCGTCACTAAGGTCCTGGATCTGAACGGCCACGATTTCGTGCTGAAATATCCGAATATGAACTGCCATAGTGCCACCCTTTTCGACGTTTCGCACTGCGATCTGTACATCACCGACTCTGTCGGCGGCGGATCGATCAAACTGGACGGCTATATTACGGCACCCGACGATTATAATTATTTCAAGGAGATTGCAGGGGACGATCAGCAACGCGATATCTTCTACGTCCATGACGACGGCAGACTCTTCATCAACGGAGGACTTATTGAAGCCGGAAGAAGTAAAACAGAAGCCGGATTCACCATCTTCAATGCAGATGTAAGAGACAGCAGCGATCATTACACAGGCTCTGCCACCCGCTATGTAAACGGAACAGCGATCCGGATCGGTGACGGCGGCGAAGTTGTGATCAACGGCGGCACGGTGGAGGGACGCGGATATGAGCATATCAGCGATTCCGGCAAATATGCCGACAGACCGAATGCTGTGATCGAGATGACCGGCGGCAAGCTGACGATCAACGGCGGTACGATCAACGCCAAAGGCGGGGCAAACATCCTGTCTGTAGACGGCAATGCTGAGGTTAAGATCAACGCCGGAAGGTTCAATCTCCACAAGAACGACAATCTGTTCTGCGGATTAGCATATGGAAGCGACAACTGGTACGAAATCGAAACCAAGACGGACTACGGTTCTTATGGGTTTACCGACAAGATGTTCCCCGACGCTACCCACACGACGGTAAAGTACGGCAGCAAGAAGACGACGGCGAACGACATCCAGACGGCGATCAAAGCCAGGCCTACTTCGCTGGATGTCTATCCCAGCGGCGGCATGTACAACATGAAGGTCGCGAATGTGGAGAAAGACAAGGATAAGATTCCCGATCTGGATCCGGCGATTGAAAGCCACATGACGTTTACGCTGGATCTTCCCTACGATTCCAGCGGGAAGTGGAAGGGCGATTTCGGGAAGTTCTATCCGGAATACCTGTATCCTATAAAGCTGCGAGATGATTTAGGTGCTAATAGCCCGCAAAAATGGATGTCGTCGAACAAGATCACCTATGAAGCCCAGATCTTTGACGCTGATGTCAACGTGGTCGAATTTAAGCGTGACGGGAAGACCTGTTCGAGTTCCATCTTCAGACCGGGCTCGAACAGCGATACCGGCTGTGTAGTAAATTTGAAGGATGCATCGCAATTCGGCGATCTGACGTCCCGCCTGAAAGACGGAGAACTGTATCACCTTATCGTTACGATGACGGAAACTTTCTACGGCGCCACCGACACATGGACCGTGGAATCCGCAGCAGGCCGGGCGTTCTATGTGAAAACAGATCAGCCTCTACCTATTGCAGACAGTATCGCTTCTCCCATCGTTGTCGAACAGAAGGGCGACAAAGCGACACTTACCGCCAAGGGCAAGAATGGCGGCAACGCTTGGTGGGTCGTGAGAGACAGCTTCGGGAACAGCCATAGGGTCGAGGCGGACAGCAATAATAAAACAGGAGATTGGCTCACATCTAAGGTATCGATCGAGGTAGATGATGTTCTGGATGTTTGCTGCGTATTCTCCAACAGCTCAGGAACTGCCGTGACCAACCATGTACAGGTATCCTACAGGCCGTCGTTCCTGAAGACGGAGGATGAGAAAACTACAGCGTTCAAGGATCTTTGGCTCACGCTCTCGCAGCCCCTTGACTTAAACGAATATAAGAGCATTACCTGGTACCGGAACTATAACGGCACAGACATTCAATATACCACAAGCAATCCCAATACCGTTATCATAAATGGCACAACACTCAAGGTGAAGCCAATCAGCGAAGAGGCCGTGGCAGGCGATTTCTACTGTATTGTAGTATCCCCCGATGGAAAATCAGCAAAGAAGAGCAAAACGATAAACGTTACCTACAGCGAAGAAACGCCGGAGAAGTATATCACAACGGCGGATATTACTGCAAATAACGTTTTCAATAATCTCTGCATCGGCGATGAAGTGCCGACGAAGGCTTCTCAATTATCTTGCGAAGATCCCAGAGTCGAGATCAAGAGTATTACATGGGAAAATGGAGTCTACTACGATTCCAATTCCGGGAAATATTATATCAACTGCCCGTATCCAAGTTGTACGATCAAGATCGGTGTTCCTGAAGGATCTGAATTCCGCTATAAACGAGCTGTAGAAGGGAATGACGATTTTTCCTTTACGATGGATGGGGTCAGCAAGACTAAAACCGGTGCTTTCAACGGCCTTCCGGAAAATATGGGCGCTTCATCTTTAGACCTGTATGTGGAATTTGACAACCATTCTGCACTCACGACGCCGCTCGACATGCTGACATACACGCCGGAAGAGATCCGGGTGCAGTCCGGTGCTGAGGTCGACAAGACGATCGACTTTACGCTGGGGACGAATTCCCGCTTCCTGAACGCAGGACAGGCAGCTCATGCGATCACGGGCGTCGAAGCCTATACGGGTCAGAATGCGCTGCCCGCGGGGCTCAGCCTCGAAAAGGTGGATGCCGATACTTATAGGGTCGCTGGTACGGTCACCGATACCCCGGGCACCCACACGACTCTGCTGAAGGTGTCGACCAATGCCGGCGATTCCGGCAACAGCAGCCATGACGCCGTGATCCGCTTCTACATCGTTCCCGGTGCAGAAGCGGCAGAAGAGAGCCTTAAGGAAGCACAGGCAAGCCAGCACCTGTATCACAATTGGGGCAGCTGGATCGACAATAACGACGGTACGCACAGCCACTACTGCAAGGAAGAAGGATGTGACGCCGTCGAGACTTCGGAACATGTCTGGGACGATGGTACGGTCATCAAAGAGGCGACCATCGATGCGGACGGCACCAAACGCTTCACCTGCGGATGCGGTGCGACAAAGGAAGAAGACTATTCCTATGAGCTGATCCCCTGCACGTTGACCTTCCAGATGAATGACGGAACCGGAACGTTTGGACATATCGATGCGCACAAGGGCGAGACCATCTCGTTCCCGACTCTGTCCGGGAAATATGCGCATCCCGATGGCCTGACCTTCAGAGGTTGGAGTACTTCTGCATCCGGAGGTTCTCTGTATAGAGCAGGCACAACGCTGGAAGTTACGGGCGATATGGAATTCTTCGCGCAGTGGAGAGATGCCAGTACGCCCTCCGGCGGAGGCGGCGGTGGCGGCGGAAGCGCTACCCCGGAAGAACCTGCTCCGGCAGAACCTGCGGCTTCCGCTCCGGAAGCTGTCCCTGCGGAATATGCCGAAAAAGCAGACGATACCTTCCAGGATGTTGAGGCGGACGACTGGTTCGCAGCCGCGGTGGGTGAAGCCGTAGAAAACGGCGTGATCGCAGGCGTCTCGAAGACCAGATTTGCCCCGGCAGACCTGCTGACCCGCGGTATGCTGGTGCAGATGCTCTACGCGATGGCTGGCGCTCCCGGTTCTGAGGGAGGTACAGACTTTACGGATGTTTCCGACAGCGACTGGTACGCGAAGGCCATCGACTGGGCAAGCGCTCAGGGCATCGCTGCCGGCTATGGCGAGGAGTTCGGACCCAACGATCCCGTGACCCGGGAGCAGATGGTGACGATGCTGCAGGCCTATGCAGAAAAGATGGGATATGAGATCGTTCCCGGCGCGGATCTCTCCGCTTACGTGGACGAAGATACGATCAGCAGCTGGGCCGAAGGTTCTGTTGCCTGGGCAAAGGCAGCGGATCTCATCACCGGCAGAAGCGAAACGATGCTCGTGCCCAAGGGTACGGCAACGAGAGCGGAAACCGTTGTCATTATGATGAATTTCCAGCACCTTGTTTCAAAAGAAGGCGAATAGCAAGATCGCGTAGTGAATATGAGACGACAGGACCGGGATCTTCCCGGTCCTGTTTCTTTTTCCCGGATTTCTTGTGTGCTCTGAAATCATCTTATCGTGTATAATGGAATGGAAGAGAGTTTATGATAAATCATTGATCTAAGGAGTACGCGTGAGCAAAGTAT
This sequence comes from uncultured Eubacteriales bacterium, assembly GCA_902773665.1. Lineage (GTDB taxonomy): Bacteria > Bacillota > Clostridia > Peptostreptococcales > Anaerovoracaceae > RUG11894. The sequence continues at coordinate 53,309 of CACYFF010000002.1, read as the reverse complement.
CCATAATCGTACCATGCTATAACGAAGAAGAGGCGCTGCCGATCTTCTACGAAGCGGCCTGTAAAGAGCTGGCCGGCATCGAAGACCTGGAGTTTTACCTGATCGACGATGGGTCCAAGGACGGCACGCTGGCGATCATGCGCAATCTGGCCGCGAAGGACAGCCGGGTAAAGTACGTCTCTTTTTCCCGTAATTTCGGCAAGGAAGCGGCCCTTTACGCAGGACTGCAGGCGGCGACCGGCGACTATGTGGCCGTAGCCGACGCCGACATGCAGGATCCGCCTTCGCTCATCCCGCAGATGCTGGAGATCCTCGAGAGCGGCGAATACGACTGCGTCGCGACGCGCCGCGTGACCCGCGCAGGGGAGCCCCCGGTGCGCAGCTTTTTCGCGCGCTGCTTTTACAAACTCATCAACCGCATCTCCAGCACGGAGTTCAAGGACGGCGCCCGGGATTTCCGGCTGATGAAGCGGCAGATGGTGGACGCGGTGCTCTCCATGACGGAATACGACCGCTTCTCCAAGGGCATCTTCAGCTGGGTAGGTTTCCGCACCAAATGGCTGGAATACGAGAACGTGGAGCGCTCCGCAGGACAGACGAAGTGGTCGTTCTGGAAGCTCTTTAAATATGCCATCGATGGCATCGTGGATTTCTCCGCTTTCCCGCTGCTGATCTCCTGCTTCGCGGCAGGTGCCTTCTGGCTGGCAGCGCTGGTGATGCTCATCGTGTGCCTGTGCGGCGCAAGCCCTTCCTGGCTGCCGCTGGCGACCTTCATCGCGTTCTGTGCAGGGGTCATCCAGACTTCGGTGGCGATCCTCAGCCTGTATTTTTCCAAGACCTATCTGCAGACGAAGGGCCGTCCGGTCTACATCGTCGCCGAGCGGAAGGACTGATCTTCGCGATACACCCGCGGCGTTATGCCACGGGTTTTTCTTTTTTTGTGGGAAATCATTCTTAGGGGTTGCAATCTGCAGGGAAAACGGAAGAATGTCGAGGCGCATTTTGCGAAAGAAATCGAAGAGATGTACCGGTCTTAACGGAAATCATCTTGTAGCATCCTCCCAAATAGCGTTATAATAAATAGGTTAATTGTTAATTATTGAACCGATTACATAGTACGGAGGTATCAAATGTTCGATAAGCTGATCGCAAAAGTAAAGGCGGAACCCAAAACGATCGTCTTCACCGAAGGTGTCGACGCGCGTATCCAGGAAGCGGCATCCAAGCTCCTCGCAGAGAAGCTGATGGGCGTTATCCTTGTCGGTGTTGTGGATGAGGTCAAGAAGACCGCAGCCGAAAGAGGCTTCAACATCGAAGGCGCACAGATCATCGATCCCGCAACCTATGAAGGCATGGACGAAATGGTCGACGCCATGGTCGCTCTGCGCAAGGGCAAGATGAGCCCCGAAGACTGCAAGGCAAACCTGTTGAAGGGCAACTACTTCGGCACCATGCTCGTAAAGATGGGCAAGGCCGACTGCCTGCTGGGCGGCGCCACCTATTCCACCGCAGACACCGTAAGACCCGCTCTGCAGCTGGTCAAGACCAAGCCCGGTGCCCACCTCGTATCTTCCTGCTTTATTCTGAACAGAGAAGACGGTCCCGAAGAACTGCGGACCATCGCCATGGGCGACTGCGCGATCAACATCGACTATCAGGATAACGTCGACAAGGAAGGCAATGTTACCTTCACCGCAGGCGAAAAGCTGGCGGAAGTTGCGGAAGAGATCTACAAGGTCGCTCCCACCTTCGGCATCGACCCGAAACTGGCCATGCTGAGCTTCTCCACCAAGGGCTCCGGCAAGGGCGGCACCGTTTCTCTGTCCCAGGCTGCCATCAAGGTCCTGAAGGAAAAGCACCCCGACTGGAACGCAGACGGCGAGATGCAGTTCGACGCTGCCGTTTCTCCCGTTGTCGGCCAGCTGAAGTTCCCCGGCTCCAAGGTCGCAGGCTATGCCAACACCTTCGTGTTCCCCTGCATCGAAGCGGGCAACATCGGCTACAAGATCGCACAGAGACTGGGCGGATACGCTGCTTATGGTCCTATCTCCCTGGGCCTGAACGCACCCATCAACGACCTGTCCAGAGGCTGCGACGCAGACGAAGTTTACAAGATGGCCATCATCACGGCTGCTCTGTAAACGGATCTCTCTCAAGGCAAAACAAAACCCGGAGGCGCAAACCTCCGGGTATTTTTGTGCGGTTTTACGCGTTCAGCAGGAAGGCGCGGTAGCCCTTGTAGGCTTCGTAGACGTCAGCCTTGGACGTAACTTCGTAGGGCGCGTGCATGGACAGGACGGCGACGCCGCTGTCGATGACGTTCATGCAGTAGACGGCCATGATGTAGGCGATGGTGCCGCCTCCGCCCACGTCTACCTTGCCCAGCTCGCAGAACTGGTAGGAGACGTCCGCGTCGTCCATGATGCGGCGGATCTGCGCCACGTATTCGGCGTTGGCGTCGTTGGAACCGCTCTTGCCTCTGGCACCGGTAAACTTATTGAAGGCCAGACCTCTGGACAGGAAAGCGGAGCTGCGCTTTTCGTAAGCTTCCGCATACAGGGGGTCGAAGCCCGCGGAGACGTCGGAGCTCAGCATGCTGGAATTTGCCAGGCACTTGCGGGTGGCGGAATAGACGTCCTTGCCCAGGGCTTCCATCAGCTTGGCGATGGTGTTCTCGAAGAACATCGAGGTCATGCCCGTGGCGCCCACGCTGCCGATCTCTTCCTTATCGACGATGAGGCAGCAGGCGGTCTTGCCGATCTTCGCGTTTTCGTCCAGCATCGCCAGCACGGAGGTGTAGGCGCAGACTCTGTCGTCCTGGCCGTAGGCGAGGATCATGCTGCGGTCGAAGCCGCAGTCGCGAGCATGGCCTGCCGGAACGATCTCCAGCTCCGCGGAGAGCAGGTCCGCTTCTTCCATGCCGTACTTTTCCTTCAGGAACGCAAGAACATTTGCCTTCACGGCTTCCTTCTCGTCCTTGCTCAGCTTGGACTTCGCGAGAGGCCGGTTGCCGATCAGCAGGTCCAGTCCTTCGCCGGTAATGACGTCCGCCGCCTTCTTCTGCTGCCGCTCTGCGGACAGGTGGATGAGCAGATCCGTAAAGCAGAACACAGGATCGGTCTCGTCTTCGCCGATGCGCACGTCTTTGCAGCTGCCGTCCTTCATGGCTACGGTGCCGTGGATGGCCATGGGCTGGGTGATCCACTGATATTTCTTGATGCCGCCGTAGTAATGGGTGTCCAGATAGGCCAGCCCGTCGGTCTCGTACAGCGGATTCTGCTTTACGTCCAGTCTGGGGGAGTCTATGTGGGCGCCGAGGATATTCATACCGCAGGTCAGATCTTCGCTACCCATGCGGAACAGCGCCAGGGTCTTGCCCATACAGATGGTGTAGTATTTGCCGCCTTCCTTCGGAGCGCCTTTCTTGAGCGCCTCGTCCAGTTCCACATAGCCGGCAGCCTTCGCCATGGCGATGGTCTGCTTGACGCATTCCCGCTCGGTCTTGCCGTCGTCCAGGAACTTCTTGTAGCCTTCGTTGACCCGTTCCAGTTCCTTCAGGTCCTTTGCCTTATATTTCTCCCATGCTGTCTTGTTTTCCATGTCTTTTCTCCTTTTCTATAATAGGCGGCCCTGGCCGCCTTTGATATCATACCCGTTTTTGGTGGGCCCTGCAAGGGTCACGCCCGGGAACAAACCGTTGAAACCGCGGGCCCCCGGATTTATAATGAAAGCGGAAGCAAGAAAACGTATTTCTTTTGATACATATGGTTGCATCAGAGAGGAGAAAACATGAAGTACAATTTTGACGAGATCATCGACCGCCGCGGTACGGACTGTCTGAAATACGACTTCGGTCCCAAGCGCAAGGGCAGAAGCGACCTGCTTCCCATGTGGGTCGCGGATATGGACTTTAAACTCCCCGACGAGATCCTGGCCGATCTGCATAAGCGCGTCGACCACGGCATCTTCGGTTACACCGATCCTCTGGACGACTATTTCGAAGCCCTCAATCATTGGTTCTCCACCCGTTACGGCTACACCGTGGATCCTGAGTGGGTCACCCTGGGCGCCGGCCTTGTCTACGCCGTCCACCTGAGCGTACAGGCCTTTACGAAGCCCGGCGAAGGCGTTATGGTGATGCAGCCCGTCTACTATCCGTTCTCCGAAGCCATTAAGCAGAACGGCCGCAAGCTCGTAAACTGCCAGCTGCATTACGACGGCGCGTATTCCATCGACTTCGAAAAGATGGAGAAGCAGATCAAGGAAGAGGATGTTAAGGTCCTCATCTTCTGCAGCCCGCACAACCCCGTCGGCCGCGTCTGGACGAAGGAAGAACTCACCAAGGTCGCCGACATCTGCCTCGAGAACGGCGTCATCCTGATGATCGACGAGATCCACTGCGACTTTATCTTCCCGGGCCACAAATTCACGAGCATCATGAACCTGGACGAGAAGTATCATAAGATCATCGCCCTGTACAGTTCCCCGGGCAAGACCTTCAACGTGGCCGGCCTGCAGTCCGCCAACATCATTATTCCGAACCCCGAACTGAGAGCGAAGTTCAAGAAGGCCAACACCTCCGCCGGCTACAGCCAGGCGAACATCATGGGCCAGGTAGCGCTGATGAGCTGCTACACCAAGGGCGCTGAATGGGTGGACGAGCTGGTCGAATACATCTGGGGCAACGTCTGCTACATGAAGGACTTCGTGGAAAAGAACTTCCCGAAGGCCCATTTCGTGGATCCGGACGGCACCTACCTCACCTGGGTCGACTTCTCCGGCTACGGCCTCGAGGACGACGATCTGGAGCACCTGATGGTGGAAGAAGCCAAGCTGTGGCTGGATTCCGGCGCCATCTTCGGCCCGGAGACCAAGCAGTTCGAACGCTTCAACCTGGGCTGCCCGCGCAGCGTCGTGGAGCAGGCTATGAAGCAGCTGAAGGCCGCCTTCGACGCCAGAGGGCTGTAAAAGCAAGACATAACAAAAGCGGGTCCGCAAGGGCCCGCTTTTTGCGTGCTAAAAGAGCAGCTGACCGATCCCAAAGGAGAGGGCGTTGGCCGCTAAAACCTTCCAAAACAGGGACCTTGACGGTCCGAAAGCCCGTGCGTAGATCAGAAACTCCGCGAAAACGACAGCGAGTTCCAACGGCACAACGATATTCCAGTAGGTGGTGCGGGTGCCGCTGATCGCAAGGATGAGGTTGAGCGACAGGTTTGTTACGACATTGGTACAGGCGACGATCGTTATGTCGTCCTTTGTCCGGTATCCGAACAGGTAAAACAGAACGGTCTCGATCAGCACGGTCAGAAGACATGCTTTCAGGATCGTAAACATCGCCTATTTTCTCTTCCGGAGGATCGCACGGATGATCAAGGCTGCTGCAACGATCAGGGCGATGAGGAGCAGGATGGGGATGAAATTGATGCCGGCCTCCTGCGGTTCCGGAAGGGGCGCGATATCCGCGTAAGAATAGCCGCCTGCGCTCAGGATGAGCAGCAGGGCAGGCAGGATCTTTCGAAAGTGTCTCATTTTTTATCCTCCTCCTGGGTGCGGCTGTTTTTGCGCCTGCGGATCGTCTTGATCAAAAGAGCAAGGCAGATGATGAGCCCCGCGACCGCCAGGATGAATCCGGCGCCGACGATGGCGAAGGCCGGCCCGATCGCCGCATCGGCGAAGACCGGTGCCGTAAACAGGGCAAACATACAAAGAATCAGTAACCAGATCCGGGAAATGTTTTTCATGGTCGATCTCCTTTCTTCTTCAGAAAGATTACGCTATACCAAACGGAGACAAGCCCCAAAAGAAAACTGAACAGGATGAGCGCCTTCTGCGCCGCGCCGGTCAGCTGGATGAGCTGACCCAGCAGGGTGCCCGGCCAAAGCGCCGAGGCCGCCAGGCCGAAGGCAAAACCGGGCTCGTCCGGCAGCAGCCGGTACAGCAGCCAGAGCGTAACGGGCATGCTGAGGTTAAGCAGAAACTGCCCCAACAGCGATCCGCCCATGCTGAACCCGCAGAACGCGATCAGAATCGCTGATGGAACGATCGAAACGGCGGAAGACTTTACCGCGCCGGTCCGGTCGCACAGGAACCCGCCTGCTGTCTTTCCTGCAAAGACGAAGACAGCCGTCGCAACTGCTGTAGCAATGCCGGTATTCCAGGGGAATACTGCCGCACAACCGCCGATCGCCCGCACCGCAACGGCGATGGTAAGGGCGGCGACGGGGAGTAGCGGGAAGGGTCCGCGCCGCTTTTCCTCTACCACAAACAGTTCTGCCGGTTCTTTCCGGTAGGCGAGGAACACAGCGCCTGCCATCAGGATGAGCAGAACGGAAAGCGCCGCTCCCAGCTGGGGCCAGCATTTGCCGATCGCAACGCCCAAAGCTCCCGGCGCCACAAAAACACCGAGGGGAGCCGCTTTGCCACGGCTTTTCTCCAGGGTCACGCGGCCGCCGCAGACGTGGAAGAAGCTGTTTCCCAAACCCGTGAGGCACACGCGCAGCAGCAGCGGTCCCGGCAGGAAATAACCCGCCGCCACCAACAGCATGGACGGGGCTTCCAGCAGGCGGGCAAGGCCCGGCCGGTCCACGAGCCAGCCCGTAAGGCACTGGGTCGTAAAGGCTAGCGTATTGTAGATGAGCACAGCGATGGCGATGTCCGTGCCGCTTTTCGCCGCACCGAACAGCGTCGCCAGGCATACCGCATCCACCAGGAAGTGGGATAGAGCGTTGCATGCGAGTATCATTTTCTGTTCCTCAATGCCATTATACAACATTCCCCCCGCCATAAAAAAGCCGCCCGGTACGGGCGGCAGGCTTTCGCTTTAAAATCTTCTGTTGGTGCGGTTCCAGAGGCCCATGGCTTCGGCGTCCTTGATCAGCTGATCCTGGAAATCCGGGTGGGCGATGCTGATGAGCAGTTCGGCCCGCTCCCAGGTGCTCTTGCCCTTCAGGTCGGCGGCGCCGAACTCCGTTACGATGTAGTGGGTCGCCTGGCGCGGCGTCGTTACGACGGAACCCTGGGTGAGGGTCGGCACGATGAGGGATTCCACGGTGCCGTCCGGTTTGGTGAACGTGGAGGGCGTGCAGAGGAAGCTCTGGCCTCTCTTGGAGCTGAAGGCGCCCATGACGAAGTCCAGCTGGCCGCCGTTGCCGGAGATCTGCCGCGTACCGACGGTCTCGGAGCACACCTGGCCGTACAGGTCGACCTGGATGCAGCCGTTGATGGACACGAAGTCGTCGATGCTGGAGATGACGTGGGTATCGTTGACGTAGTCCACCGGCGCCGTGCAGCAGATCGGGTTGTCGTCGATAAAGTCGTACAGGCGCTTGGTGCCGCCGGCGAAGGTGTATACCGCCTTGCCGCGGTCCACGTTCTTGTTGCCCGTCAGCTTGCCGGCTTCGAACAGGTCCACGTAGGCGTCCACGAACATCTCGGTGTGGGCGTTGATGTTCTTCAGATCGGATTCCGCGATGAGGCTTCCGATGCAGGAAGGCAGGCCGCCGATACCGAGCTGCAGCGTGCTGTTGCTCTTGATGCGTTCCACGACGCGGGAGGCGATCCGGCGCTCCGTGGGCGTGGGTTCCTTTCTGTCGATGACGGGCAGCGGGCTGTTCGACCCTTCCACCACGTGGTCGATGGCGTACAGATTGAGCTGGGTCTGATGCCCGTGGGCGATGGGCATGTTTTCGTTGACCTCCACCACGATCTTCTTTGCGGCGCGGATGACGCCCCACATGTCGGAGACCTGGGGACCCAGGTTGAAGTTGCCGAATTCGTCCATGGGGGCTACCTGGAAGAACGCGATATCCAGTTCGTTGTTGTTGCTCGTCCAGTATTTCGGCAGTTCCCGGAACATCATGGGCAGATAGGCGCAGCGGCCGGCGTCGCTCATGTGGCGGTCTGCCGGGCCGTAGTGAGCCGAAACAAAGCGCACCTGGCTGTTGGACGTGGTCGCTTCGTAGACTTTGAAGGGTTTGTCGATCAGGGACGCGGTGCTGAAGATGGTCACCTGGGACAGTTCGTCCGCACGCTTGGCCAGCGCGGCGTCGATGTCCACGACCTGGCCGCAGCCCAGTCCGAAGTGGACCCGGTCGCCGGGGCGTACCAGTGCGGCCGCCTGATCTGCGGTAATGAGTTTTTCTTTATAGTGTCTTTCCAATGAAGTGGTTTTATACATAAGCAAACTCCTTATTTGTTAGGACTTTAACAATCTTTTATCTATTTTACACCTGCAGGCCCTTCCGCGCAATAGAAATTGTAGCCCCGGGACGGCGGGTATAGTAAAATGGTGCCATGAGTGAAATTGTGCAAGAACAGATCAAAGAGATCGAAAAACTGTTAAAAGACTACCTCCGCATCAAAAACGAGGCGAAAAACGCCAGAAGAGCGGAGATAGAAGGACCGGAGGACGACAGTTCTCCGGAAGCAAAGGAAAAGAAGCGCTGCCGGGCCCAGCTGAAGCGCGCCTGCGCCCAGCTCCTGACGGACTGCGGCCTTGCGGAGGCGCCGGTGCGCTACAGCGGCGTGCTGGACGAGATCGTGCGGGAGACGTTCCGGGAGTACTTTGTCCGGTTCACCCCCGGCAAGACCGGGACGGTCAAAGCTTCCGGCATCCGCAGCTACATGGAGCGCATTACGGAAAAGGGCGTGCTGTCCGACCGGATGATCCGCGCCATCCTCTTCAACGGCAATCCGGCGGACAATTATCTGCTGCACCTGATCGCGCGGGAAGATCAGGACATCGACCGGAGCCTGCGGCTGCTGCGCCGGGTCCACGACAAGGCGGGGCTCAACACCAAGGCCCTCATCAAGGAGCATACGGCGGGCTACCAGGATTTCATGGAGGACCACGCGTTCCAGATCGGAAGGTCCTTTACGGAGAAGACCATCGCGAACCTTCTGGCAAAGAATCCGCAGTTGAAGCGCGGAGCGGAGCAGTACCAGCGGGAGGAACGCAGCCGCAACAAGGTAAAGAGCGGCCTGTTGGATGCCATGCCGGAGACCTATCCGGATCTGTTCCCCCTGGCGCGGCAGAAGAAGCGCCACTTTATCCTGCATATCGGCCCCACGAACAGCGGCAAGAGCTACGATGCGCTGAACGCGCTCAAGGAAGCGGAGAGCGGCATCTATCTGGCGCCGCTGCGGCTTTTGGCTTACGAAAAATTCGAGGAGCTCAACGAGGCCGGCTGCCCCTGCTCCTTAAAGACCGGCGAGGAGGAGATCGGCATCCCGTTCTCCTGGGTGCAGTCCTCCACGATCGAGGTGCTGAACTTCGAGACCGAATACGATCTGGCGGTCATCGACGAGGCCCAGATGATCACCGACAGCCAGCGGGGATCCGCCTGGACCTTCGCCCTCCTGGGCGTGCGGGCGGATCTCGTGCACGTGTGCCTGGCGCCGGAGGCGGAGACCGTGGTGAAGAACGTCATCGCGGCCTGCGGCGACACCTACGAGGTGGTGCGCCACGAGCGGCTGGTGCCGCTGGCCTTCGATGACCGCATCAGCTCCGACTTTACGAAGGAAGCCAGACGGGGTACCGCTTTTATCGTCTTCTCCCGCAAGGACGTGCACGCGGTGGCGGGAGAGCTGCAGAGAAAAGGCTTCCGCTGCAGCGTCATCTACGGGGCGCTGCCTTACGACGTGCGGCGCAACGAGGTGAAGCGCTACGTCAACGGCGAGACGGACATCGTCGTGGCGACGGACGCCATCGGCATGGGGCTCAACCTGCCCATTGAACGGGTCATCTTCCTGACGACGGAAAAATTCGACGGCACCCAGCAGCGTCCGCTGACCCCCACAGAGATCAAGCAGATCGCAGGGCGCGCCGGACGCTACGGCATGTTCCCCAAAGGCTACGCCGGCTCCATCGAGGAGCGGAAGATGGTGCGGCGGGCGATCTTCTCTGACATCCCCCAGATCCGGGAAGCCCGCATCGGCTTTCCGTATTCTCTGACAGGCATCGAAGGGACGATCTCCCAGCTGATGAGCAAGTGGGGCGAGATCGAACCGAAATCCGGCTTCGAGCACGCGGACCTGTCCGTGGAGATTGCTCTGGCCGAAGAGCTGGAGCGGGAAACCAGCGACAAGGACCTGGTGTACAAGTTCGTCATGATCCCCTTCGACGAGAAGAACGAAGTGTTAAAAGAACTGTGGCTGGATCTGTTCCGGGACGAGAAATCCTCCCGCACCGGACGGTATATGGATTACCTGCCCATCGCGCCGTCGGAGGATACGCCGCTGGATGCCCTGGAAGTCCGGTTTAAGGCCTGCGACATGCTCTACCATTATATTGAGACGTTTACCGCCGCCCATACCGAAGATCTGCGTACGGTCCTTATACGCAAGAACGAGATCTCTGCCCGCATCATGGAGCTTCTGTCGCGTCAGCGACTTTCTATGAAGAAGTGCAGAATTTGCGGTAAAGAGCTTCCATTTCGCCATAAATTCGGCGTCTGCGAGGAGTGTTTCGCGAGAGCTAACGGAAAATACGACCGAAGACGAAAAAGATAAAGTTTATGACACTTATGGAAATCTTTACGAAATCTTCACAAAAGCGTATAATAGGCACATAAATCAGTTTGAAAATAGTGGAAGGAGGAAACACTATATGAAGAAACTGCTTGCTATCCTGCTGGCGCTGGCCATGGTATTCTCTATGGCGGCTTGCACCAGCGGCGGCGGAGAGACGGAACCTGCCGAGCCTGCTGAAGGCGGCGAAGGCGAAACCTCTGCTGTTGTTTACGAAGACGGCTTCCCTGAGAACGTGCTGAGAATCACCTATCAGGCAGAACCCGAATCCGCAGATCCGGCCTGCACCACCGCAGACTACATCTTAATGATGAACTGCATGGATACCCTGGTCCGCACCGAGACGAATGAAGCCGGCGAAAACGTCACCGTTCCCAGTGTTGCTGAAAGCTGGGAAGTCAGCGATGACGGTCTCACCTACAGTTTCCATCTGAGAGACGACGTCAAGTTCCACAACGGTGAGATGCTGACTGCCGACGACGTTCTGTACACCGTCGACCGCATGCTGCAGCCGGAAAGAGCTGCTGTTAACACCTCCTGGATGGATATGATCAAGGGCGCTCAGGATATGCTGGACGGCAAGATCGACACGGTCGAAGGCACCGGCATCATCATCAACGGCGACTACGACGTGGACATCGTCCTCGAGTCTGCCTATGCCCCGTTCCTGGCTTGCCTGTCTACCCCCGCATGGTCTCTGTGCAACAGAGAAGCGGGCGAAGCAGCTGACGAAGCCGGCGGCGGCCCGATGACCTCCCTGTACGGCTCCGATCCCGAGTACTTCTGCGGCTCCGGTCCGTTCGAACTTTCCGAATGGGTCCTGAACGACCACGTCTTCCTGAAGACCAACCCGGATTACTGGAGAGGCGCCAACAAGATGGATGGTATCCTCATCCGCATCATCCCCGATGCACAGACTGAAAAGATGCTGTTCGACGCCGGCCAGATCGATATCTTCGATATGGACCACGCGCTCGACCAGATCCCCGTCTACAGAGACGACCCCGCTTATGCGGACAACATCAACATCAAGACCGTTCTGGGCACCAGCTACCTGCACATCAACGAGTCCATCGAGCCCCTCAACGACGTCAGAGTCAGAAAGGCTCTGCAGCTGGCGATCGACAGACAGACCCTGATCGACACCCAGTACTACGGCGCTGCGACTCCCGCAGGCACCTTCCTCGCTCCCGGCGTCCCGGGCTATGACCCCGAGATCGGTGCGATCCCCTATGATCCCGACCAGGCTAGAGAGCTGCTGAAGGAAGCCGGTTATGAAGACGGTTTCGATCTTGAGATCGTTCAGACCACCGACTCCAGCCAGAGCGATATCGAAGTCAACGAAGCGATCCAGTCCTACTTCGAAGCGATCGGCGTCCGCTGCACCATCAAGCAGATGGATTCCGCTTCCTGGTACGATCTGAGAGCGACCGGCGGTTCCCCGATGTACAGAACGTCCTGGACTGCTGACTTCAACGACCCCGATAACTTCCTGTATCAGATGTATGGTTCTTCCTCCAACGTGAGAAGATCCTGGAACTACTACAACACCGATGCTATCGCAAGACTCGAAGCTGCCAGACACATGACCGATCCGGAAGCCAGAGAAGCTGAATACGCAGCTCTGGATAAGCTGATCACCCGCGACGATGCAGCCATGATCGTTCTGTGGCACAAGCAGAAGGTCAGAGTCCTGCAGGATCGTGTAAAGGGCTTCGTTCCCATGTGGGCCGGCTACGGTGACTGCGGTTACTACGAGACCTATCTGGAAAACTAATTGCGGTTCCGTAACGGAAACTGAAACAAACGACTCTTAAAATTTTGGGGAGTGCCGCCTCTTCGGGGGCACTCCCCATTATGGTTAAAAAGGATTTAGAGGAATGGTTAAATATATCGTTAACCGTGTCCTCGTGACGATTCCCATCATTATCGCCATCATCCTGATCGTGTTCCTGCTCCTGCAGGTGCTTCCGGGCAATCCGATCCAGGTCATGATGAAAGAAAAAGTAAATCAGCAAGTAATCGACAGAGTAACCGAGCAAATGGGCCTGAATGACCCGCTGATGATACGATTCGGGCGATACCTGTGGAATATGCTTCACGGAGACCTGGGGCAATCATACAAGTTGAAACGGCCCGTCACCCAGCTGATCATGACAGCATTCCCGAATACTGTTAAGCTGGCGATCACGTCCGCGTTGGTAGCCTGGATCATAGGCATACCGACCGGCATCATCTCTGCCATTAAAAAAGACTCCCTGCTGGACCGCATCCTGATGGGATTCTCTCTGGTCGGCATCTCTCTGCCGGTCTTCTGGGCGGCGATGCTGCTGCAGTACTTCCTGGGATACAAACTGAAATTGCTGCCGATCTCGGGCTATTCCACCATACGCCACATGATCATGCCGGCCATCGTTCTGGGCTGGGCTTCTTCCGGCTCCATCGCCCGTCTCACCCGTTCCAGCCTGCTCGGCGTCATGAAGAACGATTACATCCGTACGGCAAGAGCCAAGGGCCTCGTGGAGAGCGCCGTCGTCATCCGGCACGGCCTGAAGAACTCCATGATCCCGGTGGTCACCATGATGGCCATGCAGTTTGCCAGCCTTCTGTCCGGCGCCGTCATCACCGAATCCGTATTCGGCATCGGCGGTATCGGCCAGTTGATGGTAAGCGCCATCTCCCAGAGAGATATGCCGCTGCTGCAAAGCTCCGTCATCTTCTCCACGATGATCATCATCGTAGGCAACCTGGTGGCGGATATCCTGTATTCCTTCCTGGATCCGAAGATCCGTACGCAGTAGGAGGTGCCTATGTTCGGTAAAAAGAAACTGGCCGCTGCTGCGGTCACGACGAATCCGGCTCCGGCGGAAGGCACTGCCTGGATCCCCGCAGACGGTCTCGAGCCCATCCACGTGGAGGAATCCGCGGAGGCGGAGATCGCTCCGAACCAGACCCTCTGGGAGCAGTTCTGGAGCATCTTCAAGCACAACAAGGTGGCCCTCATCTCCCTGATCGTCATCATCCTGTATATCGTGGTGTGCGTCGGCGCTCCGCTGTTCGCTCCCTACGATCCTTTGGCGCAGGATCTTTCGCAGGGTCTCGCAAAGCCCTCCCCAGAGCATCTGCTGGGCTGCGATAAGCTGGGCCGCGACGTATTGTCCCGCATGATCTACGGCGGACGCATCTCCCTGATGATCGGCCTTTTCCCGACGCTGGTCTCCATGACTCTGGGCACCATCCTGGGCATCACGGCAGGCTTCGTCGGCGGCAAAGTCGACATGATCATCATGCGTCTTGCAGACATCTGCATGGCATTCCCCTCGCTGCTTCTGGCGATGGTCGTTTCCTACACCATCGGACCGGGCTTCCTGACGATCTTCCTGGCCCTGAGCTTTGTCAACTGGGCCGGCACCGCCAGAGTCGTCCGCTCCGAAGTGCTTTCCTTAAGAGAGAAGGAATACGTGGAAGCGGCAACGTCCATCGGCGTTAAGCGGTGGAAGATCATGCTGCGGCACATCCTGCCCAACTGTCTGCCCACCCTGATCGTCATGCTCACCAACAACATCCCGGGCAACATCCTCACCGAATCCAGCCTGTCCTTCCTGGGCATCGGCGCGCAGCCGCCCATGACCAGCTGGGGCCTTATGGTCTATCAGACCAAGTCCTATCTGGACAGAAACCCGACCATTACGCTGGCTCCCGGTATTGCGATCCTCATCCTGGTCGTTGCATTCAACTTCCTCGGCGACGCGGTCCGCGACAAGCTCGACCCGCGTCTGCAGGAACAGTAAGGAGGCCGCAATATGGACGATACGATTTTAAAGATCAGAGGACTGAAGACCCAGTTCTTCACCTCCAAAGGCGTCGTGCCCGCCGTGGACGGCGTCGATATAACGGTCCGTGCGGGCGAAGCCGTGGGCCTGGTCGGTGAATCCGGCTGCGGCAAATCCATGACCGCCATGTCCGTGATGCAGCTGCTGCAGCACCCCGGGCGCGTCGTGGACGGCGAGATCCTGCTGAAGGGCGAAAACCTGCTGAAGAAAACGCCGCGCCAGATGTGCGACATAAGAGGCAACGAGATCTCCATGATCTTCCAGGAGCCCATGACCTCCCTCAACCCGGTGTACACTATCGGCAAGCAGGTGATGGAGGCCGTGCGCCAGCACCAGGACGTAAGCAAGGAAGAAGCGAAAAAGATCGCCATCGACATCTTTAAGCGGATCGGTATCCCCGAACCGGAAAAGCGCTTCTATTCCTATCCCCACCAGCTGTCCGGTGGTCTGCGCCAGAGAGTCATGATCGGCATGGCCATGGTGTGCAACCCCGCGCTGATGATCTGCGATGAACCTACCACGGCTCTGGACGTCACCATCGAAGCCCAGATCCTGTACCTCATCAAGGAGATGCAGAAAGAAAAGGGGACGGCCGTCATCATGATCACCCACAACCTGGGCGTCGTGGCGGAGTCCTGCGACTACGTTTACGTTATGTACGCCGGCAAGATCATGGAAGAGGCCAGCGTCTACGAGATCTTCGAGCACCCGACCCATCCCTATACCTATGGTCTTCTGAACTCCATTCCCAAGACCACCGAGGTGAAGGACCATCTGTTTACGATCCGCGGTCTCGTGCCCAACCTGCTGAGCCTGCCCAAGGGCTGCCGGTTCTGCACCCGCTGCGATAAGGCCATGAAGATCTGCACGGAATACGAACCGGATCTGTACGATATCGGAGACGGACATAAAGTCCGCTGCTTCCTGGCGAACAAGGAGGTGATGGCGAGTGGAAAGTAAAGTATTGGTCGAAACCAAAGATCTGACCAAGGAATTCCCCACGAAATCCGGATCCTTCGGTAAGAACCGGGCGACAGTCCACGCCGTTACGGACGTCAACCTTCAGATCTTCCAGGGCGAGACTCTGGGCGTCGTAGGCGAATCCGGCTGCGGCAAGTCCACCTTGGGGCGGCTCATCATCCGCCTGCTCGATCCGACCAGAGGCCAGGTGTTCTTTGAAGGCAAAGACCTCGGCAAGATGAGCGTCGAAGAACTGCGTTCCCAGCGCAAGCAGATGCAGATGGTCTTCCAGGATCCGTATGCATCCCTGAATCCCCGTCTGCGGGTGCGCGACCTGATCGCAGAACCCCTCATTACCCATAAGGTAAACAAGACGGCAAAGGAAGATACGGACCGGGTGGAAGACCTGATGCGCAAGTGCGGCATCCGTCCGGAATTCATGTACCGGTATCCCCACCAGTTCTCCGGCGGTCAGCGGCAGCGCGTGAGCATCGCCAGAGCCCTGGCGCTCAACCCGAAGCTTATCATCTGCGACGAGCCGGTCTCCGCGCTGGACGTATCCATCCAGTCCCAGATCCTCAACCTGCTGGGCGACCTGCAGCAGGAGCTGGGCCTCACGTACGTCTTCATCTCTCACGACCTGTCCGTGGTGCGCTACCTGTCCGACCGGGTATGCGTCATGTTCCTGGGCAAGGTGTGCGAGCTGGGCGTGACCCGCGACATCTACGCGAATCCGCTGCATCCGTATACCAAGTTCCTGCTGGAAGCTGTGCCCATCCCCGATCCGAAGTACAGAAAGGATCAGAAGGACATGCTCACAGGCGAGATCCCGTCTCCCGTCAACCCGCCCAGCGGCTGCCATTTCCGCACCCGCTGCCCGTATGCGACGGAGCGCTGTGCGAAGGAAGTGCCCCAGCTGCACGAAGTGGAACCGGGACGCACCGTGGCCTGCCATCTGTTCGATAAGTGATACTGTGGAAAACGAAGCCGCTCCTTTCCGGGAGCGGCTTTTATATGATAAAATAAAAAGAACATACCCGTTTTTTAGGAGAATACCCATGGATTTAAAAGAACTTATCAAAATCGACCCGGTCATAGCGGATCTTGCCGAAGCGAAGGAAGTCTGCTGGCTGAACCCGAAGAAGATCCCCTTCGCCGAGGCGAAGGACAAGCTGGTCTTCGGCCCCGCGGACATCGAGGAGGCCTCCGCAAGGCTGCAGCGCTTTGCGCCGCTGTTGGCGAAGATCTTCCCGGAGACGGCAGAGCAGGGCGGTATCATCGAATCTCCTCTGACGGAGATCCCCGCCATGAAGGCGCTGCTGAAAGAGAAGTACGGAGCAGACCTGGGCACGGGCCGGCTGTTCCTGAAGAGAGACAGCGATCTGGCGGTGGCGGGCTCCGTCAAAGCAAGGGGCGGTTTCCACGATGTGCTGAAGCATACGGAGGATCTGGCGCTGGAGGCGGGCATCTTCTCCTCGCGGGAGGATGACCCGATGAAGCTCCTGCAGCCGGAAGCGATCGCCTTCTTTAAAAAACATAAGGTGCAGGTAGCTTCCACCGGCAATCTGGGCGTCTCCATCGGCATGATGAGCGCGCACCTGGGCTACCAGGCCATCGTGCACATGTCGGCGGACGCGAAGCAGTGGAAAAAGGATTACCTGCGGGCCCACGGGGTGACCGTCATCGAATACGCAGGCGACTACGGCAAGGCCATTACGGAAGGCCGTGCGATCTCCGATGCGGATCCGGACAGCTATTTCGTGGACGACGAAAACTCCAAGGAGCTGTTTATGGGATATGCCGTGGCCGCGGAACGGCTGCAGAAGCAGCTGGCGGATGAAGGGGTCACCGTGGACGAAGCGCACCCCCTGTTCGTAACGATCCCCTGCGGCGTGGGCGGCGCCCCGGGCGGCGTGGCCTTCGGATTAAAGCAGATCTATGGCGACAACGTGCATGTGCTGTTCGCAGAGCCCGTCCAGGCCTGCTGCATGGTGCTGGGTATGGCAACGGGGCTGCACAACCAGATCTGCGTGCAGGATATCGGGCTTTCCGGCAAGACTCATGCGGATGGGCTGGCGGTGGGCCGGGCCTCCAGTCTGGTCGGGAAGATCATGGAACCCCTTCTGACCGGCGAGGTGACCCTGGAAGACTACAAGATCTACGACTACATGAGGGATCTGAGAGATACGGAAGGGCTGTTTATCGAACCCAGTTCCTGCGCAGGATTCGAGGGACCCGTACAATTTATCAAGAACGCAGCTTTCGCCCCGTATATCGAAAAATACGGCCTCTCAGAGGCATTGCAGAACGCTTCCCATATCGTCTGGGCCACCGGCGGCAAGCTGGTGCCCGAAGAGGTGCGGCAGGCATTCTACAATACGCATCTGTAGGTAAGAAAGGATCAAGTCCATGAAATACAGCACAAGAGCAGCCACCATGGCGGACGTGCCCCGGCTGCGGGAGATCGAAATGGCAGCCATGCCCCATTCCAAGTGGTACAGCACGGAATGCGCGCCCCTGTTCATCGAACAGAAGGGCCAGCAGGGCGAGATGATCGTGGCGGAGATCCCGGAGCTTCCCGCGGGTGACCCGAACAAAACCATAGGCATGGGCCAGTATTCCGTCATGCCCGACGGCTCCGGCTGGCTGGAATGCCTGCGCATCCTGCCGGAATACCAGAGGACCGGCGCGGGGCGGCAGATCTACGAAAGATATCAGGAACTGTGGACCGAAACGGATGCGCCCCACGTGGCGATGTTCACCGGCCGCAAGAACGTGGCCAGCAAGGCCCTGTCTGAGGTGTACGGTTTCGAATACACCGGCGCCTACGACGAGTACAGCCTGTCGCTGGAAGAGGTAGAGGCGGCTTGCCCGGCGGGGTTTGAACGGGTCACGGACCCGGAGACCGTTGCGAAAGCCCTGGATGCCCGGGAAGGGGTGGGAAACCACATCGTCTTCAACCGCACCTACCTGCACTACACCGAGCCCATCTACCGCTGGCTCATCGGGCGCGGCATGGTCTGGTCCGACGGAAAGATGCTGCTGGTGCTGGGCGCCCGCATGCTCGAGGAACGCGGCTGGTACCTGGCGTTCTGGTCCGGTGACCCGGACAAGTGCCTGGCCTTCGCTATCGCGAAGACGAAGGAGGCCGGCCTGCCTGCGCTGACCGTGAATTTCCCGCCGGAGCGCGAAGACTTAAAAGCATATTTTGAGAGAAAAGGCTTCCATTACGTCTATTCCAACATCGTAATGGAGCTGGACAGACGCTGATTTTCGTAAAGAAAGCGTCAAAATCGAAGATAGGCCTGCGGGCATCTGCTGATTAAGATAAAGACACAACAGATCCCGACAGGCCTTTCCGTTTCCTGATTGAATTTTGGAGATCCATCAAAAAGTTTGATGGGTCACATAAAAACTAAAAAATGGGAAAGTGCATTTAAGAGGTGGCAAAGCGCCGCAAAGGACTTATAATAAAAATAGTTTATCCGTCAACCCGATTGCAGTTCAGTAAAGGAGATGCAGCATGGAATATAAGACCGATATCCAGATCGCACAGGAGTGCGAAAAGAAAAAGATCACCGAGATCGCAAAGATCGCTGGCGTAGACGAGAAGTATCTCGAGCAGTACGGCAACTACAAGGCAAAGGTAGACTACCAGCTGCTGAGAGATAAGGCAGACCAGCCCGACGGCAAACTCATCCTCGTTACCGCCATTACGCCGACTCCTGCCGGCGAAGGCAAGACCACCACATCCGTAGGCCTCACCGACGGTCTGAGAAAGATCGGCAAGAACGCCATCGTGGCGCTCAGAGAACCCTCCCTGGGACCCGTGTTCGGCGTCAAGGGCGGCGCTGCCGGCGGTGGCTATGCCCAGGTCGTTCCCATGGAAGACATCAACCTGCACTTTACCGGCGACTTCCACGCCATCGGCGCAGCCAACAACCTGCTGGCCGCCATGCTCGACAACCACATCCAGCAGGGCAACGTGCTGGGCATCGATCCCAGACGGATCACCTGGAGAAGAGCCGTCGATATGAACGACAGACAGCTGAGAAACATCGTCGGCGGTCTGGGCGGAAGAGCCAACGGCACCCCCAGAGAAGACGGTTTCGACATTACCGTAGCTTCCGAAGTTATGGCAGTCCTGTGCCTGGCGTCCGACATTACGGATCTGAAGGCGAGACTGGGCCGCATCATCGTCGGCTACACCTATAAGAACGAGCCCGTTACGGCTCACGATCTGAAGGCTGAAGGCGCTATGGCTGCTCTGCTGAAGGATGCCCTTAAGCCCAATCTGGTCCAGACCCTGGAAGGCACCCCCGCCTTTATCCACGGCGGACCGTTCGCCAACATCGCACACGGCTGCAACTCCATCACCGCCACGAGAATGGCCCTCAAGCTGGGCGATTACGTCGTAACGGAAGCCGGATTCGCTGCGGATCTGGGCGCGGAGAAGTTCCTGGACATCAAGTGCCGCATGGCCGGTCTTAAGCCCTCCGCGGTCGTCATCGTCGCCACCGTACGTGCGCTGAAGTATCACGGCGGCGTGCCCAAGGCAGAACTCAACAACGAAAATCTGGAAGCCCTGGAGAAGGGTCTGCCCAACCTGCTGCAGCACGTGGAGAACATCACGAAGGTCTACAAGCTGCCCTGCGTCGTAGCGATCAATGCGTTCCCGACCGACACGAAGGCGGAGCTCGACATGGTCGAGGCGAAGTGCAAGGAACTGGGCGTCAACGTCGCACTGTCCGAAGTCTGGGCGAAGGGCGGCGAAGGCGGCAAGGCTCTCGCGGAAGAAGTCGTAAGACTGTGCGAGCTGCCCAACGACTTCAGCTACTCCTACGAGCTGGACGGCACCATCGAAGAGAAGCTGGAAGCCATCTGCAAGCGCATCTACCATGCGGATGGCGTCATCCTCACCGAAGGCGCTAAGAAGCAGGCGAAGCAGCTCACCGAACTGGGCTTCGCGGGCTATCCGATCTGCATGGCCAAGACACAATATTCCTTCTCCGATGACCCGACCAAGCTCGGCGCGCCGAAGGGATTCACCGTTACGGTCCGCAACCTGAAGGTCTCCGCAGGCGCAGGCTTCATCGTAGCGCTCACCGGCGAGATCATGACCATGCCCGGCCTGCCGAAGGTCCCCGCCGCTGAAAAGATCGACGTGGACGAGAACGGCGTTATTTCCGGACTGTTCTAAACAAGACTCGAGTACGGGCGGGCAGATGCCCGCCCGTTTTTCAAAGGAGAAAGATCATGGATTCTTTATACAAACTCACCTGCGAAGACTTCAGCAAAGAATTGTTCTCCAAGGCTCCGGTACCCGGCGGGGGCGGAGCCGCCGCCTATATCGGCGCACTGGGCGTCTGCTTAGGTGCTATGGCGGTCAACCTCACCCGGGGCAAGAAAAAATTTGCGGCGTTCGAGCCCGAATACGAGCAGATGCTGACGGATGCAGAGCTGTATCGCAAAAGATTGCTGGAGCTCATCGACAAGGATGCGGCGGCATTCGAGCCGTTGTCTAAAGCCTACTCCATGCCCAAGGACGATCCGATTTATGCGGAGACGATGCGGGCGGTCACCATCGGAGCCACAAAGGCGCCCCTGGAAATGATGCGCTACTGCAGCCTGTCCATCGACCTCATCGCCCGCATTCTGGAAAAGTGCAGCAAACTGATGATCTCCGACGTGGGCTGCGGTGCGCTGGCGGCGAAAGCCGGCCTGGAATGCGCTGCTCTCAACGTGTTCGTCAACACCCGCACGCTGAAGAAAGACGAGGAAGCGCAGAAGATGGCGAAGGAAGCCCAGGACATGCTGGAAGAGTACGGTCCGAAGGCGCAGGAAGTGGCGGACGAAGTCTTTGCGAGACTTCACGCATAGGAGGACAGCATGGCAGAAGTATTGAAAGGCATGCCGGTGGCAAAAGCCATCAGCGAAGAATTAAAAACGAGAAGCGAAGCGCTGCAGGCGAAGGGCGTCGTGCCTACGCTGGCTATCTTCCGCGTGGGCGAAAGAGATGACGACCTGAGCTACGAGCGCGGCGCCATGAAGCGCGCCGAGCAGACCGGCGTTGCGGTAAAGAACGTGGTGCTGCCGGCGGACGTGGACAGCGAGACATTTTTTAAGACACTGGAAGAACTGAATAACGACAAGAGCGTGCACGGCATCCTGATGTTCCGGCCGCTGCCCAAACACCTGGACGGCGAAAAGGCCCGGCAGATGCTGGCGCCCGAAAAGGACGTGGATGGCTGCACCGACGGATCCCTCGCCGGCGTGTTTGCCAATGCAAAAGTGGGCTTCCCGCCCTGCACGGCGCAGGCCGCCATGGAGATCTTGAAGTTCTACGGCATCGATCCGAAGGGCAAGAAAGCTGCCGTCATCGGCCGCAGCCTCGTGATCGGCAGACCGGTCGCCATGATGCTGATGCACGCCAATGCGACGGTCACGATCTGCCACACCCGCACCGTGGACGTGCCTTCCATCACGGAGGAGGCGGATATCGTCATCGCGGCGTCCGGGCAGATGGAGAGCGTCGGCGCCGATTATGTGAGCGACGGTCAGACCGTCATCGACGTGGGCATCGGCTGGAACGAAGCGAAGGGCAAACTGTGCGGCGACGTAAAGTTCGAAGAGGTGGAGCCCATCGTCTCCGCCATCACCCCGGTTCCCGGCGGCGTTGGATCGGTCACCACCGCCGTCCTGTGCAAGCACGTGATCGAAGCGGCAGAGAGGACGCTGTAAATGAGCTATTCCAAGACGTTTATCGGTGCGATCCTGGCCGGAGCGGCCATCGGCCTCGGCGGCCTGGTGTTCCTGTCCGTGGACAGCAAGGTGATCGGTTCCTTCCTGTTTACGATCGGCCTGTTCACCGTGTGCACCATGGGCCTCAATCTGTTTACCGGCAAGGTGTGCTACGTATTTCAGAACGATAAGAAATATGCCCTGGGACTGCCCGTCATCTGGCTGGGCAACCTGGTGGGCACCGGCCTTGTCGCGGGCTGTGCCTGGCTCACCCGGGTGGCGCCTGCGGTCTCCGAAAAGGCGCTGGGGCTCTGCCAGACCAAATTGGGCGACAGCTTCGTAAGCCTGTTTTTCCTGGGCGTGCTGTGCAACATCTTTATCTACATCGGCGTGGAAGGATATAAAAACATCCCCCACGAATTCGGCAAGTATCTGGCGCTCGTCTTCGGCGTCATGGTCTTTATCCTCTGCGGCACCGAGCACTGCGTGGCAGACATGTTCTACTTCTGGATGGGCGGCGCCTGGAGCGGCGCGGCGGTGGTCCGTCTGCTCGTCATCACCTTGGGCAATGCGGCCGGCGGCGTTATTTTCCCGCTGCTGCGCGGCCTTCAGAACAGGGAGTGACCCATGGAGACTCTCGATAAAGCAGCGGCGCGCAAGGCGCTGAGAAAAGAGAAGATCGCGGCGAGAGAAGCGCTTTCTCCCGAAGAACGGGCGGAGAAGTCCCGGGCGATCTGCGCCAATATCCTGCAGACGCCGGAATATGCGAAGGCGAAGACGGTCTTTATCTACAAGTTCGTGAAAGGCGAAGTGCAGCTGAAGGCGCTGGAAGAGGCGAACGAGGCTTTGCCCGCAGCGGAGCGCAAAACATTTCTCTATCCCTTGTGCATCGAAGACCGGCAGATGCTGGCCATCGAACCCGGCAGTGCAGACATGGGCAGCGATGCTTGGAAGAAAGGCGCCTTCGGCATTCCCGAGCCGGTTTTGGAGTTGGGCCGGGTCATCCCCCCGGAAGACATCGACCTGGTGGTGAGCCCCTGCAGCTCCTTCGACGAAAGCGGCATGCGCTTAGGCATGGGCGGCGGCTACTACGACCGCTACCTGCCGAAGTGCACCAAGGCGGACGTCATGCTGGTGGCTTATGAATGCCAGGGCTGCAAAGCGGTCCCGGCGGAGCCCTGGGACGTGCCGGTGCCCTGCATCGTGACGGAAGCGCGGGTGCTGCGGCCGTAAAGGAACAGGAATTCTTAAGAGCAGCTCCTTTTGGCTGCTCTTTTTCTGTGGGAAAAAGCAGCTCTTCGTGATATGATAAATAAGTTAGAGATTGTATCGTTTCACCCGGAAAAGAGAGGTAGATTTATGAATAATACAGCAGTTTCCAAAGACATCCTGTACATCGGCGCAAACGACCACGATATCGATCTGTTCGAGGGTCACTTCGACGTGCCCCTGGGCATGGCCTATAATTCCTACGTCATCAACGACGAAAAGGTCGCGGTGATGGACACCATCGACCAGAGCAAGACGGATGAGTGGCTGGGCAATGTGGAAGCCAAGGCAGTCAAGGCGCCGGATTATCTGGTCGTTCAGCATATGGAGCCGGATCACTCCGCTTCCATCGAAGCATTCCTGAAGAAATATCCCGAGACGACAGTCGTCGGCAACAATAAGACCTTCAAGATGATCTCCCAGTTCTTCCCGGGTCTGGAGATCGCGAACAAGCTGGAAGTCAAGAACGGCGATACGCTTTCCCTGGGCAAGCACGAACTCACCTTCGTCTTTGCACCCATGGTGCACTGGCCGGAGGTCATGATGACCTACGACGCCTGCGATAAGGTGCTGTTCTCCGCGGACGGCTTCGGCAAGTTCGGCGCCAACGACGTCGAAGATCCGGAAGGCTGGGCCTGCGAAGCCCGCCGCTACTACTTCGGCATCGTCGGCAAGTACGGCGCTCAGGTGCAGGCGGTCCTGAAGAAGGCTGCTGCTCTGGACATCCAGGTGATCGCACCGCTGCATGGCCCCGTTCTGAACGAGGATCTGGGCTTCTATCTCGACCTGTACAACACCTGGTCCGCCTATGAACCGGAGAACAAGGGCGTTGCCATCATGTATACTTCTGTTTATGGCCACACCAAGAAGGCAGCCGAGATGCTGGCAGAAGAGCTGGAGAAGCGCGGCGTGCCCAAGGTGGCCATCGCGGATCTGGCCAGAGACGACATGTACGAATGCGTAGAGGACGCCTTCCGCTACGACAAGCTGGTGCTGGCAACCACGACCTACAATGCGGAGATCTTCCCCTACATGCGCGAATTCATCGACATGCTGGTGGAGAGAGGCTATCAGAAGCGCACCATCGGCTTTATCGAAAACGGTTCCTGGGCGCCCATGGCTATGAAAGTGATGAAGGCCAAGCTGGAAGGCCTGAAGAACATCGCCTATACCGAGAACAACGTCACGATCCTGTCCGCCCTCAACGAACAGAGCACGGCACAGCTGATGGCGCTGGCAGAGGAGCTGGCGGCAAGCTACAGCGAAGCGGACTGCGGCTGCGGCGATACGCCCTGCAGCCCCGAAGCGCCCAAGACCAAGTGGGTCTGCAAGATCTGCGGATACGTTTATGAAGGCGAAGAACTGCCGGAAGGCTTCACCTGCCCGCTGTGCAAGCAGCCCGCAGATAAGTTCGAAAAAGTCGTAGAATAAAGAGATCTGTATTCAGAAACAGGGGGGAGCCATGAAAAAATTCAGTATTGTACTTAGTATAGTGTTACTTCTGGCCATGCTGCTGGCCGCATGCGGCACGTCCACGTTTACGACCACCAGCCTCGGCGAGGACACGGAGATCAAGGTGACGGATGCGGATGACGGCGCAACGTCCGAATCGTTATACGTTTCCATCGGAAAGAACCGCATCGCCACGATCGAATCCGCGCTGGACAAGGGTCAGCTGCAGATCGACATTACGGAAGCGATCGTCTTTAAGAACGAGGACGATTCCGAAGACGTTATGCTGGGCGACATCTATGCGACGGTCACCGTTGGTCCGGACGATAAGGAAGAGATCGAGCTGCCGCAAGGCGACTATATCTATCAGCTGACGGCCATAGGCACGACCAACGGCACCGTAACGATCGATGTGGAAAAGAAACAGTAAGCCTGTGACCGCATGCAGAGCGCACAGGATGCTAAAACAAACGAC
Organism: uncultured Eubacteriales bacterium; assembly: GCA_902773665.1. Classification (GTDB taxonomy): domain Bacteria; phylum Bacillota; class Clostridia; order Peptostreptococcales; family Anaerovoracaceae; genus RUG11894. Next base: position 28,052 of record CACYFF010000002.1, on the reverse strand, counting down.
ACAATAAACACAGGCCCCGCCGGTGCGATCCGGCGGGGTCTTGTTGTTTTTCTGCATATAAACTCCAAAAGTATGTGCAGATAATCGCGCTTTTCTGCATATAAAACTGGTAAAATATATGCAGATAACTCTTATAAATAAGGAGGCATACCTATGAATAAAGATATTCTCGCAAAAGCGACGACGCTTCGCCGCGAACTCCACGCGCATCCGGAACTTTCCTATCAGGAAGTCTGGACCAAGCAACATCTGATGGATTTCTTAAAGGAAAACACGAAGGTAAAACTGGTCGACAAGGGCAAATGGTTCTACGCCTGCTACCTAGGCGCGGACGGCAAGGACCCGTATCCGATCGGCTTCCGGGCAGATTTCGACGCGCTGCCCATGGAAGATGAGATCGATGCGCCTTGGAAGAGCCAGATCCCGGGCTGCGGGCACAAGTGCGGACACGATGGTCATGTCGCAGCGCTGTGTGCCTTTGCCATGGAACTGGAAGCCCAGGCTCCAAAGCGGGACGTCTATCTGGTGTTCCAGCACGCGGAAGAGACAGGGCAGGGCGCCTGCGAATGCGGCGACTTCGTAAAGGAGACGGGCATTAAAGAGATCTATTCCTGCCACAACACCACAGGGCTTCCTTACGGCACCGTCGGCACGCGTCTGGAAGGCACCAATTGCGCCTCCATGGGCATGAATATTGTCATGACCGGGGAGCCGACCCACGCCAGCCAGCCGGAACTGGGAAAGAATCCGTCGCTTGCCATCTGCGACACCGCGAACGAGATCATGAAGATCGCGGACCAGAGCCGCTTCGAAAAGCTGGTGCTGGCGACGATCTGTGAGATCCGCGTGGGCGAACATGCCTTCGGCATCGCTGCATCCAAGGGCTGCATTGGGGTCACGCTGCGGGCGGAGCACGATAAGGATATGTACCAGATCCGGGACGAGGTGATCGCTTTCGCCGAAAAGCGAGCAGCAGAGGACGGCCTCACCGTGGATTTTTCCTACGAAGACGTCTTCCCCGACACGACGAACACGCCCGAGCAGGCCATGAAGGTCATCAATGCAGCGAAGTCCATCGGTCTGCCCACCGCAATGCCGGAGCAGATCACCAGAGGCTCCGAGGACTTCGGCTGGTTCCTCAAACAGTGCCCCGGCGCAGAATTTAACGTCTCCGCAGGGGACAGACCCGCCATCCACACCGCGGCCTTCGATTTTATGGACGAGCTGATCGGTACGATGGTGGATGTCTACTTCGCCATCCTGGCGCAGTGACCCATGGCAAGGCTTACGGATGATCTGGCCTACGAGATCCTCTCCGTGGTGGAGGAGATCCCGGAGGGCTGTGTCGCGACCTACGGACAGATCGCAAGACTCATCGGGCGGGAGAAAAACTCCCGCCTGGTGGGAAAAGTGCTCAGCAACGCCGAATACTACGGCCGCTATCCCTGCCACAGGGTGGTCTCCCACAACGGGAGGCTGGCGCCGGGCTGGACGGAACAGGCGGATCTGCTGGCGCGGGAAGGTGTATTCCTGAAGGAAGACGGCCATGTGGATCTGAAAAAGTATCAATGGGATTGTTAGATGCGTTGACCCGGACAGGAATGTCCGGGTCACTTTCGTTCGGAAGGAAGGCATCATGTATCTGTCCCAGAATGTGAAAAATAATTTATCACTACACTGCACTAAAGTGTTGACACACTAAAGCGGCAGTGCTACAATACAAACCATCAAAGGAAAACACGGCCCGTTTTCAGGGGCGTAAGGATGAAAAGATCTCTGTATAGAAAGGCAAGGACAAAGCAATGAAGAAAGTATTCGCGATCTTACTGGCACTGGCAATGGTATTCTCGATGGCGGCCTGCAGCTCCGGCGGCGGCGACAGCAGCGGCGATGCGGCAGAACCCGCCAACAGACTGGAAGCCATCAAGGCGAGAGGCTACATCGAAATGGCGACGGAACCTTATTTCGCCCCCTATGAATTCATCGACTCCTCCAAGAGCGGCGACGAGCAGTATCAGGGCCTGGACATCGAACTGGGCAAGTACATCGCCGAAAAGCTGGGCGTAGAGCTTCGCATCGTTCCTCTGGAATTCTCCGCGGTGCTGGCGTCCATCACGGAAGGCAAGTACGACTTCGCTGCATCCGCCCTGGCCTATTCCCCGGGCCGCGCCGAAAACATGAACATGTCCAAGGGCTACCGCTTTAGCGATGAGGTCGCATCCTACGGCTTCCTGGTCCGCGAAGACATGATCGACAGCATCAAGACGGCGGACGATACCGCGGATCTGGTGCTGGTCACCCAGAGCGGCAGCGTGCAGGAAGGCTTTGTAAACGATCAGATCTCCAAGTACAAGGAATTTAAGCTAGTCTCCTCCATGACGGACGGCTTCCTGATGGTCGCGGAAGGCAAGGCGGATGCCTGCGCCTGCGATATCAACAACGGTCAGCTCTATGCGGACGCCAACGGCGGTCTCGCGATTGCTCCCTTCCGTTTCGTCGTAGACGAGAGCACCCAGGGCACCCGGGTGGGCATCCCCAAGGGCGAAGACGAACTGACGGCCTTCATCGACCAGTGCATCGACGAACTGAGAGCGGAAGGCACCATCGACAAGTGGTACGACGAATACTCCGATTACGCCCGCACCCTCGGCGTAGACTAGAGACGGCTGAAATCAAACAAATATGAAAGCAACCGGATTCGGGGGCAAGCGCTGCTCCCGAATCCGTAACTTGTAGAGAAAACCTATGGATAAGATCATCAAGATACTGGCAAAATATTATCCGGTGTTCCTCAAAGGCTTGGGAGGCACCATGTGGCTGGCGGGCGTCACGCTGCTGGCAGGCACGGTCCTGGGACTGCTCGTCGCCTTTCTGCGCATGAGCAAGTTTAAACCTCTGAGCGGCCTCACGGCCATCTACATCCAGATCCTGCGGGGCACGCCGATTTTGCTGCAGCTGTATTTCTTCTGGATCCTACTGCCCAAGGTGCTGCCCTTCGAGATGTCCGACACGGCCTGCATCATCGTAGCCCTCATCATCAACGCCTCGGCCTATATCGCCGAGATCGTCCGGGCAGGCATCGCGGCCGTTGACCCGGGTCAGTGGGAGGCGGGCCGCAGCATCGGCCTTACCGAGATCCACCTGATGCAGAAGATCATCATGCCCCAGGCGATCAAGAACATCCTGCCGGCGCTGGTCAATCAGTTTATCGCCTGCATCAAGGAAACGTCCCTGGCTTCCGTCTTCTTTATCCGGGAGCTGACGACCGCCTACAAGACTGTGCAGGCATCGACGTTCCTCACGATCCAGCCGCTGCTCATCTCAGGGCTGATCTATCTCGTGGTCACCACGGTGCTGTCCTTTGCGGCAGGCCGCATCGAAGGGAGGCTGAAGGCAAGTGATTGAGCCTATCATCCGGGTAAAAGATCTCTATAAAAATTTCGGGGACGTCCACGTGCTGAAGGGCATCTCCACGGATATCGCCCCTGGCGAAGTCGTATCCATCATCGGCCCCTCCGGCAGCGGCAAGAGCACGTTCCTTCGCTGCCTCAACCGGCTGGAAGAGCCTACATCCGGACAGATCTTCTTCAAGGGCGAGGACATTATGAAGGCCGGTAAAAAGCTGCCGCAATACCGTCAGAAGATCGGTATGGTGTTCCAGAATTTCAACGTATTCCCTCACATGACGGTGCTGGAGAACATCACCCTTACCCCGGTGCTGGAAAAGGGCGTGCCGGAAAAAGAAGCGGCTGCCCAGGCGGAAGCGCTGCTGGCAAGGGTCGGCCTGCTGGATAAGCGCGATGTCTATCCGCGGCAGCTGTCCGGCGGTCAGAAGCAGAGGCTCGCCATCGTGCGGGCGCTGGCCATGGAACCCGACGTGATGCTGTTCGATGAACCCACCAGCGCGCTGGACCCGGAAATGGTGAAGGAGGTGTTGACGGTCATCGAAGACCTGGCCAAGGAAGGCATGACCATCCTGAACGTCACCCACGAAATGGGCTTTGCACGGCAGGTCTCGGACCGTATACTGTTTATAGACGAAGGCATCATCCAGGAGCAGGGTGACCCGGAGAGCTTCTTCTCCAGCCCCACCAGCCCCCGTGCCAAAGAGTTCTTGAGCAAAGTTCTGTAACAGGAGAGTATCGATATGAGTGAATTGCAATTTTTATCCCAGGTGATCGACGCAAAGGCGGATCGCATCAAATCCCTGGCAAGAGAGATCTGGGGCTACGCGGAACTGGCTTACGAAGAGGAAAAGTCTGCTGCGGCGCTGGAACAGGCGCTGGCTTCCGAAGGTTTTACGATCGAAAAGGGCATCGCGGACATTCCGACGGCCTTTACGGCTACCTTCGTGTCCGGCAGCGGCAAACCGGTGGCGGCCATCCTCGGCGAATACGATGCGCTGGCGGAGCTGAGCCAGGCCGCGGGAACCACCGAACGGCAAGCCCTGTGCGCCGGTGCCCCGGGTCACGGCTGCGGCCATAACCTTCTCGGTGTCGGCGGTGCGGCTGCGGCCATCGCCGTAAAGGAATATCTGCAGCAGGAAGGTAAAGACGGCACCATTATCTACTTCGGCTGCCCGGCGGAGGAGGGAGCAGGCTCCAAGCAGTTTATCGCCAGAGCCGGCTATTTCGACAATGTGGACTTCGCCTACGCGTGGCACCCTGCCTATCTCAACCGGGTCCCGGCCAAGGGCGACGTGGCCATCATGGGCGCCAACTTCACCTTCGACGGCATCGCCTCCCATGCGGGCGGCGCGCCGGAACTGGGCAGAAGCGCTCTGGATGCGGCGGAGCTGATGAATGTGGGGGTCAACTATTTAAGAGAGCACATGATCGACCAGGCGCGGGTACACTACGCCTATTCCGATGCCGGCGGCGCCCAGCCCAACGTGGTGCCGGCGCACGCGGTCATCAAATACGAGGTGAGAGCGCCGAAGGTGGCGCAGGTGAAGGAACTGTTCGCCCGGGTCGTAAACATCGCCAAAGGCGCGGCCCTGATGACCGAGACCAAGATGGAATACGAAGTGACCATGGCATTCTCGGACTACGTGCCGAACAAGACGCTGGCGGTGCTGGCGGACGAGTGCCTGCAGGAAGTGGGCGCGCCCCAGTGGACGGACGAAGAATACAAGCTGGCGGCGGATTTCGTGCGGACCTATCCGAAGCCCATCCAGAAGACCATCGCAGAGATCGCAGAGCAGATCTACGGATTCGAAAGAGTACCGGAGATCCTGGCGAAACCTTTGGACAGCGAGATCCATCCGTTTGACCCGAAGGAGACCGGCTACAATTCCGGTTCCACGGACGTGGGCGACGTGGGGTATGCGACGCCCACCGTCAACATCAACGTGGCGACGGCCTGTGTGGGCAACGTGGGACACAGCTGGCAAAACGTGGCCTTCTCCAACAGCTCCATCGGCGACAAGGGCATGATGGTGGCGGCGAAGGTGCTGGCGCTGGCGACGGTGCGCACGATGGCGCAGCCGGAACTGATCGAAAAGGCGAAGGCAGAGCTTCTGCGTAAGAACGGCGGCAAGTATACCTGCCCGCTGCCCGAGTACGCGCAGCCGCCGATCGGGAAGTATTAGAGCAAAAAATAAGCCGGACCGGGATATCCCGGTCCGGTTTTTTATTTCGCCGTAGTTACGCGAAGATCCTGTTCAGGAAATCTCCGGTGACTTTCTTGTACTTTTCTTCGTCCGCCAGGAACGAGATGCCGTGGCCTGCACCGGGGAAGGTGACCCGGGTGACCATTTGCGGATTCGCCTCTGCTATTCTCTGGCTCATGTAGGAGGGCACGAAGCGGTCCTCCTCGCCGTGGATCAGCAGAATAGGCACCTGAGACGCCGCCGCGCCGTCGGACGCCGTAAGTCCGCCCAGGCGGAAGTGCCCGTAGAGCAGCGCCGCCATACCTGCTGCAGGACCTGCGATGAAGGGTGGAATGTGGTAATCCTTCCAGGCCACCTGCTTGATGATCTCCACCGGAGAATCGAAGGGGCAGTCTGCAGCGATGCCCTTTACGTTTTCGGGCAGCCCGTCTACCGCGCTCATCAGCACGGTGGTGGCCCCCATGGAAACGCCCACGAGGCAGATCTTGACGCCGGTACCGAAGCGGCGGATCGCGTAGTCGATCCAGCTCTTGCAGTCCTTATGTTCCTTCATGCCGAAGGTGATGGCGTGGCCTTCGCTCTCGCCGGTCGCCCTCTGCTCGGGCATCAGCACGTTGTATCCCATCTCCATCAGCATGCGGGCACCGCCGGAAAAGTCCCGGGCGGGGGTGCCGCGGTAGCCGTGGACGCAGATGCATAAGGGGGCGCCTTTGCGCACTTCGTAGTAACGGCCGATCAGTTTATGCCCGTCGAAGGATTCGACGCTCACCCGCTCGTATTCCATGGCGTGCATGGCGCCGATCATGCGGAAGATCTTGTAGGACATCGGCCGGGTCTGATCGTTAAAGCGGTATTCGAAATCGTCGTTCTGATTGCCGTTCGGCGAGTGGAACGCGACGCGGTATGTGGCGTACAGTCCCGCAAGAAGGCCGGAAGTAACGGATGACGCCGTAACGGATGTTAAGATGATCTTGGTCTTTTTCTTCATGTCGGGTCTCCTTCCGGGACGGTCCTTCGCCCCTATCTTTTTTATTATACCTTGTTCGACTTTTGTCTGCAATCTCTTGACCAAAACAGCGCAAAGTGCAATAATAGGACAGGTGGTTAGCGTATGCTAACCACAAAAGTCAATATCTCGCCGGATTCCGGCGCCGAAAGGAATATAGGGGAACAAACCTTTGCAGCCGCTGTTAAAAGCAGAAAACATCACGAAGACATACAAGACCGAAGTCGTGTACGACGGCGCGGCCGTGCGTTGGAAATAGCGCTTTCGCTTGACACTTCAGCGGGTCAAAGCGTACAATGAAGTTTGATATGGGGCGGAAGGCCTTATAGGTCTTCCGCCGTTTGTTTTTAAGGAGTTTCGACTATGGTAATGACAGGCGCGCAGATCCTCATGGAGTGTCTGCTGGAGCAGGGCGTTGACACGGTGTTCGGGTATCCCGGCGGAACGAACCTGAACGTCTACGACGAACTGTACAAGTATTCCGACAAGATCAAGAACTATCTGACGTCCCACGAACAAGGCGCTGCCCATGCAGCGGACGGCTATGCCCGGTCCACCGGCAAGGTGGGTGTATGTCTGGCTACGTCCGGCCCCGGAGCTACGAACCTGACGACGGGCATTGCGACGGCTCATCTGGATTCCTCTCCCGTGGTGTTCATCACCTGCAACGTGAGCGGCAATCTGCTGGGCAAGGACGCCTTCCAGGAGGCGGACGTCGTGGGCATCATGATGCCCATTACGAAATCTACGTTCCTCATTACGGACGTGGAGAAGCTGGCGGATACCGTGCGCGAAGCCTTTGCGCTGGCTCGTTCCGGCCGGCCCGGCCCCGTTCTGATCGACATCCTGAAGGACGTGACCGCCGCCAAATGCGAATACGAATATCTGCCCCGGGAGAAGCACGGCACCACCGGTTCTTTGGCAGGGCTTTTAAAGAGGGCCCACTCCTCCAGTCTGCGGCTGTTTGAGCCGGACAAGGAGGATGTGGACATCCTGGTGGACATGATCGCCCAGTCCAAGAAGCCCATGCTCATCTGCGGCGGCGGTGTTACGAGAAGCCGTGCCCATGAAGAATTCCGGGCCTTCGCGAGAAAGCTGGATTCGCCTGTCGCCATCACCCTGATGGGCGGAGGCTCCATGCCCGGCGACGATCCTCTCTCCACCGGCATGATCGGCATGCATGGGTCACAGGCCTCGAACCGCGCCGTAGACGGCTGCGACCTGCTGATTGCTGTCGGTACCCGTTTCTCCGACCGCGTGGCGCTGCGCCCGGCGACCTTCGCCCGCGACGCCAAGATCGTCCACATCGACGTGGACCGCGCGGAGATTGACAAGAACGTGCAGACGGACCACCACATCATCGGCGATGCCAAGATGGTCTTAAAGCAGCTCATCGAGAAGATCCCCCAGTACGACCACAGCGAATGGAAGAAATACGTGTTCTCCTTCCCCACGGAAACGGAGTACGACGAGAGCACCGGCGTAATGACCCCGAAGCAGATCCTGTCCACCATCGGCGACATGGTGCCGGAAGACACCATCGTAGCGACGGACGTTGGCGAACATCAGATGTGGGCCATCCAGCATTTCCACTTCTTCTATCCCGGACAGCTGCTTACGTCCGGCGGTTTCGGCTCCATGGGCTTCGGCCTGGGAGCGGCCATCGGCGGCAAGGTCGGCAATCCGGACAAATGCGTCATCCACATCACCGGCGACGGCTCGTTCCGCATGAACTGCAACGAGCTGGCGACGGAGGAATATTATAAACTGCCGATCATCACCTTCATCTTCAACAACGGCTGCCTGGGCATGGTGCGCCAGTGGCAGGAACTGATGTACGACGGCCGCTACAGCGCCACGATCCTGGACAGAGGCCCGGACTTCGTCAAACTGGCGGAGGCCTACGGCCTGAAGGGACGCCGCGTAACGAACGTGGAGGAACTGAAGGAAGCCATCACCGAAGCGCTCGAAGAGGGCAAGGCCGGCCGCGGCTACGTCGTGGACTGTGCCGTGGCGCAGAGCGAACTGGTGCGGCCCATGGTGAACGGCGGCACCCACATCACCGAATTCTTGCTGAACTAGGGGAGGGATAGGCACATGATGAACAGCAGAGTCCCCGAAACGGGCAAAGAAGAACGCAGAACGCTCTCCGTTCTCGTCGACAATAAACCCGGCGTGCTTTCCCAGATCGCCCGCCTGTTTACCCGCAACGGCTACAACATCGAGTCGTTCGCGGCGGACACGGTGCTCGATCCGGGGGTCACCCGCATTACGATCGAAGTGATCGCCAACGACAACCACACCAACCGCATGATCGCCCAGCTCAATAAGATGGTGCCCGTGCACTCCGTAAAGCTGCTTACGAAGGACCATACGATACGCCGGCAGCTGGCGCTGTTTAAACTGAACGCGGCCACCAGTGAGGAGCGCAACGAGATCATCCAGATCGCGAACATCTTCCGGGGGTCCGTCATCGACGTCTCCCACGAGACCCTGACGGTCTCCGTCATCGGCGACGAGAAGAAGATCGATGCGGTGCGCGACATGCTGGAGCCCTTCGGCATTATCGAGATGGCGCGGACCGGCATGATCGCCATGGAGCGCGGCAAGTACACCATCGACGAGCAGACCAAAGAGCGCGACGAATTCAATTACGGAAAGAATACGCAATGAAGAAGCAGAAGATCGTAGTCAAGGTCGGCACTTCGACGTTGACCCATCCATCCGGCGACCTGGATCTGCGCAGCATGGAGCGCCTCGTGCGGGCCATGGCGGATCTGAAGGGCGAAGGAAACGAAATGATCCTCGTGAGCTCCGGCGCCATCGCCGTGGGAACGGCGAAACTGGGGCTTGCCGAGCGCCCGAAGGAGCTGCGCTTTAAGCAGGCGGCAGCGGCCGTGGGGCAGTGCAGCATGATGCACATCTACGACAAGCTGTTTTCGGAATATAACTGCAACACGGCTCAGATCCTCCTGACGGACGGCGACGTGGCGGACGAAGAGAGAGCATCTCACCTGCGCTCCACGTTCTCCGCGCTGCTGGAGATGGGGGTCATCCCGGTGGTCAACGAAAACGACTCCGTTTCGTCCGCCGAGATCGAGACCGGCCAGCACAAGGTGCTGGGCGACAACGATACGCTTTCGGCGATCGTCGCAAAGCTGTGCGAGGCGGATCTGCTGGTGCTGCTGAGCGATATCGACGGGCTGTACGATGCGGATCCGAGGACACATCCGGACGCGAAGCTGCTCGCCCGGGTGGACGAGGTGACGGACGAGATCCTTGCCATGGCTGGCGGCGCCGGCACCTGGCGGGGCACCGGCGGCATGGCGACGAAGCTGTCCGCCGCGCAGATCGCCATGGGTGCGGGCTGCGATATGGTGATCACGAACGGCAAGAGACCCCAGGATCTGTACGAGATCGCGGAAGGAAAGAGCATCGGAACGCGCTTTTGCGCCGCAAAGGAGAAATAGGATGACAGTTTTACAGGAGCAGGGCGCAGCGGCCAAACTGGCTGCAGCGAAGATGGCGCTGGCCGATACCGAAACGAAGAACAAGGCGCTGCTCGCGATCGCGGATGCGCTACTCACGCATCAGGACGAGTGGCTCGAAGCCAATGCGGCGGATTGGGAAGCGGCCAAAGCCGAAGGCATGAACGATTCCATGCTGGACCGGCTGAAACTTACGAAAGAACGCATCGAAGGGATCGCGGAAGGCGTGCGCCAGGCGGCTGCGCTGCCCGACCCCATCGGAACGGTGACCAAGGAGATCGAACGGCCCAACGGCTTAAAGATCCAGCAGAAGCGGGTGCCTCTCGGGGTCATCGGCATGATCTTCGAGGCGCGGCCCAACGTGGCGGTGGATGCCGCCGTGCTGTGTCTGAAGGCCGGAAACGCCTGCATCCTGCGGGGCGGCCGGGAATCCATCCGTTCCAATACCTGCGCGGAAAGCATCATGCGCGCAGCTCTGGAGAGCGCCGGGCTGCCGGCGGATGCGGTCTCCCTGGTGAAGGATACGTCCCGGGAGAGCGCGAAGGAGATGATGCATCTGGAAGGATACATCGACGTGCTGATCCCCAGAGGCGGTGCCGGGCTCATCCGGTCGGTCTCCAAGGAGGCGTCCGTTCCCGTGATCCGCACAGGAGAAGGCGTGTGCCACGTCTACGTGGACAGCGAGGCGGATATCCCCATGGCGGCAAAGATCGTCTACAACGCGAAGTGCTCGCGGCCGTCCGTGTGCAACGCCGTGGAATGCGTCGTGCTGCATAAGTCCATCGCGGAGGCTTTCTTCAACAAGATCCTGCCGCTGCTGGATGAAAAGAACGTGGAGATCCGCGGTGACGCCAAGATCTGCAACATCCTGGGCACCCGCGCGAAAGAGGCTGCGGAAGAGGACTGGGATACGGAATACAACGACTACATTCTGGCGGCGAAGACCGTCAGAGAGCCCCAGGAAGCCATCGATTTCATCAACGCCCACGGCACGCAGCATTCGGAATGCATCGTGACGGCGAATGCCGAGACCGCGGCGCAGTTCCTGGATCAGGTGGATGCGGCGGCGGTCTACTGGAATGCGTCCACCCGCTTTACCGACGGATTCGAGTTCGGCCTCGGTGCGGAGATCGGCATCTCCACCCAGAAGCTGCACGCGAGAGGACCCATGGGGCTGGAAGAACTCACGAGCTGGAAATACTATGTCTGCGGAGACGGACAGATCCGCTGACCCCGTGAAAAAGCATAAGAAAAACGCCCGGGCAGCTGCCCGGGCGTTCGTGCGTTTCGTAAGGACCGTTATAACTTTAGGACCGAATACCGGTCGATAAGCTCCATGTTCGGGTCAACGCCGAGGCCCGGTTTCTGAGACATGGTAATGTAGCCGTCGCTGTCCACCCGGATGGGCTCGGTGAGCATCACGTCGCGCTGGGTGTATTCCCATGCGGGAGGATCGTAGCAGTATTCGATGAAGGGGCAGCAGTCCGTGGACGCCGCCAGCTGCAGAGATGCGGCGAGGCCGTAGCCGTGGGTCCAGGTGTGGGGCGCCAGCAGCTTGTTCTCCGCCTCGATGAGAGCAGTCACCTTGCGGGCCACGTGGAAGCCGCCTACAAAGGTCGGATCGGTGTTGTAGATGTCGTAGCAGCCGTATTTGATGAAGTCCCGGAACTGGTGCATGTGGGAATTGATCTCGCCGCCGGCGATGGAGATCGATGTGCTGGCCCGCAGTTCCGCGAGGCCTTCATAGTCGAACTGGTGCAGGGGTTCTTCCAGCCAGATGACGCCCAGGTCTTCCAGCTCGTGCGCAAAGCGGATCGCCTTCTTCAGGTCCCATTTGGCGACGCTCTTCTTGCCGGTGAAGAACCAGGCCTGGTTGGCGTCCACGCCGAATTGGATCCGTCCGTTTGCCGCAGCGATCACCTTTTCGATCACTTTCAGGTCTTCCCAGGGATCGTCGTGATGCGCGCGGAGCTTCATCATCGTAAAGCCTTCGGAGATAAAGCGCTCCATGTCCTCGATGCGCTCTTCCGTGCTCTTAAGCGAACCGGTGCTGGCATAGGCGAGCACTCTGTCCTTGGCGCCGCCCAGCAGCTTATAGATGGGCAGATTGCAGTATTTGCCCAGGCAGTCCCAGATGGCGATCTCCACGATCCAGGGGCGGTAGGCGTACTGCGCGGCATTGATGAGACCTGTCGAGATCTCCTCGATCTGCGTAATTTCTTTGCCGATCACCAGGGGTTTGATGTGGCTGTCCCAGATGCCGGCCAGGAGCTGGGAGGAGTCACACGCCGCGGCGTAACCGTGGATGCCGTCGTCGGTAATGACCTCCACCATGGAAATAAACAGCTTCGTCTCCGGGTTGCCTGGATTCCAGGTGGACGGATACGGAATGCTGAGAGGGATCTCGGAAAGGTGTAATTTGATATCTGCGATCTTCATGGAAAAACCTCCTTACCTTTTTTATTTTATTTCTTTGCGCAATACGGCGCAAGGTTTTATAATATAGATAGCAACTTGTAATCGTTAACTGAATTTTTATAAATGGAGGTGCAACTATGTCTTTCCTTGACAGTCTGAAATCTACCGCAAAAAACCTGGGCGACAAAGCCGCCGATACCGCTGAGATCGCAAAGCTCAAGATGAAGATCAGCTCCGCCGAGAGCGACATTAAGGGCGTTTATACCGAGATGGGCAAGAAGCTCTTCGAAGAGCATCCCGAATATCTGGAGAAGTTCTTCACCGAAGAAAAGGGCAAGATCGAAGAACTCAACGCCAACATCGCGGCGCTAAAGGAGCGCATCGAAGCCGTCAAGAACACTGTCGGCAAGGTCGAAGAAGATGCAGCCGAGAAAGTGGAAGAAGTCGGAGAAAAGATCGAAGAATCCCTGTAAAGCTTTCAAACGCACGAACGCCCGGGCAGCAGCCCGGGCGTTTTGCTGTATCTTAGAGATAGGGCACGATCTCCGCGAAATCGATCTCCAGTTCTCCGTGATAGATCTCTACGGGAATTATGTTATCAAATCCGTAGATGCCCGTCTTCTCGGTTCCGTCTTCACCAAAGTAATAAGTGAGGACGATCTCGTTCTCCGGGTCGACAAGCCAGTATTCTTTTACTCCTGCGGCCTTGTATTTCCGGTATTTTATTATCATATCCTTTTTCTTGCTGGAAGGAGACAGAACTTCCAGTGCGAAATCTGGTGCACCCCAGAGTCCCCAGTCCTTTAGCTTATCTCGATCGCAGATGATGATCAGATCTGGTTGGACTATGGTTTTCTCATCACAGTCCAACTGTACGTCGAAGGGGGCAAAGAAGACGCGGCAAGTGCCCTTCCTGCTGCGTATAAACAGGTTAAAATGATATGCCAATTCACCAAGCAGACTCTGATGCTTTGTGCTCGGCGATTCCATTTCGATCAGCACCCCATCGATGAGCTCGTAGCGGGGGTGGTCGGGGAGAGCCCGGTAATCGTCCACCGTATATTCGCCCTGCCGGGGAAAGTCCTCCTTCGTAGAACTTCCGTAAACAGCAGGGGTCTCCTGTACGGTAAACGTGCTGCCGGAGCCACCCAGCGCTTTCTCCAGCGCCTGCATGGTATCGTAGCGGGGATACGTCGTCGCTCCTCCGAAGATCTTCTGTACAGTACCCAAAGGCACGCCGGACAATTCCGCGATCTTCTCGTTCGTGTAGTGCAGCGTTTTCTTGCGCTCTTTCATTTCGCTTACGGTCATCATGGGCATCGCCTCCATTTTATATATAATAACCGTTTTTGTTCCGTATAACAACCGTAAATGGCTTTTAAACGGTCTTCTTTTGGAAAGTTTCTTCACAGCCTGTTTTATGATAAAATAAGCGGGTACCGTATCCCATCGTTGTTTCAGCAAAACTCATGTTCCTCGGCCTCATCACCTACCCAAAACTCATCTTCGTCTGCGTCGCCGTATTTCTGGCGGGTTTCGTCGACTCCATCGCCGGAGGCGGAGGTGTCATCAGCCTGCCCGCCTACATGCTCACCGGGCTCGACCCGGTGGCGGCTTTCGCCTGCAATAAGACAACGGCCTGCTTCGGCGCCACGCTGGCGGCGGGGCGGTATATCAAGAATAAAACGGTCAACTGGACGGCTGCGATCCCCTCGGTCATCATGGCCATCCTGGGGGCCTGGCTGGCCTCGCTTCTGGTGCTGCGGCTCGATCCGACGGTCTTCCAGAAGATCATCCTGTTCGTGCTGCCTTTTGTGGCTGTTTTTCTGATCTTTAAGCGGGATTTCGGCAGCGTGGATGCGAGTGCGGATATTCCGAGAAATAAAGTGATCATCGTGTCGGCGCTCATCGGGCTCACCCTGGGCTTCTACGACGGCCTGGTCGGCCCCGGCACCGGCACGTTCGCCATCCTCGCCTTTACGTCCCTGTTAAAGTTCGACCTGAAGACGGCAGGCGGCACGGCCAGAGTCTTCAACTGGGCCAGCGGCTTCGGCTCCATGGTGAGCTTCCTGTTCGCAGGCAAGGTCATCTGGGGCATCGCGCTCATCACGGCGGCCTGTTCCCTCGCCGGCAACTACATCGGTTCCGGCCTCGCCATAAAGAAAAACCCGGCGTTTATCCGGGTGATGCTTACGGTGGTATGCGGGCTGCTTCTCGTAAAACTGGGCTACGACGTTTTATTCTGACCCAGCGAACGCAGGATTAGCGTCGCCAGCACGCCGATGCCGATGCCGGTCGCCATGCCGGAGAGGAGAAGGACGGGGAAGTAATAGTAGACCTGGGCCGTCTCCACCAGGAAGGCGGCGACAGTGCGCTGCGCCAGGTTGTGGAACACGCCTCCTGCCATGGAGACGCCGCAGACGGAAAAGATGCCGGTCTTTTTCAGCAGCGCCATCGCGGCAAAGGAGACGATGCCGCCCGCCAGCGCGTACAGCGCGGAAAACAGGCTGCCGAACAGCAGCGCCGCCAGCGCGATGCGGGTGCAGTTGATGAAAAAGGCGTACTTTTCGCCCAGCAGATACAGGCAGACCAGCACGACGATATTCGCCAGACCCAGTTTGATCCCCGGGATCGCGATGGGCAGCGGAACGAGAAACTCGATATAGGAAAAGATGAGGGCGAGGGCCGTTAATACGCCGCAGGCAGCGGCTCTGGCCGGACCGCTAGTAAGAGACCGCATCCGGACCGCCTCCTTCCTGCTCTGTGATGGTCACAGACAATTTATGCGGCAGGCACAGGATGATCTGCCCCTGCTTCGCGATCGCTCCCTTTTCCACGCAGTCGTGGTTCGGACAGTCCGCCTCGGAGATCCATACCCGCCCGCCTTCGATGCGCAGCGTATTGCTGCCTAGGGGCGTAACGATCTGCTCCGTGCGGTCCTCCGCCAGGGGATAGGTGCCGTAAAGGCTGCCATCCACGGTGACCGTCACAGTATCACCGGCTTTCTGAAGGTTCTGCAGCAGCAGAAAACTGCCCAGCCCCAGCAGGAGAAGGGCGATCGCCAGCACGATATCCGCTTTTTTGAAAAAGGAAGTTTTATGATCCATAGACCTTTGAAAATGATCACAGCACTGCTGCTTCTTACGGCAGTAATTGTAGCACAGTGCGGCTGTACAGCGCAAACGGCGCCGGAGCAGCCGGCGGCACAGACCAGCTTCGGCGAGGACTGGCTGCTGAATACGTACTGCTACATCCAGACCTACGAGGCCAGGCAGGAAAGCCTCATCCGCCAGGCGTTTTCCGTGGCCAGAGATTTTGAAAACCGGCTTTCCCGTACGATAGCGACCAGCGATATCGGACGGTTTAACGCATCGGAGAGCGGCTGCACCGTGGATGTGGATACGGCGCTTCTGCTGCAGGACTGCCGGGATGCCTGGGAACGCTCGGATCACATGCTGGACGTGACCATGGGCGCCGTGACGCAGCTGTGGGATTTCTCTGCGGAAGACCCGAAAGTGCCCGATGCGGCGTCGGTCGCGGAGGCGCTCACCCATGTCGGGGCGTGGGATAAGATCTGGATCGAACCCATCGATGGAGGTCCTGCCGGCGTGTGGCAGATCCTCAAGGATGACGCCGGCATCGCCCTGGATCTAGGCGCTGTCGCAAAGGGGTACATCGCAGACCAAACGGCGGACTTCCTCCGCCAGCACGGCGTGGCGCGCGCCGTCATCAACTTCGGCGGCAACGTGGTGTTCGTTGGGTCAAAAGAAGACGGCAGTCCCTGGGCCTGCGGCATCGAAGATCCGGCGGAAGGCGGCAGCGAAGAGCTCATTCAGGACAGAGCCCTGATCGGCCTTGTCACCTGCAGCGAAGGATCCGTCGTTACTTCCGGCACCTACGAGCGCTGCTTTACGCAGGACGGCGTGCTGTACCATCACGTGCTGGATCCCCGCACCGGATATCCGGTCGAAACGGATCTTTTGTCTGCCACCATTATCGGACCGTCCTCTCAGGTCTGCGACACCTTATCCACCAGCTGTCTTTTGCTGGGCAGCGAAAAGGGCATGACCTTAATTCAATCATTCGAAGATTATGAGGCAGTATTTATTCTGCAGGACGGCAGTATTGTCAAGACGGACGGTGCAGATTTTAAAGAACAATAAAAGAGGACGAGGGGTGGTGCCCAAAGAGGCTCATCGAGCGATTGAGCGGGTGCCGCGACAACCGAGTTCGCTCCCGTCGCGGCCAAGCGAATGAGCGAAGATGTAGGTAACTCCCCTGCTAGGGGAGATGCCGAAGGCAGAGGGGTCGCGAAGCAGTTGGGCGACAGGACCCCGAGTCCACATCAAGTTATTATGTTTTTAGGAGCAATCATGGAAGAAGTAAGACTGGCCCTGATGGGTTTCGGCAACGTGGGCAGGGCCCTGGCCCAGATGATCATCGACAAGCGGGCGGCTGTCTACAGCAAATACGGCAAGCGCCTCGTCGTGACCGCCATCGCCACCGGCAGCCACGGCAATCTGTACAACCCTAAAGGCATCGATCTGAAACAGGCGCTGCAGCACTACGAAAAAGGCTTCAACGAAGATGACGACGCCGACTGGACCGAAGATTCCGCAGATACGCTCGTGTACTGCGGCGAGTACGACGTGCTGGTGGAACTGTCCCCGCTGAACATCCGGACAGGCCAGCCTGCGGCGAACCGCATCAAGCAGGCCCTCAAGATGAAAAAGAGCGCCGTATCCGCCAATAAAGGCCCCGTGGCCTGGTATTACAGCGATCTGGCGGCCATGGCCCAGGCGAGAGGCGGCAAGTTCTATTTCGAATCCACCGTCATGGACGGCACGCCGATTTTCAATCTGCGCGACAACTGTCTTAAGCTCTGCGACGTAACGCAGATCGAGGGCATCCTGAATTCTACGACCAACTTTATCCTCAAAGCCCTGGAGGAGGGCAAGACCTGGGAGCAGGCGCTGGAAGAGGGCCGGGCGCTCGGTATGGTCGAGGCGGACCCGTCCATGGATATCGACGGCTGGGATGCGGCTGCCAAGATCTGCGTGCTCTCCAACGTGCTGATGAACGCCGGGATCGACCCTGGCAAGGTCTCCGTGCAGGGCATCCGTGGCATTACGAAGGAGCAGCTCGATGCGGCGAAAGCGGAGGGCAAGACCATCAAGCTGATGTGCCGGGCGGAGAAGGACGTGTTTGGGCGGGTCACCGCCGTCGTAGCGCCCGAAGAAGTTCCCGCGGATTCCCTCTATGCCGACATCGGCGGCGCCTCCTCCGTGGTCTCCCTCACGACGGACCTGATGGGAAAACTGACGATCGTGGAGAATGACCCCACGATCATTCAAACCGCTTATGGTGTTTTCCAAGACATTTTAAGGCTGTTTTCGTAGATTTACACAAAAAATTAAACTTTGTTAAAAATTTTGCAAAAACCTGTGCGCATGCGCAGGTTTTGCGTTATAATAACGATGTATGAGCCCGCTGAGGTACCAAGAGGCGGGCACGATAACACAACGTATCGTTTGTTGTACAACAATTTTTTTAAGGAGGCAAATTGCTATGAATGCTTATATGCAGAGCGTTCTCGAAACCGTCAGAACCAAGCACGGTAACGAACCTGAATTCGTTCAGACCGTAGAGGAAGTTTTCTCCTCCATCGAACCGGTCGTTGACGCGCACCCCGAATATGAGAAGGTCGACCTTCTCGGCAGAATGGTAGAACCCGAAAGAATGTTCACCTTCCGCGTCGTATGGTGCGACGATAACGGCAATTGGCACACCAACAGAGGTTGGAGATGCCAGTTCAACGGTGCGATCGGACCCTACAAGGGCGGTCTCCGTTTCCAGAAGAACGTTTACGAAGGCATCATCAAGTTCCTGGGCTTCGAACAGACCTTTAAGAACTCCCTGACCGGCCTGCCCATGGGCGGCGCCAAGGGTGGTTCCGACTTCGATCCCGCCGGCAAGTCCGACGCAGAAGTTATGCGTTTCTGCCAGGCCTTCATGACCGCTCTGTACAGATACATCGGACCGGACATCGACGTTCCCGCAGGCGACATGGGCGTAGGCGGCAGAGAGATCGGCTATCTGTATGGTCAGTACAGAAGACTGAAGGGCGTTTGGGAGAACGGCGTTCTCACCGGTAAGGGACTGTCCTACGGCGGATCCCTCATCAGACCCGAAGCTACCGGTTACGGTGCGATCTACTACCTGCAGGAAGTCCTCAAGCACGAGAACGACACCATCGAAGGCAAGAGAATCGCTATCTCCGGTTACGGCAATGTAGGCTGGGGCATCATGAAGAAGGCTTCCCAGCTGGGCGCTAAGGTCACCTACTTCGCAGGTCCGGATGGATACATCCACGATCCCGAAGGCGTTGTTACCGAAGAAAAGCTCAACTTCATCCTCGAGATGAGAGCCAAGGATCCGATGCACTGCAAGCCCTATGCAGACAAGTTCGGCGTTGAATTCGTTCCCGGCGAAAAGTGCTGGGGCGTCAAGGACGTTGACGTTTATATGCCCGCTGCTATGCAGAACGACGTTAAGATGGAATCCGCAGAAAAGATCGCAGCTTCCGGCGTAAAGTACTACATCGAAGTTGCCAACATGCCGACCACTAACGACGCTCTGAACTTCCTGAGAGGCCAGAAGCACATGATCGTTGCTCCGTCCAAGGCAGTTAATGCCGGCGGCGTAGGCGTTTCCGGTCTGGAAATGGCTCAGAACAGCGAGAGACTGGTCTGGACTGCAGACGAAGTCGACGCTCAGCTGCACAAGATGATGACCAACATCCACAAGGTCTCCGCAGAAGCTGCTGAAGAGTACGGCCTGGGCTACGACCTGGTTGCCGGCGCCAACATCGCAGGCTTCAAGAAGGTTGCGGAAGCTATGATGGAGCAGGGCTGCTTCTAAGCTTTTCGATCTTTCGAACAGAAAACAAAAATTCCCGGAGAAATCCGGGAATTTTTTGTTATAATGTTAACAAGATAATTATAGTCGCAGCCATAATGGCGAAGGAGAAAAAGGATGGAAAGCGACCAGAGAATCCAGGAAGCGGTAAAGACTGCCTACCTGAGAGGAAAAGAAGTGACCGGAAAGGGCGCTGTTGCGACCTATATTCCGGAGTTGGGAAAAGCCCGGCCGGAAGCGGTCGGTCTGTGCATTCACACCAAGGATGGCAAAGTCTTTAAAGCAGGAGACTCCGGGATCCGCTTTACGATGCAGTCCGTATCCAAGCTGCTGTCGCTGGCGATGGCGCTGGAGATCCGGGGCTACGATACCGTATTCGAACACGTAGGCATGGAACCTTCCGGTGTTGCCTTCAACTCCATCGTGGAGCTGGACACCCGGGATAAGCCTCACAATCCGCTCATCAATGCGGGCGCCATTACCGTGGAGAGCTTGCTCATCGAATACAAGCAGTTCGAGGATATGCTGGAGTTTGCCTGTAAGGTCTGCCTTGACCCGGAGATCACCCTCAACCGCCAGGTCTACAACTCCGAGATGGCGACCTGCGACCGCAACCGGGCCATCGCTTACCTGCTGAAGAGCAAGAACGTCATCCACACGAACGTGGATACCAGCATCGAGCTGTACACCAAGATCTGCTCCATCAACGTATCGGCCGAATCCCTGGCGAACTTTGCGCTGGTTTTGGCCAATAACGGGGTCAACCCCCACACCGGCGAGCGTCTGCTGAAGGCCAGCACCGCCCAGACCGTAAAGGCCATCATGTTCACCTGCGGCATGTACGACGGTTCCGGCACCTTTGCCGTGGAAGTCGGCATTCCCACCAAGTCCGGTGTCGGCGGCGGCCTGCTGTCCGTCGTGGACAAGCAGATGGGCATCGGCGTCTACGGTCCGGCTCTGGACGAGAACGGCAACTCCATCGCGGGCATCACCGCGCTGCAGTACCTGTCCAAGGAACTCAACCTGCACATGTTCGCGTAACAAGAGACATTCTTCAGCCCGGAAAACAGAAGAGAATAGAATAAAAGGGAACGGCAAGCAGTTGCCGTTCCTTTTTGTTATGCGGTATACTGTTTGCGGGCAGGACCGATCCGGCGCGGAAGGAGGAAGCTCATGCGGCTTTGTGCGGCTGTGTCTGCTGCAAAAGATTATATCGAAACACTGTTTGCCGGGAATTCCGGGGGTCACGGGGCGGACCATACGCTGCGGGTGTACCGCAACGCGATGGCGATCGCCGAAGGCGAGATCTGTGACCCGGACATCGTCGCATTGGCTGCGCTGCTGCACGACGCGGACGATCATAAGCTGTTCGACACGAAAGACAACGCCAATGCCCGCGCGTTTCTGAAAGGGCAGAACATACCGGAAGAGATGGCAGACCGCATTTGTGCGGCGGTCAATTCTGTATCCTTCAGCCAGAACCGCGGCAGGCGCCCGGAGACGATCGAAGGGAAAATCGTACAGGATGCGGACCGGCTGGACGCGATCGGCGCCGTCGGCATCGCCCGCACCTTTGCCTACGGCGGAGAGCACGGCAGATCCCTGGACGATTCCATCGCCCACTTTCACGAGAAGCTGCTGCTCCTGAAGGACGAAATGAACACCGGGACCGGCAGGCGGCTGGCGGAAGAGCGGCACGCATTTCTCCTGGCTTTTCTGGCGGAATATCAGAAAGAACTGGAGGAGGTTCCGCAGCTATGAGAAAATGGGTGCATATAGCCGTAACGGTCTTCTGCATGCTCGCACTCTCCCGCTTTCTCGTGCGGCTGATCGACGCCACCGTGCAGATCGACAGCGATATCGGCATGCTGGCGCTGGCGCTGCTCCTGCTGAACGCGGCGATCGGGTTCGCGAGTCATAAACTGTACCGCACTTTTAAGAAGTAGACCGGCATGACCGGGAGGAAGGATATATTGCGAGGGAGCAGTATGGATCAACAACCAACGCAAACAACAGTTTATATCGGTTTGAATGATTCCGAGACCGGCGTCCAGAAATTTGAGTCCCAAAAGTATGTTTCGGTTCTGAAAAACGTATGCAGGATGTACAAAGTTGCCTTTTCTATTCAGGAGATCAAAGGCGGATATTTCCACGAAGACGGCAGGTATACGGAAGAAAACAGTTTAAAGCTCACGCTGGTGGACGTTCCCGAACAGACCGTCACGGAACTGGCGAAGGACCTGTGTGCCTTTTTCCATCAGGAAAGTGTTATGGTCACCTTCGCCCCGACAAAGGTGGTTTTTATAAAGGAAACGATCTGATCTCCCGCGCTGCCGTCAACGGCGGGAACCGGACTCTAACAAGGAGCGAAAGATAAATGATGAAAGTACTCTTTATCTGCCATGGCAAGATATGCCGATTTTTTCAAAAGCGTTGATAAATCAATGGTTTCAATACAGTAGAATTTATTTTTTATCAACAATTTATCAACATTTAGAACCATAGCCCAGCCATGAAATGCAGCCTTATTCCAAGGGCTGCATTTTTATCTCGTAATATTTTACGAATACATAACGCGCCTGAGAAGAAAGACACTCAGGTGCGTTTTTCTATGGAAATGGAGGGAGAAGAATGACTGAAGAAGGAATCGTTATAATCGACGGGGTCCGATATCATACAGACCGGCCGTCAAGCTGTAAGTATTGTTTTTTCTGGAAAAACAGAAAGAAGGGCTGCAGTCTGGGAAATGAAAACTGCTATTACCTGGCGGAATCGCCTAATACGAATTCGCCATGCAAGGACTGCGGGTATGGTCCCTGCATCAGTTTCTGCATGAAGAAACTATACGGAAAGAAGGTGAACTGAGATGCAAGAAAGACGTGATATACAAGCTTCGTTCCAAAAATTAATGAAAAAAGTCTCTGAGATCGATCGCAATAAATCCGGTCCGCGCTGCAATCAATGTTGGTACTACCAGCCTAAATTCCGTTATCGCAGATGTTTGTATGCTACCTGCCCTTATGGGAAGGGCAACGAGGTTGTTTTTCGCAAGAAGCCTTTAGGAAAGGAAAACTATCCTAAGCGAAAGGAGTCGTAAGTGAATGATTATATTTACGGCGTCGAAGCGGAACAGTTTTCATTTCTACGGGTCCCAAAGGTATTGCTTCAGCATGAATCATACAAGCACCTGTCAGCGGAAGCGAAGCTGCTCTACAGTTTGTTTCTGGATCGTGTAGGGATTTCTATGAAAAACGGATGGATGGACAATCAGAAACGGATCTTTATCATCTTTACAATCGATGAGATCCGGGATTGCCTGAATTGCGGAAGAGGCAAGGCGATACAATTGTTGAATGAACTGGAAGAGAATGCAGGTTTGATTGAACGCAGACGGCAAGGGCTTACCAAGCCAAATCTTATTTACGTAAAAAGTCTGATCCGAATCATAGATGAAAATGGGAATGTGAACTTCTTGAAGTTCGGTAGTGAAACTACCAGAAGTTCGAAAATCGAAATTCAGGAAGTCCAGGAAACAGACTCGAATAATAATGAGTTAAATAAGACTGAGAAGAAAAAGACTGAGATTTCTTTCCTTCCGGAAAGAGGAATGAAAGGGATGGAGGAGGTTGACCGTTATGCTGATTTTTTTAGGAAGTCACTAGACTATTCTTCTTTGGTACAAAGTAATCCAATGGATCGCGATATTCTGGCTGGGATCCTAGCACTACTCGTTGAAGTGTGTAGCTGTGGTAGCAGAACGATCAAAATCGCAGGAGATGAAAAGCCGCTTGCGGTCGTCAAAGCGCGATTGATGGAATTGTCTGCAGATCATATCGAATACGTTCTGGATTGTTTGAAAGAAAATTCCACAAGAATGCGAGATACAAAGCAGTATCTGCTTACAGCATTATTCAATGCGCCAGTGACAATAGACGCATACTATCAGGCAAAAGTTAATTATGACAATGCGCATGGGAGCTGCTGATAGCAGGTCCCTTTTTTCAAAGGAGAAAAAAATGAATTATGACGAATTTTTAGACATTGCTGTAAAAACGGCAGAGAAGATGTTTCCGAATACCGAGGTAAGCATCCGGCAGGTGGACAAGCTTCAGGGAGAGTCCTATAAGGGCCTAAACGTTCGGATTAAGGACAGTAATACCGGTTTGTCGATGAATTTATCCAAAGCGTTTGAATCATTTCAAACTGGCGAAAATAGCTTAGCAGAGATTCTGAAAGAAGTGATGGATGCAGTCCGCAATGCCCTGCAGAATATTCCGCAATTCGATCCGGCAGACCTTTCGGACTATCAGCAGGTGAAAGAGCATCTGGTGATGCAGCTCATCCCCAAAGAAGCGAATAAGAAAATGCTGAAGGGGATCCCCCATAAAACATTTGAAGATCTGGCGGTAGTCTACAGGGTAGAACTCAACGATCCGGGTCACGAATACAGTGCCCTGGTAACAAATGATATGCTCAAGGACTTCGGAGTCACTGCAGAAGACCTGCACCTCGATGCGGTCATCTCACAGATGAAACACTGTCCGCCGACCTTGGATAATCTGTCTGAGATCATGACAAAGATGACCGGCGGTGTGATCGATGTTCTCGAATCTCCGCTGTGGGTGGCTTCTGTAGAAGGCGGGATGCATGGGGCCGTGGCAGCGGTGCTTCCGGAGCTTTTGGAGCAGGCGGCAGAGAAGCTCGGTGGCGACTTCTTTATCCTTCCGTCGTCGGTCCATGAATGCCTGTTCATTCCAGATGACGGAAACGCAGATCGTAAGGATCTGGAACGCATGGTCCGCAGCGTAAACAGGGCGGAAGTAAGTGAAAGAGATTTCCTCTCCAACTCTGTCTATCACTACGACAGTATCGAAAAGGTCTTCGAAAAGGCTGAAAATTTCGAATCCAGAGTGGCAGAAGAAGGGATGCTCTATCACGCTGCATGCGAAAAAGAAACAATGCACGTCTTACTGGTTGAACCGGATAAGCATCCTCGTCAGGTTGAGATTGGAACGAAACTGGAAGACTTGCAGGCAGCTGTAGGGGGTTTCATCGAGGCGACGTATCCTTTTGAGGATGAAGTTGCTTTGATTATGAATGAGGAAGGCAAATTGAACGGACTGCCTCTCAATCGTGCGCTTAGAGACGAATCTGGCGAGATCTACGATATTGTGGCGGGATCATTCCTGGTGGTTGGGCTGACGGAAGATAATTTTGGGTCCCTTACGCCCGAACAGATGACCGCTTACGAGGAAAAGTTCCATGACCCAGAAATCTTCGTACGTATGGGAAAGGGTATCGCCGCTATCCCGGTGCCTGATGAAATTGTTGGAAGTAAAGCTCCTTTCCAGAGCGAGCGTACACGCAGAGAGCACAGAGAGGAAGCAAGGTGATGCGATATGCAGGAAGAAGTCGAGAGCCGTACTGTGAATCTGGCAATCAGCACGACGAAACTGACGGCTAGAAGTATCGTGGCGGCTGTTAGGTCCTACCTGCGACTACGAGCAGAATCGAAACCGATCGGTAAACAAAGTGTAAAAGATCTGATCGGTCAGGACCAGGGTGCAACAAGCATCGATATTGCGAGAACGGATCTGAGAGGGTTTAAGAACATTGCCAGAAAGTACGGGATAGACTATGCGATTCGGAAAGACCGTTCTGTTGATCCACCAAAATACCTAGTCTTTTTCAAATCCCGGGATACAGATGCCATGACTGCTGCATTCAACGAGTATTCTCAGAAAGTGATGCGAAAGGAAGAACGTCCGAGTATACTGCAGCAGCTAAAGGACATCAAGGCACTCGTGGCTGCGCTTCCTGGCAAGGTTAAAGTACGAGATAAGCAGAGGGAGCAGATGCGATGAACGTGACGAGAGTAAAAAAGACTCTGATAAAGGCTCTTCCATATATCATCATCGGGTTGATTCTAACGAATTTTGGGGAAGCCTGGTGTTTGTCGGAAGGGTCTGAAGCAGGAGAGAAGATTCTGTCTTTTTTCAGTATGGTCGGCGTAGCTTTTCGAAATCCGGCACCGAGTTTTCATCCGATGGATATACTGATTGGGACTTTGTGCGGAGCAGCCCTGCGGCTTGCAGTTTATGTTCGTGGTAAAAATGCTAAGCATTTTCGCCATAACGAGGAGTATGGTTCTGCACGATGGAGTGCATAATTTTAAGTGTATGGAGTGCATAATTTTAAGTGTAAAGGAAGCCTATATGGACGCACAGGAGGTTATGCACATGACTGATTATAGTAAAATTACAGCCCTTTACTCCCGCCTTTCCGTGGGCGACGAGGACAGGGACGGCGGTGAGAGTAACTCGATACAGAACCAAAAAATCTTTTTGGAGAACTACGCCAGAGGGCAGCACTTAACCAATATCCGGCACTACATTGACGATGACGAAAGCGGCAGATTTTTTGACCGTTCTGCCTACTCCCGCATGATGGACGATGTAGAGAACGGGAAAATCGGTGTCTGCATTATGAAAGACCTGACACGCTGGGGGCGTGACTATCTCCAAGTCGGCAATGCGATGGAGATATTCAGACGGAACAATCAACATCATGTCGGAGTGGTACGCAAAGGACATCAGCAAGAAAGTAAAGACCGGCATTAAGACGAAGGGCATGAGTGGAAAGCCGATTGCCACCGAAGCCCCCTATGGCTATGTCAAATCCCCGGACAACAAGGATTTTTGGATTATCGACGAGGAAGCCGCCGGAGTTGTTCGTTTGATTTTTCGCCTGTTTCTGGACGGAAAAAACCGAAACCAAATTGCCGTATATCTCACGCAGGCGCAAATCCCAACGCCCACATTCTACATGAAAGAGCGCGGGCGGGGAACCTGTAAAAACAGGGCGCTCAATGAGGCCAACCGCTATAAGTGGAACAAAGCCACCCTGACCCATATCCTCACACGGCAGGAGTATTGCGGTGATGTTGTCAACTTCAAGACCACAAAGCACTTCCGCGACAAGCGGAACCACTATGTAGACCGGAGCCAATGGCAGATAACCGAAAATGTGCATGAGCCGATTATTGACCGCACCGACTTTGAAACCGTACAGCGGATTTTGGAAAATGCGCCCGTCAAACGCCCCAACGGGGACGGGGAAATCCACCCTTTGTCGGGCTTGCTTTTCTGTAAGGATTGCGGTGCGAAAATGCACATTCGCATAGATTATCGGAATGGCGGCAAGCGTCATGTTGCCTATTGCAGCGAGTACCACAAGGGAAAAGCCAAAAACCCCAAATGCAATTCCCCGCACATCATTGACGCGGATTTGCTCATGCAGACCATCGCGGAAGTGCTGAAGAAAATCGAGGACTATTCTATCAGCAACTGGGCGGAATTTGAAGCCTTAGTGAAAAAGAACCTTGCCATGCAGCAGACCGACAAGACCAAGAAACAGCAGAAGCGTATCCCGCAAATCACGACGCGCCTTGAACAGATTGACAAGGTGCTGAACAAGCTCTATGAGGACAACGCCCTCGGCACGATCCCGCAAGACCGCTATGAGCAAATGTCGCAGAAGTATTCAGAAGAATACTATGCGCTGAAAGCGGAGCTTGCCGAGCTGCAAGAGCAGCTATCCGCTTTTGAGAACGCGGGCGGACGGGCGCAGAAGTTTTTGAAGCTGACGGAACGCTACGCTGCCTTTACCGACCTGACCCCCGCCATTCTCAACGAGTTTATCAGCCGGATTGAAGTGCATGAGCGCGACAAGAAAAGGGCAAAACAAGCCATTCAGCACATCGGGATATATTTCAACTATATCGGCAAATTTGAGAACGAAGTGACACAGCTTACAGAGCCAACGGAGCAGGAAATCCGGCAAATGCGGGAGAAAATCGAGGAAGCCCAAAAGGAAAAGAGCCGCGCCTACCACCGGCAGTATTCAAGGGAGTACCGGGCGCGTAACCTTGAAAAGCGACGGGAGTATGACCGCATGAAAGCACGGGAATACCGGGCAAAGAAAAAGGCACAGGAAGCCGCCGCAGCACCCGCACAGTAAAACCGAATACTGACAACCAAGAGGGATTTTCCGGGCTACGGGAAATCCCTCTTTTGCACCCAGAGAAAGGAGCCGCCTATGGCAGAACAGAACGGGACACCTCAATCCCCCGACAGTGTTATCACGACACAGAGGGACGGACAGACCATCGTTGCGGAGTTGTTTTTCAACCACAGCGGCACAGAAACATTCCGCGACAAGCTGCTCAAAGTGATACTTGCCGACAGCTTGCAGGACGGTCAAGAGCCGGAAAAAACGAAAATCACGCGATAGGAACCGCCCGGACGAAGAATGGTTCGCCGGGGCGGTTTCTATTTGAAAATCCCCATTTTCCCCAAGTCAAGAGCCGGGAAAATTCCCTCAAAAATGCCCCTCTCTCCAAACGAGGGCGCAGAAAGGAGAGTTTATGCGAACAGGGCTTCCCAAGCAAAAAAAGATCACAGACATCTGGTTTGATGAGAAAGACCCGTTGATCCATATCCGTACCCACAACACCGACTTGAAGAAGCGGCTTGCCGCCTATGCCGAGCAGCACCCCGATGTGTGCCGCCAGACCGACGCAGACCCGGAAACGGGCTGCATGGAGTTTGAC
>CACYFF010000001.1 GCA_902773665.1 uncultured Eubacteriales bacterium | reverse complement strand
TGAACTGCTACCCGTCAAGTGGACAGTGAAAAATCATAAGATTTTCGCAGCCAGCAACAGCAATGTTGTTGGCTGTTTTTATGCAGCCGGACTACCCCGCGTCGTTTCTGCTGCAGGGATATCTATGCCGCCAGATAATACTGTTCATGCTTCTCCATCGGAGTCAGCACCCCGAAACGCCTTTGGTATCTCCCGTTGTTGTAGTAGTGGATAAAGCTCTCGATCATGTCAGTCAGTTCTTTACGGCTGTTAAAGCGCCTGCCATAGTATCTTTCGCGCTTGAGTATCCCCCAGAACCCTTCCATGGGGCCGTTGTCGATGCATTTGCCCACTCTCGACATGCTCTGTGTCATGCCCGCAGCTTCGAGCTTTGCGTGAAACGTCCTGCAGGTATACTGGAATCCGCGGTCGCTGTGACACAAAGGTGATGCTCCGGGATTGGCCGCGATCGCCTGATCGAATGTGGTGAACACAAGGGGGATGTCGTTACGGTCGCTGATCACGTATGAGACGATGCGCCTGTCGAACAGGTCCAGGATCGCGCTCAGATAAACCTTGTGCTTATCCTTGTTTTCATCGTACCATTTGAATTCCGTGACGTCTGTCAGCCACTTTTCATTTGGTTTTTCCGCCGTGAAGTCCCTGTCAAGAATGTTCTCCGCGATGAACTGCGGATTGTCCGCCTTTATGGTGCAGCCATGACTGGCATACTTGATAGTCGACCTGATCCCCCTGGCTCTGCATATCCTGAGGATCCGCTTGTCGTTGACCCTGATGCCGTGCCTGCGCCTGAGGTCGTCATTTATCCTCCGGTAGCCTTTGGACGGGTCCTCGTTATGGATCTCTTCGATCTTCCCGGCTATGAATCTGTTCTGCCTTACTCTTCCGCCGGCATCGCCGCGCAGCCACTTGTAATATGCCGACCTTGAGACCTTAAGTATCCGGCAGCAGGGGTTCACCGGGTAGCCAAAAGCCTCCGTGCAATACTTGATGGAACTGTAGAGATGTGACTGCCTTACTTGCGATAAAGTTCTTCCCTCTCCAGTTCCGCGACTTTTTTTAGCAGGTCACGCTCCATCTGCGCCATGTACAGTTCATGCCTGAGCTTTTCGATTTCTATCTGAAGCTC
The DNA here is from genome assembly GCA_902773665.1 of uncultured Eubacteriales bacterium. GTDB lineage: Bacteria > Bacillota > Clostridia > Peptostreptococcales > Anaerovoracaceae > RUG11894. The sequence continues at coordinate 178,074 of CACYFF010000001.1, read as the reverse complement.
TTCTTCCCGGCTGCGTGGAGCCTGCGCCGCCTTGCGTTTGCCCCGCCGGTCTTCAAGCCCGGCCTCGCCGAGCTCGACGTAGCGGTTTACCCAGCCATAGACCTGCTGATAACTGACGTTGTACCTGATGGCGGTCTCACCGTAGTTCCTGCCGTTGGCCAGACATTCCCTGGCGATCCTGACGCGTTCTTCTTTGGTGGTGGTCCTTGATGCCTTCATACGGCTTCCTCCTGACATCCTGCGTTGTGAGAAGTCTTTGCCGTCATTATACATCTTTATCCAATGCCTGAGCTGGTATGTGTCTTTTAACCCGTACTTTGCAGCAATCTCTCTTTGAGAGCCTTCACCATTAAGGTAACTGCTGACTGCCTGTGATCGTAATTCAGAAGAATATACATTGTTCCTGCCTGTGTCGAGAAAGGCAAGTTCGCCTTGTTCACGATACCTGTATACCCACGCCAGTACACTTCCATTGTTGACTCCCAAATGCTGGGCAGCCTCACACTTGCTCATTTTGTTCTCAAAACATAACTATTAGGTATCTTGACTCCTTTTCTCCCCATATGAAAACTCCCTTCATGATTAACAGTGATTTTCTTTTTTCACTGTCTCTCATAAAGGGAGCATATCATATCTGTCCCCCTGTGTTGTTTTTGTCTTAATGCTTATTCGGCCTTTTCGAATTCGTCCTTGCCAACGCTGCAGAGCGGGCAGACCCAATCTGCGGGCAGATCTTCGAAGGCGGTGCCGGGTTCGATACCGTTATCGGGATCGCCTACTGCGGGGTCATACTCATAACCGCAGACGCTGCATACATACTTGTCCATTGGTGATAGTCTCCTTTAACAATATGGTGGATTATGCTTCTTCCTTGACGATCTCGGCGTCTACTGCGTTCTTTCTGACGCTCTCGATGCCGTTCAGGCAGCTCTTCTTTGCTGCATAGCCTTCGGAAGCCAGAATGATCTCGCCGTTGGCAGCCTTCAGGCGGAAGCGGGTCTCGCCGGCCTTATCGGTGTACACTTCGAACTTGGGGTGCTTCTGCTTCTCGAAGCCTTCTACGGTCTGATCTTCGATGTTCGCGATCGGAGCGTTCTTGGCAACGCTGGCGCAGCCGTTCTTGCAGGTGTCTTCTGCCTTGTAGACTTCGGAAGTGCCGATGACCTCGCCGTTGCCTGCCTTCAGGCGGAACGTAAAGCCGGTCTTGGTCTCTTTGATAACAAATTTGCCCATGGGTGTTGCCTCCTTTTTCGAAAAAGTAAGTATTGCGATATATCGACTTCAGTATAGCATTTTATTCACAAAAATAAAAGATGTGCATTTTATCCCGTTCCGGAGCACAAAACGCGCACCGGTTTATGGTATACTGTAAAAATCCTCGCAAAATAAAGAAAGAAACGGATCGTTCCGACATGGATGGCAATACCAAGAAAACCCTTCATATTCCAAGCCTTTGCGCGTTTTTCCTGAGCCTGGTCCTCCTGGACCTCGTTTTTCGTGCCGCTTTTCTGGAAGGCGGCTTTGCGGAAAGCTGCTCCGGCACCGCGCTGCTCTTCTCGCTGTTCTGGGCTGCCGGGCTCACGGGCTTCGTCTGTCTGCTCCCGGACCGGGGCCGGCGCATCGCCATGCCTTTGCTTGTTGCCTTCTGGAGCGCGCTCTGCCTTGTGCACAGCGTCATCCATCATCTGACGGGCAGCTTCTTCTCCGTCGCGGACCTGGACTATGCGGAGGACGGCGCCAAATTCTTCAGCAAGGAGTATCTGATCTTCTCCCCCGGCTTTATGATCTGCGCTTTATGCGTATTTCTTGCCGTTTTATGCATGTCTGTGTGTATGGAAAAGAGCAGCTACAGCCGCGGCCGGGCGATCGTTGGCGCAGTCCTGCTGGCTGCCGGGGTCACCGGAGGCGCTGTGACCCATTTCCAGCTGATGCCGGAGATCACCACGCAGATGTCCTGGCGCGTGCAGTCGGAGGATAAGACGACGGACAACTACATTTACCACGACATGAGCAATGCGAACCGGGCCATGGAGTTGTGCGGCATGTACCAGTATCTGTGGCGCAGTTTCGTCGTGTCGACGCTGCAGTCGGATGCCCGCCAGTACGGCAAGATGTACGAGGAACTGGACGCCTGGTTCGCGGAAAAGCAGGCATCGCCCCACAGATCCAACGCCTACAGCGGAAAGCTGGCCGGAAAGAACTGCTTCTTCATCCTGCTGGAATCCATCGATACATGGCTGCTCACGGAAGACTATATGCCGAATCTGTATGCGGTGCGGCAGCAGAGCGTGGACTTTGCAAACCACTATTCCAGCCTCTATATTACCGCTTCCACCTTCAATACCGAATTCCTCGCCAACACCGGCCAGATCCCGCCCTCTGCGGGCCTGGACACCTCCGCCTACGAGGAGAACACGTTCCCCATGGCGCTGGCCAAACTGTTTACGGAAGCGGGCTATACCGCCAAGACCTTCCACAGCGCAGATCCGGTCATCTACAACCGGGGCAGCATCCACAAGAACCTCGGCTACGGCCCCTACTATTACCACTACAATATGGGGATGGACGACTATATGCTGGATACCCAGCTGATGCGGGGCTTCGGCTATATGACCGCGGACCAGCCCTTTTTCGACTTTATTCTTACGTTCTCGGGTCACGGGCCCTATACGGAGGAGATGGCCAATATCTCCGACCCCCATCTCGCCGCTGCGAAGACCGCGGTAGCCCGGGCCAGCCTTCCCATCGAAGCCAGACGTTCTGAGGAATACCTGCTGGCGGTGGCTCACGCCATGGAGACCGATGCCTTCGTCGGCGAACTGATGCAGGCGCTGGAGGACAGCGGCCTCGCGGAGGATACGGCGCTGGTGTTTTTTACGGACCATTACTGCAAGTACATGACGGATACGGACCTCGTGATGAAGCTCAAGGGCGTGTCCGACATGGACGCGATCTGTCATACACCTTTCTTTATCTGGTCGAAAGACCTTCCTGCCCGCAGCATCCCCAAGGTGACCTCCACCATGGACATCGCACCCACGGTCGTCAACCTGTTCGGTCTGGACGCGGACTACGCCTGGTATCCGGGCAGCGATATCTTCTCCGCGGACGGCGGCACCGCCATCTTCCGGGGCGGCTCCTGGTACGACGGCAGGGAGTGGGGCGGACCAACCCCCGAGACGCTGCAGTTCCTCTCTCTCGCAGGCGACGTGCTGCGCTGCGACTATTTCGGCCGCTCTGTTAATCCCCAGTAAACTATGGTATAATATACTGTCTTATTGGGTGGAGTTTCGCCCAATGAAAGGATGGTATCATGAACGGGAAATTTCTTCACAATCTGATCCGGAGCTTTACCCGGATCGATATGATCGTAATGATCGTTCTGGCCCTCATCATCCTGTGGCTGAACGTATACGCGGGCATCGTCGCGTTTCTGATCGTCGCCGCTCTCAGCATCTACCACACGAAGCTGATGGGGCAGGCCTCGGAAGAATCCATCAAGGAGTACGAGGAATCGGTCATCCGTCAGCACATGGACGAGGCAGGCATCAAGGAAGACGGCACCGTTACGGATAAGGCGGCAGCTGCGGAGATCGAGCGCCTGAAGAAGGCGAACGAGGACGCCCAGAGCTGCATCGCTTTCATCAACATCGACAACTACGACGAACTGCTGGCGAGCTCTCCCGTGGAGGAGCAGTCCTCCATCGGTGCGGAGATCGACAAAAAGATCCGCGCCTGGACGCAGTATCTGGACGCAGCCGTCACCCGGGTGCGCAGCAACCGGTACTACGCGCAGTTCGAGAACAAATATCTCGCCGAGCAGAAGCGCAGCGAATTCCCCATTATCAACCAGATGCACGAGATCGAGACCCAGGCGGATTTCCCCACCTCCGTCTCCATCGGCATCGGAACGGGCAGCGGCAGTTTCTCCCGCATCCAGGCCCTGGCAGAGGAAGCCATGGATCTGGCGCTGGGCAGAGGCGGCGACCAGGCGGTCATCAAGCACGAGGACGGGGACATCGAATACTACGGCGGCTCCCTTCCCAGCGTGGAAAAGCGCAACAAGGGCAAGGCCCGCATCATGGCCCACGCCCTGATGCAGCTGGTCAAAAGTTCCGACCGGGTGTTCATCATGGGTCACGCAAGGCCCGACATGGACTGCATCGGCTCCGCCATCGGCATGTACACCTTCGCTCGCAGCGCCGGCAAGCCCACGGACATCATCCTGGACAACGTAGGCCAGGCGATCGATATCATCTACGAGGCGGCGGTCAAGACCGGCCGGTACAGCTTTATCAGCGGCGAAAAGGCGTCCCAGCTGGCGACGGACAATACGCTGATCATCCTCGTGGATTCGCATATCCCGGCCATCGCGGAGTATCCGCCCATCCTGCAGCAGGTAAACCGGATCGCAGTCATCGACCACCACAGAAAGTCGAAGGACGCGGTGGAGAACCCCACGCTGATGCACATGGAGACCTACGCGTCTTCGGCCAGCGAACTCGTAACGGAACTGCTGCAATACGCCGTGGACAAGAGCAGCATCGACAAGTTCGACGCGGACGCGCTGCTGGCGGGCATCACCGTGGACACGAAGGGCTTCGCCATCAACACCGGCGTGCGGACCTTCGACGCGGCGAGCTGGCTGCGCCGCATGGGTGCGGACAACACCAACGTGCGCAGCTTCTTTAAACTCAAGCTGGACTTCGTAAAGAAGAAGAGCAACATCATGGCCAACGCCGAGATCTTAGGGGAAGGCGTGGCCGTTGCCTATACCAAGGACAGTGACCCCGCCATGCAGGTGCTGGTCGCCCAGGCAGCGGACGAGCTGCTGGACGTGAGAGGCGTGCACACCGCCTTCGCGGCAGGAAAAGGCACGGACCGCACCATGGTCTCCGCCCGTTCGCGGGGAACGATCAACGTGCAGACGGTCATGGAAAAACTGGGTGGAGGCGGTCACCTGAACATCGCCGCGGCCCAAGTGGAAGAAGGCCCGGAGGAGGCCATCGCGAAAGTCGTATCGGTCCTGAGAGAATCAGGTTTAATGTAGAAAGGAAACAGACACATGCAGGTCATCTTATTAAAGGACGTTAAGGGCCAGGGCAAGGCCGGCCAGGTCGTAAAGGTGAGCGACGGTTACGCGCGCAACATGCTGCTGCCCAAGAAGCTCGCCATGGAGGCGACGCCCGCCAACATGAAGGTGCTGGAAAAGCAGAGAGCGCAGATCGAGGCGCAGAGAGCCATCGATAAGCAGGTGGCGGAGGACATCAAGGCCAAGGTCGAGGCCAAGACCGTCAAGGTCGTTACGAAGGCCGGCGAGAACGGCAGACTGTTCGGCGCCATCACGAGCAAGGATATCGCGGAAGCGATCCAGAAGGAATTCCTCATCGAACTGGATAAGAAAAAGATCGATCTGGACGCCCCCATCAAGCAGACCGGCGTTACGGAAGTTACGCTCAGGCTGTTCCCGGGCGTACAGGCCAAGTGCAAGGTGGACGTAGTTACGGAATAAACGGAGCGAAGTGCAGACATGAGCCAGATGGAACGCATCCCGCCTCACAGCGACGAGGCGGAAAAGAGCGTGCTCGGCGCTGTGCTGATCGATAAGGAGACGTTCTTCGCGGTCTCGGAGATCTTAAAGCCCGACGACTTTTATCCCGAGAGCCACAAGGAGATCTACCGCAGCATGCTGGATCTGTACCAGCGCAGCGAGCCCATTGACGTCGTTACGGTGTCGGAAAGCTTAAAGAGAAGAAACAGCCTGGAAGCCGTGGGCGGCCGGGCTTATATCGCTTTTTTGTCCACGGTGGTCCCCACCACCGCCAACGCGGTGCAGTATGCCCGCATCGTGGCGGAGAAGGCCATGCTGCGCCGGCTCATCACCGCAGCCAGCGGCATCGTGGAGAAGAGTTACGAGGAGAAACTGGAGTCGGAAAAAGTGCTGGACTTCGCGGAAGCCAGCATCTTCGACATCGCCAAGACTCGCCAGACCACGGAGTACTCGGATCTGAAGGACGTACTGAGCGTCAACCTGGAGGCCATCAAGGCGGCCAAGGAGAACGGCGGCGCGCTGCCCGGCATCCCCACCCGCTTTAAGGATCTGGACAACAAGCTCAACGGTCTGCACAAATCCGACCTCATCATCATCGCAGCCCGTCCGTCCATGGGAAAGACCGCCTTTGCCCTCAACATCGCGCAGAACGTGGCGTTAAAAGAGGACAAACGCGTGGTCATCTTCTCGTTGGAAATGGCGAAGGAAGCGCTGGGCATGCGTCTCATCTCCATGGATTCGCGGGTGGACAGCAAGCGCCTGGAGATCGGCGACCTGTCCGACGAGGATCTGAACGACGTATTGGATTCCATCGGCCGCATGTCCGAAAAGGATATCATCATCGACGCGACGCCCGGTATCGGGGTCATGGAGATGCGCAACAAGTGCCGCCGCATCAACGCGGAGCGCAAGATCGACCTCATCGTCGTGGACTACCTGCAGATCATGAGCGCGGACATCCAGAGCGAAAGCCGCCAGCAGGAAGTGTCCAATATCTCGCGTTACTTAAAGCAGCTGGCCAGAGAGATGGAGTGCCCCGTCATCGTGCTTTCCCAGCTCTCGAGAGCTTCGGAAAAGCGGCAGGGCAGCCACAGGCCCATGCTTTCGGACCTGCGCGACTCCGGCGCCATCGAACAGGACGCCGACGTCGTCATGTTCCTGCACAGAGAAGACTACTACCGCACGGCGGAGGAAGAGCCCGACAACATCTGCGAAGTCATCATCGCGAAGCAGAGAAACGGCGAGACCGGCACGGTGCGCCTCACCTGGATCCCCCGGTTCACCAAGTTCGTGGACCGCTACGTGGAGGGCAGCAGCCCCCTGGATTAAACGGCAATGGATTACAGCAAACAGAACGTCTCCAATTACTATCTGTACGATACGCAGGTGGAGAACCTGTTTTTATCGGAATATATGGCATCGGCTCCCGGCGAATACGTAAAGGCGTATCTGCTGGCCTTGATGTACGCACAGCTGAACAAGCCCGCAGACGACCGGATGATCGCCCGCAGCGTCGGGATGGCGCCGGAAAAGATGGCGGAATGCTGGGCGTACTGGGAAAGCCGGGGCGTCGTGCGGCGCATCTACGCTGACCCGGAGGACAGCGCTTCTTTTCGTGTGGAATTCGTAAACCTGCGCGAAGAGGTGTTCGGGAGCCGGACGCCGGCCGCGCCGGAGGCAAAGGCCTCTGCCCGTCTGGACGACAAGGCCCTGGCGAAGCTGTACCGCGACGTGGAAGCCGTTACGGGCCGCATGATGGAAGCCAGAGAGCCGGAGGAGATCGCCTCCTGGCTGTCCGAGTACGGCATGAGCCCGGAATTCATCCTCTGCGGGTACCGGTTCTGCACCGCCAAGCGCAGAAGCAACCGCTGCCGCTACGTGGCGACGGTCTTAAAAGATTGGAAATCCAAGGGATTCAGCAGCCCCGCCCAAGTGGAGGAATACCTGGAGGGTATGGACAGGCATTTCGATCTGCAGAAGCAGATCTTTAAAGCGCTCGGCTTCTCCCGGAACGCCACCGAGGAGGAGAAGCGCATCATGAACAAGTGGTTCGACGATTACGGCTTCGATCTTGAGAAGATAAAAGAAGCCTGCAGCAAGACCTCCGGCATCTCGAATCCCAACATCAACTACGTGGACAGCATCCTTACGTCCTGGTACCGGGAGAGCGGCAGAACGCCGGAAGACAACGCGCAGCTGCTTATCGCGAGGATCGAGAAGTCCTATGAAGACGACCGGAAAAGAAATGCTGCCCGCATGGAGCAGATCCGGGAAGAGGTCTTCACAAGAATTCCAAGAATCAAGAGTATTATGGAGGAACTTCGTTCCTGCAGTTTTAACGTTTCCCGCTATCTGCTGATGGGGGAGAACGGCAAGGAAGCTGCCGCCAGGGAACGGAAGACCATAGAATCGCTGCGCAGCGAACGCGCCCGCCTGCTTACGGAAGCGGGATACGGCACGGACGCCCTGGATCCGGTCTATACCTGCAGCAAGTGCAAGGATACCGGTATGTTGGAAGACGGCAGCCGCTGCTCCTGCTATAAGGAGAAAGTGCGCCTGTTTACGCAGCAGGAAGGAAGCAAATGACGGACAAAAGTGCCGACAACATAAATAAGAATATCGACCAGGAGGGCGTGCGCAAAGAGCTGGACGAGCTGGTGCAGAGCAAACTGCAGCAGCTGGACGAAAAGCTGGACGCGCAGGCGTTCGAGGAGGAATTCCGGGAAAAGGCCCAGGAACTGGAGAAGGAAAAGGAAGCCCATTATCAGCGGAAAGGCAAGCGGCGCAGCGAAGCGTCCGGCAGCGATTCCGAACACCGCCGCGTCTATGCGGCGGCCAGCGCGGCAGCCAGAAAACTGGCGTCCTACCGGCCTGTGGGCGAAGGGTTTCTGCACAGGACCTGGCGTCTCGGCAAACAGCTGAAAGCGAAGCGCCGGGAGATGCAGGGCAAGGACTGGTACACCGAGGAGCGCCGCCAGGCGGAATACGCCGCCTGCGTAGACGACTGCTGGGGTCCGGTGGTGGACGGCTGGGACGGTCTCTGGAACACCGCCTGGAATTTCGTCTGCCGGCTGGGGGAGGACCTCTGGGACCTCATCCTGATCGTCGCGGACGCGGTGATCGCCGCGGTCTACTATCTGGGCAGCTTTTTCTACTACATCTGGGACCGCCTCTGGGATGTCCGCTACTGGATCGAACAGCGCAAGCACAACATCTTCGCCGCGTTCGCGGTGCTGGTCGTGGTCATCGCGGCCTCGGTCGTGCTCATCCAGTCCTCTACCGCCTACGAATACAGCTACCACGGCAAGCTCCTGGGCACTGCCCGCAGCGTGGACGACGTCTACCGGACCATCGACGTGCTCGGCGACAAGCTGTCCAAGGCCACCGGTGCCAACGTCTCCCTGGACGTGGAGCGCGACATGACCTTCAACAAAGTCGTGGGCTTTAACCTGGATGTGGATACCGACGAGGATATCCTCAACACCATCACCTACATGAAGGATCTGCAGGTGGAGGCCTACGTCATCTGCGTCGACGACGAAGAGACCGTCACCCTGGAGAGCGAGAGCGTAGCCAAGGAGCTGCTCTCCGAGATCCAGAACGAATACGCCGCCGCATCCACCGGCGCCGTCATCGACGAGGTGTCCTACGACCAGAAGGTGGAGATCCGCCCCAGCTATTGTCTGCTGGGCGATATCTGGAACCGGTCCGACGCCAAAAAGGTGCTGCAGGGGAACAAGGAAGGGACGGATGAACCCCTCATCACGATCCGCAGCACGGAGACCGCGACCTACACCGAAGCCGTCGCCTACGACGTGCAGTACATCGACAACGCGTCGCTGTACGAAGGCGAGACCGAGATCAAGAGCCAGGGCTCCGAAGGCACCGACCTCATCGTTGCGACGGTTGAAAGGGTCAACGGCCAGGAAGTCTCCCGCACCGTGGTATCCACCACCCGCATTACGGAGCCGGTGGCGGAGGTCCAGTACCGGGGCACGAAGCCCATCCCGGCCACCCAGGGCACCGGCGCGTTCCAGTATCCGCTGGCATCCTATACGATCTCGTCCTACTTCGGCATGCGCTGGGGCACGCTGCACACAGGCGTCGACCTGGCGGCTCCTATGGGCTCGAAGATCTACGCCAGCGACGGCGGCACCGTTACGTTCGCCGGCTGGAAGGGCAGTTACGGCTACCTGGTCATCATCAGCCACGGCGGCCTGTTCGAGACATATTACGCTCACTGCAGCAAGATCTTAGTCAGCGTGGGCGAAAACGTATATCAGGGTCAGAACATCGCATTGGTGGGCAGCACCGGTTATTCCACCGGTCCCCACTGCCACTTCGAGGTGCGCTACAACGGCACGCCGAACAACCCGCTGAATTATCTGTAGTTGAACCACACAGCAAAGACCAAAGGAGGCATGTGTTTTATGGAAAGAATGATCGGAACCGTATCCAGAGGCGTCCGCGCGCCCATCATCCGCGAGGGCGACGATATCGTCAAGATCGTGACCGACAGCATTTTAGCCGCAAGCAACGGCGGTAAGGATCTGAGAGACAAGGACGTGGTCGCTGTGACCGAAGCAGTGGTCGCGAGAGCCCAGGGCAACTACGTGGGCGTAGAGGATATCGCTGCGGATGTGCGGGCGAAGTTCCCCTCCGGCGAGTTCGGCGTCGTATTCCCCATCCTGTCCCGCAACCGCTTCGCGATCTGCCTGCGCGGCATCGCGAAGGGCGCGAAGAAGATCTGGCTGCAGCTGTCCTATCCCAGCGACGAAGTGGGCAACCACCTCATCTCTCTGGATGATCTGGATGCTGCGGGGGTCAACCCCTATTCCGACGTGCTGAGCGAAGCGAAGTACCGCGAGCTGTTCGGCTGCAAGAAGCACAGATTTACCGGCGTGGATTACGTGGAATACTATAAGCAGCTGGTGGAAGACGCCGGCGCTGAGTGCGAGATCTTCTTTGCCAACGACGTGCGTGCCATCCTGAAATACACGAAGAACGTGCTGGCCTGCGACATCCACAGCAGAGAGAGAAGCAAGAGACTGCTGAAGGAAGCGGGCGCGGAGATCGCCCTCAACCTGAGCGACATCATGACCGCTCCCGTCAACGGCTCCGGCTACAACGAAAACTACGGCCTCTACGGCTCCAACAAGGCGACGGAGGACACCATCAAGCTGTTCCCCAGAGACTGCCAGCCCGTGGTAGAAGGCATCGCGAAGAATCTGAGAGAGGCTTCCGGCAAGAAGATCGAAGCCATGGTCTACGGCGACGGCGCCTTTAAGGACCCCGTGGGTAAGATCTGGGAGCTGGCAGACCCCGTGGTCTCCCCGGCGTACACCGCAGGTCTGGAAGGCCAGCCCAACGAGCTGAAGCTGAAGTATCTGGCGGACAACGATTTCGCGGAGCTCTCCGGCGATGCGCTGAAGGACGCCATTAAGGATTCCATCCGCCACAAGGATGCGGATCTGGTGGGCAACATGGCTTCCCAAGGCACCACGCCCCGCCGCCTGACCGACCTGATCGGCTCTCTGTGCGACCTCACCTCCGGATCCGGCGACAAGGGCACGCCCATCATCTGGATCTCCGGCTATTTCGACAACCTGACGGCAGAATAAATGAAGTATAAGGCCCGAACCGTCATCCAACGTTCGTCAACACTTTATCGCAGACAGCCCTCCAAAGTCGGGCTGCCTGCTCAGCGTTTGCGATTTCCTCGCTTATGGATGAACGGCTTCGGGCCTTTGCTCGATTTTCAGATGCTATGAAAAAGATCATTCTATTCGCAATTACGATCCTGGCCTTTTCCTGGAGTTTCTCTTTTGCTGAGAATTCTGTGATTGAGCTTTCCTCCGCGGAAGATCTGCAATTGCTGGCGGAACATCCGGACGGAGATTTTGTGCTGACGGACGATGTCTACTTCGAACCGGATACCGAATGGGTGCCTCCCGTATTCCGCGGTCACCTGAACGGGAACGGATATACGATCTACAACGTGCACAACACCGGCCTGTGCCCTGAGACCCGCACGGTCTACGACGGCAACTACAAGGAATACGATGGCGCGTTTGCCGGGCTGTTCGGCATTCTGGACGGTGCCGTGGTGGAAGAACTCAACCTGGTCGGCGCCTCTATCCAGGTCTACGATTCCGAATCCAGCGTGTTTGCCGGCGTGCTCACCGGCCTGATGGAGAACGACGCGGTCGTGAGGAACTGCAGCGTGCAGGGCTCATGCGACGTCTCCACCTCCGGACATTGCTTCGGCGCGGGCGGCATCGCAGGTTACGGCAGCGGTCAGATCTCCTGGTGCAGCGCAGATACCACGCTGGTCTGCACCGATACGGACGTCGAATACAAGGACGAGCAGTTTATGGGCGGCGCCTACGCTGCGGGGTTCATCGACCTGATGGAGAACGACATCCGCATCGACGGCTACGATTCCGACCACGGCTACGTGCACAACGGCGGCCTGGTGGGCATGTACATCATCTATCCGAAGGGATCGTCCTATGCGGGCGCGGTCGTCAACGACCACGTGTCCGGACGCATCCGCTTCTTCGAGGACAACCGCGACCGCCGGGCCTACTGTGAGCCCTACATCGGCGAGGTGCTGCAGTGGACCTACGACTGGGGCGGCTGCACGGAGGATTTTACGCGGGATGAGGTCTTTACCTACGACGAGGTCCTGCGCCCCTGCCCGCACGGGAATTTGTATTGGACGGAAACGAAGGTCGAACCCGATTACGATGTGCAGGGCTACCGGGAACTGCGCTGCACGGAGTGCGGCTACACGGTCCGCTTGGATTACCGCGCGCCCTTAAAGCCGGAGATCCAGCTGCTGGACGAAGAGCCCATCGCGGAAGCGGCAGCCGAAGCGGCGGAAGAGGTGAAGGCCAATCAGGGCCTGGACCCGAAAGCCCTTCTCGGTATCTTCATCGGCGGAGCCATCATCCTGGCAGCGCTCATCCTGTACGGAAAGGGTAAAGGAGGCAAGCATTGAACATTCTGGGCATCATTTTAGGCGCGGCGATCGTGTTCGCCCTCCTGTTCGTTCTCGGGAAGACCGGGGGCGGCGCTTTCGAAGACCTCGACGACGAAGAGTAGAGACACGAAATGAAATTCGTATTCGCATCGGATTCCTTTAAAGGTACCCTCAGTTCCATACGCACCGGCGAGCTGTTGACCGCAGCAGCGGAAGAAGTCTTCCCCGGCTGCACCTGCAAGACCGTTCCCATGGCGGACGGCGGCGAGGGCACAGCGGAGGCGGTCATTCTGGCGACCGGCGGCAAGTGGGTGCCGGTCGAAGTGAGCGGCCCTCTGGGCGAACCGGTCCCGGCGGGCTACGGCCTGCTGCCCGATGGTACGGCCATCATCGAGATGGCATCGGCTTCGGGGCTGGTTTTGGTGCCGCCCGAACAGCGTGACCCCCGCAGCACTTCCACCTACGGCACCGGCGAACTGATCGCTGCCGCGCTGAAGGCGGGCTGCACCGAGCTCACCATCGCCATCGGCGGCAGCGCCACCAACGACGGCGGCATGGGCTGCGCCCGGGCGCTGGGCGTAAAGTTTTTGGATGCGGCAGGAAACGAGCTGGAAGGCAAAGGCGGCGATCTGGCGAAAGTCGCGCGCATCGATGCATCCGGTCTGCTGCCTGCGGCAAAGACTGCAAGATTCACCGTCATGTCCGACGTGGACAATCCTCTGCTGGGCCCGGATGGAGCCACGTTTACGTTTGGCCCTCAGAAGGGCGCAGTGCCCGAAATCCGCGACGAACTGGAGGCGGGCATGGAAAACTATGCCCAGGTCCTAAAACGCGATCTCGGGGCGGATACGGGCTTTCCCGGGGCAGGCGCCGCCGGCGGCCTGGGTGCGGCTCTGAAGATCTTCCTGAACGCGCAGATGCGTTCCGGCTCCGATGCGGTGCTGGATCTGGTGCACTTCGACGAAGACCTGAAGGATGCGGACTTCGTCATCACCGGGGAAGGGCGCATCGACTGGCAGTCCGCTCACGGCAAAGTGGTTGCGGGAGTAGGCAGACGCTGTAAGAAGGCCGGCGTTCCCTGCATCGCCATCGTCGGCGGCATGGGCGATAGGGCGGAAGAGATGCTTTCTCTTGTGGACAGCATCGTGCCGACCGTGCAGGGCCCCTGCACGCTGGAATACGCGATGGAGCACGCGGAGGCGCTGTATGCGAGCGCAGCGAGCAGGGTCATGCGAATTCTTGCATTTTCCAATGCGCATCGTAAATAAACGATAAACAGTAAGGCACAGTTTTTATGGAAAATCTCATCATTTCCCTCAAAGTCATCGCGCCGCTGATGATCTACATGCTGCTCGGCGTGTTTTTCAAGCGGCGGGGGCTCATCAGCGATAAACTGAATACGGAAATGAACAGCTTTCTCGTCAAGGTGTTCCTGCCCGTTCTGATGTTTAAGAATATTTACCAGGCAGACCTGTCCGGGCTGAACGGCAGCTTCGGCATCTATGCCGGCATCGCCAACATCGTGGGCTGGTGCCTCTGCTATTTCATCTTCAGCCAGATCGAAAAGGACCCGGCCCGGGTCGGTTCTATGGTGCAGGGCGGGTTCCGCAGCAACGCCGTCATTTTCGGCATTCCCGTGGCGGAGAGCCTGTTCGGCGTGGGCAATACCGTGGAAGTGGCGCTCGCCATCGCGGTCTGCGTGCCGGTGTACAACGTGTTTTCGGTGCTGGTGCTGGAGGTCTGCGGCCAGAAGGCACAGATGCAGAAGGACGCAGCCGCGGGCAAGACCAGCCATATCGACGGCAGGCACATCGCGCTGAGTGTCGCGAAAAACAAGCTGATCTGGGGCGCGTTGGCCGGGCTGCTGGTCAATTTCTCCGGCATCGACCTGCCGGATTCCCTGGATACGGTGGCGGCAGGCATGTCCGGCTGCGTTACGCCGCTGGCCTTCATCCTGCTGGGTGCCTCCTTCAGCCTCAACGCGGCGACGAAGAACATCAAGGCGATCTCCATCGTCACGGCCTGCAAGTTGGTCATCTACCCGCTGCTGTTCATGATCCTGCCGATCTGGTGGGGCTGGAAGGGGCACGTGATCGGCGCCATGCTGCTGTCCTCCGGCGCCCCGACGGCCATCTCCTCTTTCCCCATGGCGAAGGGCATGGGCTGCGACGGCGAGCTGGCGGGCGAGATCGTGGTGGTCACCTCGGTGTTCTCGGTGCTCACCATGTTCCTGTGGATCTTCGGATTGAAACAATTTGGATTATTATAAGGAGTAAGTATGACCCTGAACGATTATCTGAGCGGCATTACCGGCGCGGACCGGGATGCGGTCGAAGCGGCGAAAAAGCGCAACGACGGACTGCTGAAGCCTCTGGGCAGTCTCGGACGGCTGGAGACCATGGCCGTCAAGATGGCCGGCATCACCGGCAAGGTGCTCAACACAGCGGAAAAGCGCTGCATGCTGGTGTTTGCAGCGGACAACGGCGTCGTCGAGGAGGGCGTGGCCGGCACGCCCCAGGAGATGACCCGCAATCACACGAAAAATATCGCGGAAGGCGTGTCCGGTGTCGGCGTGCTGGCGGCCTATGCGGGCGCGGATCTCAAGGTGGTGGATATCGGCGTCAAGGGCCGGGTGGACTGCCCCCTGGTGATCGACCGGCACATCGCAGACGGCACCAACAACTTCGCCAAGGGCCCGGCGATGACCCGGGAGCAGGCCATTCAGGGCATTTTGACCGGCATCGACATGGTGCGGATCTGCAAGGAAGAAGGTTACGAGCTGCTGGGCAACGGCGAGATGGGCATCGGCAACACCAGCTCCACCAGCGCCTGCTGCATGGCGCTTACGGGTCTTTCCGCAGATGAAGTGGTCGGCAAAGGCGGCGGTCTGACAGACGAAGGCCTGGTGCATAAAAAAGAAGTGATCCAGGCTGCGTTGGCCCTGAACAAGCCCGATCCGACCGATCCCATCGACGTTATCGCGAAGGTGGGCGGCTTCGACATCGCGGCCCTCACCGGCTGCTACATCGGCGCGGCCTATTACCGCATCCCCATGGTGATCGACGGGGTCATCAGTTCTTTGGCAGCGCTGTGCGCGGCGCGGCTGAATCCTGCGTGCGCGGATTTCATGTTCGCTTCCCACGCCTCGGCGGAGCCCGCCTACGCCTATATTATGAAGGAACTGGGCCTGGAGCCCATTCTAGATATGCGCATGCGGCTCGGCGAAGGCACCGGCTGCCCGCTGGCCTTCCACATCGTGGGGTCGGCCTGCGCCATGATGCGGAACATGCACACCTTCGCCCAGGAGGCCATGGACGAGACCTACCGCATCGATATCAGAAAGGACGAGAAATGATTACCCTTGTGACCGGCGGCGCGAGAAGCGGCAAGAGCGATTTTGCGGAAAAACTGGTGGCGGAAAAGGCGGCTGGCGGACCGGTTTTGTATATCGCTACGGCGACCAACACCGACGGCGAAATGGACGACCGCATCCGGCGGCATCGCGCCCGGCGCCCGGAAAACTGGCGCACGGAGGAGCGCTGGCAGAACCTGGACCGCATCTCCCTGGGCGCGGAAAAGGCTGTGCTGCTGGACTGTGTGGGCTTTCTTCTGGATAACACGTATTTTGGCACGATCGCCGATTGGGATGACCCGAAACAGGAAGAGGCGGACGCGGCAGAAGAAAAGGTGAAAGCGGAGCTGACGGCTCTGGCGGAGCTCTGCAACGCGGTCAACGTGGATCTGGTGATGGTGACGAACGAGGTGGGAGACGGCTTGGTACCTGCTACAAAAGTTTCCCGGCTCTACCGGGATGCGCTGGGACGCATCAACTGCCATGCGGCAGCCCTCGCGGACCACGTGTACTTTTCCGTCTGCGGCATTCCGATGCAGATAAAATAGGAAGATCCGCGCGACGCAGCGCGGTCTTTTTCTGTCTATCAGGGTGAAAGGGGATTTTACTATGATCATGAAAAAAGTGTTGAGCGCAGGCCTGGCCGTTCTGCTGGCTTTCGGTGCCTGCAGCTGTGCCACGGTGGACGCAGAGGATACCGATCCGACCGGCAGCGGCACAGGCCCGAAGGAAAAGCCGGCAGTTACAGAGACCAGCTCCTATGCTTTAGCAGAGCCGGTGCTGCCGGAAATGGCGCCTTATCCGGATGAGATGTCCTTTGCCGGAGAGGACGGCCTGTTCGATTCCGATGGGTTCGACGCCGCCTGGACCGCCTGGAACGAAGGGGTGCAGGCGAGAAGAGACGCGGCCCAGAGCTATCCGGGCAAGCTGGATGCCTACTTAAAGAAGACGACGGAAACCTTCCTGACGCCGAAGGAAGCGGGGAAGAATGCGGTCTGCTCGCCGGTCAACATCTGGCTGGCGCTGGCGATGGTCGCTGAGACCGCAGATGGGCAGACCCGTGCGGAACTGCTGGATCTGCTGGGCGTTTCCTCCATCGAGGACTGCCGGGAACTGGCGAATAAGCTCTGGACGGCCAACTATATCGACGACGGCGCAGCCACCAGCAAACTGGCGGCTTCTCTGTGGATGAACCAGGATGTACCGTTCAAAGAGCAGACAGTCCAGACTCTGGCGGACGATTATTTTGCCTCCACGTTCCGGGGCGGCATGACGGATCCGGCGTATTCGGCGGCCTTCAAGAGCTGGCTGAACGACAACACCGGCGGCCTGCTGCAGGATGCGGTGGAAAACCTGCCGGATTTCGATCCGCAGACCATCATGGCCCTGGCCACGACCGTCTACTTCTCCGGCAAGTGGAGCGACCAGTTCCAGGATGCGAACACCTATACGGAGACCTTCCACGGGGCAGTTTCGGACAAGGATGCGGACTTTATGCACCGTTCGAGCACCGGGCAGTATTTCTACAGCGAGCATTTTGCTGCAGTCAGCCTGCCCTTTGAAGATGCAGGCAGCATGTGGCTGCTGCTGCCAGACGAAGGCGTGACCCCCGCAGACCTGCTGAAGAGCGGCGAAGCCATGGATTTCGTGCTCTCCGGCGGCGCAAAGGGGGCGGAAAGCACGTTCCTGAAGATCGATATGGCGGTGCCTAAATTCGACGTGGAAGCGGACATGGATCTGGCGGAAAAACTGACGGCACTGGGCGCCGGCAGCATGTTCACGAACAAGGCGGACTTCTCCAACCTGACAGACATGGACGGCGTCTTTATCGGCAGCGCCACCCACGATGCCCGGGTCAAAGTGGACGAGGAAGGCTGCGAAGCGGCGGCCTTTACCGCGATGATGTACTGCGGCACGGCAATGCCGCCCGATGAACGCGTAGAATTTAAACTGGACCGGCCCTTCCTGTTTGCCCTGATGGGCATCGACGGCCTGCCGCTGTTCTACGGCGTAGTCAATCAGTTATAAAGACGAAAAAACGGGGACGGTTCTTTATCTCACTGATGCAGTGCTGCACTGCTGAGACAAAGAACCGTCCCCGTTTTGTGTTTTTGGATTAGAAGAACTTTGCGACTTCCTCTACTGCCTTACGGGGTCTGCTGCCGGGTTCCTTGGCGCGCTTGCCGACGGCGATGACGGCCATCACTTCTTCCTCTTCGGGGATGCTTAAGGCTGCCTTGAGCGCTTCGGCATCGCGGATGCCCATGATGAGGGTGTCGAAGCCCAGGTCGGATGCCGCCAGAACGAGATAGGCGTCGTGGAGTCCCAGATCGTAGGCGCCCCAGTAGTTACCGGCCTTGTTGGCAGGGCCTTCCGGTCCGAAGCCGGACAAATTTCTTACGAAGGTCGTCACGATGAGGGATGCGCCGGCAGAGCTGTTGGCGTTAAAGGACGGCAGGCACGTTTCCTGCACTTCCTTTACCTTTTCCGGGGTCACGACCGCATAGCATCTGGACGGCTGGCCGTTCTTCCAGGAAGGCGCCTGCTGCGCCAGGGTGAGGATCGCTTCGATATCTTCTTTGGATGCCGCTTCCGCGTAAGCGCGCACGCTGCGGCGGGTCTCAATCAGTTTCTTGAATTCCATTCTGTCTCTCCTTGTCTGTAACGGATAATTTCTACCTGTCCATTATCTGCCCTTTGGTCCCAAAATGCAAATGCAAAAGAGGCCTTTGCATTGTATAATAAATGCATAGAAGTAAAAAGCGAAGGGGTGGCGGCCAAAGAGGCTCATCGAGCGATTGAGCGGGCGCCGCGACAACCGAGTTTGCTCCCGTCGCGGCCAAGCGAATGAGCGAAGATGAGGATGTGTTGGCCGACAGGACCCCGAAGCGTGCTTTAAGCAATATATGTTCCGATCCTTCCTTTTAATGCTGGGATTCTTCACGCGGATCCCGGTGCCGCAAATCGAATATACGGAAGAGCGCTATGTAAAAGGCATTCCGCTGCTGCCCTTCGTCGGCGCGGTGAGCGGAGGTCTGCTTTGGTGCGTCTTCCAGCTTTCCCGCTGGCTGCCCATGCCGGTCGTGGCGCTGCTGATCTTTCTCGCCTATCTGTTGATCACCGGCGGCATCCACATGGATGGCCTGGGCGATTCCTGCGACGCCCTGTTCTCCGCCCGCGATCCCGAGCGGATGCTGGAGATCATGAAGGATTCCCGCAGCGGCAGTTTCGGCGTTCTGGGGCTCATCGCGGCGTCGGCGGCCTACCTCATCCTGCTGAGCTACGCGCCCTGGCAGGCGGTGCTGCTGTTTCCGGTGGTCGGCAAGGTGACCCCGGCACTCTCCTCCAACTGGGCGCCTTACATCCGCGCCAAGGGCATGGCGGAGCTGTTCTGCCAAAACGCCACAAAAGGTGTTCTGGCCTTTGACGCGCTGCTGTGCATCGCTGCCGGTTTTGCCCTGGGGATCCCCGTCGGCATCGCTGCGGTCATTACGCTGTTTGCCTGCGTGGCGCTCGTTCTGCGGGTCAAACATATCTTAGGCGGCATTACCGGAGACATCCTGGGCCTCGCCTGCGAAGTCTCCCAACTGATATTCCTGTTCGTTTGCGTCGTGTTTTCTGCAAGGGGGTTGCTATGAAAAAGAAATCTGTATTGGCCGTTCTTTTGATCCTGGCGCTTGCCGCAGGCCTTGTGTTCACCGGCTGTTCGAGCGGAGACGATACCATCGATCCCGGCGATCTGCAGCCCGGCTCCGAAACGGAGGAGCCGGCGGAAGGCGAAGCGGGCGAAGAAGGAGAAGGGGAACAGGAGGCGGAGCTGCCTCCCGCCGTTGACCCGGCCAAACCCAAACCGGTCTACTACTACAATCCGCTGTCCGGCGAGCGGACGATGTCGGACATTACGAAGCTGCGGCCCTACGCCGTTATGCTGAACAATAAGCGCGAGGCGCTGCCCCAGCTGGGCGTGAGCCAGGCGGACATCATCTATGAAGTCTGCGCGGAGGGCGGCATCACTCGTATGGAGGCCCTGTTTGCGACCATGGAAGGCGTGGGCACCCTGGGCAGCATCCGTTCCATCCGGCCCTACTACATCGAGCTGGCGCTGGGCTACGACGCCATCATCATCCACGCGGGCGGCAGCGAAGAGGCCTATTACGACCTGAGCGCCTGGAAGACCACCCACTTCGACGGCGTGCGCGGCGGCTGGGATGCCAGCATCTTCTGGCGCGACCAGTGGAGAATGGCAAACCGCGGCTACGAGCACTCCCTGCTCACCAGCGGCGAGAACATCCTGAAGTTCGTGGCGGACTCCAACTACCGGCTGGAACACAACGAAGGCTATCATGCGCCGATCAAGTTCAACAACGAGAACGCGGCGAAGTTCGGCGTGGATGCCAACTCCGTCACGGTGCGCTTCTCCAACTACAAGACGGACGTCTTTACGTATGACCCCGAGAGCAGCCTGTACATGATCGAGGGCCACGGACAGGAATACATCGACGGCAACACCGAAGAGCAGGTGGGCGTTACGAACGTGCTCGTGCTGAACACCACCAGCCAGGTGCTGGACAATGTGGGCAGACTGCGGGTCGCCACCACCGGCGGCGGCACCGGCACCTACTTCTGCGGCGGCAAGGCAGTGGACATCACCTGGGCCAGAAACACCAAGGACGACCCCTTCGAGTACAAGATGGCCAATGGCTGGGATCTGCGCTGGATGCCCGGCAAGACCTACATCTGCATCATCAATCCCTATGTAAGCACCATGGGATACGAATAAAAGAAATAAAAAAATAGTTCGGTTATGAAATATTTATTGACAAAGGATCAGATCTTGATGGAAAAACTGCGCAGAGCGGGCCACCGGACGCGCCGCAGCCTGGGTGTCGGACCCCGGCCTCCCAGAGGTATGGGCGGACCCCACGGCGGCATGATGGGCCCCGGCCCGAGAGGACCGATGGGCATGCCGCCCCGCAGAGGGCCGGAGGACGAACGGGCGATGCCCCGGGAGATCGTTCTGCTGAACGTCCTGGAAGCCGGGGAGACCGGCCTCCGCCAGAAGGATATCGCGGAGAATCTCGGCATCCGGCCGTCTTCGCTGTCCGAGCAGATCGACGCGCTGGAGGCGGACCGCTATCTGGAACGGGTCGCAAACCCGGAGGACAAGCGCTCTACGCTCATCGTTCTGACGGAAAAAGGGAAGGCCAGAGCCTGGGAGGTCCAGGACGACCGCCGCAAGGCAGCGGAGGAATTCTGCAGCAAACTCACAGAAGCAGAGAAGGACACTCTCATCGCCCTGCTGGATAAGCTGCTGGAAAAGCCGGAAGCAACAGCAAAAGAAGAATAAACTTCGGCGAATTGCCAGAAAATGCCGCCCATGTGCGGCATTTTGCTTTATAATAAAGGAAACGCATCTATTTATTTTCTGAACTATTTTCAGGAGGTAATCATGAACAAGCGACTCCTAACCCTGTGCCTTGCATTGGCGCTGTGCCTGAGCCTCGTGCCGGCGGCAGTCTTTGCCGGGTCACCCCTCAAAACCTATACCGAATTACCAACCGGCGTAAAAGCCGCTTATATCTCCATGATGGACAACGGCTTCGCTAGCTTCCGGACCATGGACGGCAACGGCAAACTGATCTCCAAGGGCGTCATCGCACCGAACGGCAACGTGCCTGTGTTCCGGACAGCAAAGGATGACGATCCCGAGATGATGGGAGGGTCCTACGCCTATGCCGGAAGCGGCAATTACATCGTCGACCTGCAGCCGGCGATGGTCACGCCGAAAGATGGCGGCAGCAGCCATGAGGATTACCTGATCTTCTCGCTCGACGGCAAGGAAGTGCAGTATCTTACCGAACTGATCCGGTACTACGACAGACTGTCTGCAGACGACTATGTCTATCCTCACACCGTTTATTTCGGAAACGACGGTTATCTGACGGCGATCGTGGAGACCAATGAAGGGGCATTGAACGCCTACTTCATCGATTTTAAAGATCTTACCCTGAAAGCAAAGCTGGGAATGGAGCCCCTGTCTCCCAAGGCGGATTCGCCGGGAACCACCATCACCAGTCTGAACGATGGCCTGATCGCCTTCAGCAAATACCATGGGCAGTGGACGGGCAACGACCTGGATACCATCTACGACGCCGCCGGCTGGATAGACCTGAATGGCAATCTGAAGGTCTCCATCGACTCCGCCAAATACTCTGATTGGTATAACTTCGCTTCCGGCCGGGCCATGGTCGCAAGCAAGACCGGCCTTGAGTTCGGTTATTTCGACAAGTCCGGAAAGCTCGTTATTCCCTGCAGCTATCTCAGCGCCAGCATGTTCCGGGACGGCTACGCCTATGTCCAGAACATGGACGGCCGCTATGGCTATATCGATGTCGACGGAAAGACAGCGATCCCGTTCCAGTACGAAGATGCCTGCGGTTACGGCGCCGGTCTCTTCTCCGTCGGTCACGCGGCTCAGTTCGACTACAAGTACGGCATGGTCGACAAGTACAACAACGAAGTCGTTCCCTGCACCTACGACGACATCACCCGCGCCTATGAGGATCACGCCTTTGCCATCAAGGGCGGCGAGATCGTAACGCTGTTCTTCAAGGATGACCCGGAAGCAGCGAAGGACGTCAAGAACATCTTTACGGACGTTCCCGACAACGCCTGGTACGCGGGATATCTGCAGAAAGCTTACGACAACAAGATCGTCGGCGGCACCAGCGCAGACAAGTACAGCCCGACCGCGCAGCTGACCCACGCCCAGATCATGGTGATGGTCGCCCAGCTGCACAGCAAGCAGAAGGGCGATAACTACGACTTCGCAGCCCATCAGAAGGCCGGCGCAGCCTGGTAT
Source organism: uncultured Eubacteriales bacterium (assembly GCA_902773665.1). Classification (GTDB taxonomy): domain Bacteria; phylum Bacillota; class Clostridia; order Peptostreptococcales; family Anaerovoracaceae; genus RUG11894. Next base: position 155,324 of record CACYFF010000001.1, on the reverse strand, counting down.
CAGACCTACGAGGATTACTGCGTGGCGGAAGGCATCGTGCCCGCCGAGACCTTTACCGATCCCGGCCTGTTCAAGGGCCAGGAGAACCAGCCCGTCAACCGCGGCCAGATGGCCTTCTACTTCGCGCATACGCTGACAGACGACTCTTACAAGGACAAGCAGGAAGCGACGCTCAGCGACATCGATGGTCACGTGTTCGCGCCTGAGATCGAGAGACTGGCCAAGGCGAACATCGTCGGCGGCTATTCCGACGGCACGTTTAAGCCGGGCAACCTCGTGACCCGCGCAGAGGCTTCCGTCTTCCTCGCCAACATCCTGGACGCGATGGAATAACCTGGCGGTATAATTCGCACAAAACGAAGTTTATGGAACACTGGATGCACCGCCCGGCCTGGGTCGAGATCGACCTGCGGGTGCTGGACAACAACATAAAGACCGTGCAGTCGTGCATCGCGGAAGGCTCGCAGATGCTGGCGGTGGTCAAAGGCAACTGTTATGGTCACGGACTGAAGGAATGCTATCCGGTCTTCCGGGCTAACGGCGTTTCGAATTTTGCCGTGGCGACCTTGGACGAAGCCATCGAACTGCGGGAGATCGGAGACCCGGCCGACCGCATCGTGCTGATGGGGCTCAACCCGGTGTTCTATGCGGATGTCGCCTGCGACTACAACATCGTGACCCTGATCAAAGACTTACACTACGCAAAAGCCCTGTCGGAGGAAGCCCTCCGGCAGGGTAAAACGGTCGAGGTGATGGGCGTCGTCGACACGGGCATGGGGCGCATCGGCTATCAGTGGGACGACCCGGCTGCGATCGAGGAACTGGCGGAAGCGGCGTCTTATCCCGGGCTGGACATGATCGGCATCTTTTCCCACTTCTCCAGCGAGGACTTCCCGGACAAGTACTGGAGCCGGGAGCAGAAGAAACGATTCGACTTTGTGCTGCAGCAGTTCCAAGAAAAAAAGGGGATGGTCTTCCCCTTGAATTCTCTGGCCAATTCTCCCGCCACGAGCCACAATCCGGCGGCGCACTACGGTCTGTGCCGGCCCGGCGGATCGCTGTACGGACGCTATCAGGGCGGATTCAACCGCCTGGAGGGCGTCGAGGCTGTTATGACGGTAAAGGCGCTTGTGATCCAGGTGAAGGACGTGCCCGACGGTTTTTCCGTCAGCTATATGCGCTCCGGGCACACCAGCCGGCCTTCCCGCATCGCCACATTGCCTCTGGGCTACGGCGACGGTTTTCCCAGAAGCTGGGGCAACGGCAAGGGCTACGTGCTGTTCGATGGCCGCAGAGCGCCCATCATCGGCGTCATCTGCATGGACCAGTTCATGATTGACGTAACAGATCTGCCGGATGTAAAGGAGGGCGACGAAGCCATCCTCATCGGCAAGAGCGGCGGCGAAACGATCGTCCTGGGTGACATCGGCAAAGTCTGCGGCATGCTGAGCAACGAAGTCTCGCTAAATCTGCAGCTGCGCCTGCCCTACAAGTTTATAAGATAAAGCCGCCGTCCACGGATAAGACCTGGCCGGTGATAAAACTGGCCTTATCGGATGCTAAAAATGCGACCGCCTCTGCCACGTCCTCGGGATCTCCGAGGCGCCCCAGGGGCGTTTCGTTTGCCAGGGCTTCGAGATCGGCCGGGGTGTAGCGGTCCAGCATCGCAGTCTCGATAACGCCCGGAGCCACGCAGTTGACCCGGATACCGGAAGGCCCGACCTCCTTGGCCACCGCTTTCGTAAAGGCGATGATGGCGCCTTTCGAGGCGGAATAGGCGGACTCGCAGCTGCCGCCCGCGATGCCCCACATGGAGGAGATATTGACGATGGCGCCGGACTGCGCTTCGATCATGGAGGGAAGCACGGCACGGGTCATGAGAAAGGCCGATGTGGCGTTGCTGGCCATCAGCAGATCCCATTCGTAGTTGCTTACGTCCTGCACCTGGTTGACCCGGGAGATGCCGGCGTTGTTGACGAGCACGTCGATATGGCCGTACTGGGCCAGCACGTCGTCCACCAGGGCATCCACAGCTGTTTCGGACCGCAGGTCCGCCTGGAGGGCGTCACCCCCGATGCGGTCTGCGATGCGCTCCGCCGCCTCCTTGGAGCGGTAGTAATGGACGATGACTTTATATCCTTCGGATGCGAGCTTCTTGGCGCAGGCGGAGCCGATGCCCCCGGATGCGCCGGTCACCAATGCGATTTTTACCATGGGAAACCTCCGATCTCATTGAAATCCTACCACTTAAAAGATATACTAAAACTGTAATTTACGCAATCGACGGGAAAGGAGCAGGCGATGGAAAAGTGGATGAACCGGCCGGCATGGGTCGAGATCGATCTCAGAAAATTTGACAGCAACGTAAAACTCATCAAGTCCAGGATCGCGCCGGGAGCGCAGATGCTGGCGGTGGTCAAAGCGGACTGCTACGGCCACAACATGCGGGAATGCTACAAGGTCCTGAAGGAGAACGATATCCACAACTTCGGCATCGCATCCATTTCCGAGGGTATCGAGCTGCGCAGCTACGGCGATCCCACCGACCGCGTGGTGCTGTTTGCGCTGGTGCCGCCCCTCTTCGTCGAGGCCGTCTGCGACTACAACATCGTGACCCTCGTCCAGAACCTGGAATACGCGAAAGCCCTGTCGGACGAAGCCGTTAAACGGGGCATCACCATGGAGGTGATGGGCTGCGTCGATACCGGCATGGGCCGCATCGGCTATCAGTGGGACGACCCCGCTGTGGTGGATGAACTGGCGGAAGCTGCAAGCTATCCCGGCCTCAAGATGATCGGCATCTTCTCGCACCTGTCCTGCGAAGACTTCGAGGATAAATACTGGAGCGATCTGCAGCACCAGCGCTTCGAAGGGGTGCGCAAGGCCCTGGAAGAGAGAGGCGTGGACATGTCCCTGTCCTCGCTGGCGAACTCTCCTGCGACCTCCCACCGGCAGCAGCTGCACTACGGTCTGGTCCGTCCCGGCGGAAGCCTGTTCGGCCGCTACCAGAACTGCTGCGTGGAACTGCCCGGCATCCAGCCCGTCATGTCCATCAAGGCGAACATCGTGCAGCTGAAGAGCGTTCCCGATAACTTCTCCATCAGCTACGAGAGGAGCGGACGCACCAGCCGGCCCTCCAAGATCGCGACGCTGGGCCTCGGCTTTGCCGACGGGCTCGTGCGCTACTGGGGCGCCGGACGCGGCAAAGTCATCGTCAACGGCTGCTTCGCTCCCACCATCGGCAACATGTGCATGGACCAGTTCATGATCGACGTTACGGACGTGCCCGATGTTAAGGTCGGCGACGAATGCATCCTCGTCGGCTCCGACGGCAAGCTGGAGATCCGCATCGAGGAGATGGGAAGCGTCTGCAGCACCCTGGGCAACGAGATCACCTGCGGCATGCCGATCCGCCTTCCCTATAAATTCATTAGATAAGTACGAATGAAACCTATCCACAAACGGCTCCGCATCGACCCGAACCTGCGGGTCGACAGCGAGCTGCGAGACAAGTTATCCTACCGGTCCGTAGACGTACTGCAATGGTGCGTCTACGCTGTTGTTGTGGGCATCATATGCGGCACGATCGCCACAGCCTTCGGCATGGTGATCGACGCGGCGACGGAAGCCAGAAAGACCTACGACTGGTTCGTGTGGCTCATGCCCCTGGCCGGCGTCTGCATCGTGGCGCTGTACCACGCTGCGGGTATTACGAAGCCCATGGGCACCAACCGGGTGCTGCTGGCGGTCAAGGAGGAGGAGGGCGTAGCCATCCGCATGGCGCCCCTCATCTACGTTTCCTCCATGCTCACCCACCTCACCGGAGGCTCTTCCGGCAGAGAGGGCGCCGCCCTGCAGATCGGCGGCTCCATCGCCAACTTCATCGGCCGGCAGTTCAAACTCAGCCATCTGGACCTGCGCACCATCACGATGTGCGGCATGGCGGCGGGCTTCTCCGGTCTGTTCGGCACGCCCCTGGCGGCGGGCATCTTCGCCATGGAGGTGGCGGAAGGGTCGCTGCACTACGCGGTGCTGTTCCCCTGTCTGCTGTCGTCCATCGTGGCGCGGGTCACAGCGGAGACCTTCGGCGTTCCGGCGACGTCCTTTACCGTGACGGGCTATCCGGAGCTGACCCTGCGCACCACTGCGGCGGCTCTGGTGTTCGGCGTGCTGTGCGCGCTGCTGTCCATCCTGTTCGTGGAGACGCTGCACTGCATCGACTGGACCTACGCCCACTATCTGAAAAATCCGTATCTGCGCATCATCGTTGCAGGACTGATCGTCGCGGCGGCTACTACGCTGCTGGGCACCCGGGATTACAACGGGGCCGGCACCGAGGTGATCGTGCGGGCGCTGCAGGGGGAAGCCGAGCCGCTGGCGTTTCTGTTTAAGATCCTGTTTACCGCGCTTACGCTGGAGGCGGGCTTTAAAGGCGGCGAGATCGTGCCCACGTTCTTTATCGGCGCCACGTTCGGCTGCGTGGCGGCGCCTCTCCTGGGGCTTGACCCCAGCTTCGCTGCAGCCCTCGGCATGACCGGGCTGTTCTGCGGGGTCACGAACTGTCCCGTGGCCAGCATCCTGCTGTCCTTCGAGCTGTTCGGCGGCGACAGCCTCGTGCTGTTCGCCCTCTGCTGCAGCGTTTCGTACATGCTGTCCGGCCATTACAGCCTGTATACCGTGCAGCGGCTGGAGCAGGATAAGTTCCACCTTGAATAGACCCTTTGGTTTATGATAAAATAACAAAATGGAAACTCACGAAGAGTACATGCGCATAGCCATCGAAGAGGCGAAGATCGCGGCGTCTTTGGGGGAATCTCCCATCGGTGCCGTCATCGTGCAGGACGGAAAAGTCGTTGGACGGGGTCACAACACCACGGAGACGGCGAAAGACCCCACCTGCCACGCCGAGATGAACGCCATCCGCGATGCCGCCCGGAATTTAGGGGGCTGGCGGCTGCCGCACTGCAGCATGTACGTGACCCTGGAGCCCTGCAGCATGTGCGCCGGCGCCATCGTGCTGGCCCGCATCGAGCAGCTCTACATCGGCACCGCGGATCCGAAATCCGGCGCCTGCGGATCTCTTCGCAACATCGTATCCGACGAAAGACTCAACCACCGGGTGGAAGTCCACACGGGGGTCTTACAGGAAGAATGCAGCGGCCTTTTAAAGGACTTCTTCAAACAGCTGCGCAAGAAAAAGAACAAAACCCCGGAGGAACAACAAGTATGAGAAAAAGATTCCCTGCCCTGCTGATGGCAGTCCTCATCGTCCTGGCATCCGCCAGTCTGGCGTTCGCGTCGGGCCTGGAGATCGTCGATATCTCGCCGGCCGACGGCAGCAAGGGCTACCAGCCGGCCAACATGGCAGTTAAGATCCACTTTTCCGAAGACATGATGGACGAAGATGCCATCGCGGCCAATGCGGGCAAATTCCTGATCCAGGATGCGGAAGGCACCGAGCAGCCCTACGACATCGTCTACAACGCGGATAAGTATCCCGACGAACTGTGGCTCGTTCTGCAGGGCGATCTGCAGCCGGATTCCGAATACACCGTAACGATCGAACCCGGCGTCGTAAGCAGTTCCGGCAGCACCCTCGCCGATGGCATGACGACGACGTTCTTCACCAGAAACACCCGTACCGACGGCCTCATCTCCATGGGCCTGATGGTGGTGCTGATGGTGGCCATGTTCGGCATGACCGCGAGAGCCGCCAGAAAGCAGCAGGAAGAGGAAGATCCGAGAGCCGCAGAAAAGGCGATCGAAGACAGCCTCAATCCCTATAAGATCGCGAAGCAGAAGGGCATCTCCGTAGAGGAAGCTCAGGCGATCGTAGCCAAGGAAAAGGATAAGCTGGAGAAGAAGAAGGCCAAGGCCGAAGCGGACCGCGTCAAGCGCGAAGAGATGAAGGCCGAAGAGCGTAGAAAGATGGAAGAAGAGCTGGAGTTCTTCGGCACGGACGATTCCGAACTGAAGAAGGAGCTCAGAGAGGAAGGCATCTACCTCGTCAAGGCGCCTAAGTCCATCAAGGAAGCGGGCGGCCGCATCCCCAGAAGCGTGCGCCAGCACAACGAGGCGAAGCGCAAGAAGGCTGCGGAGAAGCTGAAGAGAGCGCAGCGCAATAAGAAAAAGAAGTAAAAGAAACGGGCTGGCTTTGCGGCCGGCCCGCGTTATGCCCTCATAGTTAAATGGATATAACGGAGGTTTCCTAAACCTTTGTTCGTGGTTCGATTCCGCGTGGGGGTGCCAGTGAAGGATGATCCTGGGAAGGGTCATCCTTTTTTTATCGCGTTGACAATTGGGGTGACCCGTCCATCCCTGCTTCGCACCATTCGGGGATCTGGCGTTTCTGCGGTTTCTTTCGCGTGCCGTTTCGAGACCGCGGGACGAACTCGGCCGGTTTCGTCTACGCGAAACACGGCCTCGGACAACGTCCCGCCGCGGCAAGCGCGCTCGAAACGGATTACGCTCAGAAACCGGAAACGCAGACGGATCCCCTCACAGGCGCTCAGCAGGGATGGGCGGGTCAAAAAAATGTGTTGACAAACCCTTTTACATGCGTAATAATAGAGTTGAAGTTAGCAATGGCTAACTAATTGTTTGGGGAAATGGTTAGTTGCCGCTAACTCAAGGAACGTATTAGCACAGATCGGGTTTTTTATTCTCCTTATTCCCGAAAAGAACGCTATGTCCGAAGAAACATTGGTAGCACATTGCTCGCCGGTACTGGCGGGACTGAAAACTGCAAACATGTTCAACGTGGAATGCAGCGACGCGCAAAGCCTTTGCCTCCAGCTGAGAGATCTCAATCTCCGGCTGGGGCCTAAGGGCGTCCGCATCCTTCCGCTCCGGTTTTCCAGCAGCAGGGCTCTGCTGTATCTGTACCGGCCCAGCCGGCTGCAGAAGGATCTGCAGGACGAGACCGCAGTGGAGATCCTGAAAAACTACGGATATCCGCAGAATAGCAAGGGCGGATGTCTGGGTCACCTGTTCCGGCGGCTGCCCCGCCATGGGCGCGGAAGAGCTGGAAGACGGAGAGTTCGCTCCGATGTACGAAGCCTGCAAGGCAAAGTTCGCAGGAAAGAAGATCGGCCTGTTCGGCTCCTACGGGTGGGGCGACGGCGAGTGGATGAGAAACTGGGATGCCGACTGCAAGGCTGCCGGCGCAGAGATGCCCGCCGATTTCGTCATCTGCAACGACGCACCCGATGCGGATGCGGTCGAAGCTTGCAAAGCGCTGGGTGCTGCTCTGGCATAAACGTCATCTGAATAGCCTGCCTCCGAGGGCTAACCATACTAAAAATATCAATTAAACCGTAAAAGACCCGCCGGATCGGCGGGTCTTTGCGTTGCGTATTTGTGTTTTACAATTTTACAGCTTCGTCGCGATGGGCGCCACGCTGTGCTTATTCTTGAGCGTGGACAGGATGACGTTCGTCTGGGTGTGCTTGATGCTTTCGACGCTCTTGATCTTGTTCATCAGCTGTTCCAAAGTCGTCGTGTTCTTCGTCGTGATCTTCAGAACGTAGTCGTATTCGCCGGTAATATAGTGGCACTCCAGGATCTCGTCGAGCGAGTGGACGAGCTTGTCGAACTCCTCGGTCTTGGAGGGATCTTCCATGGAGATCATCATGATGACCGAGAGATCCTTTTCCATCGCTGCGGAATTCAGGACGGTGGTGTACTGTTCGATGATGCTGCTGCTCTCCAGTTTCTTGAGCCGTTCGCTGACGGCGGAAAGGGAGAGATTGACCTGCTTGGAGAGTTCGGAGATGGATACGCGAGCATTCTCCTGCAGAACTTCCAGGATCTTAACATCTATTGTGTCTAATGCCATATTTGCCTCCTTTTCTTTTGCGGATATCGTTAATATACCAAAATAATTAAGAAGATGCAACTATTTTGCCGAAAAAAATTATTGCTGGAAAGCAGTTCTCCGGGTCACTGCGCGCAACCTTCCAACATTTCTTTTGCATCTTGTGAGGCTTTCCTATATAATTAACTCTGTATTTATATAATTTCAACTATTTAGGAGGAAACAATGGCTGAGGATCTTATCAAGAAGGCTGACGGTACCAATTTCGGCACTACCATGGCCGGTAACTTCATCCACGACATCATCGATGAAGACATCAAAAATCAGAAGTACCACAGAGAGATTCGTACCAGATTCCCGCCAGAGCCCAACGGATACCTGCACATCGGACACTGCAAGTCCATCTGTCTGAATGCCGGCACAGCGCTCAAGTACGGCGGCGTCTTCAATCTGCGTTACGACGACACGAACCCCATCACCGAAGATGAGGAATTCGTAGGCAACATCGAAAAGGACGTGCAGTGGCTGGGCTTCCAGTGGGATAACCTCCTCTTTGCTTCCGACTATTTCGATAAGATGTACGAGTGCGCCGAAAAGCTGATCCGCGACGGAAACGCCTACATCAGCGCTGAGACGGCGGACGAGATCAAGGCGGGCAGAGGCACTCTCACCCAGCCGGGCACCAACAGCCCCTACCGGGACCGCCCCTGGGAAGAATCCCTGCAGATCTTCCACGACATGAGAGACGGCAAGTATGCGGACGGCGAAGTCTGTCTGCGCGCCAAAATCGATATGGCGTCTCCGAACATCAACATGCGTGACCCCGTCATCTACCGCGTGCTGCACGCATCTCACCACAACACCGGCGACAAGTGGTGCGTCTATCCCATGTACGACTATGCGCACCCCATCGAAGACGCGATCGAAGGCATCACCCACTCCATCTGCACCCTGGAGTTCGAGGATCACAGACCTCTGTACAACTGGGTCCTGGAGAAGCTGGAATGGCCCGAACCGCCCCAGCAGATCGAATTTGCCAAGCTGGGCCTGACCAACACCATCATGTCCAAGCGCAACATTAAGCGTCTGGTCAACGAAGGCATCATCGAGAGCTGGGACGACCCCAGACTCTGCACCATCGCCGGCATGCGCAGAAGAGGCTACACCCCCGAAGCGCTGCGCGCGTTCTGCGAATCCGTAGGCGTCGCCAAGGCCGAAAACAAGGTCGACTACGACCAGCTGGAATACTTCGTCCGCGAAGACCTGAAGAACAAGGTCGAGAACAGAATGGTCGTTCTCGATCCGCTCAAGGTGGTCATCGACAACTATCCCGAGGGCAAGTCCGAGATGTGCACCCTGGAGAACGCCGCAGATCCCGAGAAGGGCACCCGCGAAGTTTCCTTCTCCAGAGAGCTGTGGATCGAAAAGGAAGACTTCATGGAAGTTCCCGCAAAGAAGTACTTCCGCATGTTCCCGGGCAACGAAGTCCGTCTGAAGGGCGCTTACTTCGTCACCTGCACCGACGTCGTCAAGGACGCCGAAGGCAACGTGGTCGAGATCCACTGCACTTACGATCCGGACACCAAGTCCGGCACTCCCGGCGCGGATTCCCGCAAGGTGAAGGGCACCATCCACTGGGTGGACGCTGCGACCTGCGTCGACATCCCGGTTCGCAACTACACCTACCTGGCGCTGCCCGACGAGACCGGCTACAACCACTTCGACCCGAACAGCAGACAGGACAAGGCTGCCAAGGCTGAGCCGTCCCTCAAGGACGCCAAGGCCGGTGACCGCTTCCAGTTCTTCCGCAACGGCTACTACATCACCGACACCGTCCTCTCCAAGGAAGGCGAACCGGTGTTCAACCAGACCGTCGGCCTGAAGAGCTCCTACAAGAAGTAAAAGCGAAATACCGCAAAGACCCGCCATCCGGCGGGTCTTTTATTGTGGGTCAATCCTGTTTATGCTAAAATAACTGTGTATGGCTACACGCAACATCTTCCTGAAAATCGCATACGACGGCACCGGGTTTCATGGCTGGCAGAGATTGCCGGGCAAAAAGACCGTGTGCGGATGCGTCGAGGAAGCCCTGGCCCGGGTGCTGGGCCGGGAGGTGAAGATCGACGGCTGCAGCCGGACGGACGCGGGCGTACATGCTCTGGGTCAGACGGCGACGCTGCTTCTCGAAGACCACGGCATCCCCACGGAGCGCATAAAAAAGGCCCTGAACGACTGCCTCATCACCCAGAAGCGGGAGGGCGTCGGCGAGATCGAGATCCTGGAGGCGAAGGAGATGCCGGAAGGATTCCATGCCCGCTACAGCGCGAAGGGCAAGCAGTATATCTACAAGATCCGCAACGGCGAACATCCGGACCTCTTTAAGCGGACCCGCTATTATCAGGTACGCCAGCCTCTCGATGTGGATGCCATGCGAAAAGCCGCCGCACAGATCGTCGGGACCCACGATTTCGCGTGTTTTCAGACGGCGGGCGGCACGCCCCGGGAGACCACGGTCCGCACGGTATGGGCCCTGGACATCCAGCAGGACGGCGAATATATCACGGTTTCCATCAAGGGAAACGGTTTTCTATACAACATGGTGCGCATCATCGTGGGCACGCTGGTGGAAGTGGGCCTGGGAAAGAAGGACGCATCGGAATTAAGCGATATCATCGCATCCAAAGACCGGGGGAGGGCCGGACATACGGCGCCGCCCCAAGGACTGTACCTGAAAGAGGTGTACTACGATGAGCAAACGACCGACTTGGGATGAGTACTTCATGGAAATGGCGGAACTCGCCCGTCAGCGCAGCACCTGCCTGCGCAGAGGGGTGGGAGCGGTCATCGTAAAGGATAACCGCGTCATCGCCACCGGCTACAACGGCGTACCCAAGGGCATCCGGCACTGCGAAGAGACCGGCTGCCTGCGCCAGCAGCTCAACGTGCCCTCCGGCAAGATGCACGAGCTGTGCCGGGGCCTGCACGCGGAGCAGAACGCCATCATCCAGGCGGCCTGCATGGGCAGCAGCATCGAGGGAGGCACGCTGTACTGCACGACGCAGCCCTGCGTCATCTGCACGAAAATGATCATCAACGCCGGCATCAAGCGGGTCGTCATCAAGGAGAGCTATCCGGACGAGCTGGCCCAGGAGATGGCCAAAGAGGCGGGTCTGGTGATCGACGTAATGGGAGAACTGCATGAGTAATTATCTTGCGACGTTTCTGACGGCTCTGCTGGTCACCGCCGTTCTGACCCCCGTCGCGATCAAGATCGCGCCGAAGATCGGCGCGGTAGATGTGCCCAAGGATAACCGGCGCATGCATAAAAAGCCGATCCCCCGGTTCGGCGGCATCGCTATCTACTTAGGCGCTTTGGTGGGTTTCATCCGCCTGGGCGTCTGGAACGCGCAGACCATCGGACTTCTGGTGGGGTCCACCTGCATCCTGCTTCTGGGTATCTACGACGACATTAAGGGGCTGCGGCCGAAAGTCAAGCTGGCCGGGCAGATCGCCTGCGCCGCGATCCTGTATTTCAACACCATCCAGATCCGCGGCATGGCGAACGTGCTGCCCTGGGGACCCTGGTACATCGCCTTCCCGAAGGTGATCGCCTTCCTGGTGACCGTCATCTGGATCGTGGGCATCACGAACACCATCAACCTGATCGACGGCCTGGACGGCCTGGCGGCGGGGATCACCTGCATCGCCTGCCTGTCCGTAGCCTACACGGCCTATGTAACGAACCGGGAGGAGACCTGCATGCTCATCCTGGGGCTGGCGGGCGCGACGATGGGCTTCCTGATCTGGAATTTCCATCCCGCCAAGATCTTTATGGGAGATGCGGGCAGCATGCTCCTGGGCTATCTGCTGGCGAGCGTATCGTTAATAGGCGATAAGCCCACGAAGGGCACCACGCTGTTCGCGACGATCATCCCCATCCTCATCCTGGCGCTGCCGATCTTCGATACCGCCTTCGCCATCGTACGGCGCATGGCGAACCACAAACCCATCATGCAGGCGGACAAAGGCCACCTGCACCACCGCATCATGGCTATGGGATTCGGGCAGCGGAGAACCGTTCTGGCCCTGTATTCCATCAGTACCATCATGGGCGTTGCAGGCATCCTGTGGACGCTGCACGTGCGGCTGGCCTGCGGCGTGCTCACCGCCACCGCCGGCATGCTCATCTTTATCTTCCTGGGCATCGGCATCGTACACGAGCCGGAGGAAAAGCAGGAAGATATGGTCTATCACGAGGAAGATTAATGAAAGTAATGTCTGTGTTCGGGACCCGTCCCGAAGCGATCAAAATGGCGCCGCTGGTGCGGGCCCTGCAGGATGACCCCGAGATCGATTCCGTGCTCTGTGTAACGGCGCAGCACCGCCAGATGCTGGACCAGGTGCTGGAGCTGTTTGAGCTGACGCCGGATTACGATCTGAACATCATGCAGCCCAACCAGACCATCTCCATGATCACGGCCAACGTGCTCACGGGGCTGGAACCGGTGCTGCAGAAAGAAAAGCCCGACGTGGTCCTGGTCCACGGCGACACCAGCACCACCTTCGTAACGGCCCTGGCCTGCTTCTATCAGCAGATCGCGGTGGGCCATGTGGAGGCGGGCCTACGCACCTACGACAAGTATTCGCCGTTCCCGGAGGAGATGAACCGGGTGCTGACGGGTCACATCGCGGACGTGCATTTTGCTCCGACGGAGCGCAACCGGCAGAACCTGCTGCGCGAAAATATTGCAGATGAAAAGATCGTCATCACCGGCAATACTGTCATCGATGCGCTGCTGCAAGTAGCGGGCAAGCCCTACGAATTCGAGGACGAGACCCTGCGGAGCATCGATTTCGAGCACAAAAAGGTGATCACCGTCACCTGCCACCGGCGGGAGAACCTGGGGGAATATATGGCCCACATCTTCTCCGCGATCGCCGACATCGCCCGGGAATTCCAGGACGAGGTCGAGGTCGTTTACCCCGTGCACCTGAATCCGAAGGTGCGCGCCGAGGCGGACGAATACCTGAAGGGCATCGATAACGTGCATCTGATCGAGCCCCAGACCTACCAGCCCTTCGTCAATCTGATGGCCCGGTCCTACTTCATCCTGACGGACTCCGGCGGTATGCAGGAGGAGGCTCCGGCCCTGGGCAAACCCGTGCTGGTCGTGCGCCGGGAGACCGAGCGCCCCGAAGCTGTGGAAGCCGGTACGGCCAAGCTGGCCGGCGTGGAGCGGGAGACCATTTACCGGATGGCGAAGGAACTTTTAACGGACAAGACGGCCTACGATGCCATGGCTCACGCGGTCAACCCCTATGGGGATGGACACGCCTGCGAGCGCATCGTTGCGGCCTTAAAAGAACGGTTTTAACGGATAGGCAGAACTGCTGAAAGGAGGCAGGAGCGATGAAACTTTATATCGTAGACGCATTTACCGACCAGGTCTTCGGCGGCAACCCCGCAGGCGTCGTATACATCCCCGCCGGCGCGGACTTCCCCGACGACGAGACCATGAGAAAGACCGCGGCGGAGCTGCGCTATTCCGAGACCGCGTTCCTCAAAGAACTGGGCGGCAAGAAGTACCATGTGCGCTACTTTACCCCGGCGGCCGAGGTGGATCTGTGCGGTCACGCCACCATCGCCACCTTCTATACGCTGCTGAAGAGCGGCAAGATCGCGGCGGGCGACACCTGCGATTTCAAGACGCTGGCGGGCGACCTGCAGGTGCTGGTTACCGAGAGCGGCGTGCTGATGGATATGGGCGAGGCCAAGACCTTCGGTCTCATCGATGACCCGGCCAAGGTCGAGGAGCTCTGCAAGGTGATGGGTGCGGAAAGCTGCACTCCGGAATTCGAAGGCCAGACCCTCTATCCCGAGATGGTCTCCACCGGTCTCGTAGACATCATGATGCCGGTCAAGGATATGGCGGCTCTCAACGCTCTGGCTCCGGACATGAAGGCCCTGTCGGATCTGTCCGCCGCCTATAACGTAACGGGTGTACATGCTTTTACGCTGTCCGAAGCGGACGGCGTCCACTGCCGCAACTTTGCGCCGCTGTACGACATCGACGAAGAGGCGGCCACCGGCACTTCCAACGGCGCGCTCACCTATTATCTCTACAAGCGCGGCATCGTAAAGCCAGAAGTCGACAACCTGTTTATCCAGGGCGAGGCCATGGACAGACCTTCCAAGATCTCCAGCCGTTTAAGCATTCTGGAAGACGGCTCGGTCAAGATCCGCGTGGGCGGCGTAGCAGCCATCCTGGCAGAAGGCGAGATCTATCTGTAAAAAGCGTATACGAGAAAAGCGCAGGCTGCGATGCCTGCGCTTCTTTTAATCTTCTCTTTATGCCGTTACGATCTGCTCACCCGGTAGCCGGTGGCAAGGTCCACGACGCTCTCTAAGGGTTCTCCCTTTACGAAGTGGCCCAGATTGGTGACAGACCGCTCCACGATGCGGCGGAAGGGATATAGCTGACGGAACAGCCCTGCCACGTGCGGGGTCACCAGGCAGTTGCGGCAATCCCACAGGGGATGATCCGCCGGCAGCGGTTCCGGATCGGTAACGTCCAGCGCTGCGCCGCCCAGATGGCCGGAATTCAGCGCTTCCGCCAGGGCATCGGAGTCCACAGCGGTGCCGCGGCCCACGTTTACGAGGATGGCGCCGGGCTTCATCATGGCCAGCGTCTCTTTGTTGATGACCTTCTGGGTCGCCGGAGAATTGGGCAGGCACAGGGCTACGAAATCCGCTTCGGGCAGCAGCCGGGGCAGGTCCTCCAGCGTACCGACTTCATCCACGCAGTCCGGCTTTTCGCCAACTGTTCTGCGGACGGCGGAAACGCTGCAGCCCAGGGCTTTCATCCGCTCTGCGAAGTTGACCCCGATATCGCCCAAGCCGATGACCAGCGCATGGTGCTCGGTGATGCAGGTGGGCAGTTCCACCCGCTGCCATTTATGTTCCTTCATGTGATCGCGGTAGACCTGGAAGTGCCGGATAAGCATGATGATCGAACCGATCATGTATTCCGCGATGGTGCCGCCGTAAGCGCCCGTGGAGTTGGACAGCAGACAGCGCTGGGGTTCATGGAACATTTCCAGCTTCGCATAGCCGTCGGAACCGGCGGAATCCAGCTGCACGAACTTCATCTTCGGAAGATCCACCAGCTTGTCGGTATCCACGCAGCCGATCAGGACGTCGGCCCATTCCAGTTCTTCCCGGGTCACGCTCTCCTGGGTGGACCAGCAATATTCGCAGGCGTCTCCGCCGGCGGCCTTGAGCATTTCTTTTTCTTCTTCGTTAACGGGAAGCACACACAATACGTTGTACATGACGATCTCCTTTTTTGCAGAATTTGTGTATATCTAGATTATGTATTATGATTATATCATAGGCCGTAAACTGCCCTCAACCCCTTAAAATTGCATATTCTGCAGACTTTATGATATAATAACTGTCTGTGCACACGCACACGAGGAGGAATCGCCTTTGCGACATCAGCATAGATATTGGTGGCAGGTCCTCATCCTCGTACTCTGGGCCGTCGTGCTCTCCGTTTTCGCCTATTGGATCGAAGGGTTCGAATCTAATCTGGGAACGGCGATCGAAGAAGAAGCACGGCCCGACGCGCTGTCCTATCAGCCGGACGACGTGGAGCTTTGGTACGTGGCGAAGGACATTTTCATAAACGGCAACCATCTGCACAACTTTGAGATCGAGCATCCCCTGTACGTGCTTGGCGGAGACAGCGGCCAGCTGTTTTTCGCGTTGGACGAGACCTGGCGCAGCGTGCTGGGCTTCGAGATCGACGTCATCCGCACGGATAAACTCATCCTGATGCACGACGCGGACAGCACCGCGGAGGTGAGCGCTCTGGATACCGGCCGCCTCACCTGCAATCTGAAGGATTCTGCGGCACAGGTGCAGCGGGAATACCGCATCGTGCTGACGGACGACATCCCCGGCGAGGCGGGCAAGAGCGAAGAAGAGCGTCTCCAGGAAGAGGCGGAAGCCGAGCGCATGGCCCTGTGGCTGGACACCTTCCCCTGGATCGAAGATCTGCCCTGGGATCTGGGCGAAAAGCTGGGCTACTCCCGCAAGTCCATCGAACGGCGGCAGCTGCACGGCTGCGCAAGCATCCTGCGCGAGCAGAACGGTCTCTGGTACCTGCCGTTCGACTGGTTTACTGAAAACGAAGAATTCGGCTGGAGCGTCTTCGTGGACGAGACCTCCGGCGTTTACATCAGTACCGACCCGGACATTCCGGCGGAAAGCTACTACAACGCGGCGAACGCCGCCTACATCGAGGGACTGGCCAGCTTTATGCGGTCGCTCAACCGGCGGATCACCTACCCCGAATCCCTGTATTTCGTCTATCTGTTCCGCCACGAAGGCGCGGTATCCGGCGTGGATCCGATCTTCCTGATGGCGGTGGCGAGAAACGAGAGCGCGTTCCGCAAGGACGTGGTGGGCGGCGGCGCCGTGGGCATGATGCAGATCATGCCAAGGACCGGGGCGCGTTTCGGCTATTCCGTGGCCGCCCTGTATGACCCCCACATGAACATCCAGTTCGGCGCCAGCTACATCGCCCGGTTCCTGCACAGCTACGGCAACGCCACGACGGCGCTGTCGGCCTACAACGCGGGTCCCGGCAAGGTGGCCAGCGGCGATTACAGCACCGCGTATGCGGAGCATGTGCTGGGTCACCAGCAGACGATCCAGGGCTGGATGCGCAGCCGCGGCTGCAGCACCGCATTCGATTTCGGCCCCCTGGAGCCTCATCTCGAGACGGAAGAGGAGACGGCCGGAGAATAGGGAAGACCTATGGCGTACAAAGTAAAACTGGACATCTTCGAAGGGCCCTTCGACCTGCTCGTCTACCTGATCGAGCACGCGAAGATGAGCATCTACGACATCCGGGTGTCCGAAATTACAACTCAATATCTGCAGTACATCGCGGAAATGAAGGCGCAGGATGTCGCTGTAGCCCAGGAATTCATGGTGCTGGCGGCGGAGCTCATCGAGCTGAAGAGCCGCATGCTGCTGCCCCGGTCCGCCGACGAAGAGACTGGCGAGGAAGAGGAAGATCCGCGGGCGGATCTCGTGGCGCGCATCCTGGAGTACAAGCAGTACAAGGAGATGGCGGCCTTCCTGGAAGAGCAGTCCGATGCGGCGGCTCACAGCCGCACGAAGCCCCAGGAGGACTTAAGCGCCTACGCGGACGACCCCGAGGAGCTGCTGAAGACCGACATGAACGCCTTCGTCAAGGCTTTCTACGCCTTCCTGTTCCGCAAGCAGCGCATCGAAGAGATGCGCCGGGTCTACGAACGGGTGGAGCGGCAGAGAATGTCGGTGGAGAACCGCATCCTGCAGATCCGGGAGCTGTTCCGGGGTAAGAAGAAACTGCTGTTCTCCGAAATGATCAAAGAGGACACCAGCCCCTATAATCAGGTGATCACCTTTATGTCGCTGCTGGAGCTCATCAAGCAGAAGTCGGTCACGGCCGAGCAGAAGAAGCGCTATGGCGACATTACCGTAAAACTCATCGAAGAAAAAAGCGCCCGGCAGGAGGGATAAACTATGACGAACGAAAGCATCAAATCGGCATTGGAATCGATCCTGTTCGTGTGGGGCGATCCCCTGGACGTAAAGACGGCGGCGGATCTGTTCAACGTGCCGGCAGCGGATATGCTGCATATCCTGCGCGAGCTGGCGGAGGACTACGAGACCCGGCGCAGCGGCCTGCGCATCCGCGAGGCGGACAAGGCGTTCCAGCTGTGCACGAATCCGGAGAACGACGACTATATTACGAAACTCGTGACCCCGGTCAAGGAAAAGCGCCTGTCCCAGGCAGCGCTGGAGGTGCTGGCGGTCATCGCATATAAGCAGCCCGTTACGAAGGCGCAGATCGATGCTGTCCGCGGCATCAAGAGCGACCGGGTGCTGGAGACCCTCATGAAGAAGGATCTCGTGGAGGAAAAGGGCAGAAGCAAGCAGATCGGACGCCCCATCCTGTACGGCACCACCCGCAACTTCCTGTTCACGTTCGGCTTCGAATCCCTGGACGAGCTGCCCGAGCTCGAGGACATCGGAAGCCTTACGCTGGACGACGATCCGGAGGGCCTGGAGCTGCTGCGCGAAGTCGATCCGGACCAGCTGACCATGCCTCTTTCCGAGGAATAAAAAACCATGAACGATAAAGACAAACGTACCGGATTGCTGCTGGCTGCGCTGGCAGCGATCTTTTTCGGACTTTCTTCCATAACAGCCAAACTGGCGTCCACGAATGCTGGCGGCAACGGCATCTCCATCGCTTTCTACCGCAACCTCTCCGTGCTGCCCGTGCTGGCCATCATCCTGAAGGTGAAAGGCTACGGTTTTAAGCTCACCCGCAAGCAGCTGATCGCCCTGTTCTTCATCGGCATGACCTGCGGCGGCTTAACGGCCATGCTGCTGTACCTGTCCTATGAATACATCTCCGTCGGCCTTACGCTGTGCCTGCACTTTACGTATCCGGCCATTGTTGCGCTGGTCTACGCGCTGTTCTTCAAGCAAAAGCTTACGAAGATCCAGGGGTGCTCGCTGCTGCTGGCATGCCTGGGCATCTGGGTGATGATGTTCGGCGGCCTGGAAGCGAACCCTGTGGGGCTCATCCTGGCGCTGCTGTCCGCCGTGGCCTATTCCTCTTACCTGATCATTACGGACAAGAGCGGCATCCGGGAACTGACGGGCTTTAAGATCTCGTTCTACAACACCCTGTTCGGCACGGTCTTCCTGTTTATCTTCGGCAAGATCTTCGGCTATTCCTTCGGCGAATGCCGGCCGGCGGGCTGGATCTGGCTGTTCCTGACCGGGCTGATGGTCGTGTGCATCGGCAACGTCATGACCCCGGAAGCGGTCAAACGCGTCGGACCCACCGTTACGGGCATTCTGGGCATCCTGGAGCCCATCACCAGCCTCGTGTGCAGTATTCTGCTTCTTAACGAACCGCTTACGCCGCGGACGCTCGCCGGCGGCCTGCTCGTGCTGGTCTCCGCATTCCTGATCACCCTCGGTGACCATAAGAAATCTTCGGCAAAGGAGTCGTGATCCCATGAAAATGTACTACAAAACGCCTCTCTCCAAGGAGAGGCTCGATAAGATCAAGATCCTGGCGTTCGACATGGACGATACGCTGCTGGACGGCCACGGCAAGCTGTCGGATGGCAACCGTGCCGCACTGGACCGCGCCATCGAAAAGGGATATCACGTGGTGATCGCCTCGGGCCGCGTCTGGTCGGCGCTTCCGAAGGATGTGCTGGCGGTGCCGGGCATCCAGTACGCCATTACCAGCAACGGCGCACGCATCCGGGACGTCCACGCGGATAAGATCCTGTACGAAAACCTGCTGGAGGCCTCCTCCGTGGAAGCCTGCTACCCGTGGATGAAGGACCCGAAAGTCATGCTGGAGATCTTCTACGACGACCAGGTGGTGGCGGACCGCTACTGTATGGAGCATCTGGCGGAATTCGGCCGGGTGAAGCCCAAGAGCCAGCATTACGTGCTTACGACCCGCATCCCGGTGGACAACCTGTGGGAACTGATCGAAGAGAATAAGAACAAACTGGAGAATATCAACCTGATCTTTGCCGACCAGGAGAAGCGCCTGCGCTATCTGAAGGAGATCAAAGAGCAGGTGAAGGGGGTCACCGCGGTAAGCTCCACCCCGGAAAACATTGAGCTGGGCGGCCCGACGACCTCCAAAGCCAACGCGCTGGATGCGCTGGCGAAGATGCTGGGCTGCACGAAGGAGAACATCATGGCGTTCGGCGATTCCACCAACGACGAGCAGATGCTGCTACACGCCGGCATCGGTGTCGCCGTGGGCAATGCTGTGCCCGAGCTGCTGGATATCGCGGATTACATCGCGCCCACCCACGATGACGACGGCGTGGCGTACACGCTGGAGCACCTGCTGGGGATCTGAAGACCAGCTTCCGTCAGTTCATAGACCGTACCGCAGACTTCTTCGATGTACTTGCGGTCGTGGGAAACGCTGAGGATAGCGCCCGGAAAAGCCGCCAGCATCCGGCGGATAACAGGTCCGGACAGAGGAGAAATGTTTCGCGTTGGCTCGTCCAAAAGCAATACGTTTGCACCGGATAGATTCAGCCGAAGCAGGAAGATCTTCGCCTGCTGACCCCCGGAAAGCGCAGCTGCCGGATGGTCCATCTCCGCAGTTGTAAAACGGAGCGCGCCGAGAAAGGTCCGCACCATCGTGCGTTCTTCGGCGTCGCCATTTATGCAGATGCAGTCAACGGGCGTCTTGCTGAGATCCAAAAGATCCGCATAATTCTGAGGCATATAGGCTGCACGGATATCCGTGCGGTTTTTCAATTGTTCCCAGATCTGTTTCAGCATTGTCGTTTTGCCGCAGCCGTTGGGTCCGGTAATGCAGACTTTTTCCGCGCCGCGCATCAGCAGCCGGATGTTCTCGGCCAACACTCTTTCCCCGTCTTCCGTCCAAAGCTGTGGCAGCGCGAAGTCCAGAACGGTCTTCCCGGCAGGAATTGGGACAGCATTTTTTCCCAGGGTAAAGTCGATGGGATTTTCCTGCACAGGCTTTTCTGTCATCTGTGCGTCTTCTTTCGCAAAACGACGTTCCATGGATTTGACTTTGTGCATAGATCTCTTCAGAAGATATCCGCCATGAGGGTCTTGCCTGCTGATCGCCGCTTGTTCAAATTCAACGCGTTGATAGATACGCCGAAATTTCTCATCCCGTATTTTCTTTTCCCGCAGATCGCTTTGCGCTTGCTGCGCCTGTTTTTCAAAAGCATTCTGCCGCCTTCCCGTATACTCCCGGTAATCCATGCGCGCCACGGTATGGCGGCATTGCTGCTTGCGGTGGATCTGTTCCAGGTGAATGACCAGATTGGCGGTCCTCTCGATCAAAGTCTCGTCGTGGGAAATAAAGAGGACGATGCCGGGAAATGTCCGAATCACCCGCTCCAGGTACTCCAACGCATCGATATCGATGTCGTTGGACGGTTCATCCAGGAGCAGTACGGTGGGTTGAGCCAGCAGAAGCCGGGCCAGCTGCACTTTTACTTTTTCGCCGCCGGACAACGTGCCCATGGGCTGGTCACTGTAAAAGAGATCGATCGGCAAACCCAGAGAAGCAGCCGCTTTCGATATGGTCTTCGGCGAACTGTCAAAAAACAGATCCTCTTCGGAAAGAAATCCGTACACAGTCTGCGCCGCATCTTCTGCCGGAAGCTGCTGAGGCAGATAGGCTAACCGTTCACCGGCCTTCGCACAGACTCCCTCGGCCTCTGCATAACTGTCGATCATCTCCGGGTAAAAGATCCATTTGAGGAGCGTGGACTTACCGTTGCCCTCTTCGCCGATGACGACAGCCTTGTCGCCCGGATTCAATGTCAGGGAAAAATCCTTCAGGATGACCCGAAGATCCTTTGAATGTGTTATGGTCAAATGCTGTATCTGAAGCATAAACAAATCACCTCGCATAAAAAAGTCTGTTCCGCATGCGAAACAGACCCAAAAAACAAGGCTATTGACGGTGATCAACAGAGTCTTCCGGGATAATCTGATTCGGCATGCGAAATCAAGAGCCCGAGAGGCCCTGAAAGATACGTTCACATGATCCAAATCAAATTATCTGTTCTCCATCGCTCACCTTTTACTTCTTTCAACGATAACTTGGCTTTATTATAGCGGACATCTGAGCCGCACGCAACAAAGAGACAAGCGGAGACGGTTCTTTCTTATTTGCACTCCTCCACCAATCTCCTAAAGATCGGCAGCACGGCGTGCTTATCCGCGTTGGTCTCCTGCTCCGGGTGCCACTGTACGCCGACGACGAAGGGGTAGTCTTCTGCCTGGAAGCCCTCGACGATGCCGTCGTAGGCGTGGGCAGTCGCTTTCAGGCCTGCGCCCAGATCCTTCACCGCCTGGTGGTGGAAGCTGTTGACCCGCATCTCCGTTCCGTACAGCTCCGCCAGGATCGAACCGTCTTCGATCTTTATCCGGTGGCAGGTCGCTCCGGGGGTCACTTCCTCCTGGTTGTGCTGCTGCGCACCCTCGTGCATGGCCTCGATGTCTTGGTACAGCGTGCCGCCGAAGGCCACGTTTAAGATCTGCGAACCTCTGCAGATGCCCAGCACGGGCTTTTTCGACTCCAGGATGATCCGGATGAGGTGCAGCTCGCACTCGTCGAACTCCAGCTTGTTGGTCTGCAGTTTGGGATGCGGATCCTCGCCGTAGGTGAGGGGATTGATGTCGATGCCGCCCGGAAGCACGAAGCCGTCGCACAGCTGCACGTAGCGGCGCAGCGCCTCGTCGTTGTCGTAGGCGGGGAGAAGGATGGGGTCTGCGCCTGCGTTTTCCAAGGCGATCAGATAGGTCTCGGGGCAGGTTTCTCCGGCCCAAAGGTCCGTAGTCCGGGGTGCGTGGGCAAATACGCCGATCAAAGGTCTCATGAGATGCTCCTTTCTTTTCGATCCGCTCGCGGCGGTCCTTCGCCTTTAGTATACCCCTTTTTGCAAATGGGGGCAGGTACTTTATGCGCCATCGCGCGCCGGCGTCTCTTGATAATCTTTACTTTAAAGCGTAAAATTCTTTATATGGAGCGACTTTTGAGCCAAAAGAAGATCGTCGCGCTGGGAGAAGCCGGCAGCGGCAAGACGGAGCTGGCGATGAACCTGGCAGCGCAGATCGTCCGGAAAACAGGCGAGCCCCTGCGCTTTCTGGACATGGACCAGACCAAACCGCTGCTGCGGGCAAGGGACAGCAAGGATGCGCTGCGCGCCTACGGCGTCACGTTTACGGACCAGCCGGAATATGCAGATTCGCCTCTGATGCCCTACGGCGTGAACGAATCCCTGGCAGATCCGGATCTTCGCGTCATCCTGGACGTGGGCGGCAGCTACGCAGGCGCCCTGCACACGGGCCAGTTCGCGGAGGCCGTAAAGAGGGCAGAGGCCCTCTGTCTATACGTCATCAACCCCTACCGCAGCTTTTCGGATACGACAGAGCACATCGCGCAGACCCTGGAGGCCATCACCTGGGCCTGCCATCTGGAGGACCTGCACGTGGTCTCCAACCCCTATCTGGGGCCCGCCACGACGGCGGAGGAATATTGGGCGGGTCACGAACGCCTGAAAGAGCTGCTCCGGCCCCTGGGGATGCGCCCGGAGTTTCGCATGGCGCCGGCGTTTTTGGCGGAAGCGGCCGGTGACCCCTGCATCCTCATCGAACCGTTTTTAAGCCGGGTGCTCGGATACGACCCGGCAGAAGCATAAAAGGAGAAAACAACATGGGAAAGATCGAAATTGATCCGTTCTACTGCAAAGCCTGCGAGCTTTGCATTCCCGTCTGCCCGAACGGGGTGATAGTCCCCGGCGATGTGGCGAACGAGAAGGGCTATTTTACGGTCAAACCGGATCCGGACAAGACCTGCGTTGCCTGCCGGCAGTGCGCGATCATGTGCCCGGAAGGCGCGATCTCAGTCTACCGGGATTGACCCGGCGAAGGAGCAGAATATGGCGAAACAATTCATGAAAGGCACGGAAGCCATTGCGGAAGCGGCCGTCCGGGGCGGCTGCCGGTTCTTCGCAGGCTATCCCATTACGCCGCAGAACGAGATCCCCGAATACATGTCCAGAAGGCTGCCGGAGGTAGGCGGCGTGTTCGTGCAGGGCGAGAGCGAGGTCTCCTCGGTCTCCATGCTGTTTGGCGCGGCGGCGGTCGGCACGCGCTGCATGACCAGCTCCTCTTCTCCGGGCATGAGCCTCAAGAGCGAAGGCGTGTCCGCACTGGCGGCGGGTCAGCTGCCGGCGGTCATCGTAAACGTCTCCCGGGGCGGCCCCGGCGTCGGTTCGATCCAGGCGGCGCAGATGGACTATTTCCAGGTGACCCGGGCCATGGGCCACGGCGGTCACAGGCTGATCGTCTACGCACCTTCCACCGTGCAGGAAGCGGTGGATCTGACGTATAAGGCGTTCGAAAAGGCGGACGAATACCAGGCTCCCATGCTGGTCTGCCCGGACGGCAGCATCGGCGCCATGATGGAAGCCGTGGAACTCCCGCCCTTCCGGGATGCGGAGCGCAAACGGCTTACGACCTACGCCTCCCAGTGCATCAACCCGGACAAGCTGATCATTTCCACGTTCCACTATACCGCGGAGCACTCCGAGGGCTTCAACCGCCTGCTGGAGGAGATGTACGAGGGCTGGAAGCAGAACGAAGTGATGGTCGAGGAATACGAGACCGAAGATGCGGAAGTCGTCGTGTGCGCCTACGGCATCGTCGGGCGCGTGGCGAAAGATGCCGTCAAGCAGCTGCGGGCGGAGGGCATCAAGGCGGGGCTCATCCGGCCCATCACCCTGTTCCCCTTCTGCACGAAGAGTTTTGAGAAACTCGACTACGGCAAACTGAAGGGCATCCTCGTGGCGGAGCTTTCCATCCCCGCGCAGATGATCGAGGATGTGGAGCTGGCAACGAAGGGCAGAGTGCCTCTGGAAAGCCTCACTCACTCCGGCGGCCGGTTTATCATCACCGAAGAAGTATACGATCGCCTAAAAGCGATGGCTCTTGGAAACACAAAGGAGGTGAAGTAGGATGGAACTGCTCTATACGAGACCGAAGACCCTCATCAAACCGGGTTCCTACTACTGCCCCGGCTGCCTGCACGCGCTGGCGGGCAAGCTGATCGCCGAGGTCATCCAGGAGATGGGCGTGCAGGACGACACTCTGCTGATCGCCTCCGTCGGATGCGGCGGCATGTTTAAGCGCATCCTGGACGTGGACTGCGCGTCCGCGACCCACGGCAGAGCGGCTGCGGCTGCCACCGGCGCCTGCCGCTGCGCTCCGGAGAAGCTGGTCTTTACCTATCAGGGAGACGGCGACCTGGCGGCCATCGGCCTGGCGGAAACGCTGAACGCGGCCAACCGCGGCGAGAACTTCGTCGCCATCCTCATCAACAACTCCACCTACGGCATGACCGGCGGACAGATGGCTCCCACCACCATGATCGGCCAGGCCAGCACCACGACGCCCGGCGGACGCCAGGCGGAACGGGAAGGCTATCCCATGCATATGTGCGAGATCATCGACCAGCTGACGGCTCCCCGGTTCATCGCCCGGTACTCCTTGGATAAACCGGCGGAGATCCGCAAGGCGAAGGCCGGCATCCGGCACGCGTTCGACATCCAGCGGGCCCACAAAGGCTACAGCTTCGTGGAGCTGATGTCCAACTGCCCGACCAACTGGGGTCTCTCGCCCCTGCAGTCCCTGGAGTTCATGCGGGAAAAGACCCTCAAGGAATTCCCCTTAGGCGTGTTCCGCGATCTGGAAAAGGAGGAAACGCTATGATCAATCGAAGTGTTGTGGCCGGTTTCGGCGGCCAGGGCGTCATGATGATCGGCAAAATGCTGTGCTACGCATCCCTGGACCACGGCAAGCACGCGCTCTTCCTGCCCAGCTACGGCACGGAGCAGCGGGGCGGCACGGCGAACTGCACTGTCATCCTCTCCGACGAGGAGATCGGCTCCCCGATGACCGCCCACATCGACACCCTCATCGCCATGAACGAACCCTCCCTGAAGAAATTCCAGGGCATGGTAAAGCCCGGTGGCACGGTGTACATCAACAGCAGCCTCGTAAAGCCGGAGGACGTGCGGGAAGACGTGGTCTGCACGGCGATCCCCGTGGACGATCTGGCCCACGAGCTGGGCTCCACGAAGGTGGCGAATATCATCATGCTGTCGGCCTATGCGGCCGGCACGGGCATGTTTACGAAGGAAGAAGTGACCGAGACAGTGCTGCACAAGCTCGCCTCCAAGCCGCAGTTTCTGGAGATGAACCGCAAAGCCGTCGAGACCGGTTTCGAGCATGCAAAATAGGACGAAAGCATCGAAAACAAAAAAATACATCGCAGCGGGGGCGGGCGTCTGCCTGCTCCTGCTGTTCTGCCTGATGTCCCCGCTGCCGGGCATGGAGGCGCAGGGCATGCGCATCCTGGGCTCCGTGCTCTGCGCCATCGCGTTCTGGGCTGGTGGCGTGTTCCCCGACTGGGTGACCGCCGCAGGCCTCGCGATCCTGTGGATCGTGCTGGGCAAGGTGCCCTACGCGCAGGCGATGGCAGGGTACACTTCCGGTTCCGTGTGGCTGGTCATCTGGGCCTGCTGCATGGCGGAAGCGGTGGAGCGCACCGGCCTGTTCTCCCGGATCTCCTGGGGCATCATCCGGCTGTTCCGCCCGGATTTCAAGGGCATCGCGCTGTCCCTGTTCGCGGTGGGTCTGCTGTTTGCGCCCCTCATCCCCAGCGCGACGGCGAAGGCGGTGCTGGGCGCTGCGTTGGCGGAGAGCCTGTCCGACGCCATGGGGTATGACCCGCACAGCGACGGCCGCTGCGGCCTGTTCGTGGCTTCCTTCGTGGGATTTTCCGTCTCCACGGCGGCCTTTTCCACGGGCAGCGTCTTCACCTACACGCTGCAGGGCATGCTGCCGACGGAGGTCCTGGCGACGGTAAGCTGGGGAAGATGGCTGCTGTCTTCTCTGCCCTGGCTCGTCCTCACCCTGGGCATCTGCTACGCCGGCATCTGTCTGCTGTACGGCAGAAACGCCCATACCCAGCTGGATGCTTCACATACGCAGGACATGCACGCGTCCCACGGCCCGATGACCCGCAAGGAAAAGATCGCAGCCGCTTTGCTGGCGGGCTGCGTGCTGCTCTGGATCTTCGAGCGGCAGACCGGCATCCCGGCCGCTGCAACGTCCATGACGGCGGGCGTGCTCTGCTTTGCCTGCGGCTTGCTGAAGCCGGAGGATCTGAAGACGGCATTTCCCTGGGGACTGTTCCTGTATCTGGGGGTCATCCTGAATCTGGGGACGATGTTCGCGGCCTACGGCATCAACGACATGCTCCAGACGGAGCTGCAGCCCCTCATCCGGCTGATGCACAGTCCCGTGTCGGCGGTGCTGCTGGTCGGCATCCTGACGATCCTCGTGCGCTTCCTGCTGGTGTCCCAGACCGTGACCGTGGCCATCCTGATGGCGGTGCTGCTGCCCGCAGCCGGCCAGACTGGCACGTCGCCCTTCATCCTGGGCTTCGTGATCCTGGCAACGGAGCAGATCTGGTTCGCATCCTACGAGAATACGGTATTCAGCCCGGCGCTGGCCTGCATGAAGGGCACGCTGGACCACAGAAAAACGGTAAAAGCCAGTTTTGTCTACGCAGGCGTGGCGCTGCTGGCCTGCCTTCTCTCCATCCCCTGGTGGAGAATGCTCGGTTATTTATAGAGGTGATTGAAGAATGGAATTGAGTGAACGTTCGAAAAAGTATGCGTTTTCCGGCATCCGCGCCGTGTTCGAAGCAGCGGCGAAGTACGAAAATACCATCAATTTCGGCATCGGCGAACCCGGGTTCCGGACGGGTCAGAACGTGATCGATAAGACCGCCTGGGCCCTGAACAACGGTTACACGAAATATGTGTCCAATGCCGGCATTCCCGCCCTGCGGGAAGCCATCGCAGAGCGGTCCCGGACGCTGAACGGGCTGGACTGCGACGCCTCCAACGTGCACGTGTTCGTCGGCGCTACCCACGCCCTGCTGATGACGATGCTGTGCGTGCTCAACCCGGGGGAGGATATCCTCATCCCCTGCCCGTACTACGCCGCCTATATCGGCATGGCGGACGTGGCGGAGGTGAATATCGTGGATGTGCCGGTCTACGAGGAAGATCATTTCCACGTAAAGGCGGCAAACCTGGAGAAATGCCTGACGCCGAAGACCCGGGCGGTCCTCATCAACAGCCCCTCCAATCCTCTGGGGTCCGTGACGCCGCCGGAAGACCTGAAGGAGATCGCGGAATTCGCGAAGAAGCACGATCTGTGGGTCATCTCCGATGAGCCCTACGAGGCGCTTCTGTACGACGGCGCGGTGCAGATGAGCATCGGCAGCCTGCCCGGCATGAAGGAACGGACCGTCACCTGCAATTCCTGCTCCAAGACCTACGCCATGGCGGGCCTGCGGGTCGGCTGGTGCGTGGCGCCGGCGGATATGTGCCTGCAGATGACGAAGATCCAGAGCAGCGTCACCTCCAGCGTGGCGGGCGCCATCCAGATGGGCGCGCTGGAAGCCCTCACCGGACCGCAGGACTACGTACAGGAGATGGTGGCGGAATATAACGTGCGCAGAAAGCTGATGGTGGAAGGGCTCAACCGGATCCGGGGCTTCTCCTGCCTGGCGCCGGAAGGGGCGTTCTACACCTTCCCCAACGTCAAGGAGCTCGGCATGAGCGACTACGACCTCGCGTTCTATATCCTGGACAAGGCGAAGGTGGTGACCGTGCCCGGCAGCGCCTTCGGCAAGTACGGCGAAGGGTATCTGCGGGTGAGCTTCTGCACCGAGACCGAGAAGATCGAAGAAGGACTGGAACGGCTGGAAAAGCTGTTCGGCAGAAAATAGGAGAGACGCATGAACAAGATCCTGGAAGGCATACGGGTGGTGGATCTGTCCCAGGCCTACAGCGGACCCTTCGCAGCCATGCAGCTGGCGGACCACGGGGCGGAAGTCCTGAAGGTGGAGCCGCTGGGCGGCGAGCAGACCCGGGGCTGGGGACCCAGAAAGAACGATTACAGCGCTTATTACGCCTATTTCAACCGCAACAAGAAGGGGATCGCGCTGGATCTGAAGACGGCGGAAGGCAAGGAAGCCCTTACCCGGCTCATCGCGACGGCGGACGTTGTTGTGGAGAATTTCAAGGCCGGCACCCTCGCGAAACTCGGCTTTCCCTATGAGCGGCTGAAGGAGATCAAGCCGGACATCATCTACGCGCAGATCACGGGCTTCGGGCTGGAAGGCCCCATGAGCAGCCGGGCCTGCTACGACATCGTGGCCCAGGCGGAGAGCGGCTTTATGAGTTTGAATGGATTCGCGGAGAACGATCCGGTGCGGGTCGGGCCCAGCGTGGCGGATGCGATCTCCGGCCTGTATCTGACCATCGGCATCGGCATGGCGCTGTATAAACGGGCGGTGACCGGCGAGGGCAGCCACATCGACGTGGCGATGCTGGATTCGCTGTTCGCGCTCACCGAGCAGGCCAGCCTGGCGTATACCCTCAACGGCACCGTCATGACCCGGCAGGGCAACCGGGGCAAATCCAACGCCCCCTGGGGCCAGTACAAGGCGAAGGACGGATTCTACGTGATCGCCTGCGGCACGAACAAGATCTGGCAGAGCCTGGCCCACGCGCTGGAACTGACGGATCTGGAGAACGACCCGGATTACGACCAGCCGTACAAGCGCATTACGAAGTTCTCCTATCTGGAGGAGCGGATCAACGCCGTTACGATGCAGATGACGGTGGAAGAGGTAGAGCAGAAGATGCTGGCGGCCGGGGTGCCCTTCGGCAGGGTCAACACCATCGACCAGGTCGTCAAAATGCCGCAGATCGAGGCGCGGAACATGCTGTGGAAGACCTTCGATCCGGGGCTGGGATGCGACTTTGTGACCCCCGGAACCCCCGTCAAATTCGAGGGTGAGCCGGACGAGCAGACAAAGGCCGCACCGCTTCTGAGCGAAGACGCCGCGGAGATCCTCGGCTTGGCGGGCTACAGTCCGGAAGAGGTCGAAGCCTTAAAGAAGAAAGGTATCGTAGGATAGCAAGACAACAAAACGGGGACGGTCCTCTGTCTCAGCAGTACTGCAGCACTGCAGTGAGACAGAGGACCGTCCCCGTTTTTAACTTTACAGTCTTGCCAGCTCGGCTGCGATCTTGGATGCGCAGCGGGCGTTATTGAGAGCCAGCTGGATGTTGGTGGCGAGGGATTCGCCGCCGGTGAGCTCCACGACCTTGGCCAGCAGGAAGGGCGTGATTTCCTTGCCGTGGACGCCCTTTTCGTCGGCTTCCGCCAGCGCCTGGCCGATGATGCCTTCCATATAGTCGAAGTCCATGGCGTATTCCGCCGGAACGGGGTTGCCTACCAGCATGCCGCCCTGCAGGCCCAGATCCAGGGAAGTCTTCAGGATGCGGGCGATATCGGCTTCATCCTTGGCCGCGTAGTCCACCTTGTGGCCGCTCTTGGGGCAGTAGAAGGCGGGAAAGTCTTCGGTTTTATTGCCGATGACGGGCACGCCCATGGTCTCCAGATATTCCAGGGTGCGGCCGATGTCCAGGATCTGTTTGCAGCCCGCGCAGACGACGCAGACCGGGGTGTGGCCCAGTTCCTGCAGGTCCGCGGAGACATCCATCGTCACCTCGCCGTGTCTGTGCACGCCGCCGATGCCGCCGGTCGCGAACACGTGGATGCCTGCGAACGCCGCGCACATCATGGTGGTGGCCACGGTGGTGGCGCCGGTCTTCTTCTCCGTCAGATAGACGGCGAAGTCTCTGCGGCTCACCTTACCGACGTTTTCCGCCTTGCACATAACTTCCAGATCCGCCTCGGACAGGCCGACCTTGATGCGGCCGTCGATGAGGGCCATCGTAGCCGGCACCGCGCCCTCGCTGCGGACGACTTCTTCGACCTTCGCCGCAAACTCCAGGTTCTGCGGATAGGGCATGCCGTGGCTCAGGATGGTGCTCTCCAGGGCGACGACGGGTCTGCCTTCTGCCAGCGCTTGGGCGACTTCGGGTTTGATATCCAGATAATCCTTGTAATTCATAGTTCCTCCGTTATTCTCTGTATTCTTCGATCGTGCGCCGGACCAGCGCATCGGAAATGTTTTTGTTGATGGTGTCTTCGCTCTGCACGGCCAGCACGCCGCAGGCCAGCGCATAATCCACCATGTCTTCGGGCGCAGCGCCCCGGCTGAATGCCGTCGTCAGCCCCGCCGTAAAGGCGTCTCCCGCGCCGGTGGCGTTGGCCATGTCGGTGACCGCCCGCAGCCTCCGGAAGAACGTGCGTCCTTCCCGGTCCGCGTAGTAGCAGCCCTTGCTGCCTAAGGAGACGGCGATCGCCTGCAATCCCTTGTCCAGCAGGCTGGCAGCCGCCGTCCGGATCTCCTCTTCGGTGCCGCAAGGCAGGCCGCTCAGGTGCTGCAGTTCGATGAGGTTTGGTTTAAACAGCCAGATGCGGTCCAGCACCTCCAGGAATTTGCTGCCCTTTGCCACGGATACAGGATCCGCGAAGATGGGGACGTCTCCCGCCAGGTCGACGAGCTGACGGATCCGCTCCAGCGGCGGATTGGCGTCGCACAGGATGACAGCCGCGCTCTGCAGCACGTCTTTCTGCGATGTCAGATAGTCCTCCGGCAGCAGGTCCATGATGCGCATGTCGTTGGCCGCCACCAGCATGTCGCCGGTCCGGTCCATAAACGCCATGTAGCAGGACGTGGGGCAGTCGGGGTGCAGATAGACGCGGCTCATGTCGATGCCGGCGGCTTCGCTGTCCTTTTGGATGCGGTCACCGAAGGCATCTTTGCCGACGGCGGACAGCAGCACGGGGGCTGCCCCCAGCCTCGCGCAGTTTTCCGCGATGTTGCGCATCACGCCGCCGGGAGACGTGTGGATCTTTCCCGGGTTGGAGTCGTGCAGGATGACCGGCACAGTGCTTTGGATGTGCAGATCCATGTTGGCGCCGCCGAAGCAGACGATGCGACGGCGGGCAGGATTCAGGGATTCGTTCATTCGATCGTTTTTGTAATGGTCAGCACATTGTGACCGTCTTCGTATGTGTATTGGACGCTGTCCGTATATTTCTTTACCATAAAGACGCCCAGGCCGCCGATGTCGCGGTCTTCCGCCGCCATCGTGATGTCCGGATCTTCGTTCTTCGTCGGATCGTAGGGGATGCCGCTGTCGCGCAGCACGATCTCCGCCCGCTTCGGCTCTCCAAAGGCGCGGATGCGGATCTCTGCCGTGCCTCCGCCGTCCGGATAGGCGTAGCTGGCGATGTTCACGAACAGTTCCTCCACGGCCAGGTCGAGCTGCATCTGCGCCTTCGGCGGGCAGTCCTGCTCTTCCAGATACGCGTCGATAAAGTCCAG
Organism: uncultured Eubacteriales bacterium; assembly: GCA_902773665.1. Taxonomy (GTDB): domain Bacteria; phylum Bacillota; class Clostridia; order Peptostreptococcales; family Anaerovoracaceae; genus RUG11894. Next base: position 123,515 of record CACYFF010000001.1, on the reverse strand, counting down.
CACGTCGTGCAGCCTGTCGACTTTCGCGTCTATGGTTAGGCTCTTTTCCTCCGTCATGGGCGTCTCCTTTCCGTAGTAGTTTAAGCAGAGCATCGTAATGTCGTCGAACTGTTCCGCTTTGCCCATAAAGGCGTGTACCGCGTCCGATACGGCATCCACCTCGTTCTTGCAGTAGGGGAGCTCAACACCGTTGAGCGCGGTCAGCGTACGGTCGATGCCGAACATGTTTTCGTCTCTGTCGTTGGCCTCCGCGACGCCGTCCGTGTACAGGAACAGCTGGTCGCCTTTTTCCATGGCGATCTCGTATTCCTTGTACCGCACGCCTTCCATGCCGCCCACGACGAAGCCGTGTTTGTCCTTCAGCAGCGCGAAGGGCTGTCCTGCCTTGCGCAGGATGGGGTATTCGTGACCCGCGTTGGCAGCCTTCAGCACGCCGGTGGAGATCTCCAGGATGCCGAGCCACACCGTTACGAACATGCCGGCCGTATTGCCTGCGCAGATGCGTTCGTTGACCCGGGTGAGGATCTTCGCCGGCGAATCCTTTTCGATCGCTGCGTAGTTGCTGATGAGCATCTTGGACGCCATCATGAACAGCGCTGCCGGCACGCCTTTGCCGGACACATCTGCCATGACGAGCGCCAGATGGTCGTCGTCGATCAGGAAGAAGTCATAGAAGTCGCCGCCCACTTCCTTCGCTGCGTGCATGGAGGCGTACAGGTCGAACTCCGTGCGGTCCGGGAAGGGCGGGAACGTGCCGGGCAGAGAACCTTCCTGGATCTTTCGGGCGATGTTCAGTTCCGCGCCGATGCGCTCCTTTTCGCCGGTGACCCGGGTAAGATCTTCGATGTATGTCGTCAGATCGGATTCCATATCCGCCATGATGAGGCTGAGGTTTTCGATCTCGTCGCCCGTAGCGATGCCCAGCTTAGCGAAGTGATCCGCCTCCTGCCGGCCTTTCCGCTTGTCTTCGACATATTGCGCCGCAGCGTCGGACAGGCGGTTGATGGGGTCAACGACCTCCTTTTGAAGGCGGTTCGCCAGCAGGCGCGACCCCGCGATGACCAGCACTGCCAGCAGCAGGCCGAACTGCCACAGAAAGCGCAGGCTGCGCTTCATCACGTGGTTGAGATTGATGTCGGCGAAGGCGAAGACCTTCATGCCGTTCACTTCGAACAGATAGCGGGCGCCGGTGCTCTGCACGCCGTACTCCGCGGTGCGACCCAGGTAGGAGACGGGCTCCTCCAGGCCTTCGAGGTAGCGGGTCAGTTCCGCTTTCATCAGCGGATCCCAGTCGCCGGGAAGCTCCGGACTGTCCGGTCCCTGCGAGTCGAAGATGTAGACGAAGCGCAGGGCGTCTTCGTCCAGGGCCGCTACGTAGACCGCGTCGGCTTCGTTACTGTCGGACAGCCGTTTCAGAAGCGTGTTCACCTCCAGCCAGGTCTCGTCGTCCAGAAACTCCTGAAACTGCAGGCGGTAGGCCGCGCTCTCGGGATCTGCCTGAAGATCGCTTCCGGCATCGGTATACCGCTGGACGATTTTCCGGGCATACTCATAAACAGCCTGCTCCTCATACTGCATGACGGAGCCGGCTGTGTCTGCTAAGTGTTCTGCTGCCTGCGTATATTCGTTTTTTGCCGTGTGGGCGTACAGCGTGATGCCAAAGGCTTCCACCAGCACGCCGATGAGTATGCTCAGGATGAGGACCGCCTGGAACGTCCTCGCACCAAGAGAATGGCGGAGACGCTCGATGCGGGTCATCTCCCGGACGCTTTTCGCGGGCATGGATCCTCCTTACCAGGTGAGATCGTCCACCTGCTCCAACAGTTCGCCGATATTCTTCCGGTAGAGTTCGATCTCCTGCCGTCCTTCCGGCGTGTTCAGACCGTTTCTGCGCAGGATGCGGCGGTAAAGACGCACGTAGCCGATGAGGGCCGCCCGCTGCTCGATCTTTGCCGCGAGCTGCGGATCGTCATCTGCATAGCGCAGCAGGATGCCGTTCCAGGTCCGTTCCGCCATCTCCGGGTCGAGGCCGATAAAGGAGCCGCGTTTGCGGGTGCCGGTCACGTAGAAGCCGGTGTAGGCGTTAAAGACCGACGCCATCTCGAACACGGGGTGACCCATGCAGAGCGTGTCCATGTCGATGAGGATGACCTCGCCGTTCTGCATCATCACGTTTTTGGCGTGATAATCGCCGTGCAGCATGGTGTGCCGCTCGGGCACCGCCGCTGCGAGGCTGCGCAGTTTCTTCCACTGGGCCTCGGGCAACTGTTCCTCCAGAAAATCCACCCAGCCGAGGACCGTCTGCTTCATGTCGGGCATGGAACCGGGCTTGACTTCGGTACTGTGGATGAGCTTGAGCAGATCCGCCAGCTGCCGGATATACTTGTCCGCGTTCTCCCGGTCTTCCATCAGAAGCTCCGCGAAGGACTTCGCGTTGAGCAGCTCGAAGACGGAGCCGTACAGGTCTCCCACCTTTACCACGTCGTAGGGGATCGCGGTGGGAACGCCGAGGATAAAGGCCGTGCGGGCCAGTTCGCGCTCTTTGCGGATATCGTCCAGGGCGTCCGGGTCGAGGTAGACTTTTACGATGGTGTCGGGGTCAAGCCGGTAGACGGTGCCGTTGGCGCCTTCGCCGATGACATCGCAGCCTTCCACTGAGATGCGGCGGAACGCCTTCGATACGGGGATGATCTCCGTAAAGCCCGTCATCTCCAGCACGTCGTAGACTTCCGGAGAGACGTTGACCACCGTAAGACCGGTGCGGCTCTTGCGCAGACGCAGCAGCACGCGCAGACCTGCGGAAGAAAGGTACTCCAGGTCCTCCGCGTCGACCTGCACCTGCGTGCCGGGCACGTCCTGCAGCAGCGTTTGGATCTCCTGCTCTGCGGCTGCGGCGTTCGTCGAATCGATGCGCCCGGACAGCCGGAGCGTAGGAATGGTTTGATTTGGGATAAAGCTGACTTCTTTCATAAGTCCGCCCGCATTATTCGATCGTCAGGATCTCGGAGAATCCGGTGACCTCAAAGATCTCCATGATCGTGTCGTTGACACCGACGACACGCATCTCTCCCTGGACGTTCATCTTCTTCTGGGCAGCCAGCAGCACGCGGAGGCCTGCGGAAGAGATGTAGCTCAGTTCCGTAAAGTCCAGCGTAAGCTTGTGGATGCCTGCCAGAGAAGCGTTGATCTCATCCTCCAGTTCGGGGGAAGTGGTGGTGTCCAGTCTGCCGGAGAGGGCGAGAGTAAGAGCATCGGATTCGATGGTTTTTGTGATCGTCATAGGGACCTCCTTATGCATACTACATAATCAATTTATTATCTCATGAATTCGCTTTTTCGTAAAACAATAAATTATGGGAGAATGCTGAACTTTCCGAAAATGTAGTATACTAAAGGCATGAAGAGAAGACTCGTGGAAACTGTATATCTGCTGGACCGCCGCGGCGTGGACAGGATCTCGGAGGACATCTGGGAGTTCCTGCAGACGCTTTCGCTGGAAAACCGCAACCGCATCCGCATCCGTCTCGCGATGGAGGATACGCTGCTGCGCATCTGCGAGCACTTCGGCGGCAAGATATCGTGCACGGTATATATGGATTCCCGGATGCGCCGGGACTATATCACCATCGAGTACGAAGGGGACCGGTTTAACCCGACGACGCTCGACACCGGCGAAGACGAGTTCAGCCGCCGCCTGATGGTGGACATGGGATTTGCGCCCGTCTGGAGCCGGCGGGGCAGCAAGAACCGCGTTACGCTGCGGATCCATGAGGAACGGCGTTTTGCCACCCTGACGATCCCCATCAGCGTGTTCGCCGGCATCCTTTTCGGCATCCTGTTCTTCCAGCTTCCGGACGCGGCAGGCGACTACATCGACGAGAATGTGCTTACGCTGTTTTTCAACGCGTTCCTCGGCGTCTTCGGCACCTTTGCCAGTCTGTCGCTGTTCCTGTTCCTCGGAAGTGCTGTATCGAACCTGGGGGATATCGTTACGTACAGCCGCTACGGCAAGCGGGTGATGAACCGGTTCATCGCCTTCTCCTTCCTGGCCGCTGTCCTGGCCGAGGCGATCTTCTATCCGTTCTTTACGATCCGGACCAGCGGCAGCATCCAGCCGGGTGAAAGTCTTTCGGAATTTCTGAAACTGGTCGCCAGCATACTCCCGGCGAACCCGGTCTCGCCTTTTTCAAACAACGACTCCATCCAGCTGATCTTCATGGGCTTTGCGCTGGGCATCGGCCTTCTGGCGATGGGCGAATCGGCGGGCACGCTGCGCCGTGTCGTCACCCAGGGCAACTCTCTGGTCAACTACCTGATGGAGAGCATCGGCCGGTATTCGCCGGTGTTCATCTCGCTCACCATCATCAGTTACATCTGGAACGGTCAGATCTCCCAGCTCTACGGGATCTGGAAGCCCGTCCTCGTCTACGTGATGGGGATGTTCCTGATGCTGGTCCTGATGCTCAACCACACGGCGACCAAATACGGTGTGGAAAAGAAATGGCTGCTGAAGACGCTCAAACCGGCCATGATGACCTCGTTCCTGACGGCTTCTGCCGGCGCCTCCTACGGCGAAACGGAGAGCATCGTGACCCGGAAATTCGGCGTTCCGTCCCGGCTGACGGAATTCGCCCTTCCCATCGGACAGACGATGTTCATGCCGGCCACGATCTGTTCCTTCATCGCCACCGCTTATTATCTGACGGAAGTGTATCACGTGGAGGTCGATCTTACCTGGATGATCGTCGCGACCATCATCTGCACCATGATGGCCATCGCGCTGCCGCCCATCCCCGGCAGCGGCCTCGCCTGCTACGCCATTATGCTGGGCCGCCTGAACATCCCCGCCGGCGGACTGGGCGTCGCCATCGTTCTGGATATCATCTTTACCTTTATCGGACGCGCTGTGGACTGCGCCATGCTGCAGATGGAGCTGGTCAACAGCTCGGACGCGCTGGGCGTTCTGGACCGCAAGGTCATACGGCGGCAGAAATAAGGAGGCCGTTATGAGAAAGACTGCAAAGATCCTTTTCGTTTGCGCCGTAGTGTGGGAGATCGCTTCCGTGCTGTGGTTCAAAAATCCCTTCCGCCACGATTTCGGCGCGGTAGGCTGGTTCTGCATCGTCCTGGGGATCGTCTGCGCCCTGGCGGGCGTGCTCGTAAACAGAAGAGGGTAGTGTGACCCCGGGAGGAACCGATGGATCTGGAAAAAACGATCGCAAATCTGAAGAAGAATGAATTCGAAGTCAGCTATTTCGAGACCGGAGCGGAAGCTGCGGCCTATCTGGACAGCCGGATCGACGGCAAGACCGTAGGCTTCGGCGACTCCGAGACCCTGCGGGTGATGGGCATCTCCGCCATGCTGGCAAAGCACAATACGGTCTACGATCCCATCGGCATCCACGACGACGGCGAGTTTATGGAGATCGCAAGGAAGACGCAGCTGACGGACATCTTCCTTACTTCCGTCAACGCCATCTCCGAGACCGGCGCCCTGGTGAACATCGACGGCACCGGAAACCGGGTGGCTGGGTCCATCTTCGGCCACGAAAAAGTCTACATGGTGGCCAGCACCAAGAAGATCGAACCTACGCTGGAAGAAGCCATCTTCCGGGCCCGCAATGTGGCGGCGCCGACGAACACGAAGAAGTTCGGCTACGCGACGCCCTGCGCGAAGACGGGCAAGTGCTACGACTGCCACGCGCCTCGCCGCATCTGCAACGTACTGGCCATCTACATGCAGAAGATGAACGGCATGGACGTGGAAGTGGTGCTGGTGGGCGAAGACCTGGGGTTCTAGTCTAAAATTTTTAAAATTGCTTAAATTCTTTCTTGACAAACGCAAGCCGCACGGTTAATATATTACTTGCGTTTGACATGCACCATTAGCTCAGTTGGTAGAGCACCTGACTCTTAATCAGGGTGTCCACGGTTCGAGCCCGTGATGGTGTACCAAGGCCTTGAAATCTCAACGGTTTCAAGGCTTTTTCATTTTCTGTGAAATAAAAACAGACACCCTGATTTTCACACGTATTTTGAGGAATCAGGGTGTCTGAAATGAGACTAAATTTAAGCAACTCTCTAACAACTTTTAAGCAACTTTTCGATGCTCCGCCCGCGGCGGTGTAAAATAGGATGAAAAACGATCAGAAAGGACATTTTTATGAAACCCGTACCCGAACACGAATATCCGACCTATCCCCGGCGGTTCATCTCCTACCGCTGGTTTAAACCCCTCCTGGCGGGCCTGCTGTTTGCCGTGCTCTATCTTGGCTCGACCGTCGCCATCGTTCTCCTGGGTGCGCTGAACCAGGGAGGACTGGAGAGCGTCATGAAGATCGCCGGCAGCTACGACACCATGGACGTGTCGAGCGGCCCCGGCATCCTGCTGAATCTGGGGTCACTGGCGGTCGCCATCCCCCTGCTGGCGCTCACCGCCCTCATCGTGCGCGACCGGCCTTTTTCCTCCTATTCCTCCGCCCGGGGCGGCTGGGACTGGAGCGTATTCGGCCGGATGATGCTGCTGGCGCTGCTCGTCTGCGGCGTGCCGAATCTGGTCTGGATCCTGCTGGATCACGGGCCGCTGAACAACCAGTTTACCATCGCCACCTTCCTGTTGCTTACCGTGATGGGGCCGCTGCAGTGCATCGCGGAGGAGTACATGTTCCGGGGGCTGCTCATGCAGACCTTCGGCGGCTGGTTCCGCATCCCGGTGATCGCGGTGGTGCTGCAGGCCCTCATCTTCATGGCCATGCATCCGTATAATCTCACCGGCAAACTGACGATCCTGGCGACGGGCTGCATGATGGGCCTGATGGCCTGGATCTCCCGGGGCATCGAGGCGTCGTCTGCGATCCACATCGTCAACAACATGGTCGCGTTCTATGCGGACGGGCTCGGACTGGGGGCCATCGGCTCCGAGGTGAGCTCCCTGGACCTCGTTGTGACCCTGATCATCGACGCGGTCTACGTCGCGGTGCTGCTCGTCCTGAGAAAGAAGGGCTTCTTCGACCGGATCAAAAGGGACGATGCGGCGGAATTCAACGCAAAAGTGGCGCCCAAGTACGCAAAACGGGACTTAAAGAATATGGAACTGCACTGGAAGCCCGGGGTTGCGGGTTCCGCTGCGGCGCAGGAGAACAAGCCGGAAGAATAATAACCTATTGACACAGTGGGTAAATAGGCTTATACTCCTTTTGCAAGAACATAGGACCGCAAAAGGAGGAAAGCACATGAACATATACGCAGATAATGCGGCGACCACAAGGATGAGCAAGACGGCCATCGACGCCATGATCCCCTACATGGGCGAGATCTACGGCAACCCGTCCAGCTTACATACCGTTGGGCAGAAGGCGAACGAAGCCCTGCAGAGCGCAAGGGAGCGCGTCGCAAAGATCTTCAACTGCAGCGCCCGGGAGATCCTGTTTACGTCCGGCGGCAGCGAAGCGGACAACCAGGCCATCATATCCGCCGCCCGGATCGGCGAAAAGAAGGGCAAAAAGCATATCATCTCCACTGCCTTCGAGCACCACGCAGTGCTGCATACGCTGGCGAAGCTGGAGAAGGAGGGCTTCGAAGTAACGCTTTTGGACGTGCATGAAAACGGCATCGTTACGCCGGAGGAAGTGGCGGCAGCCATCCGGCCGGATACCTGCCTCGTCACCATCATGTATGCCAACAACGAGATCGGCAGCATCCAGCCCATCCCCGAGATCGGCGCGGTCTGCCGGGAAAAAGGGGTATTGTTCCATACAGACGCCGTACAGGCGGCGGGCCATCTCCATATCGACGTACAGGCGCAGAACATCGACATGCTCTCGCTGTCGGCACACAAGTTCCACGGGCCGAAAGGCGTGGGCGTGCTGTACGCAAAGAAGGGCATCGCTCTGACGAACATCATCGAAGGCGGCGCGCAGGAAAGGGGCAAGCGCGGCGGCACGGAGAACATCGCGGGTATCATGTCCATGACAGCGGCCCTGGAAGAAGCCTGCGCGAACATCGACAAGAATGCGGCGCATCTGATCCCGCTGCGCGATAAGCTGATCGCGGGGCTGGAGGCGATCCCCCATTCCATCCTGAACGGGGACCGCACGAACCGTCTTCCCAGCAACGTCAACTTCTGCTTCGAAGGCATCGAAGGCGAAAGCCTGCTGCTCCTGCTGGACGACAAGGGCATCTGCGCTTCGTCCGGTTCCGCCTGCACATCCGGGTCTCTCGATCCCAGCCACGTGCTGCTGGCCATCGGCCGGGTGCACGACGTGGCCCACGGAAGCCTGCGGCTGAGCCTGGGAGAAGACATCACGGAAGAGGAGATCGACTACATGATCGAGGCGGTCACCGACGTGGTAACGTACCTGCGAAACATGTCTCCCGTCTGGAGAGACCTGCAGGAAGGCAAGAGAGAATACGTACTCAAGTAGGAGGAAACATATATGGCACTCTATAGCGACAAAGTAATGGACCATTTCCGCAATCCCAGAAACGTGGGCGTCATCGAGGACGCGGATGGCATCGGAGAAGTCGGCAACACCATGTGCGGCGACATCATGAAGATCTACCTGAAGGTGAGCGACGACGGCATCATCGAAGACGTCAAGTTCGAGACCTTCGGCTGCGGCAGCGCTATTGCTTCCAGTTCCATGGCGACGGAGCTCATCAAGGGAAAACCCATCTCCGAAGCCATGGAGCTTACCAATAAAGCCGTGGCAGAGGCGCTGGACGGCCTGCCCGCCCACAAGATGCACTGCAGCGTTCTGGCCGAAGAAGCCATCCAGGCAGCCCTGGAAGATTACCAGAATAAAAAGCTGGCGGGTAAACTGCAGGCGTAGACCACAGTTTGCCAGGGGGCAGAAGGAGGATCTATGATCTCGACAAGAGGAAGATACGCGCTCCGGGTGATGATCGACCTGGCGGAGCAGGGCAGAGAGACCTATACGCCCTTAAAGGAAGTCGCCGAGTGGCAGCGCATCTCGAAAAAATACATCGAAGCCATCATGGCCAGCCTGTCGAAGGCAGGTCTCGTTGACGCCGTCCACGGCAAGGGCGGTGGTTACCGGTTGAACAAACCCGCGGAGGAATATACCGTCGGGGAGATCCTCCGGGTCACCGAAGGAGACCTGGCGCCGGTCGCCTGCCTGGAACACGGTGCGGCCCCCTGCGAATATGCGGGAGAGTGCAAGACGCTCCCCGTCTGGGACAAACTCAATCTGATGATCAACGGCTATCTGGACGGCATTACGCTGGCGGAACTGGCCTGATCGCAGGCATGGAAAACACACGCGGCGGACCCCTGCAAAGGGGTCCGTTTTATTTGCCTACGCTCCCTAAATGTAATATAATCTAATGAGATATATTCTCACATTGGGAGGAGCAATCTATGAAGTGTAAAGTATGCGGATACGAGTTTGATTCGAATCGCGAATACTGTCCCATGTGCGGGAGCAAGATCCCCGCAGAGACACGGCGAAAAGAAGAAGAGGAAATGTCGTGGAATACCTACGATTTCCCCAAACCGAAGAAGCTGGAAGATATAGAGATGCATTGGCCGAGCCTCAACCCCAGAGCGGATGGCGCGGTATCGGCGATGAAGCAGGACGCGACGGAGGGATTCATCCGCACACCGGTCCGGGAGACGCCGAAACCGGAAACACCCATGCCCGATCCCTGGGCCTCGGTGCAGCAGGATTTCCCGAAAGCCGCACAGCCCGTACCGGAAGCGCCGTCCTTTACGGTTCCGGCACCCCAGGCTGCTCCGCCGCAGCCCGAACCCGCACCGGCACCTCAGCCGGCAGGGCCTCAGGTCCAGACGCCGCAGCCGCAGCAGACGTTCCAGACGCCTCCCTTTACCCAGGGAGCCTGGCAGATGCCGCAGATGCAGCCCGAACCCACCTGGACGCCCTACGGCGTGCAGACGCCGCCCCAGCCCCAGGTGCAGATCCCGCCGATCTCGCCGGCGTACGCGCCCACCACGTTTACACAGCAGTACGGCGCGCAGTATAGCCAGGCCCAGTATACGCAGCCCCAGACGGCATGGACGATCCCGCCCCAGCCGCAGCCCGGCCAGCAAGTGTACGTCACCCAGCCGGCTCAGCCCGTCTATATCCAGCCGCAGCCGCCGGTGGTGCCCGTCTATCAGGCGGTGACCCCGCCATATCCGCAACAGCCTGCACCAGCACCGGCACCAGCCCCTGCTCCGGTTCAGCCTGCACCTGCCCCGGCGCCTGTTCCCGAACCCGCACCTGTGGCGCAGCCAGAACCTGCACCGGCTCCGGCTCCTGCACCCGCTCCGGTCGAAGAGCCGAAAGTCGAGATAAAGGAAGAGCCGAAGGAAGAACCCAAAGCGGAACCGAAGGAACGCATCCTGGAAGAACACATCGTCGCAACGACGGAGGAGCCTTCGGAGGAGATCCCCAAATGCGAATCACCGCTGGAGACTTCGATCTTCGCGGAGACGCAGACGGATCTGGAACCGGACGAGAATGGACGGCTTCCGGAGCGGTTCTTCACGTTCAATAAGAAGAACGAGGAGTTCCAGCAGCTGCTCAACCAGGAATACGAGCGCCTGCGGAACCTCCACGGCGGAGATCTCGACGATCTCAGCCGCACATCCATCTACCGGAAAGACACGTTCCAGCCCACCCCGGCGCAGGACTTTTTCCATAACAACGACATCAGCACCGATCTGAGCGAATTCGAGAAGATGCTGATGGAGAGCACGAAGGACGCGGAAGGGGACGAGACCCTGGCGATCAACCGTGACCGCATCAAGGGCGCAGCCCTGTCCGCGGAAGAGCTGATCGATCCGCTGCCCACGAAGGCCGGCGATACGCATCCCTTAGGCGAAGCGCCCGCACCCGCGCCTGCCGCGGAACCGGAACCCGAACCGGTGCCGCAGACGCCGGAAGAGGCCGCCAAGAGCGAGCACAGGAAGCGCATGGAGGCCATGGCGAAGGCCAGAGAAGCCTATTTTGCAAGCCTTCGCACCATGACAGCCGAGATGAAGGCCGTAAAGGACGCGGAATTCAAGGCACAGCTGGAGAAGGAAGCCCGCATCTCCCACGAGCCGTTCGTAAGAGAGGCCGTTCCGGAAAAGACGGCGGAGCAGATCGCCGCCGAAAAGGCGGAAGAGGCGAAGAAGGCCGCAGAGCGGGAAGCCGCGGAACGCGCCGCTGCCATCGAGCAGGCGAAAGCCGAGATGAAGGCCGCGCAGGAAGCCCAGGAGAAGGAACTGGGTCTGGACGCGCTGGACGAAGTGGTCTCCCGCCAGCCGGAAACCGCCGAAGAGCCGGAAGAAAAACCGGAAAAAACACCTGTGGAAAGTCCGGCAGAAGAACCCAAGGGAGATACGAAGGAAATTCCCGTCAAGGCGCAGCCCGAACGGGATAAGACCGAAGTCCTCGGAGAGATCCTGGACGACGTGGAAGAGGAGACCGAAAAGAAGGAGAAGCGCGAACACAGTCACTGGTTCCTGAAGTTCCTGCTGGCGCTCCTCATCGTAGCCGGTGCTGCGGAGGGCGGCACGATCGCCCTGCGCCACTATGCGCCTGATTCGCCGGCGTCCATCATCACGACGGGCATCGAGCAGAACGTCATCCAGTTCGTACAGAGCAGCTTCGATCAGATCAAGGCGAAGTTCCAGAAGGACGAGCCGGAAGAGACCGTGCCGGAAGGCGAACCGCAGGGTGAAGAAGGTCCCGCTTTCGTGCTTTCCGACCTGATCGCGGAGAACAACAAGAACATCGAGGAAGTCGTGGAGAACCTGGCCATCGGCTACGATTCCCAGCGTTCCTACGACGTGCCCGGACTTGCTGCCTCCCAGCTCGTAACTGATACGGCGGAGAAGACCGCGGTCTGCAAGACCCTCATCGGATACAACAGCGCCTGGATCGACTTCATCAACGGAACGAGCCAGGACTGCCTCAACTTCCTGAAAGCCGACGGCACCGCCTACCGCAGCGCCGTTACGTTCGACAAGATCGGACAGATCACGGAAGTGTTCAAGAAGCTGGAGATCGGCGAGATCCGCAAGACCGAAGGCGCATACTTTGCCTTCGCCGGAGAGACCATCGAGGTCACCCAGGACGAAGCGACAGCCCAGTCCTCCGGTTTTATGGTCTACGAGCTCGTGCCCGTAGGCGAAGAACTCAAGATCAAGGACTACTACAACATCACGAACTAAACATTTAGAAAGGACCCCGCATGGAGAAGGAAAAACACAGGAGAGGCGCAAAGCTACGCATCGCGCTCGGCGTACTGGTCTTGCTGGCCGTACTCATCTACGCCCTTACGGGTTTTCTGACGGACCTGCTGTGGTTCCGGGAGACCGGCTACGTGTCGGTGTTCTTTACAGAGCTGCTTACGAAGATCAAGGTGGGCATCCCCGTGGTCATCGTCGTGGCGCTCCTCATGTGGGCCTTCCTTTCCGCCCTGAAGAAAGCGTTTCTGAGCAAGGGTGGCTATAAGCTGGAGGACGCGGACGCGAAAAAACTGCGCAAAGCAGGCATCCTGCTGAGCGTCCTCTTCAGCGTCATCTCTTCCGCAGGCATCATCTCCCGCCTCTGGTGGCAGATTCTGCAGTTCCTGCACGCAACGGAATTCAACGTCGCAGACCCGCTGTTCGGCAACGACGTCGGCTTTTACGTGTTCAAACTTGAATTCCTCGAATCCCTGAGCGCCTCCGCCCTCAGCATCGTGGGCTTCCTGCTCCTGGCCACCGTCATCTACTACGTGATGCTCATCAACCTGGTGGAGCCAGACGGCACCGCGCAGGAGACCGAGGCGGATACCTACGAGTACGACATTCCCGGCGAGGACAGCCCCGGCCGGGATGACCCCGCCAAAAAGATCATCGATCTGTTTACGAAGCGGGGCTTTTCCAGGGAGGAACAGCCCAGAGAAGGCAAGAATTTAAAGCAGACCGGACACGCCATCCTGCGGGTCGCCGGCACCCAGATCGCGATTCTGGGATTTCTCGGCTTCCTGCTGCTGGCTGTCCGCTTTGCCCTCGCCCGCTACGATCTGCTGTATTCCGGCACGGGCGTGGCCTACGGCGCCGGGTACACCGACATCAACGTTACGCTCAACGTCTACCGCATCTGCATGGCCCTTGCGGTCGTCTCCGCGGTCTGCTTCGTCGCAGCGCTGAAGAAGCGCAGCATTAAGCTCGGCGTGGCTGCCCCCATCCTAATGGCGGTCGTGTTCGGCGCAGGCACGCTTGCCGGCACCGCTGTGCAGAACCTCGTCGTGGCGCCGGACGAGATCAACAAAGAGCGCACCTATCTGCAGAACAACATCGATTACACCCGCATGGCCTACGATCTGCAGGACATCGCGGTGCGGGATTTCGTGCCCCAGAACAACCTGTCCATGAAGGACGTGCTGCTCAACATGGGCACGTTCTCCAACATCCGGATCAACGATTTCGAGCCTGCCCAGCAGTTCTATAACCAGACCCAGTCCATCCGTACGTACTACGAATTCAACGACGTGGACGTGGACCGCTACAACGTGAACGGCGAATACACCCAGGTCTTCCTGTCCGCCAGAGAGATCAACCAGGCCCGGATCGAGGATCAGTGGCTCATCCGCCACCTGAAGTACACCCACGGCTACGGCATTACGCTGTCGCGTGTCGACAAGGTGACGGCCTCCGGCCAGCCGGACATGCTCATCGACAGCATTCCGCCGGTGTCCGAAGTGCCCGAGATCTCGATCGACCGGCCCGAGATCTATTTCGGCGAATCCACGAACGATTACGTCATTACGAACACGTCCGAAACGGAGTTTGACTATCCCAGCGGCGAATCCAACGTGTACTGCGAGTACGAAGGGACAGGCGGCATTCCGCTCAATTTCTTCAACCGCATCCTGTTCGCCATCCGGGAACGCTCCCTCAAGATGCTCGTCTCCACGAACATCAAATCGGATTCGAAGATCCTCATCTACCGCAACATCACGGAGAGAGTCTCCAAGATCGCGCCGTTCCTGATGCTGGACGACGATCCTTACGTGGTCGTCGCGGACGGCAAGGCCTATTGGATGATCAACGCCTACACCGGCAGCGAATACTATCCGTATTCCGAGCCCTACGCGAAGGATTCTGCCATCAATTACATCCGCAACTCCGTCAAGATCGTGGTGGACGCCTATAACGGCGACACGGACTTCTACATCTGCGACGGAAGCGATCCCGTGGTGCAGACCCTGCAGAAGATCTATCCGAAACTGTTCCAGAGCTTCGAGTACATGCCGGACGCCCTCAAGGAACACGTGCAGTACCCCAACGCCATGTTCGGCATCCAGGCGGACGTCTTCCAGAAGTACCACATGACGGATGTGGCGGTCTTCTACCAGAACGAAGACCTGTGGGACATCGCCCGGGAAAGCTACGGCCAGACCGAGGTCGAGATGACCCCGAACTACTTCATCATGAAGCTGCCCGGCGAGGAGAACGTGGAATTCGTAAGCTCCATCCCCTATACGCCCAGCGGCAAGAACAACATGACGGGCATCCTCACCGCCCGTTCCGACGGCGAGAATTACGGCGAGATCATCCTGTACCGGCTGCCCAAGGACCGCATCATCTACGGCCCGGCGCAGATCGAGGCGCAGATCAACCAGGATGCGGAGATCTCCAAGGAGTTCTCCCTGTGGAACAACTCCGGCTCTACCTACAGCCGGGGCAATCTGTACGTGCTGCCCGTGGAAGGGAGCCTGCTCTATGCGGAACCCATCTATCTGGAAGCTTCCAGCGGAAGCCTTCCGGAGGTGAAGCGGGTCATCATGTACTACGGCGACAAGGTCGCCTACGAGTCCACGCTGGCGGAGTGCCTGGACCAGCTATTCGGCAAAGGCGCCGGCACGCCGCTTACGACTGCCTATCCCATCGAGGAAGGTCGCCTGATGGCGGAGGCCATCGAAAAGGGCGAGGTCGATCCTTCGAAGCCGCCGCAGACGGAGCCCGGCAGCGACACGGCTGACCCGGGCGAAGAGGCCGCTCCTGACTATCTGGAGCTGGCAGGAGAAGCCTATGAAAAGGCTATGGAATATCTGCAGCAAATGAAGGAATACCTGGATCTGGCCGGCGGCATGTCCGAAGAACCGCAGGAGCCGGTCCAGGACCTGGACACCAGTGAGGACAACTAGTTATGCTCGACAAAATGCTTTTTACCATCCCCAAGGATAAACACGACGCAGAGGCTGTAAGAGCGCTGCTTTCCGAACACCCCGAGATCCGCTTCGTGAGCCTGGCAGCCGCGGACATCTTCGGCAACGACACCGACGAAAAGATCCCCATCCGCATTATGCTCAAGGACGTGGATAAGTTCCTGTCCGAGGGTCAGCAGACCGACGGCTCTTCCGTACTGCTGCCCAAGATCGCGGACATCTCCGACGCCAAGGTCGACCTCATCCCCGACCGCGACGTCAACTGGTACGTGGACTATAACTTCGGGCACATCGACGACGAGACCGGGCTTCCCGTGGGAAGCCTGCGTATTCCCGCCTTCCTGAAGCACAACAATTCCCGGGACGTCGGCTCGCGGGTCATCCTGCGCGACGCGGTAGACGTCTTTAAAAAGGAACTGCTGCGCATGCTGGCGGAAAATCCCTACGTCTTCGAGTATCTGCCCTTCGACAGCGTGGACGACATCGAGGACCTCTCCCTGACCTCGGCCACGGAGATCGAATTCTACGTAAAGACGCCCCACGACGTGGCGGACAGAGACCGGCTGCAGGTATCCCAGGAGCTGAAAGAACAGTACTGGAAGCGCACCATCGGTCCCGTGCGCACCGCCATGGAAAAGGCGCTGCTTCTGCTGGACCACTACGGCCTGGACATCGAGATGGGCCATAAAGAGGTGGGCGGCGTAAAGCCGGAGCTGCACAAGGGCGGCTACGAGCACATCATGGAGCAGCTGGAGATCGACTTTAAATACTCCACGGCGCTGCAGGCGGCGGACAACGACTATTTCGTCCGCTACATGATCAAGGACGAATTCCGCAGGAACGGGCTGGACGTTACCTTTATGTCCAAGCCGGTGGAAGGCGTCGCGGGCAGCGGCAAGCACACCCATTTCGGCGTGGCTGCGAAGCTGAAGGACGGCCGCACCGTCAACCTGTTTACGGCGCTTGACCCATCCAAGGACTACCTCAGCCCCCTGGGCTACGGCGCGCTGATGGGCATTCTGAAGAACTACGAGGTCATTTCGCCCATCGCCAACTGCCGCAACAACGCGTTCCAGAGATTAAAGCCCGGTTTCGAGGCGCCGGTCTCCATCTGTACGGCGCTGGGTCACAGTGTGGAGAAGCCCTCCCGCAACCGTACGGTGCTGCTGGGGCTCATCCGCGACATCAACAGCCCGCTGGCGACCCGCTTCGAGATGCGCGCCCCCAACCCCAAGAGCAATACCTATCTGGTGCTGGCGGCGGGATATCTCGCCATGCTGGACGGTCTGGAAGCGGTGCTGAAGGCGAAGAAGACGCCGGAGGAGCTCTGCGCGTCCATCTCCAAGCAATATGGCGAGGAGGACTTCTATCTGGAAAAGGACCGCGTGTACCGGGCGGAGAACAACATCTTCGAGGACTATACACAGGAAGAGCGCGTAAAGCTGTTCGGCAAGTGCCCGGGCACCGTCTGGGAGAACCTGTGCTCCTTCAAGGAGTATCCGGAGAAATACAAGGTGCTGCTGCGCGGCAACGCGTTTGCGCCGATCGATCTGGAATCCTTCGAGGCTTCCGTCGTGGAGCAGTGGGCTCTGTCGCTTCGCGACCGCATCGTGCCGCAGATGGCAGACCGGGTGCACGAACTGAAAAAGGTACACGACAGCGACAACTGCAAGCAGCTGGACGAACAGCGCTGGACGGAGATCTGCCAGCTCCGCAAAGACCTTATCCAGGACGGACTGCATCACAAGTGCTTCCTGTCCCGGCTGGAAGACGCGCTGGACGCGGGCGATTTCGACACCGCTTCCGACATGCAGCTGGCGGCGCAGGCCAGTATCGAAAAACTGGAAAAACTGTATGCGACTTACCGGAAAAACATTCTTGACTGAAGAATATGCGAAAAATGGGGCAATAATGAGATAAAGTGAAGACAAATCCCACAGGGGCTTCACAGGAAACACACAAAAGGCCAGTATTCTTTAGGTGTAGCAAGCAGCAAAGAGTGGGAGGCGAGCCTCCCGATAGTTTTCCTTCTATACAATAAAGATACACACATCCGGGAAAAGCGGCCTTTCGAGGCCGCTTTTGCTTTGGGTAGAAAGGAGCAACCATGTACGAAGAACTGAAAGAGATATTGGACAAAGCGCAGCGCATCGTCTTTTTCGGCGGCGCCGGCGTATCCACTGAGAGCGGTGTGCCGGATTTCCGCAGCGAAAACGGTCTGTATCACGCGCAGCACAACTACGGCAGAAGCCCCGAAGAGATGCTGTCCATCGATTTCTTCGAGAGCGATCCGGTAACGTTCTTCGACTATTACAAGAACAACCTCATCGCCACCTGGGCCAAGCCCAACCGGGCCCATAAGGCCCTGGCCAAGCTGGAAGAGCAGGGCAAGCTGATCGGCGTGGTCACACAGAACATCGACGGCCTGCACCAGCTGGCCGGCAGCAAGAAAGTCTACGAGCTCCATGGAAGCGTTCACCGCAACACCTGCCTGCGCTGCCGCAAAAAATACGGCCTCGATTATATCCTGGACGAGGCGAACTGCGAGAAAGGCGTGCCCAAGTGCAGCTGCGGCGGCACCATCAAGCCCGACGTCGTGCTCTACGGCGAGATGCTGGACGACGACTGCATCCGCGGTGCGGTAAACGCGATCTCGAAGGCAGATGTCCTCATCATCGGCGGTACGTCCCTGGTCGTGTATCCGGCGGCAGGCTTCGTTCACTATTTCAAGGGCGACAAGCTGGTGATCCTCAACAAATCCGAGACGGCGGCGGACGACCGCGCCGATCTCGTCATCCACGATCCTATCGGAGAGGTCTTAGGAGAATGCCTGAACATAGAATAGGAAAGATGCTCGACGAGGCGAGAAAAAGCTCTCAGATCGTCAAAAAAGCGGGTCAGAAGGCCAAAGAAAAGGCGGAGATACCCGCCAAGAGGGAGAAAACGGCGCTGGTGCTGTCCGGCGGCGCGTCGAGAGGCGCCTACGAGCTGGGCGTCTGGCAGGCGCTGAGGGAACTGGGCATAACGATCGACATGGTCTGCGGCACGTCCATCGGTGCCATGAACGCCTACATCGTCGCGCTCGGCTCTTACGAAAAAGCCCGGGACATGTGGCTGGACATGAAGACCGAAGAGGTGTTCGATTTCGACCGCGTGCTGCAGGAGGGCGCCGGCAGCTTTACCGGCATCCGGGATATCCTGGCGAAGGACTTTCCCGAGGAGGAGGTGCGCGCTTCGAAGACGGACTTCGGCCTGTGCACCGTCCGTCTGAACGAAGAAGCCTCCATGGATCCCAAGACCTGGACGCCGCTGTATCTCTGGAAGAAAGACATCCCGGAAGGGAAGATGATGGACTACGTGCTGGCCAGCTGCTCCTGCTATCCGGTCGTAAAGCCCTACGACATCGACGGCACGAAATACCTGGATGGCGGTTTCTACGACTACATCCCCGTCCGCATGGCGCTGGAAGCCGGTGCGGACCGCATCATCGCCGTCAATCTGGAGGCCGTGGGCTGGGTGCAGGGCGAAGACATCGAAAAGGCGGGCAGCCGCCTGACGATGATCGAACCGTCGGCGGAACTGGGCAATATCGTGGTGTTTGACCCGGCCAACACCCGCCGCATCATGCGCCTGGGCTACCTGGACACTCTGAAGATCTATGGCGCCTTCGACGGCCACTCCTTTACGTTCCTGAAGGGCTCCATGGATCAGCGCAGCCTCGCCGCCGCGGAGCGGGCCGGCGAGATCTTCGATCTGGACTCCGGTGTGCTGTATTCGAAGCAGTCCTACCGGCAGGCGCTGCTGGCTGCGATCGAGGAGACGCGGCGCTTGCAGGACGGGCAGAAACTGCAGAGCGACCTGAAGAAACTGTGGGAGAAGGGCGTCAGCTGGAAGGCGGTCAAGGTCGGCCTTGAAAATCTGGGCGACCACTCCCGGCAGACGGTGTTTCTCGGGCTGTGCGACACCATCAAAAAACAGAGTGCGGAGCGCACTCTGAAAGAGACCCCGGTACGGGGCGCTGTAAGCAAGGATTATAACGCCGCGCTGTGGGCGGTGAAGAACGGGCTGGTCTAACGGCAGACCTCCGCGATCTTCCGCACGGCGGATTCGATGTACTGGGCGGGCGTTTTGTCTTCGGTGCCTGCGGCGAAGATGCCGCAGCGGTTGACCGGGATGAGCACCTTGAGCGCCCTGCTCTCGGAGACTGCGAGCGCCATGGAAGGGGTCACCTCGCCCAAAAGCGCGTTGGCGGCGATGATGCCCATGGGTCCCGCGATGACGTCCGCGTCCTTTGCGTTGACGATGACAGGGTTTTCGCCGGTGGCGGCAGCGGTCGCACCGCCCTTGAGCATGGCCTCCGTCGCAAGCGCGTTCGTGCCGATGGCCACGAGTTCGCAGGGAATGTTCTGCTTTAGGATGTTTTCGACCAGCGCGCGGCCCATCTTGCCGCCCTGGCCGTCGATGACGAGTACTTTCATGGTGCGTTGTCCTTTCTGATTCTGCGGATACTTGAATTTTACCTAAATTACTGTATAATTACAACGTTACCACGAAGGTAACGGAGCGAAAAAACGAGCCACGAAGGCTGCTCAAATTCTTTTGGCATGCCTTGGCGGCTTTTTTATTCCGAAGAAGGAGGTCCGGATGGCGGACGCGCTGCGCAAAAACAGAACAAAGAACCGCAGGATCGTAATAGTCCTGGCGGTACTCGCGCTGCTGCTGGCGTTTGCGTGCCTGTTTGCCGGCCCGTCGCGCATGAGCGTTTCGGAAAGCCTGGACGCCCTGCTGAAGCGGGGCAGCTCCGCGCAGGTGCGCATCCTGTGGAACATCCGCATTCCGCGGGTGCTGGCCGCTGTCGTCGCCGGCGCCGGGCTCTCTGTCTCCGGTCTCGTGATGCAGACGAACCTGAACAACCCCATGGCGTCGCCCTCCACCCTGGGCGTCTCCAACGCGGCGGTGTTCGGCGCCAACCTGTCCATCATCGCCTTCGCGGGCGGTTTCCTGGACACGGGACGCAACGTGGCGAATTACGCGACAGGGGCCAACCCCTACGCTACTTCGCTGCTGGCGTTCGCGTTCGCGGCGGTATCGATCCTGCTCATCCTGGGTCTCTGCCGTCTGCGCAGCTTTGCGCCGGGGGTCGTGGTGCTGGCCGGCGTCGCCATCGGTTCGATGTGGACGGCGCTCACCACCATCCTGCAGTTCTACGCGACGGATGTGGGGCTGTCCGCTGCGGTCATCTGGACCTTCGGCGATCTGGGCCGGGCCACGTATCGCACGGATGTGATCATGGCAGCCGTGGTGCTGGCGGGGCTCGTCTATTTCGCGCTGGCTTCCTGGCGGCTGAATGCGCTGCTCTCGGGAGACGCCGCGGCGAAGAGCATGGGCGTTTCCGTGGAACGGCTGCGCTTCTTCTCCATGCTGGCAGCATCCCTCATCACGGCGGTCTGCGTATCGTTCCTGGGCATGATCGGCTTTGTGGGGATCATCTGCCCCCACGTCGTAAAGCGGCTTTTGGGGCAGGACCACCGGGTGACCCTCCCAGCCTCCGCCCTGGCAGGAAGCATCCTGCTGCTTTTGGCGGATACGCTGGCGCGCAGCATTGGCCAGGGCTCTGCGCTGCCGGTGGGCGCCATCACCTCGCTGCTCGGCGCGCCGTTCTTCCTTGCCATCCTCTTCTCGCGGAAAGGAGGCGGACGCTGATGCTGCAGATCCTGGACCTGAGATTCCGCTACGGCAAGCGGGGCCCCCTCGTGCTGGACGGGGTCGATCTTTCCCTCAGCGACGGCGAGATCGGCGTTCTGATGGGGCGCAACGGCGCAGGCAAGACGACGCTGTTCAAGAGCATCCTGGGCATTGAAAAGCCCTGCGGCGGACAGATCCTGTTCGACGGACGCGACCTGCTGTCGATGACCCGCAGAGAGCGGGCAAGGATCGTCGCCTATGTGCCCCAGGACATCCAGTTCGGAGACCTGAGCGTCTTCGACACGGTGCTGGCAGGGCGCATGTCCTATTTCGGCCTGAAGGCCGGACGGGAAGACGAGAGCGCTGTGGAGCGCATCCTCGCAGACATGGACCTGGAAGCGTTCGCGACGCGGAACGTCGCGGAGCTTTCCGGCGGAGAACGCCAGAAGATCGCCATCGCGCGGGCGCTGGCGCAGGAACCTAAGCTGCTGGTGTTCGACGAGCCCACGGGCAATCTGGACATCGCCAACGAACAGCTGATCGTCCGGGAGGCGAGGAGACTGGCGAAGGAAAAGGGGATCGGCATCCTCACTTCGCTGCACGACATCAATCAGGCGATCGATCTCGGAGACCGGTTTTTCTTCCTGAAGGAAGGAAAGGTCCGCTATGCGGGCGGACCGGAACTGATTTCGGAATCTGTTTTGCAGGATATATTTGAAGCAGACGTCCGTATTGCAGAAATAGAAGGAAAGAGAATCGTTATCAACGGAGGTTTTTATGAAGAGTAAGAAGATCCTGGCGCTGCTGTTGGCGCTGGCTATGATATTTGCAGCGGCTGCCTGCACGCAGCAGGAAGCGCAGACCGAAGACCCGGGGGAGGATCCGGGCGTACCGGTCACGGAAGATGTTGTGACGGTCACCGACCTGATCGGCCGGGACATGGAGATCGTTCCGGGCAGCTATAGCCGCGTCGTATGCATCGGTGCCGGCGCGCTGCGCATGTACAGCTATATCGCCGACACGGCCTTGTTGTGCGGTGTGGAAGATATCGACAACCTGAGCCTGGAGGAGCGGCCGAAGATGTTCGACGGCGTAGCCCGTCCCTACGTGCTGGCCTATGGAGAGGCCTTTAAGGCGCTGCCTTCCTGCGGCGTAGGCGGACCCAACGCCCAGGCGGCGGAAGCGGAGAAGATCCTGGCCTGTGAACCGGACATCGTCATCTCCGAGTACGAAGACGTGGAAAAGGAAGATGCGCTGGCCGAACAGCTCGGTGTTCCTGTGGTCACCCTGAAAGCGGGCCCCGGCGCAGTGTTCGACGAATCCTTCGCAGCCAGCATGCGGCTGCTTGGCACGGTGTTCGGCGAAGAGGAAAGGGCGGAGGAGCTGGTCTCCTTCGTGGAAGCGCAGAAGGCTGAGATCGCGGAAAGAACGGCGGCTATCGCGGATGCGGATAAACCCTCCGTCTACGTGTGCGGCCTCGGAAACTGGGGCACCACGAACCACCTGATGACCGCCCCGAAATACATCTCCTTTAATGTGGCCAACGTGAAGAACGTGCTGGCGGATCTGGAAGGCCAGGGCGTACTGCCCATCGAAGAGGAGAAATTCGTCGCCATCGGTCCGGATGTGGATATCATGATCATGGATGCGGCGGCCGTCAAGAACATCAAGCCGCTGTACGAGGAAGACCCCACCATGTTCGACGAGTGCAAGGCGTGGCAGGACGGCGAGGTCTATCTGGAGATGGCGTATAACGCCTACTACACCAACTACGAGATCTCCCTCATCAACACCTGGTTTATCGCAAAATCCGTCTATCCCGACCTCTTTGCGGATGTGGACATGACAGAAAAGACCAACGAGGTGACCGAAGCATTCCTGGGGCTGCCTCTGGCGGACGCCATTGCGGCGATGCCGGCCAGCTTCGGCGGCTATCAGAAGATCGATACGCAGACTTTCTTCGAATAGAAAAGAACAGAACGTGAAACGGACGCACCGCCGGTCGATGCGTCCGTTTTTTCTTGCTTTTATGCTATACTAAACGCATGAAGATGCGTGATCTCTGGCTGTTTCCCGCAGCGGTATTTCCATACTGGGTGCTGATCGCCGTCCGCCTGATGCGGAAAGGCGTATTCGGTGTGCTCTACGAAAATGCGGCGCCGCCGGTGCTGGTTTCCTCGGGCTGCGTCGCGCTGGCGGGCATTCTGGGGTCACTCGTCTGGATCGTTGTCTGCGTGCGCCGGGGCAGTTCTGCCCGGGACATGCTGAAGACGATGCTGCGGGCGAAGTGCGCGCAGATCCCGGCTTACCTGCTGTATTTCCAGGCGAGTTACATCTTCCCGTTTTCCATCATGACGATCCCGATCTCCGTCTTTTATCTTCCGATCTGCCTGCTGGCTGTATTTCTGATGGGGATCGGCCTTTCCGCTGCCGTCGTGCGGTGCCGCAAGGAAGACCGGATCGGCATCGGCACGGCCATCGGCTGCTTTCTGGGCAGCTATGTTCCCGTCTGCAGTCTTCTGATCTGCGCGGCGCTGTACAGGAGGTGCAAGGCATGATCCGGAAGAGCGAAGTGATCGAATTCTTCGACCGGTTGGCGCCTTCCTGGGATGCGGACATGGTCCGGGACGAAGAGGTGATCCGCTGCATTCTGGACAACGCGGGCGTTTCGGAAGGGAAGACCGTGCTGGACGTGGCTTGCGGCACGGGAGTGCTCATCCCGGATTATCTGGCGCGGGGCGCCTCGGTGACCGCCATCGATATCGCGCCGAACATGGCGGCGATCGCCCGGGAGAAGTTTGCTCCTCTCGGCGTTGAGGTCTTATGCGGCGATGTGGAGACGGAGGACTTCGGCAAGCGGTTTGACTGCATCGTCGTCTACAACGCGTTTCCCCACTTCCCGGATCCGGAGCGGCTGATCCACCGTTTAGCGTCGCTTCTCAAGCCCGGCGGAACGCTGACGGTCGCCCACGGCATGTCCCGGGAGAAACTGGAGGAACACCACAGCGGCTCGGCCCATGCGGTCTCCCATCATCTGATGCCGGCGGAACGGCTGGCGGAGATCTTCGGGGAGGTTCTGCGGGTCACCGCGGTGGTCGACAGCGAAACGATGTACCAGGTGGCGGGGACCGCTAGCCCATCTCCGTCAGATACTGCCAGTAGCGCGTCGGAATAAACTGTTTCTGCAGTTTCGGGTTGCGGCGCTGGTCGATGGCCGCGGTGCGGAAATAGTTCCGCCAGAGCTCCCGGTACTGCTGTTCGTCGACGGTGTACTGGGGCGAGAAGTCCCGGGGCAAAGGCCGCATGACCCATTCATCGTCTTTAGCGAAGCCCGCTTTCTCCCGGCCAACATCGTGGATGATGAAGGGATCTTGCCGGAACCGGTTGAGAAAGTGGGGCATGATGCTCTGGATGAGATCGCAGTTCGGATGGATCGCAGCGTACAGCACGTCTTTTCCGTCCGGTCCTTCGATGACAGAGAAACGCAAAATGCCCAGGATGCGGTCGGCTTCCCAGGACACTTTGTGATTGAGCACGTCGATGCGGCGCACGGTCTCGGATCCGTGGAGGCGGTCAACGTCTCTGCCCAGCTTGAACCCTAAAAAGACGTAGCGAAGCACGTCCATCTCCTTGCCCTTTTCCGCGGTGAGGTACGCTCTGTAGGCTCTGCGCAGCGCCGCGGGGCTTATTTTCTTTTCTATGGCTTTCGCGACCTTCTCGGATTTTGTGAGATCCGTCTTCACCTGCATCTGCCGTCCCAGGCTCAGCTGGACGTTTTCTTCCAGGACCCGGATATCGTCCGCCTTTTCCGTATAGACGTGCTCGTACAGGCAGGTGAGCAGGCCGTCGAATGTGCCGTCGTACAGGTATTCCATGGTTATTCTATCTGCAGTTTCGTGCCGAGGAACCGCTCGTCTGTCTGGGCGAACAGGTCGAGCTGCTGCCCGCCGGACTGCAGGATGAGGTGCTCGCGCAGATCTTCCTGCTGCACGCCTCCGCCGTAGTAGCGCCCGCCGACAGTGATGAAATATTTGGCGCGCTTGAGGACGACGCCCATGCGCTTTAAGTCGTCGTAGGTGACCGCGGCAACACGCCGCTGCCTTACGATGCGGGCCGCGGAGATGGTGCCGATGCCGGGGATGCGCAGGATCTCTTCGGGGCTCGCCCGGTTGATCTCCATGGGGAAGTATTCCGGATGGCGCAGCGCCCAGGCGATCTTCGGGTCGAGCTGCAGATCCAGATTCGGATCGTTTCCGTCCAGGATCTCCGAAACGTCGAAACCGTAGAAGCGCATCAACCAGTCGGCCTGATACAGCCGGTGTTCCCGGGTGAGGGGCACAGCCGACCCGACCTGCGGCAGCAGCGGGGAGCTCATCAGCGGGATGTAGGCGGAGAAGTAGACCCGCTTGAGGAAGAAATTCTTGTACAGCGCGTGGGACAGGGCGAGGATCTGGCGATCACTCTCGCCGGAGGCGCCCACCATCAGCTGCGTCGTCTGACCCGCCGGGGCGAACCGGTCTTCCTTGACCGCCATCTTCGCATCGATCTGCCGCACGGTAAGGTTTTTGCCGGCGCCGCGGAACACCATCTTCGCCGTGGAATAGCGGCCTTCGCGGGGCGCTTCTTCGCCCAATAGCGCGAAATTGCTGTCCGGCAGCTGCTTCGGACGGTAGCGGTACTTCGAATACTTGTTGCCCGCGCCGGTGAGGGAACGTTGCTCCGCCATTGCATCCGTGATCTGCCGCATGGGCGTTAAGATGCCCGCTGCCGTCTTCTGAGGCGCCAGGGCGGCCAGGCTTTCCCGGGAGGGCAGCTCGATGTTGATGCTCACCCGGTCTGCCAGCATGCCGATGCGCTGCACCATCTCAGGGCTCGCGCCGGGGATGAGTTTCGCGTGGATGTAGCCTAAAAAGCCGTAGTCCGAACGCAGGATGCGCAGCGCTTCGCAGATCTCCTCCAGGGTGCGGTCGGGGCTTCCGTTCACCGCAGAGCTCAAAAACAGCCCTTCGATGTAGTTGCGGCGATAGAACTCCATGGTGAGGTCTGCCAGTTCCCGGGGCGTAAAAGCTGCCCGCGGTACATCGTTGCTCCGTCTATTGATGCAGTACGCACAGTCGTAGACGCATTTATTGGTATACAAAACTTTCAGCAGCGACACGCAGCGGCCGTCCGCTGTCCAGGTGTGGCAGATGCCCATGGCGGCGCTGCTGCCCAGATGACCGTCCTGCCCCCGGCGCTCGTGGCCGGAGCTGCTGCAGGAGACGTCGTATTTCGCAGCATCGGTAAGGATCTTCAGTTTTTCCATAATGGATTCGAAGTTCTGCATAATCCAATTATACTTCGAAAGAGAACATATGTTCAACAATAAAATATGATACAATGATTTGCGAAATACTTTGAAGAGGAAAAAGGTTATGAACATACTGATCAGCAACGACGACGGCGTCTTCAAATACGGACTGAAGGTCCTGGCGAACGCGCTCGCTTCCATGGAAGACGTAAACGTATACGTCTTCGCTCCGTCGCAGGAGCGTTCCTGCGCGGGTCACGGGCTGTTTCTGCACGAGGAGCAGGTGGTGACCCCCTACAGCACCGAGGGCTTCGACCGCGTCGAGGGCGTCTGGGCCTGCAGCGGCACGCCGGCGGACTGCGTCAAGACCGGCGTTTCGATCCTGCGTTCGAAGGGCATCCCCATCGACATGGTCTGCACCGGGGTCAACCACGGCTCGAACCTGGGCCGCGACATCCACTATTCCGGCACCATCTCCGCGGCCATGGAGGGGCTTTTCCTCGGCATTCCGTCCATCGCCTTTAGCCTGTGCAGCCACGAAGCCCTGCATTTCGAGGCGTTTCCGCATCTCATCCCCCAGGTCGTTAGGGCGGCGAAGGGCAACGTGCCCAGAGACACCATCCTCTCGGTCAACGTGCCGGACATCCCGGCGGATCAGCTGAAGGGCGTCCGCGTCTGTCCCATCGGTCCGCGGGACTACACCGACGGCATCGAATTCGTCCGCAAGGAAGGGGACAGCGAAGTCTGGCTCTACGTTTCCAAGGCTACCTACCGGGACGATCCGGACCCGGAATGGGATGTAACGGCTTGGCAGGAGGGCTGGGTGACCCTCACACCGGTGCAGATGATGCACGAGAATGCGAAGATGATGGATCTGGTGCGCAGCTGGGGCATATCCCTTGAAAAGTGAACCTTTTCGGTATACAATATTAAATTGGTTATAACTTACCCGCAAATGCGGGACTATTCACATATCTAGGAGGATAAAACACATGAGAGAAGTAGTAATCGCCAGCGCAGCCAGAACACCCATCGGCAGCTTCGGCGGCACCCTGAAGAACACCCCCGCCGTCACCCTTGGTAAGACTGCTGTCGAAGAGGCTGTTAAGAGAGCTGGCATCAAGCCCGAACAGGTCGACGAGCTCGTATTCGGCTGCGTACTGCAGGCCGGCCTGGGCCAGAACGTCGCACGTCAGGTCTCCCTGGCTGCAGGACTCCCCATCGAGACTCCCGCTATGACCATCAATAAGGTCTGCGGTTCCGGTCTTCGCAGCGTAGGTCTGGCTGCCCAGATCATCAAGGCTGGCGATGCCGACATCGTCGTAGCCGGCGGTACCGAATCCATGTCCATGGCTCCCTATGCGATGCCCGCTGCACGCTGGGGTGCAAGAATGTTCGACGCCAAGATGGTCGACGTTATGGTAAACGACGGTCTGTGGGATGCTTTCAACCAGTATCACATGGGCGTTACCGCTGAGAACGTTGCCGATCAGTGGGGCATCACCAGAGAAGAACTGGACGAATTCGCTCTGAAGTCCCAGCAGAAGGCAGAAGCTGCCATCAAGGCCGGCAAGTTCAAGGACGAGATCGTTCCCGTGGTCATCCCCCAGAAGAAGGGCGACCCCATCGTCTTCGACACCGACGAATTCCCCAAGTTCGGCGCTTCCCTCGAGAAGATGGCCAAGCTGAAGCCCGCCTTCAAGAAGGACGGCAAGGTTACCGCAGCTAACGCATCCGGCATCAACGACTCCGCCGCTGCTCTCGTCGTTATGAGTGCAGACAAGGCGAAGGAACTGGGCATCACCCCGCTGTGCAAGATCGTTTCCTATGCTTCCGCAGGCGTAGATCCCTCCATCATGGGCGTAGGCCCCATCCCCGCTTCCAAGAAGGCGCTGGAGAAGGCTGGTCTGACGGTTGACGACATCGATCTGTTCGAAGCCAACGAAGCCTTCGCCGCTCAGTCTGTCGCAGTCGGTAGAGAGCTGCAGATCCCCGAAGAGAAGCTGAACGTCAACGGCGGCGCCATCGCTCTGGGTCACCCCATCGGCGCATCCGGCGCTCGTATCCTCATCACCCTCATCTACGAGATGAAGAAGAGAGGCTGCCACAAGGGTCTGGCGACCTTGTGCATCGGCGGCGGCATGGGCACTGCCATGATCGTCGAGATGTAAAAAGTACACATGGGGACAGTCCCCATGGGACATTTGCAATCGAAAAGCGGACCGCGCGAGCGGCCCGCTTTTTCTTTCCGTGCGACGCGCAAGATGTTTAAGAATAAGCTGAATAAACTTAAAAAGATTTTGATTTATAATGATTGTATTGAATAGTTTACTCCTTCTGTATATGATTTCTTAAAAAGATAAGAGGACAAAATGGACGATATCGATGTCAAGATCCTGGAAGAACTGAAGAAAAACGGGCGGGCGACCGCATCCGACGTCAGCAAGGCGGTCTCGCTGTCGGTTCCCGCGACGGCGGAACGCATCCGCAAGATGGAACGCAGCGGCATCATCGAAGGATATCTGGTGAAGGTGAACCGGAAGGCGCTGGGCTATAAACTGCTCGTGTTTATCCTGGTCACGCTGGACACGACGGAGAACATCAACCGCTTCCGGGCGGAGGTCGTGCGCAGCAGGCACGTTCTGGAATGTCACCACGTGGCAGGGCAGAGCGATTACCTGCTGAAAGTGCTCGTCGCCGATACGGACGAGCTGGAATCGTTCATTTCCGACTTTCTGAAGGGGATCCCGGGCGTGGTCACGACAACGACGATCATCAACCTGACGACCCTGAAAGAAGAGATCAACGTTTAAGGAGAAGAAATGATCCAACGGTATTTCAGCGGCCTGCGGTTCGGCATGCTGCTGCAGATCGCCATCGGCCCGATGTGCCTGATGGTGTTCAATACGGCGAAAAACGCGGGATTCTGGGTGGCGATGTCGCTCGTGCTGGCGGTCGCCCTGGTCGACGCGTTCTATATCGCGCTGGCGAGCGTCGGCGTCAGCAGGATCATGGAGAAAGAGAGCGTCAGGAAGATCTTCAAGGTCATCGGCGCGCTCGTTCTGATCCTCTTCGGGCTGAATATCATCCTGGGCGTGTTCGGGGTCAATCTGATTCCGGGGCTGAACCTCAGGCCCACGTCGTCCAGCGTCTTTCTCCAGGGTCTCGTGCTGACCCTGTCCAACCCCCTGACCATCGCGTTCTGGGGCAGCGTGCTGACGACGAAGATCATCGAGGAGGAATTCGGTAAAAAGGAACTGCTGGTGTTCTCGTGCGGCCTCGTTTCCGCGACGCTGCTGTTCATGACGTTCGTCGCGATCCTCGG
The DNA here is from genome assembly GCA_902773665.1 of uncultured Eubacteriales bacterium. Lineage (GTDB taxonomy): Bacteria > Bacillota > Clostridia > Peptostreptococcales > Anaerovoracaceae > RUG11894. The sequence continues at coordinate 94,047 of CACYFF010000001.1, read as the reverse complement.
CACGATCCTTTCGACCTTTATCTCAGCGGCTGTTGCCAGCGTCCTGAACGTGTGCGTCGGCGCGCTGATCGTGTTCTTCGGGTTGAAAATGCTGCTGAAAAAAGAAAAAGAATGAGGGCGGTCAAACCGTCCCCATGTATTTCGCCGGCAGGTCATTCTGCCGGTTTTGTTTTGACGCCGCAGCACCGGAGGGCAGGTAACATGTGCGGTTGCTCCCCGTTTATGGTACAATGGTAAAAACTCAATCCATTCAGAATTTGCGAGGAGGAATTCTCCCATGGAATCGAAATGCATACTGGTCGGCGTATCCGGCGGGATCGCCGCTTATAAAACCTGCGAACTGGTGTCGCGCCTGAAGAAGGCCGGACATGACGTACATGTTTTGATGACCGCCGCAGCGGAAAAATTCGTCGGACCGCTCACGTTCCAGACGCTGTCCGGCAACCGGGTCGTGACGGATCTGTTCTCCCTGGACGAGAGTCCGGAGGTACACCACATCGCGCTGGCGAAGAAGGCGGACGTGTTCGTCATCGCCCCGGCGACGGCGAATATCATCGCAAAAGTTGCCCACGGCATCGCGGACGATATGCTGACGTCCACGTTCCTGGCGGCGACCTGCGAAAAGCTGGTCGTGCCTGCCATGAACACCCACATGCTGGAGAACCCGGCGACCCAGGCGAACCTCGAGACCCTGCGGACCCGGGGCATGCACATCCTGGAAAGCGCCAGCGGTTATCTGGCCTGCGGCGACACGGGAAAGGGCCGCATGCCCGAGGCATCGGACATTTACGATGCGGTCTGCAGTCTAATGGAGAGCGACCGCTGGCTTGCCGGCAAGAAGATCGTCGTAACGGCCGGCCCCACCCGGGAGAGCCTGGATCCGGTGCGCTTTCTGACAAACCATTCCAGCGGCAAGATGGGCTATGCCATCGCCCGGGCGGCGCGAGACTTGGGAGCAAGCGTGACCCTGGTCACGGGTCACACGAACCTGGAACCCCCGGTGAACGTGGAAGTCGTGACTGTCGAAAGCGCCGGCGACATGGCGGATGCTGTTCTTTCGCGGTTTGGCGATGCGGATGCAGCCATCATGGCGGCGGCTGTCGCGGACTATAAGCCGGCGGATTATTCCGACCAGAAGATCAAGAAAAAGGAGGGCGACCTGGCGCTGCCGCTGGCACGCACCGTGGATATCCTGAAGACCTGCGGCGAGCGGAAGAAGGAAGGGCAGAAGCTGATCGGCTTCGCCATGGAGACCCAGGACCTGCTGAAGAATGCGCGGGTGAAGCTGGAAAAGAAGAACGCGGACTTTATCGTCGCCAACACCCTGACGGAGGCAGGCGCAGGCTTTGGCGTGGATACGAACCACGTAACGATCCTGTCGAAGGACGGGGAAAACGACCTGGGCCAGCTGTCCAAGGACGAAACGGCCCGCCGCATCCTGGAGTTCTGCCTGGGATAGGAGGCCGGCCATGAGAGAGAAGGGGGATGGCATCAAGACAGTTCTGATCGCTTTTCTGATCACGCTCGTCGTGATCGGCTGCGCGGTCCTTGGCGTGCGTCACCGCATCGCGAAGGCCCATGAGGAAGGCTATCAGCAGGCGCTGGAAGACGCGGGCATCGCACCCGTAACGGTGGATCTGGGGGAAGGCGGCACGCTGGAGTCCGGCACGCTGCTCACCGCCGTGCAATCCGCGAAGGAACTGATCGCCTACAAATACCACTACGAATCCGTGGCGGATTATCAGAAGGAGAAGAAGTTCTTCGGCACCGGCATCTCCGTGCCCTTTACGCAGGACCGCTCCATCTTCGCGTATCGCGGGCAGATCAGCGCAGGGGTAGATCTGAAGGATCTGCAGATCTCCGTGGACAACCAGAAGCAGGAGATCTCGGTCTTTCTGCCGCAGCCTGCCGTGCTGGCTCATGAGTTCGAGATCGACAGCTTTCGGATCTACGACCTGAAGAATTCCGTCTTTACGACGACGAAGCTGGAGGACTATGCGGGGTTGGAATCCGCCCTCAAGCAGATCCAGGAAGACCGGATCGCAGGGGATGAGGAATTTTGGAGCGACGTCCGCACCAACACAGAACTGGTCTTAAAGGACATCCTGACCATGACGGGCAAGATCGAGGGCTACACCGTGGTCTTCTCCTGGATGAATTAAGAAATGCAAAGGGGGCTACCCCGTAAATTTGGAAGCCGGCGCGCCAAACGCCGGCTTTTGCAGTATAATAGTACTGTTATGGAACTTTTAAAGAAATTCAACGATCCGGCGAGAACGGACCGCTACAACAATAAAAAACACCACTGGCCCCAGGGGGCGGTAACGGTGTTCGCCATCGCATGCTGCGTCTACACCAGCGTGCGGACCGGTTATGCCATCGAGCAGATCTTCGGTGCGAATCCCGGACCGGAACTCAGCGCGATCGCCATCGTGCTGGCCTTTTTCCAGCGTTTTTCCACGGACGCGCGTCTCGATTCCAAGGTCTACCGTACCGGTGTGCGCATCTCCGGCGTCGCCGTGGGACTGCTGATGTACGGCACGCCCATGATCGTGCTGAGCGACCTCATCTATCTGGCCCTGCACCGTTTTGTCGAGGCGCCGCATTTCCGCGCCTGGATGATCCTCGCCGGCATGCTCTTCGGCATCTGCGTCGTCATCAACGGCACGGTCCACGCGACCCATCCGGTGGTCGTGCATTACGATGTGGATCTAAAGTCCAAGGGCGGCAGGCCCTACCGCATCGTGCAGCTTTCCGACCTGCACATCGGCGCGATCGTGGGAGAGCGGCTGATCAAGCGCATCACTGCGGAAACGAAGGCTCTGCATCCGGACCTGATCGTCTTTACCGGCGACCAGTTCAACCACAGCTATGTGGACGAGTGCCGCGACGAGCACGAAGTCGCTGCGATCCTAAACACTCTGACGGCGGAAGACGGCAAGTGGGCCGTCCTGGGCAACCACGATCCCGAGCCGGACGATGCCGCGCTGGCGGAGTTTTACGAAGAGTCCGGTATCTCGCCGCTGGACAACGGCTGCGTCGTGCTGGACGGGTTTAACCTGGTGGGCCGCACCGGCGTGGTAGCGGACGGCGAGAGACGGGTGCCGCTGCAGAAACTGCTGACCCTGGCAGACGCTGCAAAACCCACTGTCGTGCTGGATCACGACCCCATGGGCATCGCGCAGGCCGCAGACTGCGGCGCGGAGCTGGTGCTGGCGGGTCACAGCCACCAGGGACAGTTCTTCCCCTACAATTTCTTCGTGGGCCGCGCCTTCCCCGAAGGCTATTTCCACGGCCTCGCCAAAACGAGAAACACGACCTCCATCGTATCCGCTGGTGCGGGCGTCTTCCAGGTGCCTCTGCGGGTGGGAACGGACAGCGAGATCGTGTGCGTGGACGTGACGTTGTAAAGATGCCTTGCTGCTGACCCGTGTATGTCCGTGCCGCGCGAGCTGTTGTTAAGCGTTTCGCGATAACTGTCCGTACGCTTAACAGTATTTAAACGCTTTTTAAAGATTTAATCAGGATCAATAAAAAAAAGTCTGTACGCATGTTAAGCGTACGGACTTTTTTCGCATTATTTTTAACAAATGCTTTCAAGGTCTATCAAGACTCGCACGATCCTCTGGTTTGTAGGGCGAAAAACTGTTAAGCGAATTGTGGAGAATGTCAATACGCTTAACATCTTCTCTTTCGGCAAACCGCTGGCTGCGGTTAGTCGCTTACGATGTTAAGCTTCTCACCCTTAGCGTAGGCGGCGATGTTGTCGGCCAGCACCTGCACGAGGCGGCGGCGGGTCTCCAGACCCTTCCAGCCCATGTGCGGGGTGAGGATGACGTTGGGCATGTCGTAGAGAGGATTATCCGCAACGGGAGGCTCCGTCTCCTGTACGTCCAGACCGGCTCCTGCCAGGCGGCCTTCCTGCAGCGCCTGGATGAGGGCGGGTTCGTTCACCAGAGCGCCCCTGCTCGCGTTGATGAGGCAGGCAGTGGGCTTCATCAGTTTAAGGCTCTCTTCGTTGATGATGTGCTTCGTCTGCGGCGTGAGCGGGCAGTGCAGCGTTACATAGTCGCTCTCTTTCAGCAGCTCTTCCAGGCTCACATTCTTCGTTCCCGGTCCGAAATCTTTCGGTGTGCGGGTATAGACCAGGATGTTCATGCCGAGGGCTTTGGCGATCTCGATCACCTTGCCGCCGATGTGGCCCGCGCCCACGACGCCCAGCGTCTTGCCGTTCACTTCTGTATGACTGACCCCGAGATATTTCGTAAAGTTGGAGCGGTCACCCTTTTCCAGCGCCCGGATCTGCTTTCCCATCTCCGAGGACAGGTTGAGCAGCATCATGACGGCGGTCTGGGCCACCCGGTCCGTGGAATAGGCCGGAACGTTAGCGACCTTGATGCCCTTTTCCTTGCAGGCGGCCAGGTCGATGTTGTTGTAGCCCGTGCCGGCTTCGCAGATGAGCTTGACGCAGTCCGGCAGAGCCCGGATGGAATCCGCGTTCATGGGCAGCTCCTTGGAGACCAGGACTTCCGCGCCCTCCGCTCTCTCCGCGTACTGTTCGGGGGTGCTGGCGTCGTAGCAGACGACCTCTTCGCCCAGGGAATCGTAGCCCGCCAGGCCATCGTAGTTTACTTTTGCTCCGTTCAAAACGACGATCTTCATTGTTGCTCCTTTACTGTTCAAAAACCGTAAATACCGTGGGTCCGCTGCCGGATTGCAGCGTGCAAAGCCCATCGTCTATCTGCGATAAACGTTCTATTTCCTTAGCGATCCTGGGATACAGCCGGCAGGCCGGCGCCTGCAGATGGTTGCCCAGATACGCACACTTCTCCCGCACTGTCTCCGCCTTCAGGTAACCGGCCACGTCGTAAGGCACGGCGTAATCCTCCGGCTTCAGCGCCCCGTAGACCTTCGCCGTCGGCACCTCGACAGGCGGCGTGTACGTTTCGATGCGGGCGTGCAGCGGCTCGATGTACGTCAGCTTTTCGCCCCGGCCTTCGGCAATGGCCGCCGTGTGACCCATGGCAGCCGCCAGACAGAAGGGCACGTCCGAGCCGATGGAAAGCGCGATGTCGAACAGCGTCTGCCGCACTTCCGGGTCCATTCCTTCATCCGTTTCGTTCGGCGCCAGGTCCCAGAGCCTCGCCAGACCCCAGATGACTGCCGCAGCATCCGTCGAACCGCCCGCCAGGCCTGCAGCCAGGGGAATGTTCTTGCGGATCTCGATCGTGCAGACTTCCCGCCTGCCCCGGTGGAACGCATCGTACATCTTCGATGCTGCCTGATACGCCAGGTTGTTCGGCCCGGAGGGCAGTTTTTTATGCCCCGGATCCAGCGCGATCTGCATGCCTCCCAGGAAACAGCCCCGGATCGCCATCTCGCCGGTCTGCCGTTCCCATTCGATACGCACGTCGTCCGCCAGGTCGATGGCCTGCATCACCATCTGCAGTTCGTGGTATCCGTCCGGGCGTTTTCCCAGCACGTTCAGGATGAGATTTACTTTTGCTTTTGCCTTTAATTCTATGGTGTTCATACGGGTATTATAGCACGAAATATGGTAAAATTATTTGTTAAGAAAGAAGGACAAAATGAACACACTTATCGCAGTAGACAACAGCGGTTCTTACCGCGTTACCTTAGCCGTTACCACCGACCTGTGCGAGCAGGCCATGCAGATCCACGGCTGCACGCCCACATCGGCAGCAGCCCTCGGCCGCACGCTCACCTGCGCCGGCATGATGGGCCTCGGCCTCAAAGGCCTGGGCGACAAGCTCACCGTACAGATCAAGGGCGACGGCCCGGCTCAGCAGATCCTGGCGACCGCCGACGCGCTGGGCAGGGTCAAAGGCTATATCGCCAATCCGGCGGCGGAGATGCCGCCCCGCTCCGACGGTCACCTCAACGTAGGCGGCATCGTGGGAAAAGGCAGCCTTACGGTCATCAAGGACCTGGGCTTAAAAGAGCCCTACGTCGGCACCATTCCCCTCGTGAACGGCGAGATCGCCCGGGACTTTACCCAGTATTTCGCGGCTTCCGAGCAGCAGCCCGGCAGCGTGGCGCTGGGTGTGCGGCTCACGAAGGACCTGACTCACGTGGCGTACGCCGGCGGATTTATCGTCCACGTGCTGCCCGATGCGAAGGAAGAGGCGCTGGACGCCCTGGAGGAGACGCTTTTCCTGCTGGACGACCTTACGCTGCTCATCCAGGACGCGGAGGGTGACCTCTACAAACTTCTGGACATCATCTTCGGCAAGCTGCCGGAGGAATTCCGTCCCCACGTGCTGGAGGAGCGCAGCGTCTCCTGGCTCTGCGACTGCAGCCGGGAACGCATGGCGAAAGCGCTCGTCTCCATCGGCAGGAAGGATCTGACGGAGATCATCGAAGAGGACCACGGCGCGGAGCTCACCTGCCAGTTCTGCCTGAAAAAGTATTATTTCGATGAACAGGAGCTGCGGACGCTGCTCGAGGAGGCATCCCATGGACAAGATTAGATTAGGCGTAATTTACGGAGGCAAGTCCAGCGAGCATGAAGTTTCCATCATGTCGGCGGATTCCGTCATCGCGGCCGTCGACCCGGAGAAATACGAAGTCGTGCGCATCTTCATCAGCAAAGAAGGCTGGTGGACGATCGCGGGTCAGCCCCTGAATCCCTGGGACCTGCGCAGCTATATCGATTTTGCCCTGCCCATCCTGCATGGCCCCAACGGCGAGGACGGCACGGTGCAGGGCCTGCTGAAGCTGGCGAATATCCCCTACGGCGGCTGCGGCGTGCTGAGCTGTTCGGTGACCATGGACAAGATCGTGGCGAAGAGAGTCTTCGCATCCGAGGGCTTAAAACAAGCCCCCTATATCGCATTTTCCGACGCGGACGACGTGGAGGCGGTGATGGATGAGGCCTGCCGCACGATGACGTTCCCCATGTTCGTCAAGCCCTCCAACATGGGCTCCTCTGTGGGCATCACCAAAGCCCACGACCGGGAAGAGCTGAAGGCCGCCATCGAACTGGCGGAGCGCTACGACAGCCGCCTGCTGATCGAACAGGGCATCGACGCCCGGGAGATCGAAAGCGCCGTGATGGGCAACAACGTGCTCGTCTGCGGCAAGGTGGGAGAGATCATCCCCGGCGCGGAATTTTACGATTACGACGATAAATATTTCAATGGCACCAGCCAGCTGCTCATTCCGGCGCCTATCTCGCCCGAGCAGGAGGCGGAGGTGCTGGATATGGCCAAAAGGGCGTATAAAGCCTGCGGCTGCTGCAGTTTTGCGCGGGTGGACTTCCTGATGGACAAGGCCACAGGCGAGATCTACATCAACGAGATCAACGCCATCCCGGGCTTTACGAAGATCAGCATGTTCCCCATGCTGATGCAGGCGGCAGGCATGAAGTATCCGGAGATCATCGACCGGATCGTGGAGTTGGGTTATGAAAGATATCATGCTGAAAATCACCGGTAAGACGGTAAGACAGGACGAAGGCCGCGAGAAACACGAAGACATCATGGAATTCGTGACCGCAGGACAGCTGTTCCACCGCGGTTCGACGACCTTCATCAAATACCCGGAGAGCGAGCTTTCCGGGCTGGAAGGCTGCACCACGTCCCTCATCATCACGAAGGACAAGGTGAAGATGCGGCGCAGCGGCAATGCGCTGGCTGCGGATACGGAGATGGAGTTCAAGAAGGGCGAGCGCTTCTACGGCATGTATGAGACGCCTTACGGCCCCATCGGCATGGAACTGCTGACGAACGACGTGACGGGGCTGGAAGACGCCGGCGACGGCAGGCAGAAGCTGTCCATCGACTATCACATCAGCCTGAAGGGCTTTATGGAATCCAGAAACAAACTGGAATTGGAGATCACCCATTCGGGGGAAGGGGTAAAACAATGAACCGCAAACAGGAACGAAACAAGAAACTGGCGCGCATCCTGGCCATCGTCGTCGTCATCTCGATGCTGATGATGACCGGGTTCACGCTGCTGGCGGCTTTCTCCGGCGAGACCGGAACGCTATACGTCTACGCGGCGGAGAGCCAGGAGACCATCGACAAGAACCTCAGCAAGCTGGATCAGCTGCGGGACGTCGTGCAGTATATCGACGAGAACTACGCGGACGACGTCAACGTGGAAGATCTGACGGATGCGGCCTACAACGGCGTGTTCGACGCGCTGGACCAGTGGTCCGTGTTCTACAAGACCAAGGAGGAAAAGGACGCCTTCATCAGCCAGGTGACGGGCAATTACGCCGGGATCGGGGTCACGATGACCCTGGACGGCAGCGGAAACTGCGTCATCACCCAGGTGAACACGCTGGGGCCGGCCTACGAAGCGGGCGTTACGGCGGGGATGATCATCCGGAGCGTGGACGGCAAGAGCATCGCCGGGATGACCCTGGATCAGATCTCCTCTCTCGTGCGCGGCGAACCGGGCACGAAGGCCGTGCTGCAGCTGGAAAGCAATGGCGCGCTGCAGACCATGGAGATCGAGCGCAAGAACATCAAAGCGCAGACCGTCACCTACCAGATGCTGGACAATAAGATCGGCTACATCGCCATCTCCCAGTTCTCCGGCGAGACCTGGCTGGAATTCCGCACCGCCAAGCTCAACCTGATCGCGGACGGCATGGAAAAACTGATCGTCGACGTCCGGGACAACGGCGGCGGCGTGATGGGCGATGCCCTGAACATCGCCGGCATGCTCATTCCCCAGGGAAAACCGCTGGTGTTCTACGAACAACAGGGAGAGATCATCGACGAGGAGTATTCCGCCGGCGGCACCTACAAAGATGTGCCTTTGGTCGTCCTCATCAACGATCATACGGCCAGCGCCTCCGAATGCCTGGCGGCAGCCGTCAAGGACAATGGCGCCGGCACGCTGGTGGGGGTCACGACCTACGGCAAGGGCGTGGCGCAGGAGCTGGTGACCATGGACAACGGCGACAGCTTTAAGCTGACGTTCTGCCATTTCCTCACCCCGAACAAGCAGCGCATCGACAAGGTCGGCATCGCGCCGGACATCGCGATCTCCAACGGCTCTGCCCTGACGCAGGAGCAGATCGCGAAATACCTGGAATCCGTGCTTCCCATGGATGAAGGCAAGAAGTATTTCAAGGGCCAGCGCGGATTGAACGTGCTGGCAGCCCAGCAGCGGCTGAACATCCTCGGTTATAAAGTGCCGCAGAATGCGGTGATGGAGGCGGCTACGATGGACGCGCTCAAGCGCATCCAGGCGCTCTACGGCGCATCGCCCTACGGCGGACTGGATTTCTGCACCATCGAACTGGTGGACCGGGCATTCTACGAATTCCTGTACGGCGACGGCACCGATAAACAACTGCAGAAAGCGATCGAGGTGCTGCAATGAGGCTTCTGAGAAAAGCGGCGGCCCTTCTGGCTGCGGCAGGGATCGTGCTGACCGGCGCGGCTCCCGTCAGCGCCATGACGTTCTTCTACGGCGAGACACCCATCGATCTGCGCATGGACGCGCTGCAGGAGATCATCGAGGAAGTGCGGGAAAACTATAAGGACGAAACGAAGCTGGACGATATCTTCATCGGCATCTATCAGGGGCTGTTCAGCAGCCTGGGCGATCCCTGGTCCGCCTACGTTACGGTGGACAAGACCGATGACGGCACGAATTTCGTAACGAACGACGTGGATGAGGTCTACGAAGGCATCGGCATCGTCATCCGCAAGACGAATTCCGGCATCCGCATCTCCAGCGTGGTGAGCGGGTCACCGGCCCAGCTGGCCGGCATCCGTTCCGGCGACTATATCTTAAAAGTCGGCGCTCAGAACGTTACGCAGATGACGTCCGAAGAGGTGTCCCTCCTCATCCGGGGCAGCTCCGGCAGCACCGTGTCGCTCACCGTGGACCGGCAGGGCGATACCCGGGTGTTCGAGGTGGTGCGCCAGGTGATCCGCACAGACACCGTCTCCTCCAAAATGCTGGATGAGACCACGGGCTACGTGCAGGTGAGTTCCTTCGCGGCGGGCACGGCAGACCGCTTCGCTGCAGAATACGACGCGCTGGCTGCCCAGGGCGCGAAGGCCATCGTGCTCGACCTGAGAGGCAACGGCGGCGGCTCCGTGGGCGAAGCCGTAGCGGTGGCGGACCATCTGATCCATACGGACGGCGTCATCTCCATCTTTAAGCGGCAGGGCGAGGTGATCGAGACTGTGCGCTCGACGACGGACAGTTTTGCGGATCTTCCCGTCGTATGCCTGGTTGACCACGAGACCGCCAGCGCCTCCGAGCTGCTGACGGCAGCCCTCAAGGACCGCCAGGCGGCCACCATCGTGGGCGAGACCACCTACGGCAAGGGCGTAGCCCAGTTCGTGGGGTCCGGCGGCCAGGGCAACTACTTTAAACTATCTGTCTACTATTTCCTGTCTCCGAAGGGCAGCGACATCGACGGTGTGGGCATCGTGCCCGACGTCGCGGCCTATGCGCAGGGCGAACGGACCGCCGAAGAGATCGCGCAGATCCGCGCATCCGTCGCTCCCATCAACGAGGCGAAGAAATACTACGCAGGCGACAGCGGCTTAAACGTCTACGGCGTGCAGCAGCGTCTGGCCAAGATGGGCTACGACGTAGAAGCGAGCGGCGTGATGGACGCGAAGACGGTCGCGGCGTTAAAACTCGTCCAGACCGAAGCGGGGGTATGCCCCTACGGCGCGCTGGACTTCTGCACCCTGGGCATCGTGAAGGACAAGTTCGATGCCTGGTGCGATCCGGGAACGGAAGATGCAGCGCTGGCGAAGGCGCTGGAATTGTTGAGGTGATACACGATGTATGAAGAACTGAAAAACCAGGCGGCACAGGCCGCGGAAGAGATCATGGCAGCGGCGAAGCTGGAAGAAGGAGACGTGCTCGTGGTGGGTTGCTCCTCCAGCGAGATCTGCGGGCAGAAGATCGGCTCCGACTCCAACGAAGACGTGGCGCGGGCTGTATTCGCCGGCATCTGGGAGACCGCAAAGGCCCATAAGGTATGGCTGGCGGCCCAGTGCTGCGAGCATCTCAACCGGGCCATCATCATGGAAGCTGCCTGCGCGAAGCAGTACGGCCTTCCCCGGGTCAACGTGGTGCCCCAGAAGAAGGCGGGCGGCTCCTTCGCGACGGCGGCTTACGCCAACTTCGAAAAGCCCGTGGCCATTGAGGAGATGCATATCGCAAGAGCCGGCCTGGATATCGGAGACACCTTTATCGGCATGCACATGGATAAGGTCTGCGTGCCCGTGCGCCTGTCCATGAAGCAGATCGGCGAGGCCCATCTGACCGCCTGCCGCGTGCGTCCGAAGTTCATCGGCGGCAACCGTGCCGTTTACGACGAAAGCCTGAAATAGACACGAAGCAGGCTCCTCGTAAAGGAATAGCGAGAAAAACAGCAGACCCGCAGGGCGTTTCCTGCGGGTCTTTGCGTATGCGTTTTTGCTATTTGCTCTGCAGTTTTCCGATCTGCTTAGCCCAGTTGCCCCAGGCTTCCGTAATAAGTTTGCGGCCGGCGTACATGGCGGCCAGGGACGGATCGAGGGGCGGCGCGATCTCCACCACGTCGAATCCGATGATGGGAAGCGCTTCAAACAGCATGTTGAGGAGCGTGAGTGCCATCCGGGACGTAAGTCCGCCGAACTGCGGCGTGCCGGTGCCTGCGGCGTAGGCAGGGTCCAGCGCGTCGATGTCGAAGGTGAGGTAGACTTTGCTGTACCGGCTCATCTTATCGATGCAGTCCTTCGCGACGGATTCGATGCCCTCCGCATAGCAGTCGTAAGCCGTTTTTACCTGAATGGGGTTGGTCTTATACAATTCGAATTCGTCCGGCTCGATGGAGCGGATGCCGATAAAATACAGGTTTTCGAACCCCTGGATGTTCTTCAGCTCCAGGGCTCTGCGCTCTGTATTGCCGTGGGACAGCTTATCGCCTTCCAGCGCGTCGCACAGGTCCATATGCGCATCGATGTGGATGATGCCGAAGGGCTCATCCAGCGCATCGTCGATGCCGCGTTCCACGGGGATCGTTACGCTGTGGTCGCCTCCGACCATCGTGAATCTCCTGCCGGCCTTCACGAGTCCGCAGACGAATTTCTGAATATCCGCAAAGACCTCCTCCCGGTCGTCCATGGTGAGCGGAAAATTGCCGGCGTCCACGACGTTAAAGGTATCGAACCATTCCAGCCGCTCCGTGCAGGGCGTGGACTGCAGGGTGTTGGCGCGCAGCATGTCCGGTGCCTGGGCTGCCCCCGCGCGGTAGCTGGCGCCGCCGTCGAAGGGAATGCCGAACAGTACGGTGTCCGCCTCTTCCAGAGGCATGTTCGGACGGTTGAGCCCGCACCAGGTGTTGGGATCGAGGGAATATTTATCTTTTGTGCCCATGGGAGATCTCCTTTCTGTTCGAAAACAATGGGTTGCCGTATGTGCCGTTCTATTCCTCCGGCACGTAGGGGAGATCCCGGACCAGCACCTCGTTTCCGTGGGAACGCAGAAACCACAGCAGGTCCTCCGTCTTCAGCCAGACGGTGGCGGTGTTGTCGTTGGGGTGGGCGCCGATGAGGGCCGGCGGCTGCAGGAAATACGAGTCGATGATGAGGGTCACGGTGCGGCTTTCGTCGTTGAGCAGCCCCAGGGGCGTGACGGCCCCGGCGTAAAGCCCGAGCAGATCCGCCAACTCCCCGGCAGATGCGAACTTCAGCTGCCGCAGACCTTCACTTTTCCGCAGCGCCTTCAGATCCACCCGCTTGTCGCCCTTTACGGTGATCAGATAGTAATTCCTGGTCTTGTCCTCCCGCACGAACAGATTCTTGGCGTCCGCCTCCGGGTGGGGCATTTCCAGCTGCGCCACATCCTCCATGTTCCAGACGGCGGGGTGTTCCGTGATTTCGAAGTCTATATGCTGCTGTTTTAAAAAATCGTAAATTTCCTGTTTATTCATGATGCTGCTGCAGATAAAAAATGAACAGTAAAGAACCGTCCCCGACAGTTACGTCCCCGACAGTTCATTTATCCTACTGATTTACGGGTTGGTCTTTTTGTGGTACTTTTATAATAGCAGATTTTAACACGGAACGGATAGAAAAGAGGTGTCATACATGTCATTCGTCCGCAACAACGATTCCGCTTTCAGCGATACCAAGACACGCGGCCAGAAGCTGACGCCCTGCTCGGGCATGTGCTCCTTCTGCACGGAAGACTGCATCGGGACCTGCGAGATCGGTCTCTCCGCTGTTTTGGGCAAGGCGATGGTCTATCCCACCAATACGGGAAGCAATCAGATCGCCAGCGAAAAAGATAATCCCATCGACTACTCGATCTTCAACATCAACGGCCGCTGCTTCGGGGCGCTTGGCGCACCGGAAAACGGCGAGTATCCGTCGATCTATCACGTTAAGACGGAACGCACCATCGGCAAACGCAATCCAATCAAGATTGCGCTCCCCTTTACGCTGCCGGCGCTCATCAAACTGAATTGGAAGGACTATTTTGCGGCAGCCGCCATGGCCGGCACCATCTGCGTCATCGGCGAGGGATCTCCCAGCAAGGACCCGGATCTGAAGACGGAGAACGGAAAGATCGTCCGCTTTGAAAAACTGAAGGAGATGCTGGGCGCATTCAACCGCTATTACCGGGGCTATGGACAGATCGTGCTGCAGTGCAACGTGGAAGACGACGCCATGGGGCTGCCGGAATATGCGATCCGGGAGTGCGGCGCCGAGGGCATCGAGTTCAAGTTCGGTCAGAGCGCGAAAGGCACGCAGCCCGCAAACCGCATCGGTTCTCTGGAGGCCGCCATCGCCAAGAAACGCGACGGTTTTATCGTCTATCCCGACCCGGAGGATCCGGCTGTCGCGGAAGCCGCTAAGCGCGGTGCAGCACCGGGGTTCTGGTCCTATGCGCGCCATCCGCTGTGGACGGAGGAGACGCTGGCCAAGCGCATCGAAGCGCTGCGAGCCATGGGACTGAAGAATGTCTATTTCAAGACCGCAGGGTTTGACCCCGCCGATCTTGAGAAACTGCTGCGCATCGCGTCCGATCTGGAAGTGGATATGATCACCTTCGACGGTGCCGGCGGCGGATCCGGCTACAGCCCGAACAAGATGATGAATGAGTTCGGCCTGCCTGCTGCCTGCATCGAAAGCGCCATCGTTCCTATGTGCGACAAGCTGAAGGCGGAAGGGAAATATATCCCGTCCATCGTCATCACCGGCGGATTCGCTACGGAAGACCAGGCCTATAAGGCGCTGGCACTGGGCGCTCCCTACGTGACGGCTGTCGGTCTGTGCCGCGCCACCATGGCAGCGGCGATGGTGGGCAAGAAGGTGGGCGACCTGCTGAAGGAAGGCACTGTTCCCACTCATCTGCAGAAGTTCGGCAAAACGGCGGACGAGCTGTTCCTGGAGCTGGGCGAAGTCCGCAGCCTGTACGGCGAAGAAGCGGACAGCATGTCCCTGGGCGCTGTGGGTGCATATTCCTATCTGCGCAAGATGACCTTCGGTGTACAGCACTTTGCGACGCTCAACCGCAAGTTCGATCTCGCCCTGGCGGACCGCAGCGACCTCATTCCGCTTACGCAGGATGCCCGCATGCTCTTAAAGGGCACCTGGTTTGAATGGTAACGACGCAAGGGACCTGTCCCGCTGCATCAGCCGGCCTTCGGGCCGGCTTTTTTATTGGATTGCTTGCATTGTTTATCGGAAGATTTGCAGTTATATAAAAAAGTAATAGTGGCGGCAGATTTATTCGTATATTATAATCAAACTGAGAAGGGAGGCGCTTCGGCAAATGGCCGCAAAAGCAGAAATCATTTCCAACAATCCGGACATCGAAGCGCTGGTGCCGAAAACCTTTTCGTTTACGGGGATGGCAGGGTCACCGGCCAAGGCGGTGCTTACCGCCGCGCGTGACCGCATCCATCTCGGCGCAAAGCTCCTGGCTCATCCCATGGCGGGCCGCCTGCGCCCGAACGAGACGCCTTACATGACGGTGGTGCTGGATGCGGGCCCGGAGGTCCGTTCCAAGGAGCCGGCCATCGATCTTCCCAGCCTGGAGATCATCGAATACTGCCTGGCGGAGGAGGAAAAATACATAAATATGCGCAAAAAATACGATGAGCCGCTTCTTCCCGATCTGCGGTTCATCAGCTGCGAACTGTTTACGGGCATCCTGCAGGAGCTCGGCATACGATAGAACGTTGATCTTTCAACTTTCTATAAGCAATCATAGCAAGACTAACGAGAAAAGGAGGTATGCATGGAACTGGAACTCAGAAAGATCGCCATACGGAACATCGAGTTCGGCAGTCCCGCGCGCATCGAGGGGGACACGCTCATCGCGGATCCCGACGCGATGCGCGAGCTGATCCTGGAAGACAGCCGGATCAAGGACGTTTCGTTCGACATCGCGCTGCCCGGGTCATCCACGCGGATCCTTCCGGTCAAAGACGTCATCGAGCCGAGAGCAAAGCCCGACGGCGAGACTTTCCCCGGAACCTTCCACGAGGACATGCAGGAAGGCGGCGAGGGTATTACGTATTGTCTGGAGGGCTGCGTGGTGACCACCACAGGCCCCATCGTCGGCTTCCAGGAAGGGCTCATCGACATGAGCGGTCCGGCGGCGGAGTACAACGTGTATTCCAAGCTGTGCCACCTGTGCATGATCATCGAGAAGCAGGATTACGTGGATCCCCACGAACACGAAGAGGTCGTCCGCCTGGCCGGTCTTAAACTGGCGCAGAACCTGGCGGAGCTGGGCTTCCTGGTGGAGGATTTCAAGAGCGAATTCTACAGCTGGGGCAACATCGGCGAGAACTACAACGCCTATCCCGACCTGCCGAAGGTGGTCTACGTCTATAACTGCATGTCGCAGGGCCTGCTGCACGACTCCTACCTCTATGGCCGCGACTCCAAGATCATCGTTCCGACGATGCTCACGCCCCTCGAGATCTTCGACGGCGCCCTGGTCTCCGGCAACTGCGTATCGCCGGGGTCCAAGACCACGACCTACATGCACCAGAACAACGCCTGCATCCTGGAACTGCTGAAGCATCACGGCAAGGACTTCAACTTCGTCGGCATCGTGCTCTGTCCGCTGATGACCACCCTGAAGGAGAAGTTCCGTAACCGCATGCTCACGGTGCGCCAGGTGAAGATGCTCGGCGCGGACGGCGCGCTCATCTCCCAGGAAGGCTTCGGCAATCCGACGACCGACCTGATGATCGTGTGCCAGGAACTGGAGAGAAACGGTATCAAGACCGTCATCATCACCAATGAGGACGCGGGCATCGACGGCATGAGCGAATCCCTGCCCGACAGCGTGCCCGAGGCCAACGCCATCGTGACCACCGGCAACTCCAACGCGACCTTAATGCTTCCCGCCATGGACAAGACCATCGGCGTGCTGAAAGATATCGAGCGCGTCTGCGGCGGTACCGTGAATTCCATCCAGCCCGACGGCAGATTGCTCGTCGAGATCCACGGCATTATGGGCGGTCACAATCTGCAGGGCAACACCCTGGTTGGCGCTGTTACGATCTAAGGAGGTTTGGCATGAAGAAAATACTTTTCTATACGAATCAGTTCTTCGGCCAGATCGGCGGTGAGGAATTTGCCTACACCGAACCTTTCGTCGAAGAAGGCCCCAAGGGCCCCGCGGTAGGCTTAAAGGCTGCGATCCCCGATGCGGAGATCGTCGCCACCATCATCTGCGGCGACAACTACTTTGCGGAAAACATCGACAAGTGCAAGGACTTTATCCGCGCGCAGGTCGAAAAATACCAGCCCGATCTGTTTATCGCCGGTCCGGCTTTTAACGCAGGCCGCTTCGGCATCGCCTGCGGCGAGAGCTGCAAGCTGGTGCAGGACGAACTGGGCATTCCGGCCATCACCGGCATGTACGAGGAAAACCCGGCGGTCGACATGTTCAAGGCGAACTGCAAGATCGTACAGACTGCGAAGTCTGCAGCCGGCATGCGTCAGGCGATCCCCGCCATCGCGTCTCTTGCGAAGAAGATCTTAAACGGCGAAAAGCTGGGTCTTCCCAAGGAAGAAGGCTACTTCCCCATGGGCAAGCGCGTCAACGTCTTCCACGAGAAGAACGGCGCGGTCCGCGCGGTGGAAATGCTCATCAAGAAACTCAACGGCGAGCCCTACGAGACCGAGCTGGAGATCTCCACCTACGAGAAGGTGGACCCGGCCGCACCGCTGAAGGATCTGAAGGGCGCGAAGATCGCGCTGTGCACCTCCGGCGGCATCGTTCCCATGGGCAACCCGGACCACTTAACAGCGGCATCCGCGAAGTTCTGGAAGAAATACGACCTTCACGGCCTGGACGAGCTTACGCCCGGCAAATTCGAGTCGGTCCACGCGGGATACGACCCCGTATACGCGAACCAGAACCCGAACCGCGTTGCACCCTATAACGTACTCAAGGAGATGGAAAAGGAAGGCGAGATCGGAGAGCTTTATCCCTATCTGATCACCACCACCGGCAACTCCACCTCCGTGGCAGACGCCACCAGATTCGGAAAGGAGATCGCTGAGGAGCTGAAGGCCGCGGGCGTTCAGGGCGTCATCCTCACCTCCACCTGAGGGACCTGTACACGTTGCGGTGCAACGATCGTCAAGCAGATCGAGAAGGCCGGCATTCCCGCCGCCCACGTCTGCACAGTCACTCCCATCTCCAAGACCGTCGGCGCAGCCCGTATCTCCGGCGCGCAGGCCATTCCTTACCCCGCAGGCAACCCGAACCTGCCGCCCGATAAGGAAGAAGCCCGTCAGCGCGAGATCGTCGAGAACGCGCTCGAACTGCTCCTGGAATAGGGAACTGATAAAAATTAACAATAATTACAAATAAATAGTTGTAAATCTTTTCCTTTCGTGCTATCCTCATAGGTACCACCGGATGTTGGAGGCACGGAAGGAGGTTCGAAATGCCGCAAAGAAACCGTTGTTACCAGGTGATCTGCGAAACCATGGTTTGCGAGGAAGTCCCTTACCGCTCCTACGGAATGCTGACCCGCTCCGGCACCATCCACGACATCTCGACGGATAAAAACTTCGTCGAAGAGATGGCTGCGATGTTCAATCGCATAGACGTGGATCCGGCCAGGATCGGCGACATTATCGAACACATGCTGCCATGAAGAGAGGAAATGTGGTATACTATACAGAAGTATAGGTACCACATTTTTCTTTGCAAAAAACACGGAAGGCAACACATGAAGATCGGTTTCGACTCCGAAAAATATCTCGAGGAACAGTCCAAATACATTCTGGAACGGATCAACGGGCACGCCTGCGAAAGGCTGTACCTGGAGTTCGGCGGCAAGTTGGTCCAGGACAAGCACGCGGCCCGCGTACTGCCGGGCTTCGACGAAAACGCGAAGATCAAGCTGCTGGCCCGCATGAAGGACCACGCGGAGATCATCATCCCGATCTACGCCGGCGACATCATCGCCAACAAGACCAGAGCGGACTACGGCATCACCTACGATCTGGAGGTCATGCGCCTGATCGACACCTTCCGCAAATACGAGCTGTCCATCAACAGCGTGGTCATCACCCGCTACGAGGACAATCCCGCGGTCAACCAGTTCATTACGAAGTTGGAGCGCCGGGGCATCCGCACCTATAAGCATTACTACACGAAAGGCTATCCCACGGACGTAGACACGATCGTATCGGAAGAAGGCTACGGCGCCAACCCCTACATCGAAGTCACGAAGCCCCTGGTGGTGGTCAACGGACCGGGGCCCGGCTCCGGCAAACTGGCCACCTGCCTGTCCCAGCTCTACCACGAGAACAGACGGGGCGTATCCGCGCGGTACGCGAAATTTGAGACGTTCCCGATCTGGAACCTGCCGCTGAAGCATCCCGTCAACATCGCGTACGAAGCGGCGACGGTGGACCTGAAGGACGTTAACATGATCGATAACTTCCATCTGGAGGCTTACGGCCAGATGGCGGTCAACTACAACCGGGATCTGGAGATGTTCCCCGTGGTCAAGCGGATCATCGAGAAGATCACCGGATCCGAAGCGGAGTACAATTCGCCCACGGACATGGGCGTCAACCGGGCCGGTTTCTGCATTACGGACGACGAAGCCTGCCGCGAAGCCGCCTGCCAGGAGATCATCCGGCGCTATCTGATGGCCCGGGTGGACTTTAAGAAAGGCCTTATCGGGGCCGATTCCCTGGAGCGGGCGAAGCTGCTGATGGACGAAGTGGGCAAGACAGTGACCGACCGCAAATGCGTGCAGCCTGCCCTGGATTACGTGGAGATGAAGCGCCAGCTGGATCCGGAGCGCTTTCAGAACGTGGTCGCCATGGCCATGGAACTGCCGGACGGCGCGATGATCACCGGCAGGAGCTCGCACCTGATGGTGGCGGGCGCAGCCCTGGTCCTCAACGCGGTGCGCCATCTGTGCGGCATCCCCGAGGAGATGATGCTCATCTCGGAGGAAGTCCTGGCGACGCTGCAGCACCTGAAGACCGATATCTTAAAGCGCGAAAAGAGCACGCTTTCTCTGGAGGAAGTCCTCTCCGCCCTCACGATCTCGGCGACGGTCAATCCGGTCGCGGAGACGGCGGTGGAAAAACTGCCGCAGCTGGCGGGCTGCCGGGCGCACTGCACGGCCATCCTGTCCGACGCGGACGCGCAGATCTTCCACGACCTGCGCATCGATACCACCTGCGAGGCGGAATTCAGCACGAACAACCTGTATTTGGGGTAACACAGGGTTCAGGAGGTATATATGAAGAGATCTATTGCGTTGCTGCTGGCAGTCTTGCTGCTGCTGGCGGCGGTCCCGCCCGGCGTCTATGCGGACGACGCGGCGGAGGAGGTGCGTTACGGGTACAGGACCCAGACGCTCCAGTATACGGATAAGAGCAATGCGGCGGCAGGCCTTACGGCTGCGCTGTCGATGCCTTATTACATGGGAACGGTTAACGCCGTGCTGAACACCCGGCTGGGGGAAGCCGAGAGCAAGGTCATGGTGCTGTACGTGCCCGATGACAAATGGGATGGAGACTGCCTCTACGGCGCATTAAGCGCGAGGCTGACCCCATATGGCATCTCGGTGCTGCCGGGAAGCGACCTCGTCATCGGCTGGAAGGATATGTACACCTACGGATTCCTGGATATGCAGGGCGGGCTGTACAGCTTCGACAACGACACTATGGTGATGCACTTTACCGCAGGTCCGGGTTTGTACACAGGCGTTGCGGCGATTCCTGTCTCCGCGGATCCGGGTGATGAACGCACCTACGAACAGGCGGCACGGGAAGCCGAAGCGGCAGAGATCGAACTCGATTACCTGCCGGTGGGCTATAATTTTATCCTGGTGCTCAACGACGAGATGCTGCAGTATTTCCTGGAGAACGGCCGTCTGGAGAAGGTCTCCAGCTACGAGTGGCCCGGTCTGAAGGAACTCATCGAAAGCGCGCGCTACGAGATCCAGCCCAGCAAGCCCGAGACGGGCATGGCGCGGTTTAAGATCAAGCGATCCTATATCCGGGGCCAGTACCTGGATATGCCCTATTACATGACCAACTGGTTCGACGAATACGTGGCGAAATGCACGAGCTACGGCCTGATGGGCGGCTACAGCAACGGCACGTTCCAGCCCGGCGGCAGCATTACGGTGGGCGAGTGCCTGGTGATCGCCTCCAACATGCGCGACATCTACAACGGCGGTGACGGCACGTTCCCCGCAGGCGGCACGCCCTGGTACAGCATGTACGTAAGCTACGCCACGAAGCAGGGCATCATCGAAGATGACGATTTCGAGGATTACAGCGCGCCTGCCACGCGAGCGCAGGTCGCCCACATCTTCGCGAACGCACTGCCTTCCGGCGTGCTCAAGGAAGTGTACGGCAGAGCGAGGTTCTCGGATGTGAATTCCCGCACGCCGTTCCGCAGCGACATCAACGAGCTGTATAAAGCCGGCGTCATCGGCGGCTACGAAGACGGCACGTTCCGTCCGGAGAACACCATCACCAGAGCGGAGGTCTGCGTCATGATCTCCAATATCCTGGGTCAGTAAACGAGCATAAAAACAAGCGCTCCGCTAACAAGCGGGGCGCTTTTCGTTTGCTTTGGTTTTCTATTTGGCTGCCGGCTGCTCTTTGTTATCCAGCCGTCCGAAGAACTCCTTGTGAGCCTCATCGTAGCGCTGGTTGAAGGTCTCGTCGTGGCCGGAATGCAGCGAGGAGATGAACTCGTGGGCCTTGCTCTCCAGCTCCACGTTTACGCGGGTGAGGGTCTCGACGCCCACGTTGGAGCACACGTCGGAGATACGCTCGAGGTCCGACAGCAGGTTGAGGAAGCTGGAACCCACATCCACGCTGCACTGTCCTTTGCGAAGTCTCTCCAGGTGCAGATCGTGCAGCGCGTTCACCATGTCGTCCGTCACCTCTTCCAGCGGTTCGATCTGCATGGCGGCATCCACGTCTCTCTTTTCGAAAGCCTGCCGCGTCAGATCCAGGATGCGGTAGATGAGGTCTTCCAGGATGTCGATCTCCCGGATGGCGTCGTCGGAGAACTTTAAGCCCTTGCGGTCCAGATCCTGCGACATCTCCGCGATGTTTACCGCGTGGTCGCCGAGGCGCTCGAATTCCGTAACGACCTTGTAGTATTCGTTCAGGATGCGCACCTGGTAGTCTTCCTTGATGTGCGGAGACAGCGCCACGAGATAGTTGGAGATCTCGTCGGTGATGGTGTCGATGTTGTCCTCTTCCTCCATGATATCCTCCACGACCTTTTCGTCGTAGACGTGGAGCAGGTTCATGGCCTTTTCGATATTCGTGCGGGCGGCTTCGTACATCGCCATCAGCGCGTTGTAGCAGCTGCGCAGCGCCAGAGCCGGCGTGCTGAAGAACGCGGGAGACAGGGCTTCCAGCAGGTCGTCGTATTTACCTTCCGCGATGGGCTCGTTCTTGACGATCTTGCGCGAGAGCTTCTCGTACACGGGCAGCATCGGGAACAGCAGAAGCGCGCAGGTGAGATTGAAGATCGTATTGGTGTTGGCTACGAGGCCGGAATTCACGGTGCGCGTCCACAGCGAATCGAGCAGCCCCAGCTTGTGCGCGATGGTGACCCCCAGCAGCACCACGACCGTCTCGCTCAGATTGAACAGGATGTTGACCACGCCCACCCGCTTCGCTTCGGGCTTTGCCCCGATGGAACAGACGATGGCGGTGGTCACGCAGTCGCCGAGATAGATGCCGACGATGACGGCGTAGATGGCGTTCCAGGACAGCAGCCCCGTCATGGAGAAGGCCTGCAGGATACCGATGGTAGCGGAAGAGCTCTGCAGCAGGAACGCGATGCCGGCCCCTGTAAGGTAGCCGATGAGCGGGTTATCTCCCAGGCGGGAGAACATGTTTTCGAAAAGCCCGCTGTCCGACAGGCTGGTGACGGAACCGGTCATGTTCATCAGGCCGGAGAACAGGATGCCGAAGCCGATGGCGATGGTGCCGATGCGGCTGGAGTTCTTAAACTTAAAGCCCATGATGAGCACCATGCCGATGATGAGGGCGAGGGGTGCCAGCGTGGAAGGTTTAAAGAACTGCAGCCAGGAGGTGGCGGAATCGTCGACGTCCAGCAGCCGAATGATCTGGCCTGTCACCGTGGTGCCGACGTTGGCGCCGATGACGATGCCCAGCGACTGTTTGAGCGTAATGATGCCGGCGCCCACCAGACCGGACGTTATGACGATGGTGGCGGTGGATGACTGGATGATGGCCGTTACGAGAACGCCGAGCAGAAACGCCTTAAAGGGATTGTTCGTCACCTGCTCCATGGCGATCTTCAGTGTGCCGGACGAGCTTTCCTTCAGTCCGTCGCCCATCATGCGCATGCCGTACAGGAACATGGCCAGACCGCCCAATAGTGAGATCACGTTAAAGATATTCATAAAAACACTCCAACCGACGGTATAAAAAAGGGCGAGACTGGCTCGCCCTCAGGGTTGCGGGTTTAGAAGGCCGGTTCTTCCGCCGGAGCCTCTTCCGGGGCGGGCTCTTCCGGCTGTACAAAGACCGGTGCCTTTGCCTTCTTCAGATGCAGCGTGCCTTCGAATTCGGAACCGTCCTCCGTAACGAGGGTGGAAGCGAACAGTTCGCCGGTAAAGCTGCCGGCTTTGCCGATCTTGCAGAACTTCTGGACTTTCGCATTTCCTTCGGATACGCCGTCCAGAATGTAGTTCTCCGCTGCGATATCGCCCTTGATGGAGCCGCCTTCCGTTACGGTGATGGTGTTGCCGGAGCTGATATTGCCTTCCACTCTGCCGTTGATCTCGATGTCTTCGGACGCCTCGATGTTACCCGTGAATTTGATGCCCGGGCCGATGAGGGTGCGCGGTCTTTTGACTTCGGGAACCGCGGGCGCGACCGGTTCTTCGACGACGGGAGCCGGCGCTGCCTTTACGACAGGGACCGGTGCTTCTTTTTCTTTCTTTGTGCCAAACATAGCCATATTTATACTGCCTTTCTTTCGCAATGAATGATTACTCAATATTCTATTCCATTTTACATCAAGACGGGGAACGACACAAGGAAAAGGATGCCCGGCGTATTTCTATCTTTGCTTTTTATCCCCCGGAATCTGTTCTGCCATGCGGTAGCCGACGCCGATCTCCGTCAAAATGTAGCGGGGCGCCATGCGGTCCTTTTCGATCTTCCGGCGGATGTTGGACATGTTGACCCGCAAAATGCGGTTGTTTTCCGCATCCGCATAGGGCCCCCAGATGTTATGGATCAGGAAGCTGTAGGTGAGGACTTTCCCCGGATTGCGGGCGATGAGTTCGACGATGCGGTATTCCACCTGAGTGAGGCGGATCGGCTGACCGTCCACGCTTACGCTGCGCTTATTGAAATCGATGAAAAAGCCGCCTACGTTATAGGAATCTTCGGGCAGGGCAGAGCCGGTGCGTCGGCGGAGCACCGCACGGATCCGGGCCAGAAGCTCCGGTGCAGAAAACGGTTTTGCGATGTAATCATCCGCTCCGTTATCCAGCGCCAAAATCTTGTCCTGTTCCAGATTCCGCGCGCTCACCACGATGACCGGCACCTGGCTCCAGCGGCGTAGCTCCTGCAAAAAGACGATACCGTCCTGGTCCGGCAGTCCCAGATCCAGCAGGATGAGGTCTGGCATGTGGGATGCTACGGCCATTTCTGCTGCTGCCGCGTTTTTTGCCAGAAGCACGCGGTAGGCATCGGCTTCCAGCAGGGTCTTGAGCACTTTTAGGATATAGGTCTCATCCTCGACGATGAGGATGGTGGGTCTCGGCGTGTTCATAAAGTCTCCTTGGGTAGCGTCACGGTGAATACAGCACCGCCGTCCGGCGCATTCTCCCCTTCAATGGTACCGCCATGGGCGGTGATGATGCTGCGGCAGATAGACAGGCCCAATCCCATCCCGTGCCCGTAGTCGCCGGGATGATGTCCGTAGGGTTCAAACAGGTTAGCCAGCGCTTCTTCCGACAGACCGGGGCCGTGATCGCGCAGGATAAAGCGGATTTCTTCTTCCTCTTCGACAGCGCTCAGTTCAATAGGACTGCTGCCGGCATATTTGACTGCATTGTCCACCAGGTTCATCAGGACCTGCACGATCAGCGTCGGATCCACGGGAACCAGAACGAGACGGTCGGGCTGGCTGATCCGAAGATCCACCGCGGGGAAGCGGCTGCGGGTCTTATCCAGAACCTCCGCCAGCAGTTCTTCCACGGGCTCTTCGCTGCGGTTGAGTTTTGGGCCGCTGGATCCGACCCTCGTTACAGACAACAGATTTTCCACGATGCGCAGAAGCCAGGTCGCTTCTTCATGGACGCCGTGGACCAGCTCCCGCCGGTCGGATTCTCCGATGGTCACGCCCTCCTGCTCCAGGGTGGAACATGCCCCGATGATCCCGGTGAGTGGCGTCCGCAGATCGTGGGAGATGGACCGCAGAAAATCGGACCGCATGTGCTCCAGTTCTTTGTCCATGAGGATCGCATGTTCCCGGTCCAGGTAGGTGAGACGCTCCATCGCGATCCCGGTGCGCAGCAGCAGGTGTTCTATGGTGCTGAGTACCGGCTCTTCCAAGACTCTGTCCGTTCCTGTTAAGATCGCCGCTACGGCGAGCAGGCTGTGTTCGCCTTTTACCGGGAATACACTTAGGGGGCTGGAATTGCTGTAGTCTGTCCCTCGGCCGCAGCGCCGGCTTCGGTTTGCGCAGTAATGCAGCAGGTTGTCTGCCGGGTAGAGCATCAATCCTTCTGGGATGCTCGCTTCTCTGCGGAACGTCTCGCCCTGGGGTGTAAACAATACGCAGGGGCAGTCGGTAACGCTGTACAGGCTTTGCAGCGTAAGGGTATACAGCTGGTGCGGTGCTGAGGCCGTAAGCAGGCTGCCGCTCAAGTTGGAGACGGATTGTACCTGCGCTAATTCTCTCCCCAGATCGCGGGCTCTTCCCGCTTGCTGTCCGTAAACTTTGCCCAGCATCCAAGCGATTCCGGCAGAACTCAGGCAGACAGCTATGGCAAATCCAATAGGGAATGTGCGGCCCGTGAGCGCATCCAGTACAATAAACGGGATGCAGGCCAGCATCCCCAGGATGCCGCGGAGTATGCCGGATCGTTCTCGGAACGAGAAAAACACGCCGGTGATCGGGAGGAAGGGGAGCGCATACCAGCTCTCATGAAAAAGAAAGGAAAAGAGCGGATACAGCAGCACGGAAAGAACCGCTGTCGAAAGACAGCGGAGGATCCTTCGCTCCAAAGCCGGCATACTGCGGCGCTGCACTCCGTTTTCTCCTCTCTGCATCAAATCTATGAAATCTGCTTCTATTGTACCAGTTTTGCTGTTAAAACTCTGCTAAAAAACGTTCCAATTGCTTTTCTGACGGAAAAACGATTCTATAATGAGAATGAAATCGAAGGACGATGTCTGTCCTTCGCCGGTATCTGATAAAGGAGGAAATCTCATGAAAATGAAGCGTATGCTGGCTCTGCTGCTGGCCGCCGCAATGATCTTCTCACTGGCTGCCTGCACGAGTTCGGGCACTCAGGACCAAGGAGCATCTGCGGCAGATGCGCAGGATGTGCTGGAAGGCAAGACCTATGTGGACACATATAAGACTTATTTCAGCAGCTCCTATGCATCTTTCAACTATTTTTCCACGGCCTATGCCACGGTTCGGGAAATCGTATCCAACTGCATCGACGGTCTGGTGGAACCGGACATCTACGGTGTCTATGTACCGTCTTTGGCAGAAAGCTGGGAAACGAATGACGATGAGACCGTCTGGACATTCCATATCCGCCAGGGCCTGAAATGGGTGGATCACACCGGTGCAGAAACCGAATACGATCTGACGGCGCAGGACTTCGTGGACGGCATCCGTTATATCGCGGATCCCCAGAACGACGCCTATTCCATGCGTGTCGTGCGCAACCTGATCTCCGGTCTGTATGACTATTACTGGGATCTGGACGATATCGATTGCGGCGATAAGACCGATATGACCAGAGAAGAAGCCGCTGCCCGCTTCGACGAAATGGTCGGCGTAAAGGCTCTAGATGACTATACGGTACAGTACACGCTGGACAGCAGCGCCCCGTATTTCCTGTCTCTGATCGAAAGTTCCATGCTGCTCCTGCCCATCGAATATGACTATGCGGTGGAAATGGGCGATGACTTCGGCATTGATAACGAACATATGCTGTACTGCGGCGCCTACTATATCTCCCAGTTCGAGCGGGACAAGGCGATCACACTTACGGCAAACCCCCACTATTGGGATAAGGACCACGTCAATCTGGCAACTGTCGAGTACCAGATGATCTCCGACGACACCACTTCTGTGGAAATGTTCAAGAGAGGGGAAACGGACTATACGACAGTCGCTGCGGAAGAGTATCTTTCCATGCAGGGAACGGAATGGGGCGACAAACTGATTCCCACGGATCACAGCTTCTCCACGAACTATCTGTGGCTGGATTTTGACGGAGAGAACCCGGAGTTCAATGCGTTCGTCAACAACGAAAACTTCCGTCTGGCCTTAATGTATGCCATGAACAGAGAAGCTATCGGCGCGTTGCGCGAACCGGTGGATCCTTCCCGTATCCTCCGCAACACCATCAATGCGGAAGGCGCAATTTTCGACTCCAACGGCAAGGACTATACGGATTACAGCCCGCTGAAGGAAATCAAGGAGATGGATTATACCAATCCGGATCTGGCAAAGGAATACATGGAAAAGGCGATCGCAGAACTGTGCGATGCCGACGGCAACATCATCGGCTGCGAACCCACTACCGTGGATTATCTGCCGGTCTGCAGCTTTGCTGTCGACGGCAAACTGCCTGTCACCATCTGCTATGTCGGAACCGACGATGAAGACGAGATCGTTATGGCGCAGCTCCTCAAGGCGATGATCGAGGAAGCTCTGGGTACAGAGAACGTAGATTTCCACATCGAAGCGTTCTCCGGCTGGACCTACGGCACCGTAGCAGATCCTCTGAACTACGACATTTACTTCGACTCCCTGTCCACAAATTACGCCGATCCTTCCGGTATTCTTACCCGTCTCACCACGGACGGCGCGGAAAACGTGGGCTGCTATGATGTTCCGGAGTACGATGCGCTGATCGAAGAAGCGCTGGCTGCGGATACGTTCGAAGACAGACTGCAGAAGTTTGCAGAAGCAGAAGCTTATTTAGCAGGAAAGGGCTTTGTTATTCCCTTTATCTCCTCTCTGAGAGGCTACTACATGAGCTACTGTGTTCCGCATACCAGTCCGCTTACGCTGTACGGCAACGATAAGTACAAGGGCTGCCAGGTCATGACGGAGCCCATCACCTTTGAAGAGTTCCAGGCACTGGATGCTCAGTACGATATCGAACGGGCCGAAGCGCTGAAAGCGAAATAAGAAAGACCGTTAACCCTTCTGCGCGCCGTCTGCATCTGCTGGCGGCGCGCTTTCCAAACGATTATTCGAATCGGAGGTATTTCTTTGTCCCGATACATCCTGAGGCGGGCTTTGCGCTCGCTGCTCACGGTGGTGATCGTGTTTGTGGCAGTCTTCATGCTGCTGCGGCTCATGCCCCTGAGCGGCTATTTCCCGCCGGAAATGATCAAAGAAGCAGACGAAGCGACCCGTATGGTCTATCTGCGGAACCAAGGTCTTCTGGACCATCCGATGGTACAGCTGGGCCGTTTTGTCGGCAATATGTTCCACGGCGATCTGGGCCGCAGCTTGACGGTCTATCCCAAAGTCCCCATCGCGACGCTGTTAAAGGAGAAAATCCCCGTAACGGCAGCTTTCGGATTTGCCAGCATGCTGATCGGCATCGTTTTCGGTGTCGGGCTGGGGCTTTTTATGGTGCGCTTTAAAGACAAAGCCGGTGACAAGTTGGGCACGGTGTTTATCCTGCTGGTGCGGGCTGTTCCGAGCCTCATCTATCTGTTCTTTATTCAGGTGTGGATCTCGAAATGGTTCAATCTGCCGCTGATTTTCTACAAGGATCGGCCCATTTCCTGGATCCTTCCGACCATCTGCCTCTCATTAAGCAGCATCGCGTATTATGCGCTCTGGTTGCGGCGTTTTATGGTGGATGAAGAAAATCAGGATTATGTAAAATTCGCACAGGTCAAGGGACTGCCGAAACGGGAAGTTCTGAAGCGCCACGTCTTTAAAAACGCGGCCATCCCTTTAATCATCTATATCCCCTATGATCTGCTGATGATCATCGCAGGTTCCCTCGTGATCGAGACGCTGTATGCTATTCCCGGAACCGGCGGCCTGCTGACCACAGCCATCAAGAGCCAGGACAACAATCTGGTGCAGGTGATCGTGCTGATGTACGCGATCCTGTCAGTCATCGGTGTTTTTCTGGGAGATCTGCTGGTAGCCTTCGTGGATCCGCGGATCAAACTGACGGAAGGAGAATAGGCTATGGATGAAAAGAAAAAAATGCCGGCAGCGCTTGATCCTTTGAAATTCCGGGCTGCGGTCTACGATCAGATCGCAGGGGAAGACGTGGGTTTTTCCAATTATTCCTATTGGCGTTCCACGCTGCGGACCTTCTTCCGCAGCAAAGCGGTCGTTTTTCTCGTAACGGCGGTCCTGGCGATGATCGTTATGAGCATCGTGTACCCAATCGTATCTTCTGTGGATCCCCGTGCGGTTGTCGTAGATCCCCGGCAGTGGAACCTGCGGCCGAGTATGGATCACTTTTTCGGCACCGATTCTCTGGGCCGGGATATCTGGGCACGGGCCTGGTACGGCGCGAGAAACTCCTTCCTGCTGGGCTTTGCCATCGCCTGCTCGGACGTGGGCTTCGGCACGCTGGCCGGCGCGCTCTGGGGATACAATAAAAAACTGGATCCCTTCTTCGTGGAACTGTACAACATCATCACCAATATTCCTTCCACGGTATATCTGGTGCTGCTGGCCTACATCATGAACACCAGTTATCTTACACTGTTCTTCGCGATGGCTTCCCGCGGATGGATCGTGGAAGCCCGGTTCTTCCGCAACCGCATCCTGTCGATCCGGGACAGCGAGTACAACATCGCCTCTCGCTGCCTGGGCACGCCGATGCACCGCATCGCATTCCGCAACATCGTGCCCCATATCATCAGTCTGATCATCATGGAAGCGGCACTGTGCATTCCCTATTCCATCGGTTCCGAGGTCTTTATGGGCTTCGTAGGCGTGGGACTGCCGGTGGATGCCATTACGTTGGGCAATATCGTAAATCAGGGGCGCCAGTCCTTTACGCTGCATCCCTATCAGATGCTGCTGCCGACGGCGATTCTGTGCTTGATCACGGTAGCGTTTTACGTGATCGGAAACAAATTCGCGGACGCTTCTGACCCGCGCAACCATGTTTAGAGGAGGATGGATATGGAACAGCAAAGAAAACAGGAACCCATATTATCCGCCAAGGACGTGCGGATTCAATTCAATCTGCGCGGTCAGATCCTGACGGCCGTACGCGGCGCATCGCTGGATCTGTACGAGGGCGAGACCCTGGCTATCGTCGGGGAATCCGGCTGCGGCAAGAGCGTATTTACAAAATCCTTTATCGGCATGCTCGATAAAAACGGACGGGTCACCGGGGGCAGCATCCACTATAGAGGCGAGGAACTGACTGCCTATACGACTGAACAGGAATGGCTGAAGGTCCGCGGCAAGAAGATCGCCATGGTATTCCAGGATCCCATGACTTCCCTGAATCCGGTGCGGACCATTGGAGAGCAGATCACGGAGGTCATCACCTGGCATTTCGGCACCGAGCACGAAAAGGCGAAGCAGGAAGCCATCGAGATCTTAAAAAAGGTCGGCATTTCCGACGCGGAAGTCCGCTATCGGCAATATCCCGGCGAGTTTTCCGGAGGAATGCGCCAGCGCGTTGTCATCGCTACAGCGATTGCCTGCCGGCCCGAGATCCTCATCTGCGATGAACCTACGACCGCTCTGGATGTAACGGTGCAGGCGCAGATCCTGAAGCTTATCAAGGAACTGCAGCAGGAATACCATATGACGGTGGTCTATATCACCCACGACCTGGGCGTTGTCGCCAATGTGGCAGACCGCGTAAGCGTTATGTATGCCGGACAGATCGTGGAACACGGACTGGTCCGCGAGATCTTCCACGAACCGGCTCATCCTTATACCAAAGCGCTTCTGCAGTCTCTGCCGCAGCTGGGCGTAAAGGGTCACGAGCTGTATTCCATCAAAGGAACACCTCCGAACCTGTTCAAGGAGATCCGGGGCGATGCCTTTGCGCCGCGCAATCCCCGGGCGATGGAGATCGATTTCGAAGAAGAACCGCCTATGTTCCAGATCTCAGAGACCCATTGGGCGAAAACGTGGCTGCTGCATCCACTGGCAGAGGGATATCGGGCAAAGATCGAGGCGGAGGACGCTGCCAGAAAAGACAAGATCGTACCGGACAGCCCCTTTGATTACAGCCATGCAAAAAAACTGCTGCAGGTGAAGGATCTGTCGGTCAATTTCAAGCTCGGCGCAAAGCAGTTTAAGGCGGTCGATACCGTATCGTTCGACATCTATAAGGGCGAAACGCTGTCTCTCGTAGGCGAATCCGGATCCGGCAAGACCACCATAGGCCGAGCGATCATGCGCATCTACGGTAGCAACGTGGAGGGCAGCATTCTCTACGAAGGCGAGGAGATCACCGGCCGTCTTTCCAGGGAAAAGGCAAAGGATCTGCACATGGAGATGCAGATGATCTTCCAGGATCCTATGGCTTCTCTGAATGAACGCGCGAAAGTCGACTATATTATCTCTGAAGGTCTGTATAACTATCATCTGTACGAAGATGAGAAGGATCGGGAGCGGAAAGTCGTGGCAATCATGCAGGAAGTGGGGTTGTCCCAGGACTTTATCACACGCTTTCCCCACGAGTTCTCCGGCGGTCAGCGGCAGCGCATCGGCATCGCCCGCAGTCTGGTAATGGGTCCGGACTTTATCGTGGCGGATGAACCGATCTCTGCCCTGGACGTGTCGATCCGAGCGCAGGTGATCAACCTTCTGAACAAGATGAAGAAGGAGAGAAACCTGACCTATCTGTTTATCGCCCACGATCTGAGCGTCGTACGCTTTATCTCGGACCGCATCGCCGTGATCCACAAAGGCCGTCTGGTGGAACTGGCTCCCTGCGAGGAATTGTTCGCACAGCCGCTGCACCCCTATACCAAAGCGCTCCTGTCTGCGGTCCCTTATCCGGATCCGGATGTGGAACGGAACAAGATCCTGCTGACCTACGACAGCCGCATGCACAGTTATGAGACCGATCCTCCGGTCTGGACGGAGATCCTGCCGGGTCACTTTATCCTGGCAAACCGTCAGGAGATCGCAATTTACCAGAAAGAAATCGATGATGCAGCCGGACGAAGAGCTGAATAGAACAAAGAGCCGCAGCCGCCGCCTGATCTACGCTCTTTCCATGCGCTACCTCGGGATCGCCCTGGTCTGCTGCGCCGCAGCCGGCGGAGCTTTCCGCAGCCGCATGTATTTCGTGTTTTCGCTGTGCGCGGCCGGCGGCATTTTCCTGGCGTGGGGCTGGTTTTCCTATCTGGCCGTGACCGGGTTAAAGGTGCCGGGTGCGGGAAGCCTGCCGAAGGCCAGACCTGACGTGCCATATAGCCTCCGGCAGAAAAAGAGACGCTGGCAGAAACCTGCATTTGCCCGGACGGATGCGGATTTCGAGGACGATCTGACGGCCCGCACGCACGTAAGCGAAGGGGAGTTTGACGAACTGCAGCTGCGCGCTGTCCGCATCCGGGCCCGGCTGCTTTGCAGCGCCGCGCTGTTCGCGCTGTCGCTGATCATCCGCTATTGAAAACGAAAAGAGGAACTATGAGAATTCAGAACGGCATATTACTTACCATGGAGGGCGAATGCTTTGAGCATGGCTACGTGGATCTCGAAGGGGGAAAGATCTCCGGCTTCGGAGATATGGCCAAGGCTCCTGCCGCCGCGGGCGAGGTATACGATGCAGAAGGCGGGTACATCCTGCCCGGGTTTATCGATGCGCATACGCATATCGGCATCTCGGAAGAAGGCCTGCGCTGGGAAGGCGCGGACTATAACGAGAGCACCCGGTCCGTTACCCCGGAGATGCAGGCGGTCGACGGGTTCAATCCCTTCGATACCGCCATTCCCAAGGCTTTGGCCGGCGGCGTAACGACCGCGGCCGTGTCTCCGGGCAGCGCCAACGTTATCGGCGGATGGATCGCGGCCGTTAAACTGACTGGCAGAGACGTGGAGGCCATGACCCTGAAGAATCCCGCCGCGATGAAGTTTGCCCTGGGGGAAAACCCCAAGAATATCCACGGCAATAACGGATCGGAGCCTAAGACCCGCATGGCTTCCGCCGCCCTCATCCGTAAAACGTTAAAAGAAGCGCAGCGGTATATGGCTAAAAAGGAGGCGGGAGAAGACGTGTTCGACCCGGCCTGCGAGGCTCTCATTCCTTTGCTGAAGCGGCAGATCCCGGCGCATTTCCACGCGCACAGAGCGGACGATATCCTTACTGCCATCCGTCTTGCAAAGGAATTCGATCTGAAATTCTGCATCGTACACGCCACAGGAGCAGCGAAGGTCGCTGACATTCTCGGCCAGTACGACTTTATCCCTCTGGTGGGACCTTCCCTGGGACCGGCAGGCAAGCCCGAAACGGTGGGCACCTCCTTTGCTACTGCCGGTATTCTACGCAGGGCGGGACTGACAGTCTCCATCACGACGGACCACGACGTGACGCCGCTGGAACTGCTGCCTTTCTTTGCCGCCCTGTGTGTTCGGGAAGGATTGCCCGAGGAAGATGCCCTGAAAGCCATCACCATTACCGCCGCTAAGGCCCTGGGCGTAGAAGACCGGGTAGGATCGATCGCCGTTGGAAAAGACGCGGATATCTGCGTCTTCGACGATCATCCTTTCCGGATCATGAGCCGCGCCAAGGCGATCTTTATCGACGGAAACCGCGTATTATAGAGCTTGTTGAGATCCGCCCCCCTGCCGGGGCGGGTTTTTTCTTGCCAAAGTACCGTTTTCTATGGGATAATAATTTCATCTGATGAATTGGTGAAATCGTTTTTATGTTTCTATTTCTATTGGCACTCTGGCTCGTATTCAATGGGCGGGTCACCGCCGAGACAGTCCTTCTGGGGCTGCTTTTTGCTGCTGCCATTTTCGCATTCATGTGCCGTTTTATGGACTACAGCCTCGAAAAGGACCGCAAGGCGATCCGGCTCGCACCGCTGGTCGTCCGCTATTTCTTCGTGCTTCTCGCGGAGATCGTAAAGTCCACCTTTACGGCCTGCCGCTTTATCGTAAGCCCCACGCTGCCCCACGACCCGCTGCTGGTCAAATTCCGCACGCCGCTTTCGACGGACGTCGCCCGGGTGACCCTGGCCAATTCCATCACGCTTACGCCGGGCACCATCACCGTATCGCTGGACGACGGCACCTACACGGTGCACTGCCTGGATAAAAGCATGGCGGAGGGGATCGAATCGAGCCGCTTCGTACAGTTGCTGCTGCGTATGGAGGAGGTGACCCGCTGATGTTTACCGACCCCCGTCTTGCATTGCTCTCCCGCTATATCCTCATCGGCGGCATCGCCCTGCTGGCGCTGCTTCTTTTGTTCTGCATCATCCGCAGCATCCGGGGCCCGCGCATCGCGGACCGCATCCTGTCCATCAACATGGCCGGCACGATGGTCATCTCCGCCATCGTCTTTATGTCCGCCATCCTTAAAGATCCCAGCCTGATCGACATCGGGCTGCTCTACGCCATGATCAGCTTTCTTGCGGTCGTGGTCTTTTCCCGCATCTACCGGGGCGAATACTTATCGTTAAAAGACGATGAACGTCAGGAGATCGAGGCCCAGACGGCCCAGGCTACGGAGGAGGGGCTGCACAGCGATGGAGACGATTAGATTTGTGCTGGGCACCCTGCTTATCCTGTCGGGGCTCGTCATTTTCATCATCGAAGTGTTCGGCAACTACCGTTTCGGCTACGTGCTCAACCGCATGCAGGCTGCCGCCATCGGCGACAGCTTCGGCATCGTTTTATGCCTTCTCGGCACGATGCTGTATTTCGGCTGGTCCGTCGCCTGTCTTAAACTGCTGTTCGTAGAGATCTTTCTCTGGTTCTCCTCTCCCGTAAGCTCCCATCTAGTGGCGAAGCTGGAGGCGGAGACGAACGAAGATCTGGCGAAGGAGGTAAAAATGCGCACGCAGAAGGAGGATGACCCATGCAAGGATTGATGGCTGTTCTTCTTTTGCTGCTCGTCATCTGCGCCGTGGCGGTCTCCGCGACCCGGAAACTTCTGCCTGCGGTCATCATCTTCATGTCCTACAGCATGATCATGTCCATCGTATGGCTGCTGCTGCGGGCGCCGGACCTCGCCATTACGGAGGCAGCTGTCGGCGCCGGCATCACGTCCGTGCTGTTCTTTATCACGATGCGCCGGCTGGGTCTTCTGAAGAAGAATCTGCAGGAAGACGAAGCGGAAGTGCAGGAGCACTTCGCCGGCAGCAGCGGAAAACTGGAGGAGGAGCGCGATGAATAAGGAAAAACGCGACCGCCTCTACGCCGTGCTCTGCACGGTGCTCACCATCGTCTTTATCAGCGTCATGCTGTTTACCGTCGAGAAGATGCCCGACCTGGGCCGCGCAGACAACCCGGACATCAACGAGGTCATGGAGTTCTACGTGGAAGAGGGTCCGGAGGAGACCGGGGCGCTGAACGCTGTCACCGGCATGATCCTCCATTACCGCGCCTTCGACACGCTGGGAGAATCCTGCGTGCTGTTCGTGTCCGCCGTGTGCGTGTTCATCCTGCTGCGCATCGACGGCGAGGCCAGCAACGACACGCTGGTCGCCATCGACCGGCGCTACGAGCCCACGGACGACCCCATCCTTACGCAGACCTTTAAACTGCTGGTGCCGGCGGTCTTCATGTTCGGCATCTACATCACGATGAACGGCCACCTGTCCCCCGGCGGCGGATTTTCCGGCGGGGCGATCATAGGCGCCGCGCTGCTGCTGTTCCTCAACGCCTACGGCCTGGAGAAGACGGAGCGCTTTATGAGCAGCCAGCTGTACCGCCGCGTTACGACTATGGCGCTGTGCTTCTACGCCGTCGCCAAGAGCTATACGTTCTACACGGGCGCCAACGGCCTCGACAGCTTCGAGGGAGCGGGCACGCCCGGCAACATCCTGTCTGCAGGGCTCATCCTGCCGCTCAACATCTGCGTGGCGGTCGTCGTCTCCATGACGATCTATTCCATGTACATCATGATCCGCAAAGGAGGGTTCAACAAATGAGCGTCTTCTTTGCGAACCTTCCCGAATACGCGGCCATGATCCTGTTCGGCATCGGACTCTCCAACCTGATGCTGGCGAAGAATCTCGTCAAGAAGATCATCGGCCTCAACATCATGGATACCTCGGTGTATCTGTTCCTGGCGGCTAAAGGCTACGTCGAGAACTCCGTCGCGCCCATCGTGAGCGCGTCCGACCTCGGCCACATCGAGCATACGCTGTACACGAACCCGGTGCCGGCAGGTCTTGTGCTTACGGGCATCGTGGTCTCCGTATCCGTTACGGCGGTATTGCTGTCTCTCATCGTGCGGCTGAACGAGGAGTTCCACACCCTGGATATCGACGAGATCATCCACATCTTAAGAAAACGCGACAGGGAGGATCTGAAATGAGCCTGGTCCAGAACGTCCCTGCCTTTTCCATACTGCTGCTGATGCTGTGCGGCATCGTGTGCCTCGTGCTTCCCCGCAGGGCGGCAAGACATCTGGCGGACTGCGCCATCGCGCTGGTGGCCGCTGCCTCCGTCGCGCTGCTGGTCTATTTTCTGCAGGGCGGAGCCGCGTACACCTACAGCATGGGCGAGATCGGCGCGCCTTTCGGCAACGAACTGCGGGCCGGCATGCTCGAGGCTGCCGTCGCGACGCTGTTCTCCATCGTTACGCTGCTGTCTCTCATGGGCGGCAGGGCACACCTGCGCAGCGACATCGGCCGCTTAAAGGTAAACCTGTACTATATCTCGACGCTGTTCCTGCTGTGCTCCATGCTGGCGCTCGTGTACACGAACGACATCTTTACGGCATACGTGTTCGTGGAGATCAACACCATCACGGCCTGCGGCATCGTCATGAGCAAGGAGGACGGCTACACGCTGGCTGCCTCCATGCGCTACTTTATCATGAGCCTCATCGGCTCCGGCCTGTTCCTCATCTCCATCTGCATCCTGTACGCTGTTACGGGTCACCTGCTGATGAGCAACATCCAGGAAGCCGTGGCGCAGCTGTACGCCCAGGGCGAATACCGGGCGCCGCTGCAGGTCGCCATCGCCCTGATGGGCGTGGGCCTGTCTTTAAAGAGCGCGCTCTGGCCGTTCTCGTCCTGGCTGCCCGACGCCCACAGCAGCGCGTCCGCCAGCAGTTCCGCCATGCTTTCGGGCCTTGTGCTCAAATCGTTCATCTTCCTGATGATCAAGATCTTCTACCGGGTGATCGGTGCGGGGATCGTGCGCACCCACGCGGTGCTGGATCTGCTGCTGGTCTTCGGCATCCTGGGCATGGTGATGGGCTCTGTCAACGCGCTGTTTGAGCGCGACATCAAGCGCCTGCTGGCCTATTCCAGCGTCGGACAGATCGGCTATATCTTCTGCGGCGTAGGTCTGGGCACCCCCGCGGGCGTTGCCGCAGCCATGGTGCAGGTGGCGGTGCACGCGACGACGAAGGCCATGCTGTTCTGCGCGGCAGGCGGGCTGATGGACGCCTCCGGCGGCAGCAAGAAGTTCCGGGATATCGAGGGCGCCGGACGGCGTGACCCGTACGCAGGGGTCGCATTCATCGTCGGTACGCTGTCCATGATCGGCATTCCGTTCTTCGGCGGCTTTATCACGAAACTGTCCCTGGTGCAGGCGGCCGTGACCGTGGGCGGGTGGCGCAATCTGCTGTCCATCCTGGCCATCATCGTCTCCACCATCCTGACGGCGATCTATTACATCAATGTGCTCGCCATCATTTTCCGCGCGCCGGAGACCGCTCCCACCAAGGCTTCCGAGAAGCTGAAGGAAGAGTGGAAGAAGCAGGTGCGCCTCGATACGGAGTACGAAGTGGCCATCGTACTGTTTATCCTGTTGAACCTCGCGATCGGCCTCCGGTCGGATCAGCTGATGCAAATTATCACTACGGGTCTATCGATGTTTGGATAATATGACGCAACTCTTTACTTTGCTGAAAATTTCAGACGGGCTGGCGATCCAGTTCGGAGCCGACGGCCTCGGCCGGATGTTCCTGTGTCTCGACACCGTTATGTGGATCCTGGTCGGGATCTACGCGTTCAAGTACAAGGAGCACATGAAGCACACGAAGCGCTTCTTCGCGTTCTACCTGCTCACCTACCTGATGCTGGCGGCGCTGTCCATGGCGGCGAACTACCTCACCATGTACCTGTGCTTCGAGTTCATGACGCTGCTGTCCATGCCCATGGTGCTGCAGGACGGCACGCCGGAATCCATCGCGGCTGCGAGAAAGTACCTGATGTACTCGATCTTCGGCGCGACGCTGGGCCTGCTGGGCTTCTTCTTCAGCGCCCACTACGGCGCTGGTACCGTGTTTACGCCGGGCGGCCTGCTTGACCCGGCCAAAGTGGCGGGTAACGAAAGCAAGCTCCTGGTCGTGGCGTTCCTGTCCATCGCCGGCTTCAGCGCGAAGGCGGGCATGTTCCCGCTGCACGCGTGGCTGCCCACGGCTCACCCCGTAGCGCCTGCGCCCGCGTCTGCCGTTCTGTCGGGCGTCATCACGAAGGCCGGTGTGCTCTGCATCCTGCGCGTCATGTATCAGGTATATGGCGCCTCTTTCCTGGCCGGCACCTGGGTGCAGAAAGCGCTCATCGTGCTGTCGCTCATCACCGTGTTCATGGGCTCCATGATGGCCTACGGCGAAGATCTGCTGAAGAGACGGCTCGCTTACTCCACCGTGAGCCAGGTGAGCTACGTGCTGTTCGGCGTGTTTACGCTGCATCCGGTCGCGCTGCTCGGCGCGCTGCTGCACGTCATCTATCACAGCATCATCAAGGACGGCCTGTTCCTCGGCGCAGGTGCCGTCATCTTTACGAACCATAAAGAGTACGTATCCCAGCTGCACGGCATGGGCAAGCGGATGCCCGTCACGTTCGGCTGCTTTACGGTCTGTTCCCTCGGCCTCATCGGCATTCCGCCCTTCGCGGGCTTCCTCAGCAAATGGTACCTGGCGGCGGGGTCCCTTTCCGAAGGTCTTCCCGTTCTGTCCTGGCTGGGACCGGCGGTGCTGCTGCTGTCGGCGCTGCTGACGGCGGGCTACCTGCTGCCCATCTCGATTCACGGTTTCTTCCCCGGGGAAGGGGAGAAAGAGGCGGAGGGGAAGGAAGCGCCTTTCCAGATGCTCTTCCCCATGCTCGTTTTGGCTTTAGGCGTCGTCGTGTTCGGCGTCTTCGCGCAGCCCCTGGCGGACGCGCTGCTGCGCATTGCGGAGGCTATGTTTTAAATGACCGGTTTTGGTATCCTCATCGCGATCCTGGTGCCCATCCTTGGCGGAGCGCTCGTGCCTCTGCTGGATTTTGATGCGCGCAGAGCGAGAGAATACTACGTGTTCGCCATCGTGCTGGCCACGTCCGTCTACACGCTGTCGCTGCTTTCGAGCGGACAGGGCTCGGAGCTGGTGCTGTATCACCTGACGTCCACCATCGACATTACGCTGCGCATCGACCGCTACGGCAGCATCTTCGCGCTGCTGGTGTCGGTGCTGTGGCCGCTGGCCACTCTGTACGCCTTCGAGTACATGAGCCACCTGCATAAAAAGAACCGCTTTTTCGGCTTCTTTACCATATGCTACGGCATCACGCTGGGCGTTGCGTTTGCGGGCAATTTCATCACGATGTACCTGTTTTACGAGCTGCTTACGCTCGCGACGGTGCCTCTCATCACCCACGAGGGCACGCGGGAAGCGAAGGTCGCCGGGGTCAAATACCTGGTCTATTCCATCGCCGGCGCCACGGCAGCCTTTATCGGCATGATCGCCATCCTCACCCACGGCGGCTCCCTGGAGTTCGCCGTCATCGGCCTCGGCGACGCGGCGACGCCGGAAAACCGCAGGCTGTTCGACCTGGCGTTCCTGTTCATGTTCTTCGGCTTCGGCGTAAAGAGCGCCATCTGGCCGCTGCACGGCTGGCTGCCCACGGCAGGCGTTGCGCCTACGCCCGTAACGGCGCTGTTGCACGCGGTGGCGGTGGTCAAATCCGGCGTGTTCGCCATCGGACGGGTCGTATATTTCACCTACGACGCGGGGTATCTGGCGGGCAGCATGGTGCAGAAGATCGGCCTGGCGTTCTCCGCGTTCACCATCGTCTACGGCACGGTGATGGCCTGGAAGGAGATCCACTTTAAAAAGCGGCTGGCCTATTCCACGGTCTCCAACCTGTCGTATATCGTATTCGCGTTCCTGCTGGTGACCCCGTCAGGGCTTACGGCAGGGCTGCTCCACATGATGTTCCACGGCTTGATGAAGATCGTGCTGTTCTTCGTGGCCGGTACCGTGATGCACCAGAGCGGCCGCATCTACGTGACGGATCTGCGGGGCTTCGGCAGGGCTATGCCGGTAAGCTTCGCCACGTTTACGATCGCGTCTCTCGCGCTGACGGGCATACCGCCCCTGTGCGGCTTTTTAAGCAAGTACGCCATCGCGGAGGCTGCGCTGGCGCAGGGCTCGCCCCTGGCTTACGCAGGCGTCGCGGCGCTGCTGGTCTCCGCCGTCTTTACGGCGGCCTACCTGCTGACGATCTGCGTGCGGGCGTATTTTCCGCCCGCGGATTTCGAGCCCTGGTCGCTGAAGAGCGTTAAGGAAGCCAATCTGTACATGACGCTGCCGCTCGTTTTGCTCACCGCGGCCATCGTGCTCCTGGGCTGCTTCCCCGGTGCCCTGCAGGCCTTTATCGGCGGCGTTGTCCCGGCGGCGTTCCCGGGGCTGTAACAGACATTCGACACTGAAATGTAGGGAAAGGAGGAAAACTGCATGAACCTTTGCGGATTCACCATGAGTTTTACGACCGCAGGCATCCATGGGCTCTACGCCGTCATGGCTTGCTTCATGTGGTTCGTTTCCCTTGCCTTTTCCCTGGAATACATGCATCACTACAAGCACAAGTCGATGTATTACGTCTTCCTGCTGGCCACCTTCGGCGCGACGGCGGGCGTGTTCCTGTCGGCAGACTTGCTTACGACCTTCGTGTTCTTCGAAGTCATGTCGTTTACGTCCTACGTGCTCGTCATCCACGACGAGTCGAAAGGCGCCATGCGAGCCGGCGAGACCTATCTGGCGGTCGCCGTCATCGGCGGCATGGTGATGCTGATGGGCCTGTTCCTGCTGTACGATCTGACCGGGACCCTGAAGATCGCAGAACTTCCGGACGCCTGCGCGCCCTATGCGGGCTCCGGCAGGCTATACGCGGCGGCGATCTGCATGCTCGTGGGCTTCGGCGCCAAAGCCGGTCTCTTCCCACTGCACATCTGGCTGCCCAAAGCGCATCCGGTGGCACCCGCCCCGGCATCTGCGCTGCTTTCCGGCATCCTCACGAAGGCCGGCATCTACGGCATGCTCATCATCTGCTGCAGTATGCTGGCGGGGGACGAACACTGGGCGGCAGCCATCCTGGCGCTGGGTGCGGTCACGATGTTCCTCGGCGCTTTCCTGGCGCTGTTGTCGGGCAACCTGAAGAAGACCCTGGCCTGCTCCTCCGTGTCGCAGATCGGCTTTATCACCACCGGCATCGGCATCGCCTGCCTGACGAACAATCTGAGCGAAATGGCTTCCAAGGGCACGGTGCTGCACATGGTCAACCATTCCCTCATCAAACTGCTGCTGTTCTCCTGCGCGGGCGTCGTCTACATGAACCTGCACAAACTGGCCCTGTCCGACGTGCGGGGCTGGGGCCGGAACAAGCCGCTTTTAGGCCTCTATTTTGCCATCGGCGCCCTGACGATCTCCGGCGTGCCCGGCACCAGCGGCTACATTTCCAAGACGCTGCTGCACGAGAGCATCGTCGAGGTGATCGAAGAACTGGAGCACGCGGGCGAATCCATCTTCCTGCTCAAGGGGCTGGAATGGGTGTTCCTCATCTCCGGCGGCCTTACGTTTGCCTACATGTCGCGCCTGTTTTTCTGCCTGTTTATTCGAAAGAACCGTGCAGAAGAGGTACAAAAGAGATATAATAATAAAATGCATCCCTATATGAACGTCCTGAGCGCGTGCGTCATCGCGCTGCCGGCCATCGCCATGCTCTGCATCGGCGCGGTGTACTGGCAGCACCATTACTACACCTGGACGAATCTGAAGGGGAGCCTTACGTCTCTCGCCATCGGCGGGCTGCTGTGCCTGCTCTTAAAGGGCAGAGATCTAAAGGAACTGAAATTCGATCTGGAAGACCGGGTCTACCGGCCGCTGCTGCTCGGCGTGTGCGTTCCGCTGCTGGGCGGCGTCGCGAAGATGCTCTCCGCTGCGGGCGACGTTGCTGCGGGGCTCTGCGTTGCGCTTATGCGCACGATCGCGCAGGCGCTGGCGGGGGTCATCGAGGGCATCATGATCCGGCTCAACAAGGGCCTGCTGCGGCAGATCCAGCCTCATGAGGAGCGTTTCTCCCCCATGGACTGGCTGCGGGGACATCCCATCGCGCAGCGCTGGCAGGAGATCCGCATGGACGTGCTGGACTCCGCCAACTCCCTGAGCTTCGGCCTGCTGATGGCCATCCTGGGGCTGTGCGTCTTCCTCATTTATCTGGTTAGGAACTAAAGGCAATATAGCAAGACATGCTCGGAATCTTTACAGGAACGATCGTCAACGCGCTGACTGTGATCATCGGCACCGCAGTCGGGTGCGTTTTTAAAGGAGAAAAACTGAAACGGATCGGAGAACGGGTCTTCCAGGGCTTCGGTCTCTTTACGGTGATGCTGGGCATTTCCGGCGCCATCGATCTGCCGCAGCCGCTGTTTATGTTGGCATCCCTCATCATCGGGACGGCCATCGGCGAACTGGCGGACCTGGACGATAAGTTCAACCGGCTGGCCAACTGGCTGCAGAGCAAGTTCGCCAAAGAGGGCGACACGGGCTTTGCCAACGGCTTTATCTCCGGCACGCTGCTGTTCTGCGTGGGCTCCATGACCATCATGGGCGCGCTGCAGTCCGGCCTGTCGAATCAGCACACGATCTACTA
Organism: uncultured Eubacteriales bacterium; assembly: GCA_902773665.1. Lineage (GTDB taxonomy): Bacteria > Bacillota > Clostridia > Peptostreptococcales > Anaerovoracaceae > RUG11894. The sequence continues at coordinate 51,274 of CACYFF010000001.1, read as the reverse complement.
CACCAAGAGCGTGCTGGACGGATTCTCCGCGTGCATGTTCGCCATGGGTTCCGGCATGGGCGTCGGATTTGCCTCCCTTGCGGTCCTGATCTATCAGGGCGCGCTGGTGGCGCTGTCCAGCCTGCTGGCTCCAATCATGACGGAAGAGATCCTGGCGGTGAGCACGGCGGTAGGAAGCCTTTCGGTCCTGGGCCTCGGCCTCAACATGCTGGGCATTACGAAACTGAAGGTCGCCAACTTCCTGCCGGCGATGTTCGTGCCCATCGTCTATCAGATCATCATGGTGCTGTTCCATCTGGGATCGGCGCTGTAAAAGGATATAAGGTAACATGAAGAACAAGAAAATGCTCGGAAACATCCTGCTCACCCTCACGGCCCTCATCTGGGGCACTGCTTTCGTGGGTCAGCGGGTCGGAATGGAGAGCATCGAACCCATTACGTTCGGTGCGGCCCGCATGGCGCTGGCTGCCGTCGCCGTGGGGATCGTCGCCCTCATCGTCATCAAGAAGGAGCGGGCAAATCCGTCCTCGGCGTACAGCCTGAAGAGTCCAGAGGAACAGAAGGCATATAACCGCAATACGGTCGTCGGCGGCATCTGCTGCGGCATCTTCCTCTGTGCGGCGAGTTCGTTCCAGCAGATGGGCATCGTCTATACCACCGCAGGCAAGGCGGGCTTTATCACCGCCATGTACATGCTGCTGGTCCCCATCATCAATTTCCTGTTCTTCAAGAAAAAGAACACGTGGCTGGTATGGCTGGCCGTCCTGGTGGGCGTATGCGGCATGTACCTGCTCTGCATGACGGAAGGCTTCTCCCTCACGAGAGGCGACACGCTCGTCTGCATCTGCGCCGTGCTGTTCGCGCTGCACATCCTGTGCTGCGACCACTTCGTGCAGCTGGGCAATCCCATCGGGATCTCCGCGATCCAGTTTGCGACCACCTCGGTCATCTCCTGGGTCATCGCCTTTATCGCCGAAGAACCCACCTGGGCCAAGATCGTATCTGCCGCCATCCCCATTCTGTACTGCGGCCTCATGTCCGGCGGCCTGGGCTATACGCTGCAGATCGTAGCGCAGAAGTTTACGGATCCGACCATCGCGTCGCTGCTGATGAGCCTGGAATCCGTCTTCGCGGTGCTGGCTGGCGCGCTGCTCCTGAACGAGCGCATGACCGGCAGAGAACTGCTGGGCTGCGTCATCATGTTTGCGGCGATCGTCATGGTGCAGGTCCCGCTGCCGGAAAAGAAGAAAGAAAACGCATGAAATTACTACTGATACGCCATCCCCAGACGGAGGCGTTAAAACAAAGGATCATATACGGGCGCACGGAATCGCCCCTCACGAAAGAGGGCAGCGAAAGCATCGCCTGGGCGGCGGATCGCTTAAAGGCGATCGACCTGGCCGCGCTGTACTGCAGCCCCCAGCAGCGGGCGAAGCTGCTGGCGGAAGGCATCGCAGCCGTCCACCCGGAATTGTCTCTGCGCATTGACGAACGCATCTGCGAGCTGCACTGCGGCATCTACGAGCAGATGACCTTCGAAGAGGCCGTCGCGGTCGACGCGGAGGACGCCAACAAATTTCTGTATGAATTCGGATTCCACCGGCCGAGGGGCGGAGAGAATTTCGAAGACGTAAAGGCACGGACCGGTCCCTTCCTGGCGGACCTGGCCGCAGAAGCGGAGAAGGAGGGATACGGCGAGAGACCCATAGCAGTGGTCTCTCACGCGATGGCCATCCGCAGCATGATCGCCCACATGACGGGCTTTGGACTCAACGATATCTGGCATATCGAGATCCAGCCCACGGGGATCCTCGAATTTGATTATCAGCCGGAACACAAGTTCGGCAGGCTCATCAGCATGACCGGCCCGGCATCCCTGATATAAAATACTTTAGATCCGCACCCATTTGTGCGGACAAGGAGGAAACATGAAAGACAACAGCAAGACATTCTACATCACCACGCCGATCTACTACCCCAGCGACAACCTGCACATCGGCCACACCTACTGCACCGTCATGGCGGACGCGATGGCCCGCTTTAAGAGACTGCAGGGCTACGACGTGCGCTTCCTGACGGGTACGGACGAACACGGCCAGAAGATCCAGAAGAAGGCGCAGGCTGCCGGGGTCACCCCGCAGGAATACGTGGACCGCGTCGTCGCAGGCATCAAAAAGCTCTGGGCGACCATGGAGATCTCCTACGACGACTTCATCCGCACCACCGAGCCGCGGCACACCGTCCGCGTGCAGGAGGTCTTCCGCCGCATGTATGCGAAGGGCGATATCTATAAATCCGCTTACGAAGGCTGGTACTGCACCGACTGCGAGTCCTTCTGGACCGACACCCAGGCACCCGACGGCATCTGCCCGGACTGCGGCAGAAAGATCGGCAGAGCCAAGGAAGAAGCTTACTTCTTTAAGCTTTCCAAGTACGCGGACAAGCTGAGAGAGCTGTTTACGACGACGGACTTCCTGCAGCCCCAGACCCGCGTCAACGAGATGCTCGCGTTCATCGACGCCGGCCTGGAAGACCTGTGCATCTCCCGCAGCAGCTTCGACTGGGGCATCCCCGTGCCCATCGACGAAAAGCACGTCATCTACGTCTGGCTGGATGCGCTCACCAATTACATCACCGCGCTGGGCTATCCTCCCGTAAACGGCGAAAGCACCGAACTCTACGAGAAGTACTGGCCGGTGGACTACCACCTGGTAGGCAAGGAGATCGTAAGATTCCACTCCATCATCTGGCCTGCCATGCTGATGAGTATCGACGAACCCATTCCGCAGCACGTTCTCGGCCACGGCTGGCTGCTGATCGACGGCGGCAAGATGAGCAAATCGAAGGGCAACGTCGTTGACCCGGTCAAGCTCATCGACCGCTACGGCGTAGACGCCCTGAAGTACTTCCTGCTGAGAGAATACACCTTCGGCTCCGACGGCCAGTTTACGAACGAAGTCATGCTCAACCGCATGAACTACGATCTGGCCAACGACCTGGGCAACCTGGTCTCCCGCACCACCGCCATGATCGAAAAGTACTGCGGCGGCATCGTGCCCGGCCCCGGCAAAGCGGAAGGTCCGGATGCGGAGCTCAAGGAAATGGCTACCGAGTGCTACAAGAAGGTCGAAGCGGCCATGGACAAGTTCCAGTTCAACATCGCGCTGGAAGAGATCTGGACCGTCATCCGCAGAACGAATAAATACATCGACGAGACCATGCCCTGGGCGCTGGCGAAAGACCCCGCGCAGAAGCTGCGTCTCGAGACCGTGATGCACAATCTGGCCGATGCCCTGCGCATCGTGTCCGTGCTCATCTTCCCGTATATGCACACCACTTCCTCCAAGATCCGCGAGCAGCTGGGTCTGGAAGGCGATCCCGTCTGGAAGGAAGCGCAGTACTTCGACATGATGAACGGCCAGGTGGCCCGCAAGGGCGAAGCCATCTTCCCGCGCATGGACGTGGCGAAGGAACTGGAAGAACTGGACGCCATGAACGCGGCTCAGAAGGCTGCGGCAGCGGCTGCAGCGGCTCCTGCCGAGGAAAAGAAGGAAGAGGAAGAATACGCTCCCTACAAGGAAGCCATCGAATTCGCGGACTTCGACAAGATCGACCTGCGCGCCGGCACGATCATCAAGGCGGAGAAGCACCCGAAGGCGGATAAGCTGCTGGTATTCCAGGTGGATCTGGGCAGCGAAGTGCGCCAGATCATCTCCGGCGTAGCAGGCAGCTACACTCCCGAGGAATGCGTCGGCAAGCACGTCATGGCGGTCTGCAACCTTAAGCCCAGAAATCTGCGCGGACTGGAGAGCAACGGTATGCTCTGCTTCGCCTGCGACGAAAAGAACAATAAATTCACCTTTGTCGGTGCCGACGTTAAGAACGGCATGATCATCGGATAGGAAAACGGTACGCAATGAGACTTTTCGACTCTCACTGCCACATAACCGACGAAGCGTTTGACGAAAACAGGGATGCTCTGATCGAACAGATCCGGGCATCCTCTGTTGCACTTTGCACGGATGTGGGTTCGGACCTGGCGACGTCCCTAAAATGCGCCGAAGCGGCTCAAAAATACGATTTCGTATACGCGGCAGCGGGCTGCCACCCCCACGAAGCCAAGGACTTCGATGAGGAACAGCTGGCACAGATCCTGGAGCTGTTAAAGCAGCCGAAGGTGAGGGCGCTGGGCGAGATCGGCCTCGATTATCACTACGATTTTTCGCCCCGGGACGTGCAGCAGTACTGGTTTGCAGCGCAGCTTTCCGCGGCGAAAGAGGCTGACTGCCCCATCATCATCCACTCCAGAGAAGCGGAGGAGGATACGATGCGGATCTTAAAGGATTCCGGCATCTTCGGCCGCAACCGGGTGGTCATCCACTGCTTCTCCGGCAGCGCGGAGCTGGCTCGGCAGTACGTCAAGCTGGGGGCGGACATCTCCCTGGCGGGGCCGGTGACCTTCAAGAACGCGAGAAGACCGGTGGAGGTCGTGCAGACCGTACCTCTGGAAAAGCTGTTCGTGGAGACGGATTCTCCCTATATGGCGCCGGTGCCTTACCGGGGAACGACGAATACGCCTGTGCACGTGGAGGAAGTCGCGAAGAAATTTGCAGAAATTAAAGGGCTGACCCTGGAAGAAGTGGCAGAGACCACCTTCCGGAATGCCTGTGATTTCTATGGGATCGCTTATTGACGATGAACGCTGAACTCCAGGTCCGGAAGACCATACAAGAGCACAACATGATCGCGGACGGCGATACCGTCATCCTGGGCCTCTCCGGCGGCCCGGATTCGCTGTGCCTGTTATACATCCTGGCGGATCTGCGCAGGACCATCCGCTACGAACTGCGGGCGCTGCACCTCAACCACATGATGCGGGGTGACGCCGCCAAGGAGGACGTAAACTTCCTGTCGGACGTCTGCAAAGCGCTGCAGGTACCCCTTACGGTGGACATCTGCAACGTATATAAAAAGGCGGAAGCGGAGGGCATCTCCCCGGAAGAGGCGGGCCGCAAAGCCCGGCATGCCGCGCTGCAGCGGCAGCGCGCCAACTTCTTCAGCTTCTGCGGCGCAGCGGAAGGGCGCGTCCTCATCGCGCTGGCCCACAACCGCGACGATCAGGCGGAGACGGTGCTGATGCGCATGCTGCGAGGCACCGGCATCCACGGTCTTGCGGGCATGGAGTACGTGAGGGATGACGGGGTCATCCGGCCGCTGCTGGATACGCCCAGAAGCGAGATCGAGGCCTACTGCGAAAAGCGCGGCCTTGCGCCCCGGTTCGATTCCACCAATGCGGACACCTACTATACCCGCAACAAACTGCGGCTGGAGGTGCTGCCGCTGCTGGAGAAGGAATTCAACCCCAGCCTGAAGGACGGCCTGGCGCGTCTTGCGGCCAACGCCAGGGAAGACGACGCGTTTCTGGAAAAGCTGGCGGAGGAGGCCTGTGGGGGTCACGCCGGCAGTTTTCCCGTAAAGGAGCTCGCCGCCATGCACCCGGCCCTGGCCAAGCGCGTCGTGCGGCGCCTGTTCGCCGATATCGGACTTACCGAGGATATCGCTTCCGCGCATCTGTCCAGCCTGCTCGATGCAGTTCGCAGCAGACGTACGGGCAAGGTGATAGAGTTCCCCCACGGGTACCGGGCGGAGATAAAACACGACGAAGTCACGTTCACTTGTAAACACTAAAATAGTGTGGTAATATATTGTGTCATACTACAAAAAGAGTTATGATAACAACAATTAATATCATTCAATACGGAGGAATTTTGTAGTTGAATAACAAGAAGAGAAATAACGGTCCGTTCAGGGGTATCGGACTGTACATTATTTTATTTGCCGTCGTGCTGGGCGGCATCTGGCTGTTCCAGAACAGCGGCATTATGGGAAATACCACACAGGTCAAGGAGATCGGCTTCTCCGAGATGGTGGAAGCCCTCAAGGACGAAAAGGTCCAGACCATCAGCGTCAGCGAAGGAAACCGGCGCTACGAGGGTCAGCTGAAAGACAGCTCTTATTTCGTCTCCTACGCACCGACCGCCTACGACATGGCCATCGTCAGCGAAGGCTACCTGATCCCCCAGGCGGAAGCCGGCAAACTTACGGTCGAAAGCATCAAGCCCTCGGCCTGGGCGAATGTCATCTCCTGGGTCCCCACGCTGCTGCTGGTCGCCATCATGATCTTCTTCTGGACGAGCTTTATGGGAAGCGGCGGCGGAAACAAGGGCATGATGAACTTCGGCAAGAGCAAGGCCAAGATCTTCAAGGACGGCAACACGAAAGTCACCTTTAAGGACGTGGCCGGCCTGGACGAGGAAAAGGCGGAACTCGAAGAGATCGTGGACTTCCTCAAGAGTCCCAAGAAATATACGGATCTGGGCGCGCGCATCCCCAAAGGCGTGCTGCTCGTAGGCCCTCCGGGAACTGGTAAGACCTACATCTCCAAGGCGGTCGCCGGCGAAGCGGGCGTACCGTTCTTCAGCATCTCCGGCTCCGACTTCGTCGAGATGTTCGTAGGCGTCGGCGCCAGCCGCGTGCGCGACCTGTTCGACGAAGCGAAGAAGAATGCTCCCTGCATCGTGTTCATCGACGAGATCGATGCGGTCGGCCGCAGAAGAGGCGCCGGCATCGGCGGCGGCAACGATGAACGCGAACAGACGCGTGCTGGCGGCGACCAACCGTCCCGACGTGCTCGACCCCGCCATCCTGCGCCCCGGCCGTTTCGACCGCGAAGTTACGATCGGCACCCCGGACATCAAGGGCAGAGAAGCGGTGTTCCGCGTTCACTCCAAGAACAAGCCCCTGGGCAAGGACGTCAACATCAAGACGCTGGCCAAGCGCACCCCGGGCTTTACCCCGGCAGACATCGAGAACATGATGAACGAAGCCGCGCTGCTCACCGCGAGACGCAACGGCTCCGAGATCCATATGGAGGACCTGGAAGAGGCTATTACCCGGGTCATCGCGGGCCCCAAGAAGAAGAGCAAGGTGATGAGCGACAAGGAAAAGCGCCTCACCGCGTTCCACGAAGCGGGTCACGCCGTCGTGATGCGTTCGACCCCCGGCGCCGACCCTGTCCATCAGGTGACCATCATGCCCCGCGGCAGAGCAGGCGGATTTACGATGCAGCTGCCCGAGGAAGATAAATATTACATGACCAAGGGCGATATGCTCCACGAGATCCAGCACCTGCTGGGCGGCCGTGTGGCGGAAGCGCTCGTCATGGGCGACATCTCCACCGGCGCCAGCAACGACCTGGAGCGCGCCACGAAGATCGCACACGACATGGTCGCGAAATACGGCATGAGCGAGACCATCGGACCGCTGAACTACAGCAGTGCCGACGAAGTGTTCCTCGGCAGAGACTTTACGTCCAAGCAGAACTTCTCCGAAGAATTGGCTTCCAAGATCGACAAGGAAGTTCACGACATCATGACGAACGCTTACGCAGAGACCGAAAAGATCCTGCTGGAGCACAGAGAAGAGCTGCACCGCGTAGCGGAAGCTCTGCTGGAGATGGAGACTTTGGACGCCGATCAGTTCGAAGCGCTGTATACCAATACCAGCACCGTGGAAGAGCTGGAGAACATCCAGAAGGAAGCGGATGCTGCGAGAGCGGAAAAGGAACGTCTGGAGGCAGAAAAGAAGGCATTTTTAGAGGCGGAAGAGAAACGCCGCGTGGAAGAACAGATGCGCGAAGCCATGGAAAAGGGCAAACGCGTTGCTGTCATGGATGAAAAGGGAAACATCATTATCCGGGACGCTTCCGAAGTGCGTAAGGCGCGGGAGGAAGCCCAAAAGAAAGGCAGAGACGAATAATGGCTGAGACTTTCTCCAACAGTCTGATCACCAACAGCATCTACCATCTGCTGAACTTCGAAAAGTACAGCAGTTTTCCCATGGCTGCCCGGGAGGCGGCGCTCAGCAACGCCTTCCAGATCGTGCTGTTCTCCTCCGACTTCAACGCCCTGTTCTCCGTGGAGACCCGCCACAACATCACCATCGAGGAAGCTGTGCGCAAGAGCACGGAGATGGGCCTCAAGATTGAGGAAAAGAAATCCACGAAGCTGCAGCTGGAAGGCCTTACGACCTACTGGGGCCCCGTTACGGTGGCCGGCGAGAAATACTACCTGCTGTTGGTGGACAACGACGATAACTATAGCCAGGACGATATCTTCAAATTAGCGGAGATCATCGAGCTGGCGATGGGCATGTGGAATTTTGCCCCCGAGCGTGACCCGGTAGCGGAATTCATCCGCGCGCTGCGCAGAGGCAACCGCGGCCTGGCCTATTCCCTGATGCAGGAACTGGATCTGTCCCAGGAAGAGTTCTGGGGCGTGTTCTATACCCCCGGCGTCAAGAAGGAAGGCGGTCTGAAGGAACTCGCTTCCTTCGAGAACGAGTTCAACATCCGCACCCTTAAGATGGTAACGGAAGGTGAGATCGCCGGCCTCATCCTCAAATCCTCCCAGACGAAGGAATACGGCGAGCCGGAATGGAAAGCCTTCGCCAAGCGCATGTCGCTGCTGGACGCGGACAAGACGTTCCACGTGCTCGGCACCGACGGCATCGAAGGCATGTGCAACGCCTTCCAGCTCATCAACGAGACGGAAGCCTTTATCCAGCTCATCTTCCCGTACAAACACAGCTTCTCCAAATACGAGCTGGCCTTCGCGGGCAACTGCGTCAACATCTGCATGAACGGCGGCACCGTCAAGAAGAACTATCTGGACCTCATCAAACCCTTCCGCGACGCGAAGGACACGAAGAGCCGCCAGCTGATGGAGACCCTCGAGACCTTCATGCTGGACTCCGGCCTCTCCACCGCGAAGACGGCGCGGCTGATGGATATCCACGCCAACACCGTGCAGTACCGCTTAAAGCGCATCAAGGACGTGCTGGGCGTAGACATCACGGCCAACACCGTGGTGCCCGGCCTGATGATGGCCCTGGCGGTCTACCGCATCGAAAACGAAGTGAAATCCTTTTAAATAGAACATGTTACTGGCATTCGACGTAGGGAATACGAATATCGTGCTGGGCGTCTACGACGGCGACCGGCTGGTGGAGAACTGGCGCATGGAGACGGATAAGAACAAATCCGCCGACGAATACGGCATGATCATCAACCAGTTGTTCGCATACGCGGGACTGTCCACGAAGGACGTCGACGACGTCATCATCGCAACGGTGGTGCCGTCCATCCTGTATACGCTGCAGCACCTCAGCCAAAAGTACTTCCACTCCAAGGCGATCGTCGTCGGCCCCGGCATCAAGACCGGCCTCATCGTCAAGTACGACAATCCCAAGCAGCTGGGCGCCGACCGCATCGTCAACGCCGTGGCTGCACTGCATAAATATCCCGGACCCCTCATCGTCATCGACTTCGGCACCGCGACGACGCTGTGTGCCGTGAGCGAAAAGAGCGAATACCTGGGCGGGGTCATCGTGCCGGGCATCAAGATCAGCTCCGACGCCCTGTTCGAAAAGACGGCCAAGCTGCCGCGCGTCGAGCTGGAAGCCCCCGGCCACGTGCTGTGCCGCAACACGATCGAAGGCATCCAGGCCGGCGTCGTGTACGGCAACATGGGCATGACCGAGCGCATCGTCGCCATGATGAAGCAGGAGATAAAAGCCTACACGGGCTGCGAGAAAGAGCCTCTCGTCGTCGCGACGGGCGGCATGGCGAGCCTGATGGCTTCCGGCACCGACTGCATCGACCACGTGGATAAACTGCTCACCCTTACCGGCCTGCAGCTGATCTACGAGAAGAACAAGCCGGCCCATGCGAAGAGAGCGAAGCAAAATGCAGACGCTTAACAACCCCTTCGTGCTGGCGCCGCTGGCGGGGGTCACGGACAGCGCCTTCCGGCGCATCTGCTTTGAACACGGAGCGGCCATGGCCTTTACGGAAATGGTCTCGGCGAAAGGCCTCTACTACCGCAACGCGAACACGGAAGACCTGCTGGCCATCCATCCGGACGAAGGCCCGGTGGGCATCCAGCTGTTCGGTAGCGACCCTCTGATGCTGCAGTTTGCGGCGGAAAAGCTGAAAGACCGGCCCAACGTGTGCATCGACCTCAACATGGGCTGCCCGGTGCCGAAGGTCGTGAAGAACGGCGAAGGATCGTTCCTGCTGACCCAGCCAGCGCTCGCCGCGCAGCTGGTGCGAGAGACCGTAAAGGCGGCTGGTAAACCCGTCACCGTCAAGATGCGCATCGGTTTCGACGAAACCCATCCGGTGGATCCGGTAGCTTTCGCGGTGCAGATGCAGGAAGCGGGAGCATCCGCCATCGCGGTGCACGGACGCACCAGAGAGCAGTATTACAGCGGCAAAGCCGACTGGAGCGCGATCCGCAGAATTAAAGAAGCTGTGGACATCCCCGTGGCGGGCAACGGCGACGTGTTCTCCGCAGAAGACGCACTGCGGATGCTGGACGAGACAAAGTGCGACGCGGTGATGATCGCAAGAGGCGCCCTGGGCAATCCCTGGATCTTCGCCGAGTGCGAAGCCGCTTGGAAAGGCAGGCCCATCCCCAAGCGCCCGGATGTGGACGAGATCATCGAAACGGTAAAAATGCATGCCCTCCGGCTGCTGGAGACAAAGCCGGAATACCGGGCCGTGCGGGAGATGCGAAAGCACACCGCCTGGTACACGAAGGGCATTCAGGGCACCGCGGCGCTGCGCAGGCAGGCCAGCGAAGCCGAAAGTTTGGACGAAATGTTTACGATATTAGAGGGTCTTAAAAATCTGGCCCTGTAAAATATAAGGAGAAGGAAAATGAGTGAAGAAATCTTACTTACCAAGGAAGGCTACGACAAGATCGTAGAAGAGCATGAATATCTGACATCCGTAAGAAGGATCGAAGTCTCTGAACACCTGAAGGAAGCCAAATCCTACGGCGACCTTTCCGAAAACGCCGAATACGACGCCGCCAAGAACGAGCAGGCAGAGCTGGAAGACCGGATCCAGAAGCTGGAGACCATGATGCGCAAGGGCAAGATCGTCTCCGAAGAGGAACTTACGGGCGACCACGTCAACCTGGGTCTGGGCGTGCGCGTAAAGGATATGAAGTCCAAGGAAGAATTCACATACACCATCGTAGGCATCACCGAGGCGGATCCCTTCGAGGACAAGATCTCCAACGAATCTCCCGTCGGCAAGGCCCTGCTGGGCCGCAAAAAGGGAGAGACCGTCGAAATTCAGACGGAAAACGGAGTTCTCAACTATAAGATCTTGGAGATTATCAAGGGATAGGAATTAAAATGAGCGAAGAAAGAATCAACAGCCAGCAGGCTCCCCAGGCGGAAATGACCGAAGAGCAGGCAGCCCGCGAACTCAGCGAGCAGTGCCTCATCCGCAGAGAAAAGCTGGCCGCATTGCAGGCAGAGGGCAGAGACCCCTTCCTGCAGACCCGCTTCGACCGCACCAGCAACGCCACCCAGATCAAGGCGAACTTCGAGGAGCTGGAAGGGTCAACGCAAAGGATCGCCGGCCGCCTCATGAGCAAGCGCGGCATGGGCAAGGCCTCCTTCTGCGACCTGCAGGACCAGGACGGCCGCATCCAGATCTACGTCCAGGTGGACGATCTGGGCAAGGAAGAATACGACCGGTTTAAGAAGCTGGACATCGGCGATATCATCGGCTGCGAGGGCGAAGTGTTCCGCACCAAGCGCGGCGAGATCTCCCTGCACGTCAAGAGCTACGTGCTGCTGTCCAAGTCCATCCGTCCGCTGCCCGACAAGTGGAGCGGCCTCAAGGACATGGATACCCGCTACCGCCAGCGCTACGTGGACCTCATCGTCAATCCGGAAGTCCGGGAGACCTTTAAGAAGAGGGCTCTCATTTACCGCGCCATCCGCCGGTACTTCGACGACCTGGGCTATATCGAATGCGAGACGCCCATCCTGAATACGGTGCAGGGCGGCGCTACCGCGCGTCCCTTCGTGACCCATCACAACGCCCTGAACATCGATCTGTACCTGCGCATCGCCACCGAGCTGCACTTAAAGCGCTGCATCGTCGGCGGATTCGAGCGGGTCTACGACATGGGCCGCATTTTCCGCAACGAGGGTATGGATACCCGCCACAACCCGGAATTCACGACCATCGAGTTCTACGAAGCCTACACGAACATCGAAGGCATGATGGAACGCACGGAAGGCGTCATCAAGTACGTCAACCAGATCGTCAACGGCAAGGATAAGATCCCCTTCGGCGACCTGGAGATCGATCTCGGCAAGCCCTTCGAGAAGATCACCATGACCGAAGCCGTCCGCAAGTACGCAGGCGTGGATTTCGATCAGATCAACACGAGAGAAGAAGCCGTCGAGATCGCCAAGGCCCACGGCATCGAAGTGGAGCCCAAGCACGAAAGAGGCGACATCCTCTCCCTGTTCTTCGAAGAATACGCAGAAAAGAACCTCATCCAGCCTACCTTCGTGTTGGAGCACCCGGTGGAGATCTCCCCGCTCACCAAGCGCTGCGTGGACGATCCAAGGCTCACCCAGCGGTTCGAGCTGTTCATCAACGGCGGCGAATACGCCAATGCCTTCTCCGAGCTGAATGACCCCATCGACCAGCGCGGCCGCTTCGAGCATCAGATGAAGCTGCGCGAGATGGGCGACCTGGAAGCGTCCGAGATGGACGAGGACTTCCTGCTGGCCGTGGAATACGGCATGCCTCCCACGGGCGGCTGCGGCATCGGCATCGACAGACTCGTCATGCTGCTGACCAACAACACGTCCATCCGCGACGTGCTGCTGTTCCCGACCATGAAGCCGCTGGACACCGACAGAAAGGTGATCAAGCAGGCGGAAGAGGTCAAGATCGAGGAAGCAGTCGCAGAACCTGTCGACTTCTCCAAGGTCGAGGTCGAACCGCTGTTCGCCGACTACGTGGATTTCGAGACCTTCGCCAAGAGCGACTACAGAGCCGTTAAGGTGCTGGAGTGCGAAGCTGTGCCGAAGTCCAAGAAGCTGCTGAAGTTCGTCCTGGACGACGGCTCCGGCGAACCGAGAGTCATCCTCTCCGGCATCCACGAATACTACGAGCCGGAAGAACTCGTAGGCAAGACCTGCGTCGCCATCACGAACCTGCCCCCGCGCAAGATGATGGGCATCGATTCCTGCGGCATGCTGATCTCCGCCATCCACCACGAGGAAGGCGAAGAGAGACTGCACCTGCTGATGCTGGACGACCGCATCCCCGCCGGCGCGAAGATGTACTAAAAGAATACTGAAGCGTTGCAGCCCCGGGAGGGAATTCCCGGGGCTGTTTTGCTGTGGGCGGTCACGCACTTGATATTTAATTATTAAATTGAATATAACATATTTCAATTGGACTGTGCGATGGGTGAGCCGATATAATAAGACCGTAAACAGAAGCAAATTTCAAGGAGGATACAAACCATGGCAAATACACTGATCGCATACTTTTCCAGAGCGGATGAAAACTATTTCGGCGGCGCGATGCGCTACGTAAAGGTGGGCAATACGGAGATCGTCGTGAACCTGATGAAGGACATGATCGACGCGGATACGTTCAAGATCGAGATGAAAACGCCCTATTCCCCGGTCTACATGACCTGCATCGACCAGGCAAAGAAAGACCTGAGAGACAAGGCCCGTCCGGAGCTGGTATCCATGCCGGAAAGCATCGACGCCTACGACACGATCGTGCTGGCCTATCCCAACTACTGGGGCACGATGCCGATGGCCGTCTATACGTTCCTGGAGCACTTCGATTTCTCCGGCAAGACGATCCTGCCCCTGTGCACCAACGAAGGCAGCGGCATGGGCGGCAGCGAACGGGAGATCCAGAAGACCTGCCCGAACGCGAACCTGAAGAAAGGGCTTTCCATTACCGGCAGCCAGGCGGCGAATTCCAAGTCCAGCGTCGAGCGCTGGCTGAAGGCGAACGGACTGATGTAAGAAGGCAAGAATATTTATGCATCACAAATCATAAAGGAGTAAAAAGGGATGAAAAACAAAAAGAAACATCTGAGTATCCTGCTGGCGCTGGCCATGGCGTTCGTCCTGCTGCCGGCGGCAGCCTTTGCAGACGATGCGCTGCCGGTCCCCGTGGAGGAGGCGTCCATCGTATGGGACAGCGAAGCGGGCACGCTGACGATGCCCGGCACCTCCGGACAGGAATACGCCGCAGTGGAGTATAACGACGGCACGCTGGACTGGAGCAAGGCCATCGAGCCGGACGCGGAAGGCAGCGTACAGTTTACCGGCATCGAGAAAAACTTCACCTATGATATCTTTACCCGCATCAAAGGCGCGGAAGGCGCGGCCATGACCCTCATCTACACCCACGAAAGCGACGGTTCGCAGGAGCCCGATCCCGCGGAGGGCGAAGGCCTCGAAGAGCCGAAGTGGTTCTCCCAGATGCCGGAATATCCGGAAGAAGGGGATGCGGAGACTGTTGCGGTGACCTTTGCCGGAAACGCAGAGCAGGAATATGTGATCTGCGAAAAGGGTGAGACCCCGGATTGGGCAGCGGATGGTGACGCCATCGTTCGTCCCGATGAAGACGGAGCGGTCGGCTTCGACGGTTTAACACCTGCGACCGTCTACACGATCTACACCCGCACCGCAGGCACGGAAAGCCCTGTCGTTTCCGCAGACGTGGTGACGATGCTGTGCGGCTCCGAAGCGGTATGCGATGCCTACGAGGTGGGCAGAGTTCTTACGGTCACCCCGGTGCCGGCTAACGCGAAAGTCACCTATCAGTGGTGCCGCCAGATCGCGACGCCCATCGTGGCGGGCGAATACGAGGGCATGACCCGCAGCGATTACTTCCCCATCGAAGGCGCGACGGCAGCGTCTTACACCATGACCGAGGCTGACCTCGGCAAGATGCTCGCGGTGAGATTCCTCGCGGGCGGGGAAGAGGTCCATATGGCGGAAGACCTGGGCCCGGTAGAAGCCTTTGGAACCGATGAGGATGCATTCCCGTTCCTGGACGTTCCCCTCAATGCCTACTACCGCGTGGCGGTGGAATGGGCTACGGAGAACGGTATTACCGGCGGCACGTCGAAGACGACCTTCGGCCCGGCCGCTCCTGCGACCCGCGGACAGATGGTCACCTTCCTGTGGGCGGCAGCCGGCTCCCCCGAACCGGAGAGCACGGAAAAACTGTTTACGGACGTTAAGGAGAGCGACTATTTCTATAAGCCCGTGCTGTGGGCTGTGGAGAAGGGCATTACTGCGGGGGTCACCGCGGATAAGTTTGGTCCGGCGCAGACCGTGACCCGCGCACAGGCCGTTACGTTTCTGTACGGTGCAGCCGGCCGTCCCGAAGCGGGCAGCGAGCCCTTCGAGGACGTTGCGGATACCGACTGGTTCGCAGCTCCTGTCGCCTGGGCCTTCAACAATGGCATCACCTCCGGCACGACGAAGACGACCTTTGGTCCGGAGCAGCTGTGCGTCAGAAGTCAGATCGTTACGTTCCTGTACGGCAGCGTGCAGCACTGAGAGCGGATATTGAACAGCCGTTCAGCATCTTTTTTCTGAGGCGGAATCATAAAAAAATTCAATCAAAAACCCCTCGCCAAAAGGCGAAATTCGGCAAAAGACTTGAAAATCGGGCATTCTCCGGAATGCCCGATATTTAGTATGCGAAAGATAACCACACCACTATATATTGACATTCACAGGCGCGAGGAGTACATTATATAGCGACGGGAGTGCTCCCGTTTTTTCGGTGTAACAACCACTGTGTATCTTTTATATAAATGAGGTGAAAGTTATGTATCATGTCGTAAAAAGGGACGGAAAGGTCGCTGAATTCAACATCCGCAAGATCAGCGACGCCATCACGAAGGCATTCGAAGCGCAGGGAAGACAGTATCATCCCAGCACCATCGATATGCTGGCTCTGCGTGTCACATCCGAGTTCGAACCCCTCATCCAGGACGATCAGATCCAGGTGGAACAGATCCAGGACTGCGTCGAAAAGGTGCTGTCCGAAGCGGGTTATGCGGACGTCGCCAAGGCCTACATCCTGTACAGAAAGCAGAGAGAGAAGATCCGCAACGTCAACTCCGCGCTGCTCTCCTACAAGGACATCGTCGATAACTATCTGAAGATCAACGACTGGCGCGTAAAGGAAAACTCCACCGTTACGTATTCCGTCGGCGGTCTCATCCTGTCCAATTCCGGCGCCATTACGGCAAATTACTGGCTGTCCGAAGTCTACGACCAGGAGATCGCAGAAGCGCACCGCTCCGCTGCGATCCACATCCACGACCTGTCCATGCTGACGGGCTACTGCGCAGGCTGGTCCTTAAAGCAGCTCATCCAGGAAGGTCTCGGCGGCATTCCGGGGAAGATCACCTCAGCCCCCGCTGCCCACCTCTCCACGCTGTGCAACCAGATGGTCAACTTCCTGGGCATCATGCAGAACGAATGGGCCGGCGCCCAGGCGTTCAGCTCCTTCGACACCTATCTGGCTCCCTTCGTCAGAGTGGACAACCTGTCCCAGAAGGAAGTCAAGCAGTGCATCCAGAGCTTTATCTACGGCGTCAACACCCCGTCCAGATGGGGCACTCAGGCACCCTTCACCAACGTCACCATCGACTGGACCGTGCCCAACGACCTGAAGAATCTCCCCGCGATCGTAGGCGGCAAGGAGATGAACTTCACCTACGGCGACTGCCAGAAGGAAATGGACATGGTCAACAAGGCCTTCATCGAGATCATGATCGAAGGCGACGCCAACGGCCGCGGCTTCCAGTACCCCATCCCGACCTATTCCATCACCAAGGATTTCAGCTGGGAAGAGACCGAGAACAACAAGCTGCTGTTCGAGATGACCGCCAAGTACGGCACCCCGTACTTCTCCAACTACATCAACTCCGACATGGAGCCCTCCGACGTGCGCTCCATGTGCTGCCGGCTGCGTCTGGACCTGCGCGAACTGCGTAAAAAGTCCGGCGGCTTCTTCGGAAGCGGCGAATCTACCGGTTCCGTGGGCGTCGTTACCATCAACCTGCCCCGCATCGCCTACCTGGCGGAGAACGAAGAGGACTTCTACGCGCGGCTGGACCACCTGATGGATATCGCCGCCAGATCCCTGAAGACCAAGCGGACCGTCATCAGCCGCCTGCTGGACAACGGCCTGTATCCCTACACCAAGCGGTATCTGGGCACTTTCAACAACCACTTCTCCACCATCGGCCTCATCGGCATGAACGAAGTGGGCCTC
This sequence comes from uncultured Eubacteriales bacterium, assembly GCA_902773665.1. Lineage (GTDB taxonomy): Bacteria > Bacillota > Clostridia > Peptostreptococcales > Anaerovoracaceae > RUG11894. Next base: position 34,059 of record CACYFF010000001.1, on the reverse strand, counting down.
AACGCCAAGTGGCTGCGGGCCGACATGACCGCACCCAAGACCCAGAAGTTCGCGGTGGACGTGCTCAACCACATGAGAGAGCGCCTGTCCGACTATCAGGAGCAGTACGGCGACCTGTACAACCTGGAAGCGACCCCGGCAGAGTCCACCACCTACCGCTTCGCGAAGCACGATAAGGAAAGATATCCGGATATCATCACGGCAAACGAGAACGGCACGCCTTACTACACCAACTCTTCCCACCTGCCCGTGGGCTACACCGAAGACGTCTTCTCCGCGCTGGATATCCAGGACGATCTGCAGACCCTGTACACCTCCGGCACCGTGTTCCACGCGTTCCTCGGCGAAAAGCTGCCCGACTGGAAAGCAGCAGCAAGCCTCGTCCGGAAGATCGCAGAGAACTACAAGCTGCCGTATTACACCATGAGCCCGACCTACTCCGTCTGCAAAGACCACGGTTATCTGTCCGGCGAGCACTTCACCTGCCCGATCTGCGGCCAGAAGACCGAAGTCTACAGCCGCATCACCGGCTACTACCGCCCGGTCCAGAACTGGAACGACGGCAAGACCCAGGAGTTTAAGGACAGAAAGACCTACGTCATCAGCCGTTCCCACCTGACCCACACCGGTCCTCTCGCAAGACCGATGTATATGGAAGGTGCGGAGGCCGCTTCGACAAGCTCAGCGAGCGTCAAGGCGGAGGAACCCGCTCTGAAGGCGGTAGAACCAGTGAGCGAAGCACCTGCTCCGGCTCCGGCCGAGCCTGTGACCCCGGCAGAAACCGCGGTCCATCCCGCACAGATGGAGAACATCCTGTTTACCACACCCACCTGCCCCAACTGCAAGATGGCGGCGGCGCTGCTGGATAAGGCCGGCATCCCCTACACCAAACTGTTCGCGGAGAAGAACCCGGATCTGGTAGAGAAGTACGGCATCAAACAGGCTCCGACCCTGGTCATCGGTGCGGATTCCGCAGACTTCCTGAAGTTCCGCGGCGTGTCCGACATCCGGGGCTACCTGGGCGAACTGGCCAAAAAGAACGCATAACGAAAACGCATAGATAACGAGTCGATCGCAGTTAGACGATCGGGAGAAACAGAGAATATGTACGATGTGATTATCGTCGGCGCAGGGCCCGCGGGACTTACCGCGGCCCTTTACGCGCAGCGCAACGGCAAATCGGCCCTTGTCATCGAAAAAGGCACCATCGGCGGACAGATCACCTCATCCCCGAAGGTGGAAAACATCCCCGGCTTCGCCAGCCTGTCCGGCAACGAATTTGCGGATAAATTCATGGAACAGGTCCTGGCCCAGGGCGCGGAGCTGGAGCTGGAAAAGGTGACCGGCATCGAACCCTTCGAAGCGGACGGCGCTCCCGCCTGGAAAGTCCACACCGAGTACGGCGGGGATTTCGAGGGGCGGTCCGTCATCCTGGCTCTGGGGGTCAAGCACCGCATGCTGGGACTGGAAGGCGAAGAGGACCTGGTGGGCGAGGGCATCTCGTTCTGCGCGGTCTGCGACGGCGACTTCTATAAAGGCAAGACCGTCTGCATGGCAGGCGGCGGCAACTCCGCGCTGCAGGAGGCGATCCTGCTGGCGGGCAAGTGCGAAAAGGTCATCATGCTGCAGGATCTGCCGTACTTTACCGGTGAATCCCGGCTGCAGGACGTGCTGTTCGCCCACGACAACGTGGAAAAGCACGTGGACATGAAGATCACCGGCATCAAGACCGAGAACGGCAAGATCTGCGCCGTGAGCGCCATCGACAACGCCACCGGCATCGAAGCGGATTACGCCTGCGACGGCTTTTTCGAAGCCATCGGACTCATCCCGGAGAACGACGACTTCAAGGGATTTGCGGATCTCAACCAGTTCGGCTATTTCGATTCGAAAGAGGACTGCGTTACGAAGACGCCCGGACTCTTCGTAGCGGGCGACTGCCGCTCCAAGTTCATCCGCCAGGTCGCGACGGCCTGCGGAGACGGCGCGGTGGCGGCTCTGGCTGCCTGCCGCTACGTGGATCTGCTGGCGAAGTAGGGCTGGAGGGGTCACGATATGAACCGTTTTGACGGACCGCTGACACAGGAAGACTACGAAGAACCCCGCTGCCTTTTGAACATGGAACGGCCCGGCGAGGAATGCCACCGCAAGACGATCGACATGCGCCGGGTGATGGAGAAGCTGGATGAGTACCAGGCCCGCAAGGACTATGCCGGGGCGGAGCGCCATCTGGAGTTCTGGCTGGGTGAGGCCCGGCTGGGGAATGACAAGCGCGGCGAATTTGCCGTGCGGGGCGAGCAGATCGGCTTTTACCGCAAGCGGGGCGAAGAGGAGAAGTGCTTCGCCTGCGTGGCAGAAGCCCTTCGCCTGATGAAGGAACTGGACTACGAGGATGGCATTTCCGGAGCCACCTGCTGGGTCAACTGCGGCACGGCGGCTCAGGCCTTCGGCCGCTACGGCCAGGCCATGGAGTGGTTCGAAAAAGCCCGGGTCATCTACGAAAAGGACCTGGACGGCGCGGATGCGCGGCTGGGCGGGCTCTACAACAACATGGCGCTTACGCTGGTGAGCGAGGGTCGCTTCGAATCGGCGCGCCAGTGCTACGAGAAAGCGCTGGACGTGATGGAACAGGTGCCGGGCGGCGCTCCGGAGCGGGCCATCACGCTGCTGAACATGGCCAACGCCGCGGAAAGCGAGCTGGGGCTGGAGGCGGCGGAAGGGACGATCGAGGAGCTGCTGGACAAGGCCGAGTGGCTGCTGGACAGCTGTGACCCGAGAGCGCACGCTGAACTCGCAGACTATATCGCGCCGGGTTACTACGCTTTCGTGCTGGAGTCCTGTGCGCCGACGTTTTCCTATTACGGCTACTTCCTGGCCGCGAAGAAGTTTTCCGAGCGGGCGGAGGAGATCACGAAGGAACTTTCATGAACGGAATACAGTTAGCGAAAAGCTATTATGACGCCTATGGCGCGGAGCTGCTGGCCCAGTTCCCGGAGCTGCAGAACAAAGTGGCGCTGGGGATCGCGGGCAGTGGATCGGAGTGCCTGGGTTACGACGACGAAGTTTCGCAGGACCACGACTTTGAGCCGGGGTTCTGCATTTTTGCATTTGTGGAGGATGAGGCTCCGGTTGGCGGTGGGTTCGCAAGCAATGCTCTCACCCGCAAGGAGGCCTTCGCCCTGGAGCGGGCTTACGCCAAGCTGCCCAAGGAGTTCCAAGGTTTCGAGCGGGCCAAGATGGCGCCTGTGGGCGGAAACCGCCGGGGCCTGGTGGACCTGCGGGAATTCCTGCTGCAGACGACGGGCACGCCCGACGGGGTTTTGACCCCCGAGCAGTGGCTGCGCATTCCCGAGGAGAGTCTGCTGGAAGCGACCAACGGGGCGATCTGGCAGGATGCGGGCGGCGTGTTTGCGCCCATCCGGGAGAGACTTTCCTACCTGCCGGAAGATGTGCACCGCAAGAAGCTTGCGGGTTGCCTGCTTTTGATGGCACAGGCGGGACAGTACAACTATCTGCGCTGCATCCGTCACGGCGAGACCGGCGCGGCCCAGCTGGCCTGCCTCAACTTTGCCGAGAACGCGATCCACGCGGCGCATCTGCTGGAGAAGCGTTACATGCCCTATTACAAGTGGGCCTTCCGCAGCCTGCGCGGTCTGGGAGACTTCGGCGCGGAGCTGGCGGACGATCTGGAAGGGCTCATCACGGCGGGCAACGACGCCGAGACGGCGGAGTCGAAATATTTCGTCATCGAGGACATCGCTGCCAGAGTCATCGACCAGCTGATGGACGCACAGCTGACCCAGGCCAACTGCGGAGACCTGGAAAAGCACGCCTATTCCGTCAACGACGGCGTGGCGGACGGCGCATTGCGCAATTTGCACATTCTGAGCGGCGTTTAACCGCGCTGCAGGAGAAAAGGATAGTTATGCAGATACAAGGACTTCAAAAGATGACGCTGCTGGACTTTCCGGGGAAGGTCGCGTGCACGGTGTTTCTGTCGGGCTGCAATTTCCGCTGCCCGTTCTGTCACAACAGCGAACTGCTGGACCTGGACACCCCGGGCGTGATGGACGACGAAGCGCTGCTGAAATTTCTGGCGGGGCGCCGGGGCATCCTGGAGGGCGTGGCCTTCACCGGCGGGGAACCCCTGATGCGCCGGGAGCTGCCCCAGCTGTTGGCGAAGATCAAGGAGCTGGGATTTCCGATCAAACTCGATACGAACGGCGCGTTCCCGTCGCTGTTGAAGGCGGTAGTGTCGACCGGGCTGGTGGATTACGTGGCAATGGATATCAAGAACAGCCCGGAGAAGTATGCCCAGACCTGTGGGCTGGCGGAGATGGGCTGGGCGGACGGCGCCGCTAAGCCCGGCAGCCTGCTGGCCAAGGTCGAGGAATCCAAGAACTTTCTGATCGCAGCTGGCGCCGGCAAACTGGATGGCGTGCCGGCCATCGACTACGAATTCCGCACCACGACCGTGGCGCAACTGCACGATGCGGCTTCCTTTGCGGCCATCGGCCCCTGGATCCAAGGCGCCAAGCGCTATTTCCTGCAGGTCTTTACGGACCGCGATACCGTTCCCTTTGCTGGCCTGTCCGCGCCCTCCGATGCGCAGATGCGCGCCTATGCGGACCTCGTGCGGCCCTACGCTGCCGACGTGCAGATCCGCGGCATGAACTGACGGGGACGGTTCTCTTTAGATCATTTTGAACTGATGGGGACGGTTCTCTTTAGATCAAAACAAACTGAGGTTGGAATATGTTGAATCATCATGATATTACCAGGGACGCGTGCATGCTACGCGGCCCTCTTTCTCACTTGGGCTACGACTGGTGGTGGCACAGCTTTACCGCGCAGGACGAGGAGACCGGCGAAGATAAGGCGTTCTTCGTGGAATTCTTCCTGTGCAACCCCGCGCTGGCAGAGGACGTGCCTGTACTGGGTCAGCTGCCGGAGAACAAGGCGGCCGGGAAGAAGCCGTCCTACCTGATGGTAAAGGCCGGCGCCTGGGGCGAAGATGCCTGCCAGCTGCACCGTTTCTTTGCCTGGAAGGACGTGTCGGTCCACATGGACGCGCCGTACCGGGTGGAGGCAGCGGACTGCCTGGCGAGCGAGACCGTTTTGAAGGGGGCTGTGCGGGTCACGCCGGAAGAGGCGGCAGCGCACCCCGAATGGATGTGCGGCAGCGGCGACATGAGCTGGGATCTGGCGGTCGACAAGCAGATCGCTTTCAACGTGGGCTACGGCGCCAGCAAACCCCTGCGCGATGCGGAGGCCTTCGCCATGTACTGGCACGCGGAGGGCATGAAGACCGCTTACAGCGGCACGGTCACCTGGAACGGGCGGCGCTACCGCGTGACCCCGGAGCAATGCTACGGCTACGCGGATAAAAACTGGGGCCGGGATTTTACGAGCCCCTGGGTGTGGCTGGCGTCCAGCTGCCTGCGCAGCAAGAAGACCAGCGAGATACTCCCAAACAGTGCCTTCGACATCGGCGGCGGCCGCCCGAAGATCTACTTTGTGCCCCTGGACAGACGGCTGCTGGGCGTATTCTACTACGAAGGCAAGGAGTACGATTTTAACTTTTCGCACCTGTGGCTGAATGTGAAGACCAGCTTTTCCTGCCGGGACACGGGCAGCGAGATCGTCTGGTATGTGCTGCAGGAAAACACGCACGCCGCCGTGGAGACGGAGATCCACTGCCGCAAGCGGGACATGCTGCTCGTGAATTACGAGGCGCCGGACGGCAGCAAGAAGCACAACCGCCTGTGGAACGGCGGCAACGGTTGGGGCACGGTGCGGCTGTACGACCGGGTAGACGGCCGGCTGGTGCTGTTCGACGAGATCGAGGCCACCCACGTCGGCTGCGAGTACGGCGAGTATGGGGAGTAGAGAAAGGAGCGGCAATGCCTTTTTCCATCATTCGAAACGATATCACCAAGGTGGCGGCGGACGCCATCGTCAACACTGCGAATCCGCAGCCTGTCATCGGCGCAGGCACAGACAGCGCCATCTATAAAGCGGCGGGGGCGGAGCAACTGTTGGCGGAGCGCCGCAAGATCGGGGCGATCCATCCGGGCGAGGCCGCGGTGACCCCCGCATTTGCCCTGCCCGCGAAATACATCATCCACACCGTGGGCCCGGCCTGGCGGGGCGGCGAAGCCGGCGAGTTCGAGACCCTCGCATCCTGTTACCGCAAATCTCTGCTGCTGGCCAAACAGCTGGGCTGCGAGAGCGTCGCCTTTCCGCTGATCTCCACCGGCACCTACGGCTTCCCGAAGGAAAAGGCGCTGTCCGTGGCCATGGAGACGATCGAGGACTTTCTGCAGGATGACGACCTGGATGTGACCCTCACAGTCCTCAACAAAGAGGCCTTTACGCTGTCCCGAGACCTGCTGGATGACGTGCAGTCCTATATCGACGACCGCACGGCGGAGCAGTTGCACCAGGCGGAATACGGTGCACCGTTCGGTATTGGGATGTACGACGAGCGGAGGGCTGCCAAGGCCGCAATGCCGCCGCAGGCGCAGCCGATGGCTCAGTCCGGGGCAATGTCCGGGTCACGGCCCGCGGAACAATCCAAACCCAGGAAAAGGAAGGGTCTCTTCCAAAGACTCTCGTCTCTTGGGAAAAAAGAAGCAAACGCAGCGCTGCCGGAAGCATCCGAAGTATCGTATAACGATAGGGTCGAGGATCTGTCCATCCATTCCGTTCCGGCGGCAGGAAATACGGCGCAGCCAACGGCCTCCGAAGAATTCAACGAGCTCTATTCCCTGATGCTGGCGAAGGACGATTCTCCCAGCCTTCCCGACCGCATGGCTCACTTAGGTGACACCTTCCAGGAAAGGCTGCTGCACCTGATCGACGAGCAGGATCTTACGGACCCGGAAGTCTACAAGAAGGCCAACCTGGACCGCAAGCTGTTCTCCAAGATCCGCAGCAATGCAGAGTATCGTCCCAAGAAGACCACAGTGCTGGCGTTGGCGATCGCCCTGGAACTGGACCTGGCGCAGACCAAGGATCTGCTTGCCCGGGCGGGCTTCGCCTTCTCGCCGAGCAGCAAGTTCGACCTGATCGTTCAGTATTGTTTCGAGAAGAGAATCTACGATATCTTCGAGGTCAACGCCCTGTTGTTCCAGTACGACCAGCCGCTGCTGGGGGCTTCCTAGCACCAACAGCACCTTGTACCCGTCTCCTTGTGCACCCCCACCGATGTCGCTTCGCAGGCGACCCGGCGGGGGTCTTTGTCTGTTATGATGGGGTCACCAAGGACAAAGGAGGGCAAAGAGATGAAAAAAGGTTTAACGGAATTGGTGATGATCCTGGACAGAAGCGGCTCCATGGGCGGGCTGGAATCCGATACCATCGGGGGCTTTACCGGCATGATCGAAAAGCAGAGAAAAGAAGAGGGCGACGCCCTGGTGAGCGTGGTGCTGTTCGACGACGTATCCGAGGTCGTGTACGACCGCGTGCCGATCGCTAAAGTGGAACCCATGACGGACAAGCAGTACTACGTGCGGGGCTGCACGGCGCTGCTGGATGCGGTGGGCGGTGCGATCCATCACATCGGCAATGTGCACAAATACGCGCGGGAGGAGGATGTGCCGGAGAAGACGATCTTCATCATCACGACGGACGGCATGGAGAACGCCAGCCGGCAGTACACCTACGAAAAGGTACGGACGATGATTGAGCGGCAGAAGGAAAAGTACAACTGGGAGTTCCTGTTCCTGGGGGCGAATATCGACGCGGTGCGGGAAGCCGGCCGCTTCGGCATCCAGGCCAGCCGCGCTGTGAAATACGAGCACGACGGCGCCGGGACCCGCAAGAACTTCGACGTGCTGTCCAAGGCGGTGGGCCGGGCGAGAAACGCTGCCGGTGCTGCGCAGATGCGCGCCATGTTCGATGAAGAGGACATGCTGGCGGAGATCCGCGTGGATTATCAGAAGAGGCATAAGAATTAACGTTTTCGATCGCTCCGGAATGGGCAGTATCGAAGCGCAAGGGCGCCTGCTGCGGCAGGCGCCTCTTTCCTTTTTGCGCGCGCTTCAGTAGAATAAAGGTGGATGGAAGGAGCGCAGCGTGGAAAGACAGACGATAACAAGACAAGCTCTGGAAGAGCATATAAAACGGTGCGTGCTGGAGGCGTCGGAGAACACTGTGACGGCAGAGACGGCGGCGGATGCGGCCGACATCGAATCGCCTATTTACGATGAACCCGTCATCTGCATCGGCAGTGCGGACGATCCTCTGTGGGCGCAGATCCGCAAAAAACAGGCCGTGGGGGAGATCTGGAAGACCCCGAAAGAATGGCTGCCGGCAGCGAAGAGAATCATCTCGATCTTTACGCCGTTTTCCCGCTACGTGCTGGAAAGCAACGCGAAAGACCCGACCTATCCCGGTTCCGCCTGGCTGAGCGGCTACAACACCGGCGGCGCCCTGGTAAAGTCCGCCGGCAGAAAGACTGCGCAGCTGCTGCAGGAGGAAGGCTTTCAGGCAGTCTGCCCTGTTGTCAGCCCGGACTTTCTGAGCGTCTCCGCGCCGGGTTCGAACCCAAAATTGCCGCCGCAGCTGAGTTATCAGTCCAATTGGTCGGAACGGCACGCGGCGTTTGTGTGCGGTCACGGGAGCTTCGGCTGGTCGCGGGGCATCATTACGAAGCGCGGCATCGCGGGGCGGTTTGCCAGCGTCATTACGGACCTGGAACTGGAACCGGATGAACGTCCCTACGAAGGTCTGTACGATTACTGCGTTATGTGCGGCAAGTGCGCGAAGAACTGCCCGGCGCAGGCTATCGACATGCAGGAGGGCAAGAAGCACTATCCCTGCAATATGTGGCTCAATCATATGGGTGAGGTGACGCACTTCGCCGATACCTGCGGCAAATGCCAGGTGAACGTGCCCTGCATGGACCACATCCCGGCGCCGAAGTTCCGGCAATACTCGATCTTAAAGTAACGGAAAAACGCGTCTGGCGCAAATGTATCGCAAAACGGCTAAAGACTACAAAAAGAGATACATGTTTCCGAAAGACGGGCCGTAACAACAAGAAAAAGGAGCAATGCGGGAAGCGCTAAATACCCCACTGGGGTATATTTCTCCTTAAAATATAGCTGAAAATCAGGCAACATCCCCATGCTGCTGTGCAGGTAAAGAAAAAATGTATCGCAAATCGGTTATTTTAGCGATTTGCGATACATTTTTAAAACCCACGTTTTTTCATGAGTGGGCACGCCAGACTCAGCAGACCATTCGATGCCGATGTGCTGAATCCTGCGGTCTATTCAGTGTCTGTGCTCTTGCATCGGCTGGCTATTCTTCGCCGATGCCCGGCTCGCAGCTTATTCTTCGACGCCGATCTTCAGATCGTTGAGTCTCTGCTGCTCCGCGCGGATCTTTTCCGCTGCCGCACCGTCCGGTTCCGTCTCCGGGCGGCCTGCGGTGTAGTTCAGGACCACGATCGAAGGTCTGTATTTCCCGGTGCTTTCGTTATATACGCTCAGCAGGGCGTAGGTATATTCGTTAAAGTGACCCATGCCCACATCTTCCGCTGTGCAGAAGTGGATAACGGAATCCGCAGGCCAGATCTTATCGATCCGGATGCCGTGTCCGGTGTTTGCGTGGAGCATCACGTTCTCCGTTCCATCCTCTTTGATCTCCAGGATCGTGTCGCCGCCGAACAGCTGGTAATAGGAGTAGATCGGGTTGTCCCTCGCGAAGGTCAGGATGATGGGACCGGAGGAGCCGGCACCCTGGCGGGTAAAGGTCATCTGTGCGACAGGGCGGGTGCTCAGCTGCTGCAGTCTGCCGTCCTGCAGGCGGTACAGGCCTTCCAGCCCGTAATAGTATCCGAAGCTGCGGCCGTCGCCGATGTCGTAGCTTTGCAGTTTTACCGTTTTATAGTCCGTTTCGATCGCGGGCACTTCGAACCGGTCGATCAGCTTGGCATCCGTGCCGTAGAAGGCCGTAACCGCTTTGTTCCCCTCTTTCCAGGTAAACAGGAATCCCTTCTCCGTCGCCGGGATAAACACAGCATCCGCCGGCTTTCCTTCGAAGGCGCCTGCCATGCAGGTCTCTTCTCCCTTTTTCGGAACGGCGATGGCGTTTGCATTCCAGCGCACCGCGTGACCCCGCAGGACCGGCCCATCCACAAACACTTCGTTAAATCCCGCGTTCTCTCTTGCAAACACCGTAGAACTGTTCCAGGCGAAATCAGTTCCCTGTTCGTAGCCTAAAGCCAGCAGCAGATAGGTGTGGTATTGATCGCTTGTAACAGGGTCATGGGCGCCGAAGCGGTCCGCCGCGACGCCTGCCGTGTAGCCTTTTTCGTAGGCGTAGGCGATGAAGGGCTTCGCCCACTCATCCACGTCGGTAAAGGGCATCTCGTGTGACCCTTCCAGCGCGTCCCCGGCCTCTCCCAGCAGGTTGAGGAACATCACCATGGCTTCCTGGCGGTTCAGGGGTTTCTCCAGGCTGTAGACGGGGTTTCCGTCCGCATCCGTTCCGGTTCCTGCGAACAGGCCCAGCTCATATAACGTATCGGCTGCAGCATTCGCTGCTTCGTCTGTCCCGTAAATAGTTGCGGCAGACAAAAGCAAAAGCAGAAGCGCTGCCGACAGTGCGATCCATTTTCTTGTCTTCATGATTCGATCCTCCTTAGCTTAACTATAGCAAGGCGGAGAGAGCCCTGCAAGACATGGCAGGGAATTGAAACACAGCGGTAACAAAGCTGTAATACCGCTTGAGGCACCTTTCTCTTTCGTATTAAAATATAGGGGTAGAGGGCCGGTGCCAGCCGGCCGGAAAAGGAGAGAACATGAGAATTCAAAACGGCATCCTGCTCACCATGGAAGGGGAGCGGTTCGAAAACGGTTATGTAGATTTTGAAAACGGAAAAATCACGGGCTTCGGCGATTGCAAAGATGCGCCGGCCTACGACGGCGAGGTGTTCGACGCGCAGGGTGGGTACATCCTGCCCGGGCTCATCGACGCCCACACCCACATCGGCATCGGCGAAGAGGGACTGCGCTGGGAAGGCATCGACTACAACGAGATCACCGACCCGGTGACCCCGCAGCTGCGTGCCATGGATGGGTTCAACCCGTTTGACCCCGCCATCGAAAAGGCAGCCGCCGGCGGCGTGACGACCGCGGGCGTATCTCCGGGCAGCGCCAACGTGGTGGGCGGGCAGATCGCGGCCATCAAGCTGCACGGAAACGACGTGAGCAAGATGGTGCTGAAGGCGCCGGCCGCCATGAAATTCGCCCTGGGCGAGAATCCGAAGAACTGCTACGGCAACCACGATAAAGCTCCCAAGACCCGCATGATGAGCGCCTATCTGATGCGCGAAGCCCTGGAAAAGGCGAAGCGCTACATGGCGAAGAAAGAGAAGGGCGAGGACGTCTACGACGCGCAGTGCGAGGCCCTCATCCCGGTGCTGAAGCGGGAGATCCCCATGCACGTGCATTCCCACCGGGCGGACGACATCCTGACGGCGGTGCGGATCGCGACCGAGTTCAATTGCCGGTTCTGCATCGTTCACGCGACCAGGTCCGAACGCATTGCGGACGTGCTGGCGGGCTACGACTTTATCCCCATCGTGGGCCCGTCCCTGGGACCGGCCAGCAAACCCGAGACGATGGACGTTTCATTCGCGACAGCCGGGGCGTTGCGCGCCAAGGGGATGACCCCGGCCATCACCACGGACCACGACGTGCAGCCGCTATGGCTGCTGCCCATGTTCGCCGCTATGTGCGTGCGGGAAGGCATGGCAGAAGAAGATGCGCTGAAGGCGATCACGATCATCCCGGCGAAGGCGCTGGGCGTGGAGGACCGGGTCGGGTCCATCGCGGTCGGCAAAGATGCGGATATCGCGGTGTTTTCGGGTCATCCGTTCCATTATCTGACGAAAACGAGCGCCGTGTTTATCGACGGCGAACGGGTAAAATAGGAGTTTTCGCGGACTTTTCGCGGCATTGCAAGGAGGCAAAACGATGAAGAGATCTTTGGGCGCCAAGCGCTTTCTGTACCCGATGCCTGCCCTGATGGTGGGCTCTTACGACGAAAACGGCAACCCCGATGTGTGCAACGTGGGCTGGGGCGGCATCTGCAGCAGTGAACCGCCCATGGTCCAGGTGTGCCTGCGGCCCATCCGCAAGACCCTGGCCAACATCCGGCAGACCGGTGCCTTTACGGTGGCGATCCCCAGCGCCTGTTACGAGGTGGAGGCGGACTATTTCGGCTGCGTCTCGGCGAACAAGGAGCCGGACAAGATCGGCAAAGCCGGCATGCACGCGGTGCCTTCGGAACACGTGAATGCGCCGGTGATCGAGGAATTCAAGCTGACCCTGGAGTGCCGGGTGGTCGAAATGCGCGAGGTCGGCAGCCATGTGCAGATCGACGGCGAGATCGTCAATGTGCTGGCGGACGAGGACATCCTGGACGAAAACGGCGGCGTGGACATCGCCAAACTCGACCCGATCCTGGTGGATCCGAGCGCGGATACGTACCACAGAGTCGGCGAGTGCGTGGGGAAGATCTTCCACGACGGGCTGAAACTGAAGTAGACAGATGAACTGTCGGGGACGGTTCTTTTTAGATCAAAATGAACCGTTGAGAACCGTCCCCAACAGTTCATAAATATAGAAAGGATCTTATTCAATGCTTACAACCGGAATCAAAGGAGCGCTGGAGCGCACCGTAACGGAAGAACTGACCGCCAAGGCTATGGGCAGCGGCGAGCTTCCCGTGTTTGCGACACCGGCAGTCGTTGTGCTGGCGGAGGAATGCGCCTGGAAGAGCGTAGCGGGCGAGCTGGAAGAGGGGCAGGGAACCGTCGGGACCCGCATGGAGCTCTCGCACCTGGCGGCTACCCCGCTGGGCATGACGGTCCGCTGCGAGACCGAGCTCGTGGAGATCGACCGCCGCAAACTGGTGTTTGCGATCGAGGTGCACGACGGCGTGGACAAGGTGGCGGAAGGGCGTCACGAGCGTTTTATCGTGGACAATGCGAAGTTCTTAAGCAAGGCGGAGGGTAAATTGCAGAAATAGTCCGCTGAAGGAACAGTATAAAAAGGCCCAGAAGTGTTCCGGGCCTTTTTGTCTTCTATCGAATACTCCTTTGGTTAGTACACCGGGCCGACTTCCTTCGCCAGTGCCAGCCAGGTCTTTAAGCTGCGCACGGTGGGGATCTCCTCCATGGGAACGTCCGCCAGCACCAGCTGCTCGGCCGCGTCCGCCTTGCAGCACAGCTCGCCGTAGGGTCCTGCCAGCAGCGATTCGCCGCAGAAGTTCAGGTGGTCTTCGCTGCCCACGCGGTTGCACATGGCCACATACGCCTGGTTGTGGAAGGCCTGGATGCGCACCTCCCATTCGAATAGTTCCATGGGCTCGGCGTCGTGGTTCGCCGTGGGGATGAGCACTAACTGGGCGCCCTTCATCGCACAGGCACGGATGCTTTCGGGCATGTGCCGGTCGAAGCAGATGACGATGCCCACCTTCCCGAACGGCGTGTCGTACACGATAAAACCGTCCTCCGACGGATGATAGTAGTCCTTTTCGTAAAAGTCTTGCGCCTGGTAGATGTAGACCATCTTGGACAGGCCCTTGATCTCGCCGTCGGAGCCGATCATCAGGGAGCAGTCGTAGTAGTTGCCGTCCTTGTGCAGATAGACGTTGGGGGACGCCCAGATCTTATTTGCCCGGCAGGCTTCGCAAAGCGCTGCGATCTCGGGACTGTCCAGGGTCAGCGCCAGGGACGTTGCATCGCGGCCCTCGAATTTCGGGAAGAACTGGGTCAACTGTACTTCCGGGAAAAAGATCAGGTCGGCGCCCTTTGCAGCCGCTTCCTCGATAAACTGCACCGATTTCGCCACATTCTGCTGCATGTCGGTACTCATCTGCATCTGTGCCATCGCGAGTTTCATATATTGCCTCCTGTTTTGTGGACTTTTAGCAAGGGTCTATTAACCTATCAACTTAGTAGATTATATCATATGCTAAGACATTTGCCCATCAAAATAATATAGGTTGAATTATAGCTATTATTTTGTTATGATGAGTCTGGAGGTATTTGAAATATGATGATCGACTCGGATAAGATCCTTTCTGTAACAGAAGTGAATCAGAACTTTTCCAAAGCAGCCAAGATGGCGGATCAGTACGGAAACGTTGTGATCTTTAAAAATAATAAGCCGAAGTATGTGCTGTACGATATCGATTCTTGCCCGCAAGTAACTTTGTCGGAGAATGAGCTGATCGAGGCCGTTGGCCGGCGTGTCCTTCGTGAGCATTTGAATGCTTTTAAGGAGCTTGCAAAATGATCCACATCTACCCAGATATGGCAAAACTTCTGCATCAATTGATCGCAGAGGAAACGGGGGGCAGCATTGGCGTCCGGGATGAAGGATTGTTGGAATCTGCGTTGGAATCCGCTTTTATAACGTTTGACGGAAACGAATTGTATCCGTCAAAGGAAGAAAAGGCGGCAAGAATAGGATTTAGTTTAATCGCTAATCATGCATTTGTGGATGGAAATAAGCGGATAGGAATGCATATCATGCTGTCTTTTCTCGAACTAAACGGAATCCGATTACGCTGCTCAGATGAGGAGATAGTTGAGACTGGACTTGGCGTGGCTTCCGGAGAAATGCAGTATGAAGATCTGCTGAAGTGGATTAAGGAGGCAGAATAGGTGTCTAATTCTTTAAATGTAAGTATAGGAAATGCGGGTGAATATTTCGTTGCAGGTGAGTTAGAAAGAAATGGGTTTACTGTTGCAGTACCAATGTCCAATGTGAAAGATTTTGACATATTGGCAATCCAACGCGAAACAAATAAGCAGTTTGCAATTCAAGTTAAAACAACAAGTTATAAACAACGGAGATGGACCCTTTCAAGAAAGAATGAGGAACTAGAGGGAGATAATATTTTCTATGTTTTCGTGGCGCTTAATGAGAAAGAACCACCGGAATATCACATTGTTCCAAGTAAGATTGTTGCGAAGAGTTTAAAGGAGAATTATCAAATTTGGATTAATACTCCCGGGAAAAAGGGACAAAAGCATAATGATACATCGTTGCGCAATTTCTATATAAAAGATGATTCATATTTACAAAAGTGGGATCTCATTAAATAAGCGAGTGACGGTTGTCACTTATATGCTTAACAAAAAGGCAAAGGTGACTATATGGGAAGTGACACGATCAAATTTTACATAAAAGAAAAAGAAAGTGAGATATATGTAAAGGACAAGTCTATCGAAAACCTTCACTCTCAAATTGCATATCGGCAAAAAAAAATTGATGAATTATTAAATCATTTAGAACGGGAGAAGAATGACGTCCGTCAAAGGTCATTACAATCGGACCTTAAGTATGAGACTGAAAAGATACATTCTCTTCAGTTAAGCTTAAATGATGAGCTGAGGGGACGGAAAGAACTGCAGGAAAAATTAAACCGCTTAAATAGAGATTACCTGGACTCGCTAAAACGAGAATCTGACGCTGAAATAGAGAAACAAAAAAGAGAGCAGCGACGTCAGGAAGCAGATTTTGATCGACAAAAGAAGGAATGGGTAGCTTCAGAAAAAAGAAAACAGAGTAATAAAGGGCATACAAATGAACCTGAAGAAACTGAGCGTTTTACCCCTGCTCCCACGCATTTTAGGAACGCGATTCGTTGGATTATCTATGTTGCATTAATTCTCTTTGTGATTGCGTTGATTGTAGTTCGCTTTATAGACAATGAGCAGCCTCAAAATACCAGTGACAGAACTAGCACAGAAGAGCTAACGACAGAAAGCCTGAACGATCCTGTTTTCGAAGCAGTACCCGAGGATGCAATCGGCGCTGTATATGTAAAAGTCGATGAACTGTATGTCCGCAGCATGCCGAGTACGGACGGGAACACTCCGAAACGGTTTGCTGAAAAGGACGGAGTCTATTACGTATACGATATCGTTCAAGATGATGAGTATACCTGGTATAAAATCGGAGAAGACGAGTGGATCGCAGACCATGATAGAGAGTGGGCAGAGTTTTTCCAGGACCTAAATTAAAGCGCTAAGTTTGAGTGAGGCTGCACTATGAGCGATTCTCAGACCATCTACACCCAACTCTACGACAACACGGAATTCTACCGACCGCCGCGGGAAGAGCACAGCGCGTTCCTGGAGATCGCGTACGGCTGCAGCTGGGCGGGATGCGCGTTCTGCGACTTCATCAAGGACGAGTTTAAGGTCTACAGCCTGAAGGACGTAGCCCGCAAGGCGCAGCTGCTCTCCCAGGTGATGGAAGGCCGCACCCGCATCCACTTCCTGGGCTGCAATCCGCTGGCTCTGCCGCAAGATTATCTGCTGGATGTCTTTATGCTCACCCGCCGCTACATCCCGCAGGCGACGGAATACTCGATGTACGCCCGCGCGGAAGACGTGTTGGAAAAGGGCGACGCGGGGCTGGCGGCTTTAAGGCGCGCCGGGCTGACGGACGTCCACATGGGCATCGAAAGCGGCTCGGACGAGGTGCTGGCCATGCATAACAAGGGCGAGACGGTTTCCCAGATGCTCGACGCCTGCCATGCGCTGGAGCGAGCAGGGCTAGCCTGCCACATTTCGCTCATTCCGGGTCTGGGCGGGCGCAGACTTTCTGCGATCCACGCGCAGAAAACGGCGGAATTCCTGTCGCAGATCCACCCGGCCAGCGTCTGGTGCATCGGGCTCAAAATCTGGGAAGGGACGCCGCTGGCGGACATGTGCCGCAGCGGCGCGTTCGAGCCGATGGATTACCGCGAAATGCTTGCGGAACTGCGGGGCATGCTGGCGCAGACCGAGATGGAGGGTCCGGACTGCACGTTTACGGATTCGTCGGTGCTGGGGCTCTATACGATCGAGGGCAAGCTGCCCTCCGGCAAAGCCGACCTGCTGCACGTCTGCGACCATCTGCTGGCCGCCTTCCCGGAAGCACCGAAGGAAGTTCTGTACGACGGGCCGTCGGTGATCGGATAGGGGGGTGCGATCGTTCCCTTCGACAGGCTCAGGGAGCGTGCACTGCCGGGGACGGTTCTTTTTGGATCAAAATTCGGGGACGGTTCTTTGTCTCAGCAGCGCGATGCTGCTTTAGCGAGACAAAGAACCGTCCCTATTGGTTTAAGATGAACTGAAGAGAACCGTCCCCAACAGTTCAAAATGATGCCGCCATTTGATATAATAATCTTTATGGAAAACGGCATTCGCATCGATAACCGACAATTCTATAGGACGCTTCTGGCTATCGCCGTGCCCATCGCGCTGCAAAATTTGGTCTCCAGTTCGTTTACGCTGGTAGACAACGTTATGGTGGGACGGCTGGGCGAACTGGCGCTCACCAGCACCGGGCTCGCCACCCAGGTCTTCTCCGTGCACTGGATGATGATCTTCGGCTTCTGCACGGGCTGCAGCACGTTCTACAGCCAGTTCTGGGGCACCCGCGACCTGCCCAACATCCGCAAGGTCCTGGGCATCGCCTGGACGGTGTGCTGCGGGGCGAGTCTGCTGTTTTTCTGCGCTGCGGCCTTCGCGCCCCACTGGGTGCTGAGCCTCTTCACCAACGACGCTCTGGTCGTCGAGACCGGCACCGGCTACATCCGGATCGCGGCGGTCAACTTCCTGCTGATTGCCATCTGCCAGCCCGTGGTGGCCGCCCTGCGCTCCACCCAGCAGGCGAAGATCCCTCTCTACATCACCATCATCGCATTTTTTACGAATACGATCCTCAACTACGGCCTTATCTTCGGGCATTTCGGGCTGCCGCGCCTGGAAGTGAAGGGGGCCGCCATCGCCACGGTCATCAGCCGCGTCGTCGAACTGGGCGCCACGCTGTACTTCGTCTACGGCCGCAAAAACCCCATCGCGGGCCCGCTCCGCGACTTCTTCGCGTTCGACGGGGAATTTGTGACCCGCGTATTAAAGAACGCCGCTGCCACGACCGCCAACGAAACGCTCTGGGGGGCCGGCATGGCTGCTCAGAATGCGGCCTACGGCCGCATGGGGGTCACTGCTTACGCGGCGTATAAGGCGGCGGGTTCCATCGCCGACTTCTTCCTGATGGCCTGCTTCGCCACGTCCTCCGCAGCCCTGGTGCTGCTGGGCGAACAGCTGGGGCAGGGCAACTACGACTACGCGAAGGTCCTGTCGCGCAAACTGATGCACGTGGGTCTCGCGTTCTCCGTCTTCATGGCGGCGCTCATGTACCTGCTGCGCGCGCCCTTCGTCGGGCTGTTTACGCTCACGGACGAAGCGCGGCTGTGGACGAACCGCATCCTGCTGATCACCGCGCTGTGCCAGCCCCTGCAGAACCATAACGCGTTTCAGATCTGCGGCACCATGCGCAGCGGCGGCGACGCCAAATTCGCGGCCATCTGCGAGGTGGCCACTGTGTGGCTCATCCGGGTGCCCCTGAGCTTCTTCGGCGCCCTCGTCCTGCACCTGCCGATCTACCTGGTGGTGCTGCTGGCGGAGGCGGAAAGCGCCATCAAAGCGGTCATCCTCTACGCGCGGTACCGCAGCGGCAAGTGGATCAAGAACATGATCGAGGGACTGTGACCATGAGAAAAACAGGCCTCGCACTCTATACAATATTCG
Source organism: uncultured Eubacteriales bacterium (assembly GCA_902773665.1). Lineage (GTDB taxonomy): Bacteria > Bacillota > Clostridia > Peptostreptococcales > Anaerovoracaceae > RUG11894. The sequence goes on along the minus strand of CACYFF010000001.1, from coordinate 15,446 downwards.
CGCTGCTCTTCGCCGGGCTTCCCGTCTTCGTCCTGAAGATGAGCGCCCTGGGAGCGGCCAAATACGAGGAATTTACGTTAACCCCATGGCTGTGGGTGGCCGTTGGGGCCGTCGCGCTCTGCCTCATCCCGGTGACCCTCCCAAAGATCCCGGACTGGCTGGCGGGCCCTCTGTGGGGCTGCGCGGCGTTTCAGTACCGCTACCACTGCTTCCGGCTCATCGAGCCCCACATGGTGATGAAGTACGACTTCGGCGCCGTGCTGGACAGCGTGGAGGGGGCGAAGCTCGTAAAGGAAGCCATCTTTACGCACTGGGCGTTCTATCCCCGCATCCTGGAATGGTGGAACGAGAACTACGGCACCGGGTATCCGTACCACGATGCGGTGCTGTTCAACCTGATGGTCTCGGGCTTTACGGTGCTCCTGATCTACCTGATCGCCCGGCGCATCTGGAAGCGCCAGCGGGCAGCCATGCTGGCGGCGGCTATCGCGTGCTTCTGGCCCTCGTTTTCCTACTACGCCTCGGTGACCAGCAACGAACACCTGGCGATGTTCTTCATGCTGCTGGCGAGCTATTTCGGGATGCTGGCGTGGGAGACGGGCACGGCAGAAAATGTCCCTTCGACAAGCTCAGGGACCGTTAAAACCATCCTCTTCGTCCTCCTCGCCGGACTTTCTGCCGGCCTCGCGGACCTGTTTAAGCAATTCTCCCCGGTGTTCCTGATCGCCGCCTTCGGCGCAGGACTGCTGTTTATCCTGATCGAAGGCCGCGGCAAGGAAAAAGATAAAAAGCCCCTGAAGCGCATCGGCGCGCTGCTGCTGGCCATCATCCTGATGTTCGGGTGTTCGTTCGGGGTCAAAGAAAAGGCCTACCGCTGGCTGGAGGGCTACCTCGACATGCCCGTCTGCCGCAGCGCCACCGCGCATTTTCTGTGGATCGGGCTCAATTCCAAGGGCGGCGGCATGTGGACCGAGGAAGAGGGCATGAAGGTCTACGAACTGGCCGAGCAGTACAACTACGACTACGACCAGGTGATGGACGGCCTGTGGGCCCTGCTGCGCGAGGATCTGGACGCCCACCGGGACGCGCTGCCCGACACGATCCGGCACAAGATGGAGAAGGACTGGGAGGCCGACATCGGCGTCACGCTCTGGATCAAGTCCCTCTACGACGAGATCGCGATCTGGGAGGAAGAGACCGGAATGCAGTTCCAGAACTGGCTGGTGACCCGCCCAGAGCTGGACGAGATCGATTTTGACCCGGGTCACAAGATCACCATCAGCTCGGCGGCCTATTACATGAGCGTGATGGGTATGGTCGCCCTGGGCGGCCTGCTGGGACTGTTTTTGCGGCGGCCGGAGGAGACGTACCTGCGGCTGGTGTTTTACGGTTACGCGCTGCTGTTCGTGCTGAGCGAAGCGCAGGGGCGGTACCAGATCGTGCTGTTCCCGGTGTTTGCGCTGCTGGCAGCGGGAGCCGCGGAGGGCTGCGGCGAGCTGCTGGGGCGGGTGACCGCAAACCATAAGAAAATCAAAGCAGAAAGGCATTAAACGATGGAACTGAAATTCGGAACGGCCGGCATCCGGGGCATCATGGGTCCGGAGCCGGGACAGATGAATTTAGAGACGGTGCGGCTGGCGACCCGCGGTGTGGCGGGCTGGCTGAAGGGGAAGAAGGGCGCTGAGCCCTCGACGGTCCCTGAGCCTGTCGAAGGGACAAAAAAAGACCTCCTGGTCGTCATCTCCCGGGATTCCCGCAACAACTCTTTGGCATTCGCCGAGGAGACCGCCAGGACCCTGGAGGAATGCGGCATCCGGGCTCTGATGTTCGAAGACATTATGCCTGTGCCGGTGCTGAGCTTCGCGGTGCGGTATCTGCAGGCGGATGCCGGGGTGATGATCACGGCCAGCCATAACGCAAAGGAATATAACGGATATAAACTGTACGGCGCGACCGGCGGGCAGATCCTGCCGGAAGACGCGGAAGTGGTGCAGGCGGAGATCCGGAAGGTGCCGGAGGATGCGACGTTCCCTGCCCTTCGACAGGCTCAGGAACCGCTTGTCGAAGGGAACGGCTCGTGGCATCCCACCTACGTCCCCGACGAAGTCTACCATGCCTATCTGGATGCCATGAGAAGGGCGTCAAACGCCCCGCAGAGCGCCGAAAGCGTGCAGGGCGGACAGGAATGCTCTAAAGATCAAAAAACGGCGGAAAACGGCGATTTTTGCCAACCTCTCTCCGTCATCTACACACCGCTCAACGGCAGCGGCAGGCGGCCAGCTATCGAGACGCTCACCGCAGACGGCTACGATCTCTTCGTGGTACCCGAACAGGAAATGCCGGACGGTAACTTTACCACTACCGGCCAACCCAACCCGGAGTTCGAATCCGTTTACCGGCTGGCGTTGGAATATGCGAAAGAGAAGCATCCCGACATCATCGTTGCCACGGATCCAGACTGCGACCGGGTCGGCGCGATGGCGCGAGTGACGCAGAAGTTGGATGGTGCCCTTCGACAAGCTCAGGGCACGTCGGATTCTCAGGGCACATCCTACCGTCTCCTCTCGGGCAACGACCTGGGGGTGCTGGTGCTGAGCTATCTGTGCGCAACGCGCTCCATGGGCGGCAAGGTCTTCGTGTCTTCCTTCGTCTCCACGCCGCTGGCGGATCGGATCGCCAAGGCTCACGGGATGGAAGTCATCAAGACGCCGGTGGGCTTTAAGCACATCGCCGCCGAGATGGACAAGGCACAGGAGAACTTCGGCTATGCTTTCGAGGAGAGCAACGGCATGATCCTCGGACTCTACACCCGCGACAAAGACGGTGTACTGGGTGCGCGGCTCATCTGCCAGGCGGCGGATTACTACAGACGCCAGGGCAGTTCTGCGGCGGAGGCGCTGGATGCGGTCAACGAGCAATACGGCCCCGTGTTCGCCAAGACGGTCGACGTGGTGGTCGACCCTGCAGCACCCAAGCCCGAGACCAAGGTGCACGAGTTCGACGATGGCAGCAAGGTCGTCGTGCGGCCCTCCGGCACCGAGCCGAAGATCAAGTACTACTTCTTCGCGCCCAGCCCCGAGCGGCTAAACGACTTGAGAAACACCTTCGGAGTATGATAAACTATTTTGGTTAACAACGCGGAAGGATCCGCGATCAATCTGAGATACAAGGAGATTCCTTATGGAACAGGAAATCAGCTTACTCGACCTGCTGGCAGCCGCCGTCCGCAAAGGCAAGCAGATCATCATATTCGCCGTTATCGTGGGCCTGCTCTTTATGGGTTACAGTTATCTGGGGGCTCACAGCGCCAAGACCGAGGAGGAAGAATCCTTCGCCATGGCGGAAAAAGAGCGGGAAATGCGCGACCTGCAGAAGACCGTCGAGCGTTCCGAGGCGGGCATTCGGGCCGAGCGCGAGTACATCAACAACAGCCTGTACATGCAGCTCAACCCGTATAACATCTACCAGACCCGCATCAACTACCAGTTGACCGACCTCTCCGTTCCCCTGGACGGCAGCCTGGGCATGATGGAAAACCCCACCGCCTACGCGATGGACTACATTCTCGCCCGTTATCTGGTGGAATGGAACGGCACCGATCTGCAGACCCTGCTCAATCTGCCGGGGTATCAGAACGTGGAAGACCGCTACCTGCGCGAGGTAATCACCGTCGGCAACGGCGGCAACGGCAACCTGTACATCAATACCTACTCCACCTCCGAGGCGGAGGCGGAAAAGCTGGCGGAGGCGGCGGCAAACGTGCTTACGTCCCTGCGCGCCGAGGTCGCTAAGGAGAGCTACACGCACAATCTGGTGAAGGTCTCCACGGCTACCAAGCAGATCATCAGTGAGACGATCCGCGACAATCAGAACACGCACTACGACGCCCTCGACACCTACGTCGACGACCTGTCCGAGGCCGAAAAGGCAATCAATAAGGAAGAATCCGCCACCACCAGCACCGGCTACATCAAGAAGCTCATCATCGGCTGCTTCGCCGGCGGCGTGCTGGCTGCGCTGTGGGTGATGTTCCGCTCCATGGTGCGCGGCCTGGCCGAGAGCGCCGAGCAGGTGGCGAGCCAGACCGGGCTGAAGTACCTGGGCAATGCGGCCTCCGGCAAAGAGCGTGACCCGTTTGCAAAACTCGCCGCGGTCATCACCGGCGAGAAGAAGTGGGAGAACGACGCAAACGCCCTGGCCTACATGGCCGAGCGCACGCTGATGGAAGGCAAGGAAAACCTGCTGGTGACCACCACAGGAGAAACGGCAGACGCATCCCGGATCGAGGCGCTGCTGGCATCCCTTAAGAATTCCGGCCTGCAGGCAAAATACCTGCCCGCCATCGGCACCAGCGCCGAGACGCTCGCCTCCTTAAAGGATATGGACGCCGTGCTCTTTGCCGTGCAGAAGGGCAAAACAAAAGTACCCGACATCCTGGCCGCCAAGCAGCTGGCCGAGCAGGCTGGGAAGACCGCCGTCGGATACGTAATGCTGTAGGATACTAAATATGAAAATGAAAAACGGACCCCGAGCTTGTCGAAGGGTCCGTTTTGTTATTGCTGTTTTATTCTTCCCACGGGAACGTATACGGCAGCTTCTTCGCATCTCTAACTGCCATAAACTCCTTCTGCACCGCAGGACCAACAGGCACGCCCTTGTCCTTGCGTTCCAGCCAGGCCAGATATTCCTTCTCGCCTGCCGTGTAGATGCGGTCCTGCCCAGGTGCTTTCGAAGAGGCCCGCAGACCACGCAGAATGTCGCCGCAGGTCTTCTTAAAGACTTCCAGGCCGCAGAACGCTTCCGGGTCAACCGCGAAGAAGAAGTGGCCCAGATGATACGGCCGCTTGCTGCCGTCCTCGTTAAAGCCCAGCAGCGCCTTCATAAAGCTGCCGCCCTGCAGCGCCGCGGAGAGGATCTCCACCACCGTCGCATAACCGTAGCCCTTGTAGCCCGCGGTCTTATCGCCTTCGCCGCCCAGCGGGGCCAGCGCTGCTTCGCCGCTCACCAGCTTCTTTAAGATGTCTTCCGAATCGGTCAACGTGGAGCCATCTCTGGCGATCACTGCGCCTTCCGGCGTCGGCTCTCCCTTGCGAGCCCAGTACTCGATCTTGCCGCGTTGCACGATGGACGTGGCGCAGTCCAGGGAGAAGGGGAAAGGCTCATCCGTGGGAAATGCGAACGTCAGCGGGTTGGTGCCGAGCATGTTGTCCACACCAAACGTCGGTGCGATGGACGGCCGCGCGTTGGTGCCGGTGATCCCCAGCAGCCCCGCATTGCTGGCCATAGTGCTCCAGTAGCCCGCGATGCCGTAGTGGGAAGAATTGCGGATGGCAGCGCCTGCCATGCCGTACTTCTTCGCCTTTTCGATAACCATCTCCATAGCCTTATGGCTGGCCACCATGCCCATGCCGTCGTGGGCGTCCATCACCACGGTGGTGGGGGTCTCCTTGATGATCTCAATCTCCGTCACCGGGTTCAGGATGCCAGCCTCGATACGGTCGATGTAGATGGGCTTAAACCGGTTGCAGCCGTGGCTCTCGATGCCGCGACGGTCGGATTCCATCAGCACGTCCGTGCAGATCTCGGCGTCATCCTCCGGGAGTCCGTAGGCCACGAAGGCATCCTTCATAAAGTCGTGGATGAGGTTCCAGGGAATATATGGTCTGTTTTGTTCGTCGTAAAGCATTTTGTTCCTCCTTGGCGTATAGCCACGGTTATTATATCATTCCCACCCGAAGTATGGTAAAATAATATGAATTAATATGACGAGGTATGCCCTTTATGTACATCGATCTATCCAACGCAAAAACCACCATCTCCCAAGCCCTTACGGACCAGGCGGAAACCTATAGAAAACAGCTGTTCTCGGGCACGATGGAGAACACCGGCTGGGTGGATCTGCCTTGGAACATGGCGGGTGACATCCTGGACCGGATCCAGCAGACTGCCGATGAGATCGCCGGAAAATGCAGGCTCTTTATCGTTGTGGGAATCGGCGGCTCCTACCTTGGGGCCCGTGCCGTCATCGACGCGCTCAACGGCGACCAGCCCGGCCGTCCCCACGTGATGTTCGCCGGCTACAACATGACTGGCGCCCACCTGGATAAAGTTGTAGAAGCCATGAAGGAACAGGCCACTTGCCTGTGCGTCATCTCCAAGTCCGGTTCCACCCTGGAGCCTCTGCTGGCCTACTCCATCTTGAAGGAGGAGATGTTCGCCAAGTACGGCGAAAAGGAGGCAAAGAAGAGGATCTATGTAATCACCGGGTTGCAGGATAATCCGCTGCGGCAGGATATCGAGAAGTATGGGTTCTCCTCGTATTACATCCCGGAGAACATCGGCGGCAGATTTTCGGTGTTGAGCATCGTCGGTTTGCTTCCCATTGCCGTTGCAGGGTTTAACATCCGGCAGCTTTTGCAAGGCGCTGCGTCGCTTTCCATGGAGCACATCGTGGATTATGCGTGTACGCGTATTCTGCTTCAGCAAGGAGGAAAAGACATAGAGGTCTTTACCTACTTCAGCACCAACCTCCGCTTCTTTGGTGAGTGGTTAAAGCAGCTGGTGGGCGAGACGGAAGGCAAAGACGGAAAAGGTGTTTTTCCCGCTTGTCTCTGCTTCTCCAGAGATCTTCATGCGGTTGGACAGTTCCTCCAGCAGGGCCACCAGATCTTCTACGAGACGATGATCCAATACAAACGAGCCCAGGCGGACTTTGTTATCCCGGATTGTGTTGGTGAACCTTTTGCGGGCAAGATGTTGGAGCAGATCAACCGCTGCTCCGAAGCTGGTGTGGTGAAAGCTCATAGCGAAGGTGGAATCCCCGTTATCGTGGTAAACGTGGAGCAGGTTGACGAATACAACATCGGCCAGCTGATCTACTTCTTCGAACTGTCCGAGGCCATCTCCGCCATGCTGCTGGGCGTGAATCCCTTCGATCAGCCAGGGGTGGAGAATTATAAAATGAACACAAAGAGACTAGTTGAGTCTTTATAGTCATTTAGTGCCTTAGAATACGATGTTTTTTAGGAAAGATGCTTTGCTGCAATAAAAGGAGATAGTCCTACCATGAAAATTGAGTCGCTCGAAATAAAAAACTATAAAGTATTCAAATCTGTCAAAGTTAACAATATTCCAAATATGGCAGTTTTTCTCGGGAAAAACGGTTCAGGGAAATCTACCTTTTTTGATGTATTTGGTTTTTTACATGATTGTTTAATTAGTAATGTGAAGATTGCTATTACTAAACGAGGTGGATTTGCTGAAGTTCGGTCAAGGGAAGCTCAAGGGGATATTAGTTTCAAAATCCAATTTCGCCCGAACGATGATGAGCCATTAATCACCTATGAAATTTCAATCGATCAAAATAGCAAAGGACAGGTTTATGTTCGAAGCGAAGTACTTCGTATGCGGAGAGGGCAACATGGTGCTCCGTGGAAGATACTTGACTTTGCAAATGGTGAAGGCACAGCGGCAGAAGGTGAACTTAAGACTTATGAAGATGTGCAGCTTGCTACGAGGAAACCACAAAAACTAGAATCTGCTGACATCCTTGCAATAAAGGGACTGGGACAATTTAAAGATTTTGTCGCAGTTAACCAGTTTCGAAAATTAATTGAAGATTGGTATGTGGCTGACTTTAAAATCGATTATGCTCGAGATCGTCAAGATGTAACATTTAGTGAACAGTTATCAAAAGTTGGTGATAACTTGGCTGCAGTAACTAAATATTTGCACGATAACTATCCGGAACGATTTGCTGATATTTTAAAGAAAATGCGAGAGCGTGTGCCAGGTGTACAAGACGTTCAAGCAAAGGTTACTGAAGATGGATATATTGTTCTAAAGTTCCAAGATGGGAAGTTTAAAAATCCGTTTTCTGCAAAATTTGTTTCAGACGGAACAATAAAGATGTTTACATATCTTGTTTTGCTGAACGACCCAGAACAGCATGTTTTGCTTTGCATCGAAGAACCTGAGAATCAATTGTATCCAGAATTGTTAGCAGAATTAGCAGAAGAGTTTCGCCAGTATTCTCGAAAGGGACAAGTTTTTGTTTCAACACATTCACCAGACTTCTTGAATGCAGTGGAATTGGATGAAATCTATGTTCTCACCAAAAGAGGGGGATATACTACAATCGAGAAGGCATCCGATAACCCTATTGCAAAAAGCCTTTATCTTGCTGGAGATAAACCCGGCACTTTATGGCGTGAAGGGCTTCTCGAAGGAGACACTCTATGAATTTGGTTTTTCTTCTTGAAGAGCGATCGGCAAAATTTCTATTAGAAATACTTTTGCCTAAAATATTGCCATCTGGAACAACATACCAGTTGATTGCTCATGATGGAAAGCAGGATTTGGCAAAGTCGATTCCACGCAAACTGACGGCTTGGAATACACCTGAAACGAAGTTTGTTGTTTTACATGATCAGGACTCAAATGATTGCATCGCTTTAAAAGCGAATTTAAGAGCAATGTGCAAGAATAGTGACAAAGAAGTGCTAATTCGCATTGCATGTAGAGAGTTGGAATCTTGGTATTTCGGTGATTTGCATGCAGTTTCTTGCGCGTACGGACGTGATCTAACGCCATTGACATTGAAAAGCAAGTACCGTAATCCAGATAAAATTGGCAATCCAAAGCAGGAATTGCGGAAATTGGTCCCCGAATACGAACAAATTGCAGGCGCAAAAACGATTGGTCCATATATGGATTTGCTTAACAATACATCCACCAGTTTCAACGTATTCTTAAAAGGTGTTCAACAACTAATTGCTAATTAAGAGAAGGGTATTTTCGATATATGCATTTTTTCGAAGCCTTAGAACACGAAATAGATTTCCAAATTGAGTTTAACAAACTGGAGGATATGGTTGTTAAAGAACGAGTCGGGAAATCCTATTACCACAATGGCATAACAATTGACGAATATATTGAAAAGCACTTTCGCAAGTGGGAAAAACGGGGTAGCTTCACATCATTTAAGGAACTCCGAGAGCATTTAGGATTTGGGTATAATATTGTTGCCAGAAATTTTATTTATGCTTATCCAATAGATATCAATAAGTTTTTCCTTTATTGCGAGATGATCCTTAACTTGCTAATAGGCTTGCCTAATGACCCATACATTGAAGAGCAAATTCAAGATCTTCTGGCAACAATGAATGCTACGATTGAAAAAACTGGTCATACGGTTGAAAGGGTTAAAGACGAGATTCAAATAATTAAGAAAGATATCGTTGCCATTTCTGTCGTAGATAATCAACCTGAATTGGCTAATATAATCATCGAGTACAATCACTATTTACTGAAGGGAAATATTGGACGAAAGCGTGAGATTCTTAAGCAGATTGCAGATGCGTTAGAACCAAAGCGTACAGAGCTAAATGGAATTAATAAGCATGCAACTGATGACTTTTTCTCAATGGTAAACAACCTAAACGTGCGTCATAACAATTGTGACCCAGCAGATGCAAAACGCTATAGAGAAGGGTTTGCTCGGTTGTCCGATAATGAGAAAGAAAAATGGTACGATACAATATATCAGCAAGGATTGACATTATTCGTGTTATTAGAACAAAAGAACAGAAATAAAATAATCGACGCGTTTAGAGAGAATCTGAAACTATAAAAGTTTAGGATATAAACCATTCAATGAAATTGCAATATTTGGAGCTATGATTAAACAAGACATCCTAAAAGATCCCCGCTTCGCAGGGATCGAACCGTTTGAGAATAAGATCTGGCTCTCCTCTCCCACCATGCACGGCGACGAACAGCATTGGGTAGACGAGGCCATCCGTACCAACTGGGTGAGCACTGTCGGCGCGAACATCAACGAGGTGGAGAAGATTTGCGCCGCCAAGGTCGGCCGCAAATATGCCGTGGCGCTTGCCAGCGGCACCGCAGCACTACATCTGGTGATCCGCTTGGCCGGTGAACGCCTGTATGGTCCCTCCGCTGCCAATCACGGTGTGCTGGAAGGCAAGAAGGTCTTCTGCTCCGACATGACCTTCGATGCCACCGTCAATCCTGTTGCCTATGAAGGCGGCGAGGCGGTCTTTATTGACACGGAAGAAGACAGCTGGAACATGTCTCCGGAAGCGCTGGAGAAGGCCTTCGCAATTTATCCAGATGTTAAGCTGATCGTTCTGGCCCACCTGTATGGTACTCCGGGGAAGATTTATGAGATCCGCAAGATCGCTGATGCTCATGGCGCTTTGATCGTAGAAGATGCCGCGGAATCCTTCGGCGCAACCTACAAGGGCATACAGACTGGTATGTTCGGCGACTACAGTATTATCTCCTTCAACGGCAACAAGATCGTGACCGGAAGCAGCGGCGGCATGGTCCTTACCAACAGCCTGGAAGATGCCAACAAAGCCCGCAAATGGTCCACGCAGGCCCGGGAAGATGCTGCTTGGTATCAGCACGAAGAACTTGGCTACAACTATCGGATGAGCAACATCGTCGCCGGCATTATCCGCGGACAGATGCCCTATCTGGAAGAGCATATTGGCCAGAAGAAGGCTATCTATGAGCGTTATAAGGAAGGTCTGAAGGGTCTTCCTGTAAAGATGAATCCTATTCCGGAAAATTGCGAGCCAAACTACTGGCTTTCCTGCCTTATTATCGATCCGGAAGCCATGTGCCAACAGGTCCGTTCCGAAAAAGAAGCGCTGTATGTGAGTAAGCCAGGCAAGAGCTGTCCGACCGAGATCTTGGAAGCTATCGCTGCTTTTAATGCAGAAGGTCGCCCGATCTGGAAACCCATGCACATGCAGCCTATCTACCGTAACAACGTGTTTGTAACGGAGCAGGGCGTTGCCCGTGGCAGATCTAACGCCTACATAGATCAAGGCAAGACCGTGGATATCGGAGCGGATATCTTTGCAAGAGGTCTGTGCCTGCCTAGTGATAACAAGATGACGATGGAGCAGGTAGATCGGATCGTTGAGATTATAAAAAGGTGTTTTAAGTAGTGACCTTAGAGAAAGTCCCGCAGCGTAAACGCAGCTTCTATGAAAAGTATATAAAACGCCTCCTCGACATCATTTGCGCATTGCTCGCCATCGTCGTGTTTTGTTGGTTGTATGCAATTATTGCTATACTAGTTCGCACGAAATTGGGAAGCCCGGTGCTATTTAAACAACCTCGTCCAGGCTTAATTGACCCCAAAACAGGTCAAGAACGCATCTTTAACATGTATAAATTCCGCTCTATGTCTGATGATCGAGATGCGAACGGTAATTTGCTTCCTGATGAAGTGCGCCTGGGCAAATTCGGCAAAGCGTTACGCGCCACTAGTTTAGATGAATTGCCGGAAGCCTTTAATATTTTGAAAGGGGATATGAGTGTGATTGGTCCCCGCCCACAACTGGTTCGTGATATGGTGTTTATGACCTCTGCTCAACGGATGCGGCACACTGCAAAACCAGGCCTTTCAGGTCTTGCGCAAGTGATGGGGCGAAATGCTATTACTTGGGAAGAAAAAATTGATTGGGATCTGAAATACATTCAACACATTACCTTCTGCGAAGATGTAAAGCTTGTTTGGTTAACGTTCAAAAAGGTCTTTGTCCGATCTGACATTACAATTTCCAACCAAGAAATCGACGTTACGATGGACTACGGTGATGCACTATTAGCAAAAGGGCAAATCAACAAGGAAAAGTATGAAGAGTTGCAAGGTAAGGCTAAGCAAATATTAAAAGGCATCGAATTATGAAGATATGGTTAATTAATCATTATGCTGTTCCTCCACAGTATTATCCGCTAGCTAGACCCTCTTTGTTCGCAAAAAACTTAATTAAAATGGGCCATGAGGTTACCATTATTGCTGCAAGTACGGTGCATAACTCAGACTTGGATATGATTAATGACGGGTCTCGGGTTAAGAGAGAGATTATAGATGGAATCCCATACGTGTTTATTAAGTGTCGGCATTATAAAGGTAATGGGATAGATCGTGTCATTAACATATTAGAATTTGCGATTAAACTTCCTCGGATTTGCAATTCCTTAGATAAACCGGACGCTATTGTAGCCACCTCTTTTGATCCTTTATCCTGTTATCAGGGTGTTCGATATGCAAAAAAGCATGGAATAAAAGTTGTTGCAGAAATTGCAGATCTCTGGCCGGAAACATTGGTTTCTTATGGTGCCGCAAAACCATCTAATCCAATTGTAAAAATCCTTCGCCAAATCGAAAAGCGTATTTATATTAAATCTGACGCTATTGTTTTTACAATGGCTGGTGCATATGATTATATTCTAGAGCAAGGCTGGGAAACGAGTATTCCAAGATCGAAGGTATATTATATAAATAATGGTATTGATTTAAGCGAATTCGATTTTAATAAAAGAAAATACGTGATTGATGATGAGGATCTTCGGAATCCAGACATCTACAAGGTGATATATGCCGGATCAATACGGAGAGTCAACCACTTAGGCACTCTACTTGATGCAGCGAAATTGATTAATGATTCTAGAATCAGGTTGCTTATTTGGGGTTCTGGTGACGAATTAGCGCAACTGAAAGATAGGGTTGTTAGCGAGCATATTGGAAATGTAGTCTTTAAAGGCATCGTTGAAAAGAAATATATTCCTTACATAACGAGTTGTGCAGATTTAAATATCGCTCATGGAGATAATTCTCCTATTTTGCGATTTGGGTTAAGTCCAAATAAATTATTTGATTATTTAGCTGCTGGACGCCCTGTTTTAGTTGACTTCCATAGTCCATATAATCCTATTTTGGATTGTAATGCTGGTTTTGAATCCGATGGAAGCTCTGCGAATGATATCGCCAACGCAATTGAACGGGCATGCAATATGAGCGAAGATGAAGAAAGGACATATTGCGATGCTGCAAGGTTAGGTGCAGAGCAATTTGATTTTAAAGTTTTAACTCAAAAACTATTAGATGTTATAGAAAGTGTATAAGTTCCAAGGGGTGTCTATAATGAAATTCGCATTGATTGGTTGTGGCCGCATTGCAACAAACCACATAAAGGCAGTATTAAATAATGAGGCTGATCTGAATCTCATTGCCGTATGCGATCTGCTACCGGAGTCAATGGAAAATCTATTGACTAAACATGGATTAGAAAAAGATGCATCTATTTTACGCTATACAGACTATAGAGAGATGATTGCAGATCACCCTGAATTGCAACTAGTTGCTATTGCGACAGATAGCGGTGTCCATGCTGAGATTACACTTTATTGTATAGATCATGGCATAAATGTAATTGTCGAAAAGCCCATGACAATGTCTATGGTCGATGCAGAAGAAGTGATTCGTAGAAGCGAGGAAAAAGGTGTAATAGTTTCAGTATGCCATCAAAATCGTTTCAATATTGCGATTCAGGAAATGCGCCGAGCTTTAGATGCTGGACGTTTTGGGCGCATTTCTCACGGATCAATCAATGTTCGCTGGAATCGAGGAAAAGAATATTATGATCAAGCTGCTTGGAGAGGGAAATGGGCATCAGATGGTGGATGTTTGTTTAATCAATGTATCCATGGTATCGATCTTCTTCGCTGGATGATGGGTGATGAAGTAGAAGAGGTTTATGGCATCACCAAACAACAATTCCACGATTATATAGAAGCTGAAGATGTTGGAATGGCTGTCGTAAAGTTTAAAAATGGTGCCATCGGGACAATTGAAGGGACAGTGAATGTCTATCCGAAGAATTTAGAGGAAACTCTTTATTTGTTTGGTGAAAAAGGGACCGTAAAAATTGGAGGTACTTCAACCAATAATATTGACGTTTGGGACTTTGCTGATGAAGATGAAGAAGACCAGAAGAACAAAGGCCTTCAAGAAGCAACAAGCAATGTATATGGGAATGGACATACTAGCCTCTATGCGGATGTAATTGACGCAATCCGCACTGGCAGAAAACCATATGTTGATGCTATTGCAGGTCGGAATGCAGTAGAAATGATCCTTGCAATATACCAGTCTGCTGCGACTGGCATGCCTGTAAAACTACCGCTTAAAAATGTTGCTTCAACAGATTTTTCCGGACGTTTTAACAAGGAGTAGACTAATGGAATTCAGAGATTTGAAGGCACAGTATAAAGCTATTAAAAATGATATGGATGCAGGTATTGCAGAAGTCATAAACTCTGCAAAATTTATTTCCGGCCCGCAGGTAAAAGAACTGGAAAAGCAGTTGGCGAATTATGTAGGTACAAAGCACTGTGTGACTTGTGCAAATGGTACAGATGCTATTACTTTGGCTCTTATGACTTGGGATGTTGGCCCTGGAGATGCTGTCTTTGTTCCGGATTTCACTTTTTTCTCTAGTGGTGAATGTCCTGCATTTGAAGGCGCAACACCGGTTTTCGTTGATGTGGATCCGCGTACATACAATATGGATCCGGAGAAACTTGAATCGGCAGTCATAAAGGTTAAATCAGAGGGCAAATACATTCCAAAAGTTGTGATTGCTGTGGATCTGTTTGGGCTTCCCGCAGATTACGAAGCGATTCAGGATATATGCAAAAAATATGATCTATTGCTTTTAGAGGATGCAGCACAGGGATTTGGCGGCAGCATCCGAGGAAAAGTCGCCTGCAGTTTCGGCGATATCAGCACTACTTCTTTTTTCCCTGCGAAACCATTGGGGTGTTATGGAGATGGTGGTGCCATCTTTACGGATAACGATGAATGGGCGGCTCATCTAAGGAGTATCTGTGTACATGGTAAATCCGGTAACGATAAATATAACAATATCCGTCTCGGAATGAACAGCCGCTTGGACACACTGCAGGCGGCAGTTCTTCTTGCAAAGTTAAAGGCGTTTAAAGAATATGAATTGGCGGATGTAAACCAGGTTGCAGCATGGTACACCAAGGGTTTAAAAGAATGTGGGCTTACTCTTCCTTATGTTCCAGATGGATTCATCTCTTCTTGGGCACAATATACTGTGCAACTGCCGGAGACCGTAAATCGTGCTTCTGTTCAGGAAGAGCTAAAATCACAAGACATTCCGACCATGATCTATTACATAAAACCTATGCATCAGCAAGGCGCATTTGAGAACACTGATAGTGCAAATGCTGATTGTCCCGTTACAGAGAAACTCTGTGCTACGGTCCTTAGTTTGCCTATGCATCCCTATTTAACAAAGGAAGATGTATCAGAAGTTGTAGGCAAATTGCAAAATGCGATCTGCAAATAGCGGAGTAAAGATATGGTATTCAATAGTATTTACACAGATTTAATTTCAGGAAAAGAGAAGCTGGCGCTTGTTGGCTTGGGATATGTTGGTATGCCCATTGCCGTAGAGTTTGCAAAACATATTCAGGTAATCGGTTTTGATATTAATGAAAAACGGGTGAATGAATACAAAAATGGTATCGATTCTACTAACGAAGTAGGAGAAGGTATAAGACATACTACAGTTGATTTTACATCGGATCCTAAT